>CAZGHW010000054.1:0-22674 GCA_964525695.1 uncultured Rheinheimera sp. | reverse complement strand
TCTTTGTCGGTGGCAAACCGTCTGATATCTAAGGTTGGGACTTGTTGTTGAGTCATAGAACAGACCTGTTTTTACTTAAGTTAATTAGCCTAAAGAGAAGAAAAAGCCTGCAATAGCTGCCGACATTAAATTCGCTAATGTCGCAGCAAACAGTGCTTTTAAACCCAGCTGTGCAATATCAGGCCGACGACTTGGCGCCATGCTGCCAAGACCACCCAACAGGATGGCAATCGACGAGAAATTAGCAAAGCCACATAACGCGATGGTTACGATTATTTGCGTGTGCTCCGAGAGCTTACCTTCCTGGGCATACTTGATGAAATCCAGATAGGCCACGAATTCATTGATCACTAATTTTTGACCGATAAAACTACCGGCTAAACGCGCTTCTTCCCAGCTCACACCCAGGATAAAGGCCAGCGGCTGAAACACATAGCCGAAAATCAGCTGCAGGGTTAAACCTTCTACCCCAACCAAAGCGCCAGCCCAGCCGACGATGCCATTAATTAAAGCAATCAAACCGACAAATGCCAGTAACATAGCGCCTACATTCAGCGCCAGCATTAAACCACTGGCTGCGCCTGAAGCGGCGGCATCAATCACGTTGGTACTGCGCTCTTCCGCACCGATTTCAGTCAGGGTATTTTTCGGCTGTTCAGTTTCCGGCACTAACATTTTGGCCATCAACAAACCACCTGGCGCCGCCATAAAGCTGGCCGCAATCAGGTATTTTAATTCCACGCCCATGCCGGCATAACCTGCCAGCACTGAACCTGCCACCGATGCCAGACCACCGACCATCACCGCAAAGAGTTCAGAGCGGGTCATGGTTGGAATAAAAGGCCGCACCACTAATGGCGCTTCAGTTTGACCGACAAAAATATTGGCGGCCGCACTCATCGATTCAGGCCGACTGGTGCCAAGTAATTTCTGTAGGCCACCACCGATAATCCCAATCACAAACTTCATCACACCAATGTGATACAGCACCGCAATCAGCGAAGAAAAGAAAATAATGACAGTGAGCACATGAATGGCAAACACAAAACCATATTTCATCGCGCCAGCGTCTCCAAACAAGAAGCGGATGCCTTCCTGCGCATAAGAAATGACGTTACCGACCGCGCCGGATACACTGATCAGCACGTCTTTGCCAAAAGGCACATAGAGGACAAAAGCCCCGATCGCCAACTGGATAATAAAAGCGCCACCGACGGTGCGCCATTTAATCTGACTTCTGTGGGTTGAAGCCAGATAAGCAACTAATAAGATGGCAAAGATGCCAACTAAACTCATCATATTGATATTCCTTGGATCTAGATCCGCAAAGCTGCAGAATTATTGTTCTAGTGATGCCGGATTCCTAGGATAGCACCAAAAGATCAAGTAGTTACAGTTTCGAAGCGGGAGCCGGTGGCAACTCAGTACCAGGGCGGACATGTGCTTGTATGGGGTTGTCTGAACTTGACGTTTTGCGCCGCGATTATATACAGAAAATATTTGCTTGAACAGCGACTAAATTAGCTTTTCAAACGCTCGTTTCATATCCAATTTAAATTATTAAAAATCAAAAAGTTAGCATTCAGCTTTGGCGCAAAACCGGCTAAGCTGCTCACTTCGACGCTGCAGAACAGTCCACTGGCGGCCGCTTGAGTCCCAAAGCCAGTACTGCCACTGCAGCTCACAGTGGCAGTACTGATTGGATTAACGTTTCAATAAATCAGTATCCAGTAATTGCAAAAATAGCCGCACGCTTTCTACTGCCTGATGATAAAAATCGACATCCACTTTATCCGCGGTGTCTCGCTCGGTGTGATAATCCGGATGATCAGGCACACCAAAGTAGATAAAAGGCACGCCTTGCTGATGGAAAACACCATGGTCTGAACTCAGGGTATAATCATCGACCCGCCCCGCTTTGTACCAGGGTCTGTCATAAGCGGCCAGCAACTTGACGGCACTTTGCGCTTGTTGTTGTTTTAATAACGACAATAACCAGGGATGATGATAACTTCCGACCGCCAGTAATACCTGGCCGGTGTCGCGGCTGAGCATATCCAGATTGACATTAAAGGCCAGTTGCTCAGGCCTTAACAACTGATGTTTAAACAAGGCCACCGCGCCTTGCAAGCCTTTTTCTTCACTATCAAGTGCGATAAATAACAGCGGATGTTGCAACTGCTGTTGTTTAAAATAGCGCGCCAGCTCTAACAAAGCCGCGACGCCCGAGGCATTATCATCGGCGCCGGTAAAAATTTTGCCATCATGCATGCCGAGGTGATCATAATGCGCGGTCACCACCACAGGTTTTAGCGACGGATCAAGCCCAGGTAAAAATCCCAGCACATTGGCCGCATTATTGGCAGCAGGCACTAACGGATCTTTGCCACGCAATAACCGTAGCCACTGATAATGCGCTTCGACGTTATAAGGCTGCAGATAACCATCGGTCCCGGCCGGATCTAAGCCAATCTGTTGAAATTGCTGCACTAGCCATTGTCGCGCCGCCAATCCACCCGGCGAACCCGGTGCTCTGCCCTGCCGCGCTGGATCGGCCAGCCAGCGGACATCAGCCATCAGTCGATTCGCATCCAACACCTGAGCTGGTGCGGCACTCGGACTGCTCGGCGTGATCGCGGCCATCCGTTTTTGTTCAGCTTGCGTCAGCTCAGTCAGCCAGTGTGGTAACCAAAATTGATACGCCAAACCGGCGCAAACTGCCAATAGCAGTATCCCCAATAAAATTTTCTTCAGCCGCATATCGGCTCCTTCTGTTGTTAGAATTTTTCGACTGCCAAGGTAGCACAGCACAGCGGTGGGATCATCCTGTGACATCAGAACCAGTGAAAAATGCGCTAAACCTTGTGGCTTAAAACAACTGAGGCAGCTTACGCTGCCTCATCTTGCGACTCACCTGCTGACCATTAACTGGCTAGCAGGGCGCGAATTTTTGATTTGACGATATCAATGGCGATTTCGTTTTTACCACCACGAGTCACCACTAAATCGGCAAATTGTTTGGACGGAGAAATAAATTCGAAAAAGGCCGGCCGGACGTAATTTTCATACTGCTCGGTGATCGAACTTAAAGTACGACCGCGGTCTTCCATATCGCGTTTGATCCGACGCAGCAGACACACATCCAGCGGCGTATCCATAAACACGGTGATATTAAACTGCTCGCGTAATCTGGCATCCGTCAGCAATAAAATACCTTCCACCAGGATCACCTTGGCGGGTTGCACTTTAATGGTTTCGGTTTTGCGGGTATGGGTTTTATAACAATATTGTGGCATTTCCACTGCCTGACCATCGCGTAATTGTTGCAGATGCACGGCCAACAATTCGTGTTCAAAGGCCGCAGGATGGTCGTAGTTGGTCAGCACCCGCTGATCCATCGATAAATGATCCTGATTCCGATAATAGGCATCCTCTGCCAGCACTGAAATACGTTCGCCACCGAACTCTGCGACAAGTTCCTGATAGACGGTGGAAGCAAACAGGCTTTTGCCAGACGCAGAAGCGCCAGCGATTGCAATAATGGTAGGTTTCGCCACGGTTTTATTCTTATGGAAATGAAAGACAGCTAATTATCGCCAATTTCGGCGCAATTAGAAATAACTAACCAACAAAACTGAGCACTGAGCTGAAGAATTAAGGCTGTATCAATGAGGTCAATATCACTAAAAGAAAACGCCAGTCGGCTGACTGGCGTTTTTGAACGCTGGTTGCGATTAAATCAGCCACCTGGAAGCAACTGATTTAATACAAGCCAATCTTAGAAGCGGTAGTTCACACCAACTTTAATCCGCCACACTGAAGCTGAAGGATAGAACTCACTCCAGTTACGCGCGTTTTGCAATAATGTTGAACTTGAACTTAACGGCTCATAGGTGTACTGCCCAGTTGTTGAGTCAACTGAGAACTGCATCAATGGCTGTTGTGGGAAACGCATACGGTGTACTTGACCTGAATCTTTATCCAACAGGTTCGCCAGGTTCAGCACTGTGAAATACAGTGTACCTTTATGCTCTGGAGAGAAACCAGGGATCTCTTGCTGGACGTTTAAGTCCATCGTTGTAGTCCATGGCTGATAAAATGCGTTCTTCGGTGCATGACCACCAGCATATTTATCCAAACCAACGGTTCTGAACACTTCCATGATCTGCTCGTAGGTGTAACCTGTTTTACCATTACCGAACTTCATCACAGGATCTGTGGCGCTGGTTGGAATATATGGTAAATACACATCATTTGAACCTAAATCTGTTTGGTCACCAAAGGCAAAATCACGGTTACTATCCAGAACATAACTTAATGGACGGCCTGATTTACGCTCAAAGAACAAATCAAACTTAGTGGCATAACCAGAGAAGAACTCTGTGCTGTAACCTAAGTTTAATACCAAGCGGTGTTTGGTCTCATTCACTGCCGGAGCAATGATATTGACGTTACGGTTCAACACTGGGTTGTTACCATAGTTAGAAACAGCCCGTGAACTGGTACCTGGGTTGGCTTCTTCTGAATCCTGATTGGTATATGACGTAGTCATACGAATACCTGTTTCCCAAGTTTTGGCTAAACTGGCAGACAAGATACGCGTGGTTTCAGATTCTTCACCATTGGTCAGCATGATGTCATAGTTATCTTTCAGATCACCGCTATAGATGCTCTTATAGATGATACGGCCATCAGCAGCTTTTTTACCTGAAGGTACACGTGAAGTATCCAACCAAACGGCAGGATCACGACGCTGGATCAAGGTCGCATCTAAAGTACTGTTGAAATCATCACCTAAGAAAGGGATCTCAAAGTTAAAATCGGCTGCTAACTGATAACGTAAATCAGTCGGTAACTTGAAGTTTGGATCCGTGTAGTTAGTAAAACCACCAGGTTTCAGGCTGTCTTTTACAAACTGAGGAACACTGTTGAAATCGACATTAGCAGTGTTTGTCAGCGTTTGATCGCGCACTGATTTTGGTGCTTGTACAAACGTCATACCATTGTTGGTATAAGAGTTCGTCACCCACACATTCGGCTGACCGCCGGTGAACAGGCCAACACCACCACGTAATGTAGTAGATTCAGTCAAATACCACTTCACACCTAAACGTGGTAATACCACATCCAGACCATCCATCGCTTCAGTGTTTGCAAAGCCATACTGCTTTTGGAAAGCAGGACTCAAGGTCGGGATATCGTTAGTCGCTAAACGCTCATAACGTAAACCAGCAGTCACATCAACATCGTCAATTGGCGAGAACTCGTCTTCCACATACAACACATGCGTTGTTCTGGTTAAATCAACGGTTGTATCTTCGATTTTATTCGAAGGCGCGTTTTTGTAATCAAAAGCAGTTGGTTTTTTCTGCGCAAAATTAGTCATACCACTGACTGCACCACTGTTGGTGTTGTCAAATGTCCATGAGCCTAAAGATGATTCCGCAAATAAGTTAAACAGGTTCAGACGTTCAACTTCATATCCAAAGTTCAGCGTATGCTCATCCATTAAATAAGTAGCATCTACGCCTAACTTAAAGTTAACGTTATCAGCGACGTTTGCATGACGGAAAACGTCAGTACCACCGTTGATACGGCCAGTCGGCGTCTGAATAGAATAAGCGGCATTAAAGGAATTTAATAATGATTCAGCCTTCACATCTTTATAAGCGAAACTAACTTCAGTAGAAAATGCGTCTGTCCAATCAGAAAATAAGTGACCGGCAAAGTTGCTGGTAATTGTTTTATAGTCATAAGCACGTGACTTCAACACGATCGTGTTGTTGGAGTCTGAGAAATTGCGGCCTTCCAGGTTATTCTGGAATTGGTAAGTAAAGTCAGCACGATGTAAGTCGTTGATGTTCCAGTCAATTTTCAACAGAATTTTTTCATCTGTATCTTCAGGATCTGAACCTAAGCTGTCAGTGATACCGTATGTGTCTTTTAAGGTTTTCAGCACGGTATCAACTTGAGCTTGTGTTACTAAACTTGGGTTGGAACCAGAGCCAACACCAAATGGCGTTGGTGTTTCTTGCTTAAAATTCTCATAAGAAACGAAATAAAACAGCTTATCTTCAACCACTGCACCGCCAAGAGTTCCACCAAAGGTGTAAGAATCACTGACTTCAAAAGTGCGGTTGTTTGATATACGTTTTGATTTTGCGTTGCCAGCCAGACTGTTGTTTGTCATTTCATAAAAAAATGAACCTGCAACGTCATTGGTACCTGATTTGGTTACAGCATTGACTAAACCACCTGAAAAACCGCCAGCTTTAGCAGTAAAAGGTGTCACATCAACACTGATTTGAGAAATGGCATCCAGTGAAATAGGTGAACGCTGCGTTGGATATCCACTGCTATTCAAGCCAAAATCGTCATTTTGACCGATACCGTCAATGGTGAAACTGTTAAAACGGCTGTTTGCACCGGCAATACTTAACTGGTTATCTTCTGAAACTACAGCTAAAGGATTGTTTCTGACAATATCTTTTAAATCGCGGTTGAAGGCTGGAGCGTTTTCAATTAATTCTTGGTCGAAAGTACTGCTGCTACCCGTTGTTTGACTTGCAATGGCAGTACCTGTTACAGCAATACGTTCAACTTGCTCAGCAGTTTTTAACTGACGGTTTAACTGAAAAGTGTCACCTAATTGCAGAAATATATCATTTACAGTTTCATCAGCATAAGTATCTGAGTCTACGATGATTTTGTAAGGGCCACCCACACGCAGACCGGAAGCAACAAAGCTGCCGCTGTCGTTGGTTGTTACAGTACGGCTGGTTCCTGACGGCACGTGCAGGATCACAACTTTAGTGCCCGCTGCCGCAGCACCTTCAGGTGTAGAAATGCGGCCGCGCACTGCTGATGACGTATCAGCCATGGCATAACTTGAACTCAGCGCTACGGCAACAGCCATCGCAATATGTCTCATTTTCATATCTGTTTTCATCCAGTAGTTGTCGATCTTATTGAACTCTGATTAAAGCCAAATCGTCTTTTAACGTTGGGAGACAAGCTTAACGCAGTAATATTGCGTTTTTCTTACATTCATCGCTGACCAGAAATTTAATGCCAAAGTTTTGGAACTTTTTTGCACGCTTATGGTCAACACGCTTGTTGTCAAACGAGTGTAACATATCAGACCAGAAATATGCAGGTAACATCCTATCTTTGCTTAAAATTTCGCTGATATATGTTGCAAAATTCAGCAATCCAGCCATCTAAATGCAATATATATGGGTTATCCTGTTATTTAGCGTTAATCTGACGCCTGTTTTGTGTGGTCTTTATCTGAGTATCCTGATGAAAAAAATTCCTGTCATACTGTCAGCTGTATTTGCCTGCAGCGGAGCTTTTTGTTTGAGCGCAACTGAACTCACTATCGCTACTTTTAACGTCAGTATGGAAGCTGAAAACTATGTGGCAAAAGGACAACCGCTAGGGCCGCAAGTACTGTCGCAGCAATTGCAATCAGGCAACAACGCCCAAATCAGCAATATTGCCGCGATTATCCAGCAAGTGCAGCCGGATATTATTCTGCTGAATGAATTTGATTACATTGCCGATCCAGCACAAGGTGTGCAGCTTTTTTTACGGAATTATCTGGCAAAGTCGCAGCATGGCGGCAAAGCTATTGATTATCCTTACTTTTATTACACTGAAGTCAACACCGGCCAGCCCAGTGGCTTTGACTTAAACAATGATGGCAACGTCAATCAACTGCCAGAAGATGGCTGGGGCTTTGGCAATTACCCTGGTCAGTATGGCATGGTGTTGCTGTCAAAATATCCACTTGAGCAAAGCAAAGCCCGCACCTTCCAAAAGTTTAAATGGCGTGATATGCCAAACCACAAAGTAACGGTCAAAGCCGATGGCAGCCCATGGTTTAGTCAAGAAGCCTGGGCGCAAATGCCGTTATCCAGTAAATCGCATTGGGATTTGCCGGTCAGCATCAACGGCAAAACTTTGCATGTACTGGCCAGTCACCCTACGCCACCGGTGTTTGATGGTGCCGAAAATCGTAACGGTCATCGTAACCATGACGAAGTCAGGTTTTGGGTCGATTACCTGGCAGGCCAATCCTATATGGTGGACGATCAAGGCCAGCGCGGCGGCTATCAGGGTAATGCACCTTTTGTGGTAATGGGCGATCTGAATTCATCACCAGTGGAAGGCGATGCTTCCCGCGAAGCTATCCAGGCACTGGTGAATCATCCGCGTATTCAATCTGAACCCGTACCGGTCAGCGCTGGCGGGAAAAACCACAGCCCGGATAAAGCACATGCCGCCAGCCACACCGCCGGTTGGCGGATGCGGGCCGATTATGTCTTACCTTCCCGGCATGGCGTACAAGTGCTCAGCTCAGGCGTGTTCTGGCCAGCAGCCGGCGAACCACTGCACGAAGCCGTTAACAGCAGAGGCGCCAGTTCGGATCACCGTTTGGTGTGGGTAAAACTGAAGATCGATTAATGTTGTGCCGTGACAACGGAGTGTGTTTTTTGCTTGCAGCATGCTGGCTTTTAAAAGCTTTCGCCTTTGGCGAGTTACTTATTTTGCTTCGCCAAAATAAGTAACCAACAAAAGGCGACCCCGGATCGCTCGAAAGCCCGCAATAAAATCAATGGTTTGAGGCAACGCCGCAACTCGCGGGCTGCTAACGTCAGCCCGCTCAAACACTCGGCGTTTTAAAACCTCAAACCACTGATTTTAAAGCGGCTCGCGAAACGGGGATAAAAAAGTTGTGGTATTAAGGGTAACTTTGTGCCAGTTGCAAACATTTAACTTTGGATCTTAAAGCCGTGCTGTAAACTATAAGGGTGTAAGATGAAAGGAATCCAATAGATGACTTTTATAGACCGAAATTTTTTAGATCGGTTACTGGTTCTCTCTGCCGCTATCACTGAAATGACTGAGTTGGAAGCCCAAATGGTGGCTGAACTTCGCGAGTATAATTATCAATTGGCAGGCAGGAGAGAGTATTTATCTTATTGGTTGCGAACTCAGTCATTTTTTGTAACGGCAAAATCGCTGACCGATAGTGAGCATTTTAAGCGCGAATATATCAATAGAACTTCGTGCCATTGGCGACTTGGCATAAAGGCTCTGCGTAACTTTTTTGCTCATGAGGTTAAGTTTATTCCCGCACTTCACTCAGCCGTTCGCTTTATACCAGAAGAAAGAGTGTCTGTATCGCTCAAAGGCTTTGTAATCAACATTACTGACGCAAGAAGCATTCTAAACGAAAGCATTAAAGGTGATTTTCGGAAGGATTTGAGTCGGCATTGTAGAAGGGGAAAGGTCACTTTGTCTTTAAGTGAGGCAAAGAAAAAATATAGAAAACATTTAGATAAAAAGTTTCACGTTTTAGAAAGCTGGAGGAGCAAACCAAATCGAGAGGTTGTGGTTATCAGCAATATAGCCACCAAATATTACTTGGAAATTTATGAGTTACTCCAAGTTTTGCTTCTTAACCAAAGTGATGGCGGCTTTAAAGAAAATCAATTTGACTCAGGCATAATTTCTCTCGAAACTAAATTGGAATCGATCGAAGACACCGCAGCAAAAGTGAAGGCATACCGAGCTGATAATTTTGAATGGGATAACACTTTCCTAGCGAAAAAAGTAACTGATGCCATGTTACAGTGAAAACTCTTTTTGTGAGTCAGTAGCCAGTATCCGCTTCTCGATCGAAGTAAGCTTTTATCCCCGTTTCGCGAGCCGCTTTAAAATCAATGGTTTGAGGTTTTAAGCTGGCGAGTGTCTGAGCAGTTCGACGCTAGCGAACTGCGAGTTGCGCCAGCGCCTCAAACTATTGATTTTATTGCGGGCTTTCGAGCGATCCGGGGTCGCCTTTTCTTTGGTTCCTTTCTTTTGGCGAAGCAAAAGAAAGGAACTCGCCAACGGCGAAAGCTTTTCAAAGCATGCTAGCGGCAAGCTAGAAAAATAAAGCACTTAGCTGCAAGCTTAAAAAACACCAGCCGTTGTCACGGCTTCAGAAAAAGCAACCGTCGGCTGCAACGCCGACAAAAAGCTGCCACGCTGTCAGCCCACAGCACCAAACCATCACTGCTCTGCTAACGGCTTGCTATAAGACAGCTCCATATCCCATGGTAGTTGGATCCAGGTGTCTTGTTCGATATCCGTGACGTATTTATCCACCAGCGGTTTGCCTTGTGGTTTGGCGTACACAGTGACAAAACAAGCTTGCGGGAATAACTCGCGCAGCGCTTTGGCGGTTTCGCCGGTGTCGACCAAATCGTCCACGATCAACAGTTTTGGGCTGTCGACGATTTCGGCGTTTTTCAGGATCCGTAATTCACGTTGCTGATCATGGTCATAGCTCGACACACAAATACTGTCGACCACTCGGATATTCAGCTCGCGCGCCAGAATAGCGGCTGGCACCAATCCACCACGGCTGACTGCGATGATGCTGTCATAACCGCCGTCCAGACACAGCTTAGCCAGTTGCTTGGTGGCGCGGTGAAAGGCTTCCCAGGAGACATAAAACATTTTATTACTGCTCAGTGACATCTTCAGACTCCGCTTAAGCCAGGGCTAAGGCAATTTCGACCATTTCATTAAAGCTGGTCTGACGCTCATCAGCGCTTAACGACTCACCGGTACGGATATGATCCGACACTGTCATAATAGATAAGGCATTGATACCGTATTCTGCCGCTACGCCGTATAAGCCAGCAGCTTCCATCTCAACCCCCAGAATGCCGTATTTTTCCAGCGTATCAAACAGGGTTTCGCTTGGGTTATAAAACAGATCAGAGGTGAAGACATTGCCGACTTTCACGGCGATATTTTTCGCCCGGGCTGCAGCTACAGCGCGTTCCAGCAAATCAAAACTGGCTAAAGCAGCAAAATCCATGCCCTGCAGCCGATTCCGATTGACTGCTGAGTCTGTGCTGGCCCCCATCGCAATCACTACTTCACGCACTTTCACAGACAGTGGTAAACCACCACAAGAACCAATCCGGATAATGTTTTTCACACCATAGAACTTCACCAACTCAGTGGCGTAAATAGACATCGACGGGATCCCCATGCCAGAGCCCATTACGCTGACTTTTTTACCCTGATAGGTGCCGGTAAAACCAAACATATTGCGCACAGTGTTGACCTGCACAACGTCGGTCAGAAAGGTATCAGCAATATGTTTGGCCCGCAGTGGATCGCCAGGCATTAAAACGGTTTCAGCAAAAGCACCATCTGCGGCGTTGATATGTGGAGTACTCATCAAATTTCTCTTCAGTTAGGTCATTCGTTACTGGTCTGGACCAGCGGTAAAAAGGACTGGCCATAAGCCAGCGGCGCCAATTGGAAAAAGTCCGCCAGCGTCTGTCCCATGTCAGCAAAGGTCTGACGCTCGCCAAGATTTTTCGGCAATACTGCCGGGCCACTAAACAACACCGGCACATATTCACGGGTATGCTCAGTGCCAATCCAGGTTGGATCACAACCATGATCGGCCGTCATCAGTAATACCGTGTCCGGCGTCAGCACTGCGGTCAGCTCAGCCAAACGACGGTCAAAATATTCCAGCGCTTCGCCATATCCAATAGGATCACGACGGTGGCCATAGTTTTGGTCAAAATCGACCAGATTGGTAAATATCAAGGTGCGATCACCGGCTTTGGCATATTCCGCCAGCGTGGTATCCATCAACGCGGTCAAACCTGTGGCTTTTAATTCTTTGCTCACGCCCTGATGGGCGTAAATGTCGGCAATTTTTCCAATACTAATCACGGTACCGCCACTTTCCGTCAGCTTGTCCAGCAAGGTTGGCGCTGGTGGTAACACCGAATAATCTTTCCGGTTGCCGGTACGGGCATAAGTCGTGGTTGAATCGCCTAAAAAGGGTCGTGCGATAACCCGGCCTATGTTGTAGGGGTCTAACAACTCACGCGCCACTTCGCAAAACTGATACAGCTTCTCCAGGCCAAAGTGTTGTTCATGCGCCGCGACCTGAAACACGCTATCGGCCGAGGTGTAGCAAATGGGGAAACCGCTGCGGACATGCTCATCGCCAAGCTTGATTAAAATATCAGTGCCAGAGGCATGGCAATTGCCAAGAATACCAGCGACACCTGTGCGACGGCACAATTCATCCAGCAGTTCCTGCGGGAAACTTTGTTGTTTGCTGTGGAAATAACCCCAGTCAAATAACACCGGCACACCGGCAATTTCCCAATGACCACTTGGGGTATCTTTGCCGCTGGATAATTCTGCCGCAAAGCCATAAGCACCGGCGACAGCTTCATGATCGGCCACAGCAGCCATTTCAGAAGAGGCAGCAAAAGCAGCTTTGACTAAGCCCAATCTGGCTAAATTAGGTAATTCCAGTTGCCGGCCCTTGGCATTGGCAAAAGCCCTGGCAATACTGGCAAAGGTATTGGCCCCGGCGTCACCAAATTTGTCGGCATCGGGCGCACTGCCGATACCAAAACTGTCCAACACTAAAATAATTGCTTTTGCCATGTCGTGTTACCTCATTTACAGCTATCACAAAACGCTTGCAGGCTCTTTCGGCTGCCAACATTGTGCTCAGTTATTCAAGCTTATGGCATACCATAGCTCAGCCACGCACGCTGTGCATCATATCTGTCACACCCGGCATGCTGTAGTGCAAAATAGCAGCCACAGACTGATAGCGCGCTGAACCTGGCAAAAATAAAAGGGCACGCAGCTTAGACCGGATTGGCTGTTTTAGCAATAACGAAACCACAGACAATGGCAGGAAAAAAGCGCGAAAAAACAGCTTAGTGCCAACTTGAGATGACAGCCTGGGCAACAGGCAACGGTAGTGCCCAGTCGCACTACCGTTGTGTTCGAGGTTACCTTGGGTCTAAGTTAGAAACTATACTTCAGACCCACACCATAACTTGCTGGCGCACCAACCAATCGACTGCCAGCATTGAGCTCGAGAAAATACACTTTATCGGTGATATTACGGCCATACAGCGACAATAACAGCGCTTCATTGTATTGCCAGTCCAAATGTAAATTCAGCAAGCCATAAGCAGGGGTGATATTGCCAACTTCCGCATTCAGCCGATTTGACTCTTCATCGTGATATTGATAACTCAACCGACTGTGCAGCGCTGAACCATCACTAAAACTATAGTGATGCGCCAGCGTCAGCTGATAGGTCAGCTCAGGCGCCCCCGGCAATTGATCACCAATGGTGTTGGTCACTTCGCTGATCCGGTTGGAACTGAACTCGGTGATTTCTGATTTGACATAACTGACCGCAGTGTCCAGCGATAACCGCTGCCAGGCATTACTCCACAGGGCCGCCGACAAAGCGGCTTCCAGCCCGCGCACCTCAGCCGCCCCGACGTTGGCCCGACCATTGGTATCATTGGATAAACGGGTGGTCGCCTGCATTTCTTTGAAGTTATAACCAAAAGCATCCAAACTGAGATTCAAAGCATCACCGCTGTAGCGGTAACCGGCCTCCAGCGCCACCACAGTTTCAGAGTCAAACGGCATGGTTTCTTCCAGCGAAAAAATCGAGGTGCCATCAAAACCGCCGCCACGATAGCCATTGCTGAGCGATGTATACAGATTACTGCTGTCGGTCAGATAATATTGTGCAGTGATTTTGGCCGACAGGTTTTGGTCAGAAAAATCCCGATCCCAACTAAAATAGCTGGGCGATTTAAAGACGCTGCTATAAATCGAAGTGCCCCAGGGATTTAAATCCTGGTTGTGACCGCTGAATTTGGCATGATCGCGGGTAAACCTGAGTCCGGCCGATAGTTTCCAGTCAGTGCTGGCATACCAGTCCAGATTAGAGAATAACGCGGCACTGTTACGGCTTTGCTGATAAGGCGAACGATACACCGAGCGCACATCAAAACTGGTCCAGTCGCTTTGGAAATCGACGCTATCAGTGACCAAAAACGCCCCTGCCAACCAGTCAAAATCACCACCGGTGCTGTCACTGAAGCGAACTTCCAGCGATGACTGGGATAAGGCCTCATCAAACAAATACTTATAGGCCTGATAAGGCGTCCCATCGCCATTACCGCCCATTTTACGGTCGCTTTGCTGATGGCCGAATAAAGTATTTAATTGCAAATCAGCCGACAACTGATGCTCAAGCTCGGCCTGGACGCCTGAAATACTGATGTCGTGCCGATAATATTCATCTGAATAAAAACGGTACGGATCACTATCTTCACCGGCGTTCTTTATCTTACCAGCACTGCTTTCGGCCTCATAAGCAATACGGTCATATTGCAAAGTATCCCCTTGATCGGCGCTGAAAAAATAGCGCAGCGTTAACTCAGTCGCGCTACTGAACTGATAAACAGAGGTCGCCCGCAGCGCAAACAAATCCTTATCGCCAAAACCATCGCGCTGGCCTGGATCCTGAATGGCCGGGATCTGCTTTTCAAAGCCCTTGGGTGCAAAACCGGCAAAACGGCCAGCGCCCATGCCGGTCATATAACCACCGCCCTGCTCCATTTTTACCGCCAGCCGCAGGCCAAGCTGCTCGGTGACAGCACCACCAAAAGCGGCTTCCGCGCTGGTGGCCTGAAAACTGCCATAATCGACGCTGGCATATCCGTCAAATTCGGCGCCGGGTTTCCGAGTAATCGCATTGATAGTACCAGCCGTGGTATTGCGGCCATACAAAGTACCTTGCGGGCCCTTAAGCACTTCCAGCCGTTCAATATCAAACAGTGGCATCGCCAGATATGCATTCGACGTCTGATAAATACCATCGACATGCAGTGCCACCGATGGGTTACCATTGGGTTTATAGTCATCGGCGCCACCAATGCCGCGAATCGTAATAAAGCTGTTTTGCGGCCCGCCAAAAGCTGAGTTAATGGACACGCCAGGCACCGCCTGGAACAAGCCACTAAAATCTTTCACCCCGGCATCTTTTAACTGCTCGGCACTGAGCACCGCCATTGAAGCCGCCACATCCAGCACACTGGTGGCTCTTTTACTGGCAGTGACCATGATCACTTCCATTGGTACTGTGTTATTGATCTGACTGGCAGCTTTTGGCTGACTATCGGTCGCCGCCTGCGACTTTGGTTGCGCTTGGATCACATAACTGCCATTGGGCTGACGCACCGCTAGCAGACCCGTGCCCTGCAACAGCTGTTGCAAGGCGGCTGGCAGCGACATTTTGCCGCTCAAAGGTTTCACTTGCTGCTGACCGACCAGCCGGCCTGGCGCGACAATGATCTGGCCACTCTGATAGGACAACTGATGCAGTGCCGTGGTCAAATCCACCGCAGTGATCTGCCACTCAGGGGTAGCAACCTCAGCGGCCAGCACAGGCTGCAGCAGCAGATTACTCAGCGCCAGCGTCATCGCATAGGCCAAAGGTTTGAGCACAGGTCGGCTCAGCGGGTTCGTGCACATCTTCATTTCAGACTCCGTTGATTAAGCTCCGTCAGGAGCGATGCAAGAAAAAACAGCATTGCAGTCGACTGTCAGAAGAAAGAGGCAAAACCAACAGGTTTTTTTCAGGCAAAAGACAAGCTTCATCAAAGCTTCACAAAAGGCTTTAAACCAAGCGGCCCCGAGCATCGTCGCTGTCGGCCGCGTTGGCTGATTAGTCGACGAGCAACTGCAGTTGATATTGCTGCTCAGTTTCAATCAGTCGCAGCGGATAAGCGGCAGGAAGTGTTTGCAGCACAGTCTCGGCCTGACTGGCACTGAGCGCAGTGCTAATCTGCAGCCCAGCCAGTTCAGCTTGGTTAAAGACAATTTTTTTCTGCAGATAAGGTTGTAGCGCCTGCAGAAACTCGGGGAGAGTCGCCTGCTGGAAGCGCAGTCGCCCCGACACCCAGTCCGGCAGATAATCCAGCGGTAACTGAGTTTTGTCGCCGCTTGGCCGACCATCAGCGGCGGTCACCAGTTGCTCACCGCGTTGTAATCGGATTTGATGACCGGCCCCGCTAGCACCGACCAACACCGAGCCCTGTAACACGGCAACTTGCACCCCCTCGGCTAACCGACTGACGACAAAGCGGGTGCCGGTCACCGTAATTTCAGTCTGACCGGCCTGCACCACAAAACGACTATCGGCCACATGCGCCACCGCAAACATCGCCTGACCCCTTTGTAGTTGCACCTGACGTTGTCCGGCACTCAGGCTGACATCAAACTGACTGTCTGGCGCTAAAGTCACAGCCGAGCCATCCGCCAGTTGCAACTGCTGTACCTGCGCAACGGCAGTTTGATAACTGCTTTGCTGCGGCGCCTTTGATACTGGCGACAACCAGTACCAGCAGCTAAATAGCAAGGCGGTGGCGGCCAACCCGCTGAGCCAACGGCCACTGCTCCCTGATGGCTTGGCTTGTTTTACAGTCATTGCAGTGATTGATAATGGCCGTTGAGCCTGCTCGGGTTGCCAGCGCGGTTGCGCTAGTTGCGTCTGATACTCGATGGCCGCATCAATCACCGCATCACTGAGGCCTACCTGTTGCCATAGCTTGGCAATAGCGGCAAAAGCTTCGGCATGCAGCGCCGAGCTATGTAACCACTGCTGAAATTGTGCCTGGGTGCTTTCTGCAGTGTCGCCGGAGTTCAACCGGACAAACCAGTCTTTGGCTTGCTGGCGGATCTGCGTTTCATACGGGTTAGCTGGCATTATGCATCCACTCCCTGAGCTGGCGGTGGCTGCGATGGCACCGCACTGGCTGGTAGGCCAGCTTCCGTCACTTTTAACAAAATATCCAGCACCTGATGCAGTTGGCGGCTGATATCGGCCAGACTCCAACCGGTTTGGGCGGCGATCTGGCTATAGGTTTTGCCCTGGATCCGGCTGGCCAATAAAATAAAGCGTTGTTTCTCCGTCAAACCAGCGATGGCCGTGGCAATTTGTTGTAAGCCTTGCTGTTGTTGTAAGTGTTGTTCCGGATCGGCGGCATCGGATAACAGCAAATCCAGCGTTTCGACCGGGAGCTTGATCGGCATCTGTTGATGGGTGCGCCGCGCTTTCAACGCAATATTAATCGCCACTTTATATAAAAATGCTTTTGGCTGCTCGATATGGCTGCTGTCTTTTAACCCGCTTAACACCGAAAAGGCTTCTTGCGCCACATCTTCCGGCTCCGGCGGGCCGGCACCGTATAAACGGTATAAGAACCCGCATAAACCAGCAAAGTGCTGTTGGAATAACTGGGTCATATTTAGCGCTGGACGCTGCGGCTGCAAAGTGGCGGCAGTCACTTCAACTGACTGCTCGCAGCCTGTTAAACACGCGGCAACAGCCTCAGATAATGGCAACGACAATCCAACACTAACTGCACTCATCAGCAACCTCAGGTCAATACAGCGTGATGACAAAGGGCCTCAACAAAAACAACCAGAGGTCTAAATCATCCGTTAACACCCGACATTTTGCTGGCAACGTATTGCAACCAGATGACATTAAAAGCTGAACAAGTTTCAGATTTTTATTGCCTACAACTTCACCACCACTTAAAATGTGAAAAACTTTCAGGTTTATCGTCATGACAACCAAACCGCAGGATCTCAATGTGCGCCAACCCAAACAAGAGCGTAGCAAACTACGCCGCGATCAAATTCTGCAGGCTGCCAGCAGCATTATTTTGCAAAAAGGCTGTGCGAATCTGACCATCAGTGAAATTGCCAGCATTGCCGGGATAACACCAGGTTCGATGTATCAGTATTTTCGCAATAAACAAGCCATAGTACTGGCCCTGGGGGAGTATTACATCGAGATCTACCAGCAACGGCTGGCTAAGGTGTTTGCCAACCCCGTCAACAACAGGGCAGAACTGAGTGCGCTATTTCTGCAAGTACTGGAATTGCATTATCAGCTGTTTCGGGATGATCCAGTGGTACGGGATATCTGGGCTGGCACCGCTACCGATAAAGAAATGCAGGACCTGGATCAGCAGGATACAGCAAGGCATCTGGCGGTGTTTTGTGAAGTGGCAGCGCCATTTTTTCCGGCCGAAGCCAGTGCTGAATTGCACAGAACTTTGAACCTGTTACTACACTTTGCTATTGCTGGTTCGCGGCTGGCACTGGAACAAACCACGGCTGAAGGCCGCAAGACTATGGAGCAGGCGAAAAAGCTACTGGCTGCTGGCTGGACAGAATTTTGCCAACGTTATCCTGCATAACTGCAACAGTCGGAACTGACAATCACGGCATGCCAGCAGTGGCATGACAACGCGGATGTTTTCAAACGGATTTGCTATCTGCCGCCAGGGGCGGTTTACCTTGAGGAATGAATATGCTTGTGTTTTCCAGTTTATCTTCGACCATACCAGCCAACTGGCGTCCTATTCAGTCGCTGACTGCAATGTTCGTGCTTTGTACCACAATGCTGACCCTGAGCGGCTGCAAGGAAGCACCGGAAGTTGCCAGTGAACACATCAGGCCAGTGAAGACTATCGTTGTCAGTGCTGGCAGTGCTGCCGAAAAGCTGGTGCAAACCGGTGAAATCAGACCCTCTGAAGAAACCAGTCTGGGTTTTCGCATTGATGGCCGACTGGTACAGCGGCTCGTAGACGTTGGAGCAACGGTCAAAGCTGGCACTGTCATCGCCACTTTAGATCCCAGTGATAGTGAAAATCAGCTCAAAGCCGCCAAAGCACAGTTTGACAGCGCGATCAGTGCGGAAAAATTGGCCCAATCCAATTTTAACAGATTACAACAATTATCACCCGGTGGCGCAGTCTCGGCAGCACAGTTGGAACAGGCTAAATCAGAGTATGAAGCCAGTTCGTCAGCCCGCCAAAGTGCAGAAGCCAATGTCACCAGCGCCAGGGACAGGCTCAGCTTTACTCGCCTGACCGCCAGCACTGATGGGATAGTATCGGCTGTGGCAGCCAATCCGGGTCAGGTGGTCAGTGCCGGCCAGGAAATCGTTCGTTTAGCGTCCTTATCTGGCCGTGATGCAGTGTTTGATGTGTCAGAAAGTTTGATCCACAGTCATCAGGGCCAGCCACCAGTGCTGGTGACGCTGTTGTCTGATCCAAGCATGCAGGTGGTCGGCCAGATCCGCGATGTCAGTCCGGTGGCCGATCCTGTCACCCGCACCATCCGGGTCAGAGTGAAACTAGAACAACCACCTGCCGCCTTTGGTTTTGGTGCCACTGTGCAGGGTAGTATTGATAAAGCAGCGTCTGATGTCGTGCTGATCCCAGCCACAGCCCTAACCAGAGCTGGTACAGAACCTGCCGTCTATGTGGTGGACCCCCAGAACTCACAGCTACAACTCAAACCAGTCAGCATCCGTCGTTATACTGAGCAGCATGTTGAGATCAGCGCGGGTCTGACTGGCGGTGAACAAGTGGTGATCGCCGGTGTAGCTAAATTACGGCCAGGTATGACAGTACGACTGCTGACGGAGCCAAAAGCATGAAGCTCACCCCGCATCAGACAGAGACAGTTCAGGATGGCTTTAATCTATCAGCCTGGGCGCTGGCCAATCAGCAACTGGTGGCATTTTTGCTGCTGGTGGTGATGGTCTGTGGTGTGCTCAGTTATGACCGATTACCGCGTAATGAAGATCCGGCTTTTACCATTAAAACCGCAGTTGTATCTGCAGGTTGGCCTGGCGCCACCGTCCTCGACACCATGAACTTACTCACCGAACCTTTGGAGAAAAAGCTGCAGGAAATTCCGTATCTGGATTTTGTCGAGAGTTATACCAAAAGCGGCGAAGCCGTGGTGTTCTTGGGACTCAAAGACGATACTCCGCCTGAGCTGGTGCCGGATATCTGGTACAAAGTACGGAAAAAAATGCAGGATCTAGCGCCCAGTCTGCCACAAGGCAGTTCAACCCCTGCAGTGAACGACGAATTTGATGACACTTTTGGCACCATTTTTGGGTTTGTCGCCGATGGGTTCAGCCCGCGTGAAGTCAGAGACTATGTCGAAGATCTGCGGGCAGCGCTGCTACAAGTACCTAACGTTGGCAAAATTGAGCTGCTTGGTGTGGAAGAAGAACAAATTGTCGTCGAATTTTCGCCGCGCCGGATGGCAGGGCTTGGGCTGGATCCAGCCCAGGTCATCCAAAGTATTCAGGCACAAAATGCCGTGACGCCGACCGGCGTAGTACGTACCGGACAAGAGCGCATTAGTCTGCGGGTCAGCGGTGCTTTTACTTCTGAGCAAAGTATCCGCGATATCACCTTACGACTGGGCGACCGTTTTGTTGCCTTATCTGAGATAGCAACTGTCTCCAGACAACTGGCAGAACCACCAGCGCCTCTGTTTAAAGTCAATGGCGAAAAGGCGCTGGGGCTGGCTATTTCAATGGCACCAACTGGCAATATGCTGGAATTTGGTCAGGCTATCCGCAGCACCATGCAGCAACTGGCGCAGCAACTGCCGCATGGTATTGAGATGCATGTGGTGGCTGATCAATCGGCAGTGGTGAAAGACGCTGTTGGTGGTTTTATCAAGGTATTGATTGAAGCCATTGTCATTGTGTTGGCCGTGTCCTTTGTATCGCTGGGAACCCGCGCCGGTCTGGTGGTTGCAGTTTCAGTGCCCGTCGTGCTGGCGATGACCTTTATTGGCATGGAACTGGCTGATATCGGTCTGCAACGGATTTCGCTGGGCGCGCTCATTATTGCCCTGGGTTTGCTAGTAGATGATGCCATGATCACCGTAGAGGCCATGGTGTCACGGCTGGAGGCTGGTTGGGATTTACGTCGGGCTGCCACTTATGCCTATGAAACGACAGCATTTCCAATGCTGACCGGCACCTTAGTGATGATTGCCGGTTTTATTCCAGTTGGATTTGCCTCTTCCAGTGCAGGTGAATATTGCTTCTCGTTATTTATGGTGGTGTTGATTGCGCTGCTGAGTTCCTGGATAGTTGCAGTGTTGTTTTCGCCACTACTCGGAGTCTGGCTGTTAAAAGCCACACCCGGCGCCGCTCATCCGGCTCCCGGAGCCATAGCTCAGGCTTATGACAAGCTACTGGCTGCAGCACTGCGCCAACGTGGCAAAAGTATTGCGCTGGCGCTGGCACTTTTTGCGCTGGCACTGGTAGGCAGTACGCAGCTACAGGAAGAGTTTTTCCCGGCTTCAGACCGGCCTGAGTTGTTAATCAGTATCAACCTACCACAAAACAGTGCACAGGCTGAAACCGCCCGCCGCACCGCCGAGCTGGAGAAAGTGTTGCGCACCGATCAGGATGTCGCCTATTTTTCCAGTTATATCGGTACCGGAGCCATCCGCTTTTATCTGCCGATGGATGTACTTCTGAGCCATGAACATGTCGCGCAGATTGTCGTCGTCACCAAAGGCCTGGCCGAACGTGATGCGGTCCGTCAGCGACTGGACAGTCTGATCCAGCAACAATTCAGTGATCTTGTGGTACGGGTCTCGCCACTGGAACTGGGGCCACCGGTAGGCTGGCCACTGAAATACCGTGTGATGGGGCCAGATATCGACGTGGTCAGGGCCCAGGCTTTAGCACTGAGTACCATCATTGGCGATAATCCGCATAGCCGGGACGTTAATATGACTGCTGGCGAGCCAGAGCGCAGCGTTATGGTGGAAGTTAATCAAACTGAAGCCCGGGCTGCCGGTTTCAGTTCTGAAGACGTTGCGACTGCACTGGCCACTATTTTCTCGGGTCAGACACTGACCTCGGTGCGGGATGGTACGCGGTTAGTAAATGTCGTAGTAAGGGGGCAAAGTAACGAACGCGCCGATCTGGCGACCATCACCAATTTGCAAATCCGCACCGCAGATGGCCGCGCTGTACCACTGAGTCAGATCGCCAAAGTCAGTTATACCCTGAGCGATCCGATGATCTGGCGCCGGCAACGGCAAGCTTTTATCACGGTACAGGCTGATATTGCCCCAGACATGACGGCACAGGCCGTAGTCGCCAGTCTGGCACCGGCCGTCAGTCAGTTCAGCGCACAGTTGCCTGCCGGTTATCAGTTGGAAGTCGCTGGCGCTGCCGCAGAAGCGGAAAAAGGCAATGCCTCAGTGTTTGCGGTGTTACCTGTCACTATGCTGGTGATGCTGGTGCTACTGATGATCCAACTCAAGCGCCTATCCCGCACGCTACTGGCCTTTATCACAGCCCCCTTTGGTCTGATTGGTATTGTGCTGGCGATGTTGCCAACCGGCACACCAATGGGTTTTGTAGCATTGCTGGGGGTGATCGCGCTAGCTGGGATGATAATCCGGAATGCGGTGATCCTGATCAGTGAAGTCGACAGCAATGTTGCGGCCGGAATGAACCGAGATGAGGCTATTATGGCCGCTACCCGCCACCGTGCCAGACCAATTTTACTGACTGCGGCCGCAGCGATCCTGGGGATGCTGCCGATTGCCAGCCAGGTGTTCTGGGGACCGATGGCCTATGCCATTATCGGTGGTTTATTTGCAGCTACCATCCTGACGCTGACAGTACTGCCTTGCGCGCTTAGCTTGCTGATGCAGCGCGAAAGCCGTGTAACTGCTGCATAGAGCCCGCCACCATGAGCTCCGGTTACCAGGCCGGGGCTGATGGAGACACAGCGGATATTCAGCGATGCAGCAACACTAACGTCAAACAAGATTGTTGCTGACAACAACCAGGCCCAATAAAAAAAAGCCCCGCAATTGCTTGCGGGGCTTACTGTTTATGGTGCCCAGAGGCGGAATCGAACCACCGACACGCGGATTTTCAATCCGCTGCTC
>CAZGHW010000053.1:0-23213 GCA_964525695.1 uncultured Rheinheimera sp. | reverse complement strand
AGAGCTACATGCAGCTAAAGTCAGCACTGGCACTGCTACTAACAAACCTTTTAAAACTTTATTTAAGTTCATGATTTTTTCCTTAGTAAAACGATTAACCAAATTTTTGTATTTTATAAAAACGGCGACCAAGACGGTGATTTCACGCGTCCATCAACTGCCGGTAACCTAGCTTTAAAACGACCATCCATGGATACCAGTGCCAGTACTTGTGACGAACCGTGCAAAGTACTATAGATAATCATTGAGCCATTTGGCGCAATGCTTGGTGACTCATCCAGATAAGTGCGAGTCAGCACTTGCATTTGACGGGTAGTCCTATCCATGCGCGCAATATTATACTGACCGTTAGTCCGGTTTACCATAACAATCGCTTGGCCA
Source organism: uncultured Rheinheimera sp. (assembly GCA_964525695.1). GTDB lineage: Bacteria > Pseudomonadota > Gammaproteobacteria > Enterobacterales > Alteromonadaceae > Pararheinheimera. The sequence goes on along the minus strand of CAZGHW010000053.1, from coordinate 22,832 downwards.
TTTGGAGTAAATCTGCCCGCCAAATTCATTTCACCTTCAAAAGTAACACGAGTTGTCGCTTTTGTATTGATATCAACCGAATAAAGTTGCGGATTACCGCCTCTTTCTGAAGTAAAAATAATCGATTGGCCATCAGGACTCCAGTTTGGTTCTGTGTCGATAGCACGATGATTGGTTAATTTCGTCAGTGCTTTGCTGGCAATATCCATTGAATATATTTCAGTATTGCCATCTTTTGATAATGTCATCGCCATTTTACGGCCATCTGGTGACCAGACCGGCGCACTGTTAATGCCTTTAAATGATGTCAAAATACTGCGTCTGGCAGTATAAACATCCTGAATATAAATTTGCGACTGTTTCCGTTCAAAAGTAACGTAAGCCAATTTAGTGCCATCTGGTGACCAGGTTGGTGACATCAACGGTTCTTTAGCGCGTAATAACACTTGTTCATTCTCGCCATCATAATCGGCGACAATTAACTGATAACGATATTCTTGTTTATCACGTACCAGCACATAAGCAATTTTGGTAGAAAATGCACCACGTTCACCGGTCAGTTTCTCATAAATTGCATCACTCATATGATGCGCATACTGGCGGAATTGTTTGCCAGTAATGGTAATCTGACTGCTGTGCAAAATATGCTGGCCACCCGCAACCATCTGACCTGCCGCATTCATCATTGGCTGACCGACACCGCCATTGGCTTTAATCACATCAACCAGCTCGTAGCTGATGGTGTAACGATCCAGACCCACTTCTTTCACTGTGCCCATCACCACAGCTTCAATCCCAGTTTTGGCCCAGACTGCAGCATTAAACTGACTGCTGCTTTGTGGTTGTTGTGGCATTCTCATCGCATTAACCGGATTAAATTTGCCACTGCGCATTAAATCTGCCGCCACAATCTGGCTGACATTTTGGCTAGGCGGGTTTTGGCCCACAAAAGCAAAAGGCACAATCGCCACAGGTCTGGCGCTGTCAACACCTTCGGTAATTACAATTTCCAGCGATGCACTGGCCTGCATTGCGACCAGTGCAGCTGTCAGTATCAGCGCTTTGTTTATCCACTTGAACATCATTGTTGTCAGCTCTCAACTTATTTTTTAAATGGTAACTTTAGCTCTCGGAATTGATCATTCAGATCAGGATCCTCTGGCATCGGAAAACGTCCTACCCGGTTAATCGCATTCACCGCAGCATTACAAACACCGGCATCACCGCCTTCCACCGTTAGGTTGGTGACAAACCCATTACTGGCAAGCCGCAATGATATCACACACTCCTTGCCATTCATGGTGTCATCAGTAAACCAGCTTTGCCGAACCCGCTCAACAATCATTGCAATATAACGTTGTTTTTCGGTCAACATCTGACCCTGACGGGCTGCCCGCCTTGCTTCATCCGCTTCTTCCGCGAATTCATCCATCAGTTGCTCTTCAGCTTGGCGTTCAAGCTCCTGTTGGCGTTTTCGTTCTTCCGCTTGCTTTTTCTTCAGCGCTTCCGCTTTTTTCTTTTTGGCTAATTCTTCTTGTTTTTTCTTTTCTTGCTTGGCTTTTTCTTCCGCCTTTTTCTTATCCTGTTCTTTTTTCAGTTTCTCTTGTTCTTTTTTCAACTTCTCTTGTTCTTTTTTCAGCTTTTCCTGCTCTTTTTTCTTTTTCAGCGCCAGCTCAGCTTCTTCTTTTTTCTTTTTGGCGTCGGCTTCCTGCTTTTTCTTTACCAAAATTTCTTTTTCAGCCTGCAGTTTTTTTGCTTCTTCGCGCTTTTGCAGTTCTTCCTGTTTTTTCAGTTCTTGCTGCTTTTCCAACAAGTCTTCTTCAGGCGGCTGTTCTTTTGGCGGTTCCTTTTCTTCCGGTTCTTTTTTTGGCGGTTCTTTTTTCGGTTCCTCTTTGCGGCGGGTCGCTTTTTCCGCTTCTTTTAACTTTGGATTATCAATCATACTCGCCTGTAATGGCGCATCTGAAGATGAATACAAAGGAACCACAATGACTTCTTCTTTACTGAAGAAATTAAAATTTACAAACATCGCTAAGGCAATCAAAAAGTGAACCGAAGCCGATATTTGCAGCGCCCTTTTAAACGCTGGCTCCATGTTACTTAGACTCCACGTCTTCTGTCATCAAACCAACAGCTGGCGCGCCTGCCTGTTTCAACATATTCAGCAGTTGGATGACAGAATTATAATCAACCCGACCATCTGCTTTGATAATCACCTGGGTACCAGGTTCAATCGATAAAGAATTCATCACTTCTGCCTGTAACTGCTCGGCATTAAATGGTCCTTTATTGACACCATCTTTTTCAAAGTAATACAAACCCGCTTCATCAACTGTGGCAACAATAGGTGTTTTGCCATCATTCATTTGTTCGATAGGCTCAGCTTTTGATTTAGGTAATTCAACTTTCACACCTTGAGTGATGATAGGCGTTGTTACCATAAAAATAATCAGTAACACCAACATCACATCGATGTATGGCACCACGTTAATTTCCGCCACCATGCGGCGCTTTTTCCGCACGTACATTATTGACCTTCTCCGCCGCTCACTGCCTGACGATGCAGAATATTAGAAAATTCTTCCACGAAATTGGCATAAGAGTTCTCTAACAACTCAACCCGATGCGAAAAACGGTTAAAAGCGATCACCGCCGGAATGGCCGCGAATAAACCTAAGGCGGTGGCTATCAAAGCTTCGGCAATACTCGGTGCCACCATGGCCATGGTGGCTTGTTGCACTGCACCTAATGCAATAAATGAGTTCATGATCCCCCAGACCGTGCCAAACAAGCCGATATAAGGCGTAATAGAACCAACAGTCGCCAAAAATGGTAAATGCATTTCCAACCGTTCGACTTCGCGGGACAAGCCAACCCGCATCGCGCGTTGGGTACCTTCCATCACAGCGCCTGGCTGTCTGGCGTTGGTTTTATGTAAACGGGCAAATTCTTTAAAGCCAGCTTTAAACAGCGACTCCATGCCACTGACATTGGCGCGGGCACTGACTTCGTTATATAACTTAGATAAATCCACCCCAGACCAGAAACGGTCTTCAAACTTACGTGAATCCTCAATTGCCTCTTTCAAAGCTTTGTTGCGCTGAATGATCATGGCCCAAGACACTACAGAGGCAGCCAGCAATATAAGCATGACTAACTGCACCACAAAACTGGCATGAAGAATCAGATCGAGAATTGAAAGTTGACCAGTCACCGCAAAACACCTCTAAAAAGTCGAATTATTACTACCAATTTGGGCGCTATGATATTGGACAGCACAGACTAACTCAACAGCGTTACCGCTGCATTGGCAAAAATAATTCGATTCGCTGATTTATCGCTGTCTACAGCGGAGAAATAGAGCGGCTTGCTCAGAGAAAGTTCAGATTTTACGATGAAGCTTTGATTTTTAGCGATAAGCGACAGAAATGCAGAGTTTCCTAAATTAAATTTATAAAAAAGTAATCCTTAAAATTCAGTATGCATTCATCGGCTCTGTGGTAAGCCAGTAAATTCATAGATTACAGAACAGAAATGTTTGATATTCAGCTTTTATGCATGATTATTCTTATTAGAAAAACTAATGCAAAAAGTCAATTTTTCTCGTTTGAAGTAATTATTCTAATTCCCTATTATACCTCTCGTGTTCTGAGCTAGCGCAACGGTGATACGCGAGGGTGTCTCACTGTAGTAAAGATCACAGACAGTTGGGTTGTTCCAACGACCAACCGGACTGTCAGCATGTTCCCTGGATTTTTTGAAGCTCTGCTTCAACTTGTTGCATTCGCCCGCTCTTTGAGCGGGCTTTTTTTTATTTGCAACTATGGCTACTTTGCGCAAAAAGCAAAGCAGCGCAGGCGGTGAACTATAAAGTTGCGCTCTGCTACTGCAAAAGCGCGCAGGATTTAAACTTTTGCTGGTGTTGGCGGATCAAAGCCAAAGTGTTTGTAAGCATGAGCAGAGGCAATACGGCCGCGCGGGGTGCGCTGAATAAAGCCCTGCTGAATTAAAAACGGTTCTATCACATCTTCAATCGTTTCTTTTTCTTCGCCGATAGCTGCCGCCAGGTTATCTAACCCTACTGGTCCACCCATAAACTTTTCAATAATGGCCAGCAGTAACTTGCGGTCCATGTAATCAAAGCCCTGCGCATCAACGTCCACCATTAACAAAGCTTGATTGGCAATTTCTATCGAAACATCGCCATTGGATTTGACCTGAGCATAATCACGCACTCGTCTGAGCAAACGATTGGCAATGCGCGGTGTTCCTCTTGAACGTCTGGCAATCTCTGTTGCCGCAGGCAAATCCAACTGCAAATTCAAAAAATGGGCAGAACGCAGAATTATCTGTGCCAATTCATCGACTTTATAAAATTCCAGTCGTTGGACTATGCCAAATCTATCGCGCAGCGGTGAGGTTAAAGCACCAGCTCGGGTCGTCGCGCCCACTAAGGTAAAAGGCGGTAAATCCAGTTTAATCGAACGCGCCGCGGGTCCTTCGCCGATCATGATATCCAACTGATAATCTTCCATCGCCGGATATAAAATTTCTTCTACCACTGGGCTTAAGCGATGAATTTCATCAATAAATAACACATCATTCGGTTCCAGATTGGTGAGTAAAGCCGCTAAATCACCGGCTTTTTCCAACACTGGACCCGAAGTTTGTTTGATATTGACGCCCATTTCATTGGCAACGATCATCGCCAGCGTAGTTTTACCCAAGCCTGGCGGGCCAAAAATCAATAAATGGTCCAGCGGCTCACCCCGACCCCGGGCGGCTTCAATAAAAATAGCCATCTGTTGCCGGACATGAGTTTGACCGGTGTAATCGGCCAAAGATTTTGGCCGGATCGCTCTGTCGATCACTTCATCTTCCCGGCTGGCAGCCGGTGCCATTAAACGATCCGCTTCAATCATTGCAATCTTCTCTGTATAACGCTGCGACTCGCAACTAAATCATCGATTTTAATGCGGCTTTAATCAGCTGCTCACTGCTAAGACCGGCATGAAACACCCGTTTTACTGCCTGTGCAGCCTGCGCCTGACTATAACCAAGCGAGACCAGCGCACTACAGGCATCTGCTTGTGGACTTTCTTTCAGTTCAAAACTTTGCACTTCGTCGTCGCCCAACACCAGATGATCGGTGACCGGGGTCATCGGTGATAAGCCCCAGTCTTTCAGTTTATCGCGCATCTCCACCAAAAGACGTTCGGCGGTTTTTTTACCCACGCCAGGCAGTTTGACCAAGGTACTGATGTCATCATGTTGCACACAACGCACAAACTGACTGGCGGTTAAGCCTGACAAAATAGTGAGCGCCATCTTTGGCCCAATACCATTGGCTTTAATCAATTGCCGGAACAAGCTCCGCTCAGTCGGATGCATAAAACCATATAATAATTGTGCATCTTCCCGTACAACAAAATGGGTGTAAATCACCGCTTCCTGGCCAACCGCCGGTAAGGTATAAAAACTGGTCAGCGGCAACTGCACTTCATACCCGACACCAGCCACTTCAATCAGCAGATCCGGCGCTTGTTTTTCGGCAATAATGCCGCGTAATCGACCTATCATTTTGATCCTGCAGCAGTCATCTGCTTATGCTCGTTATTATGAAGCCAACATGACCGTTATCTTAAACGGCCACGCACTGTTTTGCTGGCCTGGCCAGACATCGCCAGCAAACTTTGCCAGGTATGACCATGGCATAAGGCCACCGCCAACGCATCGGCGGCATCGGCCTGCGGATTCGCCGGCAGTTTTAACAAGGATTTGACCATGTGCTGCACCTGCGCTTTATCGGCAGCACCGGTGCCAACCACCGATTGTTTGACCTGGCGGGCTGAATATTCATACACCTCTAACGCAGCAACTTTAGCCGCTACAATAGCTGCGCCCCTCGCCTGCCCCAGTTTCAAGGCTGAGTCCGGATTGCGGGCCATAAACACCTGCTCGATGGCAAACATGGTCGGCTGAGTCTGCGCAATGATCTGACTGACACCATCAAAAATTTGTTTCAGTCGATCTGGCATTTCGCCCAAGGTCATCCGGATACAACCACTGGCGATGTACTCAAATTTTTGCCCCTGCTGACGGATCACACCATAACCGGTCAGCCGACTACCCGGGTCAATCCCAAGAATAATATTCACCTGTTATTCGACCAGTGCCAGCACATCATCTGCAATCTCGGCATTGTGATAGACGTTTTGCACATCATCAAAATCTTCTAACATATCAATCAGTTTAAAAAACTTTACCACAGTACTGGCATCAATCTCGGCTTTGGTCGAGGGCACCAGACTAACTTCTGCATGCTCAGCTGTTAAACCAGCACGCTCTAATGCTTCTTTCACATCAACAAAACTGTCCGGTGTGGTCAGCACTTCAAAAGAGCCATCATCATGCGCCAGTACATCGTCAGCGCCGGCATCCAATGCCAATTCCATCAGACGGTCTTCTTGTACACCCGGAGCGAAACTTAACAAGCCCTGACGACTAAACAGGTAGGATACCGAGCCACTGGTGCCCAAATTACCGCCATATTTGGTAAAAGCACTGCGCACATCCTGCACTGTTCTTTTGTGATTATCGGTCAGGGTTTCCACAATAATAGCCACCCCATTCGGACCATAGCCCTCATACACCAGTTCTTCAAAATTCTCCCCACCACTGTCACCGGCACCTCTTTTGACTGCCCGGTCAATCACATCGCGCGACAGGTTATTGACCAGCGCTTTGGCAATAGCGGTTCGTAACCGCGGATTGCCATCCGGATCTGGCCCTTGTTTGGCAGCGACCGTCAGCTCGCGGATCAGCTTAGTGAAAATTTTCACCTTTTTTGCATCCTGCCGCGCTTTGCGGTGTTTCATATTGGCCCATTTACTATGACCTGCCATTGTTGTTCTCCTTGTTGGCATCAACCACCGCTGTGCAGCGGTGGTGTTTATCACAGATAAAAACGGCGACTGAATGTCGCCGTGATGAAATGGCTACGGCCTGTTCATCGCCGCAGCCTGAAGCTATCAACCGGCGTTATTTCGCCGTGTCAGCTTTGCTAACCACAGCCACACCTAATTCAGCCAATTGCTGAGGGTTGGCAAAGCCAGGCGCATCGGTCAGTGGGCAAGCTGCAGTTGCAGTTTTAGGGAAAGCCATCACATCACGAATGGAACTGGCACCAGTCATCAACATCAGCAGACGATCCAGACCAAAAGCCAGGCCAGCATGCGGTGGCGCACCATAACGCAAGGCTTCTAACAGGAAACCAAACTTTTCGGCCGCTTCTTCATCGCTGATGCCGAGTAACTGGAATACTTTCGCTTGCACTTCAGCCGTATGGATCCGCACTGAACCACCACCTAACTCAGTACCATTGAGCACCATGTCATAGGCATTGGATAATAAAGTGCCAAGCTCCAGCTCACCGGTATTTTTCGCCAGAAATGCAGCAGTATCCAAAGGGGAAGTAAATGGATGGTGCACCGCCGAATAGCTGCCGTCATCATTTTCTTCGAACATTGGGAAATCCACTACCCACAGTGGCTTCCAGCCTGGTTGGGTAATGGCCAAATCTTCGCCCAGTTTTAACCGCAGCGCGCCCATAGCTTCACAAACCACTTTGGCCCGGTCGGCGCCGAAGAAAATCAGGTCGCCATTTTGGGCGCCAGTACGCTGGATAATTTCAGCCACAATCTCCGCGGTTAAGAATTTAGCCACCGGCGACTGAATCCCTTCCAGTCCTTGTGATACATCATTGACTTTTAACCAAGCCAGGCCTTTAGCACCATAAATGCCGACAAAGGCCGTGTAAGTGTCGATATCTTTGCGCGATACTTTATCGGCAGCACCCGGCACTTTTAATGCAACTACCCGACCTTTCGGATCGTTCGCTGGGCCAGAAAATACTTTAAAATCAACTTCTTTTAACAAATCAGCGACGTCGACAAATTGCATTGGATTGCGTAAATCCGGTTTATCTGAGCCATAAAGCCGCATCGCTTCGAAGTAAGTCATCCGCGGTAATGTGCCTAAATCAACGTCCAGCATCGCTTTAAACATCGACACCACCATTTCTTCCGTTACTGCCATTACTTGCTCAGCGGTCATGAAACTGGTTTCGATATCAATCTGGGTAAATTCCGGTTGCCGGTCGGCGCGTAAATCTTCATCGCGGAAACATTTAACGATTTGATAATAACGGTCCATGCCGCCCATCATCAGCAACTGTTTAAACAGTTGTGGTGATTGTGGTAAGGCGAAAAACTGACCTTTATGAGTGCGACTTGGTACTAAATAATCCCGCGCCCCTTCCGGCGTTGCTTTGGTCAGGATTGGCGTTTCGATATCTAAGAAGCCATTACTATCCATAAAGTTACGCACAAAGCTGGTCACTTTAGCGCGGAATTTTAACCGGTCGCTCATCACAGGGCGGCGGATATCTAAATAACGATATTTTAATCGCTGCTCTTCGCTGTTGTTCTGGTTAAAATCCAGCGGTAACGCTGGCGCTTTATTCAGAATCGTCAGGCCGGAAGCATAGACTTCGACTTCGCCTGTAGCCATGTCTTTATTGACTTGCGAGTCAGGACGAGCGCGCACAGTACCGATAATTTGTACGCAAAATTCATTACGCAGCTCAGCAGCTTGCGCAAACATTTCGGTTAAATCCGGATCAAAAAACACCTGCACCAGACCTTCACGGTCGCGCAGATCGACAAAAATCAGACCACCGAGGTCACGACGACGGTTGATCCAACCGCACAGAGAAACTTGTTGCCCGACATGTTGTGCGTTCAACTGACCGCAATAATGACTACGCATGCACTGATCCTTTCTACCGGTTCTTGAGCTTAACGCTGAAAATGAGCGCCAATTATATAGAAAAGATGGTTAAAGTCACTGCCCTTGCGCAGGAATTCCCGCCGCACTGAATCGATAACAGCCTTTGCCCTGTTGTTTGGCGCTGTACATCAGGCTATCCGCTATCTGCATCATCTGGCCACTGTCGGTCGCATCGTCCGGATACAGGGCGATGCCGATACTGACCCCAACCTCGGCTTGACAGGCCGATAACAAGATAGGCTGCGCCAGATGCAGCAAAATTTTCTCTGCCACAATGGCGGCATCGTCTTTATCCAGCAGCGAGGTTAATAAAATGACAAACTCATCACCGCCGAAACGGGCCACAGTATCCGTTTTTCGAACACAATGTTGCAGCACCGCCGCCACTTTGATCAGTAACTCATCACCGACATGATGACCAAATTGATCGTTTACGGCTTTAAAACCATCTAAATCAAGGAACAACAATGCCAGTTTTTCCTGATGGCGGGCATGCTGATGCAATGCCTGAGTCAAACGTTCTTCTAATAAGTTGCGATTGGCCAATTGTGTTAAATCATCATGCGTGGCCATAAAACGCATTTTTTGCTCGATATCACGTCTGAGGCCAATCTCACGCCGTAGCGACAGGTTCCAGAAGAACACCAATAGCAATAAAAAACCGCCAATGCCAATGACCTGTAACACCAAAGTGACGACTTGCTCCCGCTCCACCCCCTGGCGGATTTCGACCGAGAACCAGCGATTAAGAATTTCCGCTCGGTCAGTTTCGGTCAGCGTTTTCAGCCCCTTATTTAATAAGTTTAATAACTCTGGTGCATCTTTACGCACTGCAAACAAGGTTGGATAAGTTGGCATGTCGGCGGGTAAGTGCAGCCGCAGATTGCTATTTTCAGTCTGCCGCAAGGCGCGGCCAGAGGAAACCATGGTATCCACCACAAAACTAACTTCACCACGTTGTAATAAGTCGATGCCCTGCTGCAGACTATCAGTAAACACCAGTTGCACTTGCGGGTAATGTTGACGGAAATAACGCACGATTTGATAGTCTTTCAGCACCGCCACTTTACGCTCGGTTAACTCCGCCAGCCGACTGATATCTGCAGTGCTGTTGTGGCTGATCAAGGTCCACTGTAATGGCCAGAAATTGTGGCTAAAATTAGCGAACTGGTGACGTTCCGGTACATCAGACATATTCGCCACCAGATCCAGTTCACCGGCTTTAAATGCCTGTTCCAGTGCTGGCCATTGCTGATAGGGCACAGCAACAAAATTACTTCCCAGTCGCTGATTAAGTTTTTGCAAAATATCCGCGGTCACACCGCGCACCTGGCCGTCGGTATCGACAAACTCCATCGGCGCCCAGTTGGCCAATACCCCCACCCGCAATTCAGTGTGTCCGGATAACCATTGTTGCTCTACTTCGGTCAGGGGCACATGCTGGCGAAATTTAGCGAAATAGCCCATTTCAAGACTTGGTAACCAACGCCGCTCTATGTTCTCCAGTTCATCCTGCGTCATACTGGCAAACCCCTGGCGGATTTTTTTCTCTAATACACTGTTGCCCTTGCGGACCAATACATACATAGGACTACTAAAACGCGGAAAATCCAATTGTCTCAGACCGTAACTTTGCTGTTGCTGTATCTGTTGTTGCATCAATAAATCTGCCGCGAAAAATCCAGCAATCTCTTTGCGTTCCAGCGCATGTAACATTGTTTCTAGTTTACTAAAAGTTCGTACTTTCAGTTGAGGGAACTGTTCGGTTAACTGCTGCAGATAAGTTGCAGTCGCAAATACGCCGACCGGTAAATCGACCTCAGAGAATTGCCGCAACGAATAATTTTTTGGGTAATAAAACGACGAACTGAACTGATAAATTTGATGAGCGGATCTGACTTCGGTCAGCTCATCCGGTTGCATCGGATAGCCCATATGGATATCAACCCGGCCCTGTTGCAAGCTTTTTAAACCGGCGCGGGAAGAGTCTGGCACTATCGCAATGGGCGTGCCGGTTTTCTCAGACCAGAGTTGCCACAAATCGACCAATAACCCTTGCGGAGCACCGGAGGCAGTGACATTCATCAAAGGCGGATTTGCCAGCGACATTGATAGCACCAGGGTTTCATCACTACTGATACCACTAAGCCAGCGCCGTTGTAGTTTATCCGCCAGATCAGTGGGCATCGCCGCCGCCAGACGTTGCAGCTTCGCTGCCAATGCGGGCTCTGTAGGAGGCACCGCGTAAGTCAGAGCGATTTTTTGCAGGGGCAGTTTTTTGAAAAGCGGATAAAGCTGATTTAACACAGTGTATTGCCGGTAACGCGGCGTCAGCCGATCCAGACTGATAAAAGCTTTAATATCGCCGCTCAGCGCCGCATCATACATCGCCGAGGTCGTATCGAATTCGCGTAAATACAACTCAGGTAAATGCTGGCTGACAAAAGCGAGATGACCGGAATTTTTGACCACGCCAATCACATGCGGCTGCAGTTGATGCAGCTCGCTGAGCTGTTGTAAATCGCGATGCACAAACACATTGCTGTAGACATCAGCCATCACGGGTCCCAGCAAATAGTTTTGCTGCCGCAGTGGCGTGATAGCCAAACCACCAATCACATCGACAGTGCCACTGTCTAACAACTGAAAAATATTAGCCCAGTCGACGGTGATAAATTCTAAGCGAAGATCCGCCGGCTCAGCCAAAGCGCGCCACCAGTCGACCACCAAACCTGCCGGTTGATCCTGTTTATCCAGATACATATAGGGGTAACTGTCATTACTGATAGCAATTTTCAGTGTTGCTGCTGCAGGCTTGGCTGCTGGCGCTGCGTACGCCGGATCTATGACCAACAACAAAGTCAGTCCAAAGCAAAGCCACCACAGTTGTTTCCACAATCGAATCATAATGCTACTCTGTTGACGGCCACATCACTGGCCGTTGCACGGCACAATAGCCGTTTATTTTTGTAAACTGGTACCAGCGTCGCAGCTGACAGGTCAGGTTATGTATTTTTTAGGTTGCCCGATGTGGGCCAATGAGCGCTGGCAGGGTAGCCTATACCAGCATGGCAGTCATTCAGCTACGTTTTTAGCCCAATATTGTCGTTTTTTCAATGCAGTAGAAGGCAATACCACCTTTTATGCTGATCCGACACCACAAACCATCACCCGCTGGGCGGAACAAAGCGCCGCGAGTCTGACAGAAAATCCGGCCAGCCGGTTTTGTTTTGATTTTAAAGTGCCCAAAAAGATCAGTCATCAGGGCGCTGGCACTGAAACACTGACCCGCTGGTTAGCCCTGCTTCAGCCCTTGCAACAGCAAATTGGCTTTATTCATCTGCAGTTACCGGCCAGTTTTAGCCCAGCGCAGTTAGCCAGCCTGGAGCCTCTGCTTGAAGTCATCCGCCCACAATACCGATGCGCCGTCGAAATCCGGCATCCAGCATTTTTTGACAAAGCCGCAGCTGAACAGGCGCTGCATCAATTACTGCGCCAGTATCAGTGTGAAAGGATCTGCCTCGACAGCAGAGCATTATTTTCAGTGGCAGCAGACAGCCCGGAATTGCAAGAAGCACAACGCAAAAAACCACGCTTACCTGTGCATGTCAAAGCATTGACCCAACAACCAGTGTTTCGGTTTATCGGGCTGGATGATTTGGCGGCGAACCGGCAATTTTACCAGCCATGGCTGCAAAAAATGCTGCAGTGGCTTGCACTTGACTATCAACCGACCGCTTTTTTCCATACCCCTGACAACCGGCTCGCTCCCCAATTAGCCCGGCAATTTGCCAGTGATCTATTGTCGATGGGCGGTCCTTCCCATCCCGTGCTGCAGCCTTGGCCTGAGCGCATTGCCGCGGAACCTGCCAATCAGTTACCCTTATTTAGCAGTTAAGCGAAGCGGCGAGATTGGTTGTTTTTCCCGGCAAATCAACCATGCCGACCAAGCGCAAGCGACTGAAATCGGGTAAACTAGCCAACAATTGATGAACATTGACGATTTTGTCTGTATGCAAAAAGATTTTATTTACGCTGAACCACTGGCGCAGGTGCAAGACTTTTGTTTTGATGCCACAGTGGCTGACGTTTTCCCGGATATGATCCAGCGCTCTGTGCCTGGTTATCAAACTATCATCCAGACCATTGGGAAATTAACGCAAAAATACCAACAACCTCAGAGCAACTACTACGATTTAGGCTGTTCACTCGGTGCTGCCAGCCTGGCGATGCGTCGTCAATTGACAGACCACCAGAGCAAAATTATCGCCATTGATAATAGCCCGGCCATGACTGAACGTTGTCAGCGTCATTTGCAGTCGTTTCGTTCCGAGGTCCCGGTCGAAGTGCAACTGGCCGATATTCGCGATGCCGATATCCAACAAGCGGCCATGGTGGTGAGTAATTTCACTTTGCAATTTTTACCCAAACAGCATCGTGATGAACTAGTCGCTAAAATTTACCGAGGCTTAAAACCGGGTGGCATTTTTATTTTGTCGGAAAAAATTGTCGAAGCCGATCCGCTGACCCATGAGCTGCTGATCGATCTACACCATGACTTTAAAAGAGCGAATGGCTATAGCGAGCTGGAAATCAGCCAGAAACGCACGGCGCTGGAAAACGTGATGCGACCGGATACTCTGGCAGAACATCAGCAACGTTTTGCCAGTGCCGGTTTTGCCAGCAGTGTGGTCTGGTTTCAGTGTTTTAATTTTTGCTCTATGGTTGCTATTAAAGCGTTGGAGCCAGTTCATGCTTGATTTTAACGATTTTTTTGCTGCAATTGCCAAAACCCCACTGAGTAGTTGGTTGCAAACTTTACCAGCGCAACTGGCCAATTGGCAGCGGGAAGCCTTACACGGTGATTTTAAACAGTGGCAAAAAGTACTGGCTAACCTGCCGGTTAGTCAAAGTTCAGCGATAGATCTTAGCAATCAGGTCAGTTTTGGCCGGCCGGACGAACTGTCGGACGGTGCCAAACAACGGCTGGAAGTGCTGTTACGTCAACTGATGCCATGGCGCAAAGGTCCTTTTACTTTGCACGGCCTGCAGATTGATACTGAATGGCGTTCCGACTGGAAATGGGATCGGGTGTTGCCGCATTTAGCACCGTTAGCGCACCGCTATGTGCTGGATGTCGGTTGTGGCAGTGGTTACCATTTATGGCGGATGCGCGGCGCTGGTGCCGCTTTTGTGGTTGGCATCGATCCAAGTCAGCTGTTTTATGCTCAATTTCAGGCAATTAAACATTTTAATCCAGATCCGGCCGTGCATTTAATCCCGGTAGGCATTGATGAGATGCCGGAACTGAAAGCTTTTGATACGGTATTTTCGATGGGGGTGCTCTATCACCGCCGCTCACCGATTGATTTTTTAGCCCAGTTAAAGAACCAACTACGGTCTGGTGGTCAACTGGTGCTGGAAACCTTAGTGGTTGAAGGCGATGCCAGCACAGTACTGGTGCCTGGCGAGCGATATGCCAAAATGCGTAATGTTTGGTTTATCCCTAGTTGTGCAGCATTATTGGGCTGGTTACAACGAGTCGGCTTTAAAGATGCCAAAGTGGTGGGCCTGAATCTGACATCGCCGGAGGAACAGCGCAAAACCAGCTGGATGGAAAATGAAAGTCTGATTGATTTTCTTGATCCAACTGATCATAGTAAAACCATTGAAGGTTATCCGGCACCCTTGCGTGCTGTGATCATTGCAACAGTCTGATCAGTTTTGGCTGGTCCAGTCCCTAAACAGGAAGCATATGCCGTACCGCCCCAAATCAACGTTAGAACAATGGCGGATTTTACAGGCGGTGGTGGATGCAGGCGGTTACGCCCAAGCGGCCGAGCTGCTGAATAAAAGCCAGTCCAGTCTGAACCACGCTGTCGCCAAGTTGCAAAACCAGCTTGGGGTGGAATTGTTGCAGGTGATTGGCCGCAAAGCTTTTTTAACCGATGCCGGTGAAGTGATGCTGCGGCGTTCACGTTTGCTGACGCAACAAATTGAAGATCTCGAGTTACTGGCTGCCAGTATCGATATTGGCTGGGAACCTGAGATTAGAATTGCGGTTGAACTGATTTATCCAAAAAGCTTTTTATACCAGGCACTGGCAAAATTCTATCCGCAAAGCCGTGGCAGCCGCATTCAAATTATTGACACCGTCATCACGGGGACAACGGAGATGATCCTCGAAGCCAAGGCTGATTTAGTCATTGCAGCCACCGGTGTGATCCCGAAAGGCTATCTGGGTGAACCTGTTTATATCGCACATCTGATCCCGGTCGCTGGCAGCTCTCACCCGCTGGCGGCCGAAACCAGTTTAGGTTTAGAACAGCTCAGTCAGTTTTTGCAAATCGTGATCCGCGATACCGCCAGTAAACCGCAAGATGGCCCGGGCGGCTGGCTGAAAGCCGAACAGCGCTGGACTGTCAGTAACTTCTATGAAGCTATTGAAATTTTAAAAAGTGGCATCGGCTTTTGCTGGTTGCCACAACATCTGGTTGAACCTTATCTTGCTGAGGGCCTATTGCGTCGTTTACCGCTGCAACAGAGCTCAGAGCGCCTGGTGCCGATGTCATTACTCACCCCCAAAGAAGAAAAACTTGGGCCGGGCAGCCGGCAGCTGCGTCAATTAATTCTTGCTCTTCATGGCAAAGCCGAGGTCCTCTGATGATTGCTCCATCCGAATTGGCAGAACTGATGCAACAAAGCGCCAGTGATGCTGTGCAATATGCCGCTGCTGAACATCTGATCAGGCTGGATTTCAGCCTGGAAAGTGTCAGCCAGGTTGATCACATCCTTTACAGCAGCCACTTACGGCATCAATTAAAAAAATTCAGTGATGAACATTTATTTACCCTGAGCTCATTATTTGCAGCTTATCTGGGACAAATTTTTATCGACCGAATTGGGGGTGAATGGGTACAGCAACGGACTGAACAAGGCTCACCCCATTTGTGTGTGGCCTATCGTGATAAAGAATACCCACTGGCGTCCTTGTGTTATCACAAAATTGTCGATGATGCTGCGCTGAGCCTGGAAAAATATCTACAACAAGCCATCCATAACAACACCCAATAAAACTGTCGTTCAGGGTATCAACCGACAAATCTGCCATCCGGATAGCCATAAACCTTTTGTCTGACGCCAGAACAGGGTAAAATGCGCCGGATTTTTTGACCCGTATTTATTTCAGCCATCGAGGATTACCGTGAGCGAGCATAAAACTTCGTTAAGTTACAAAGACGCAGGCGTAGACATTGATGCCGGTGAGGCTTTGGTCGATCGGATCAAAGGCGCCGTCAAACGCACGACCCGCAAAGAAGTGATCGGTGGTCTCGGTGGTTTTGGAGCTATGTGCCAAATTCCGGCGGGTTACAAAGAGCCGGTTTTAGTCTCGGGCACCGACGGTGTTGGTACTAAGCTGCGACTGGCGATTGATTTAAACCGCCACGACAGTGTCGGTATCGATTTAGTGGCAATGTGTGTTAATGACATCGTGGTGCAAGGGGCTGAGCCGCTGTTTTTCCTCGATTATTACGCCACTGGCAAGCTGGATGTTGATGTTGCCGCCAGTGTGGTCAACGGTATTGCCAACGGCTGTGAATTATCAGGTTGCGCCTTGGTCGGTGGCGAAACGGCTGAAATGCCGGGCATGTACCACGCTGGCGACTACGACATTGCCGGTTTTTGTGTTGGTGTGGTAGAAAAAGCCGACATTATTGATGGTTCTAAAGTGAAAGCAGGTGATCAAATTATTGCGCTGGCCTCTTCCGGTCCGCACTCCAATGGTTTCTCGCTGATCCGCAAAATTTTAGAAGTCAGTGGTCAGACCCCAGAGACGCTGCTCGATGGTAAACCACTGGCGGATCACTTAATGGCGCCGACCCGTATTTATGTCAAAAACCTGCTGAATTTAATCAAAGCAGTGCCAGTGCATGCGCTGTGTCATATCACTGGCGGTGGTTTCTGGGAAAATATCCCACGGGTGTTGCCAGAATTGACCAAAGCCGTTTGTAACGAACAAAGTTACCAGTGGCCAGCTATTTTTGACTGGTTACAACAACAAGGTAATGTCACCCGCCATGAAATGTATCGCACCTTTAACTGTGGCGTTGGCATGATTGTGGTGGTTAGCCAGGACAATCTGGCGCCAGCATTACAATTCCTGCAAGACGCTGGCGAGACGGCCTGGCACTTAGGCGAAATCCAAACTGCCACTGCCAGCGAAGCTCAGGTGATTATCCCTGGAGTGAATGCCTGAACCTATGAAATCAATAGTCGTACTGATTTCAGGCAGCGGTTCTAATCTGCAGGCAATTTTGGATGCATGCGCGGCCGGCTTTATTGCCGGTCGGGTTAGCGCTGTGATCTCAAACAAAGCCGATGTTTATGGTCTACAGCGCGCCAGTGATGCTGGGGTACCGGCACTGGTGCTGGATCACAAACAATTTGCCGACCGTCAGACCTATGATACTGCCCTGATGGCACTGATTGACCGGCATCAACCGGATCTGGTGGTGCTGGCTGGCTTTATGCGTATTCTGACAGCCGCTTTTGTTGGCCATTACCAGGGCCGGCTGCTGAATATTCACCCATCGTTATTACCCAAGTATCAGGGCTTACACACCCATCAGCGTGCCATTGAAGCCGGTGATCAGCAACATGGTTGCAGCGTGCATTTTGTCACAGCTGAGCTGGATGGTGGTCCTGTGGTCCTCCAGGCTAAAGTACCTATTTTTGCTGGTGATGATGTCAACGTGGTGGCAGAACGTGTACATGAACAGGAACACCGGATTTATCCCTTGGTGGTGCGTTGGTTTTGTCAGGACCGTTTACAACACCAGTCAGATAAGGCATTGTTAGATGGCCAGATTTTATCAGCCAACGGATATGCCGATGATGAAGATCAAGATGAAGCATAACTGGCGCCTGTGGGCGCCTTTTTTTTACCTGAGCTGTTTGTCAGTCTCCGCAGCGCCGACCACAGCGCTGACAGCAGCTGCATCGCAGGTTGCAGCGCCACAAGCCGAAAATCATGTCCCCTTGCTGCGAAGTTTTGAGGCTGGTTATCAGCTGTTCCGCTCCGGTAAGCAACACGGCGAAGCCCGTCGTTATCTGAAACAGCAGGACGGCCAATACGAGCTGGGTTATCACAGTAAAGTCAGCTGGTTTTTGTTTAAGGATGAGCGCAACGAAAAATCGCGTTTTACCTTAGTGAATGGCCGCATTCAGCCGTCTTTTTACCAGATGCAACGCAGTGGCACCGGCCCGAACCGGCACTATGAATTGAATCTGGATTGGAGCAAACAACAACTGCGGGTCGACAAAGAGCAACAGTTGAAACAAGTGCAGTGGAACTCGCAGTGGCTGGATTTGCTTAGCTTTCACAGTCAAATCGTGCTTGATTTAAAAGCGGGCAAAACTGACTTTGTCTACGATGTACTGAATCGGCATGGTGAAACCCGGAATTACAAATACAAAGTTACGACCGAAGAATGGTTATCTTTGCCTTATGGCAAAATTAAAGCCTTGCGGATTGAACGGTATGGCCAAAGCCCGGATAAACAAGTTTATGCCTGGATTGCGCCAGAACTGGATTATCTATTGGTCCGGTTGTGGCAATCTGAAGATAATGTCGAACAATTTGATGTGCAGCTGAAAAGCTATCAACCCACACCTTAATCAATCCCCCGTCAGATTGCTCGCTGACGGGGCTTGCCCTACCGTTTAAGGTACAACACTAGTTACAACAGCTGTAATTCACCACGCTGCAACAAACAGGCCTCGCCTGGTTGCAATGCGGTCCACTGCTCATTCGACGTCAAGGGTAAGGTGGCAACGATAGTGACCACATCATTTGGCGTGGTCTCGCGGCTGAAATCAATATCCACATCCACATCGGATAATTGGGCATGGCCAAAAGGTGCCCGTCTGGTGATGTAATGTAACTTGGTGCTGCAGTAACAAAACAACGAGGCACCATCTGACAGCAGCAAATTAAAGACCCCCAACTGACGCAACTGATCGCTCAGCTGTTTAACCAATTGAAACAATCTTTTCCTTGCAGGCGGTTTCACCGGATAGCGTCGCGCTAGCTCAGACAGAATAAAACAAAATGCATGCTCGCTATCGGTGGTACCAACCGGCTTAAATCTGTCCAGCGGCAACTGCTGATAGCCACTGAGCTGACCATTGTGAGCGTAAGTCCAATAACGCCCCCATAATTCGCGGGTAAAGGGATGGGTATTCTCCAGCGCCACCCGGCCCCGATTGGCTTGCCTGACATGTCCTACCACTACATTGCTTTTAATCGGGTAATCCGTCACTAATCTGGCGACTTCGGATTGATGGCTGGCCTGAGCATCTTTAAAAGTCGACACCCCTTTGCCTTGGTAAAACGCAATGCCCCAGCCATCTTTGTGCGGACCAGTATTGCCACCCCGCTCTTTTAAACCTTTAAAACTAAAACAAATGTCGGTTGGAACATTGGCCGACATGCCGAGTAATTCGCACATAGATTCAATTGCATGCAAAAAAGACAAAATCATAAGTGAACCTTAACAGGGCCGTCACCGAATAAACAGTCTGAGCACTGATAAACTGTGGAAAATAGCCTGTTGCGCAGTGGATAACAGAAAAGTTGACAGCAACCGAACTACACTGATGCAGGAATCACTTGCATCTTAGGTCGAAGCGTTTTACCCTTAAGCTTTTAGTGGTCAGACCTCTTATCAGGAGACAAATATGGATCTATTAATTTTTAGCCTCAGCCTGCTGCTGGCTGTTGGTGTTCTGGCATACCACAGAGCCAGCCTCACCCTGTTCAGCGCCGTGATTGCTGCGGTATTAGCTGTTGCCACTATCGCAGATGTGATTGGTTTATTTGGCTGGGTGATTTTCGCAGCCATAGTTCTGCCGCTGAATATTGCCAGTATCCGTCAGCAATATCTGACCAAACCTTTACTGAAACTGTATCGCAACATCATGCCGGAAATGTCGACGACAGAAAAAGAAGCCATTGATGCCGGTACCACCTGGTGGGAAGGCGATCTGTTTCGTGGTAACCCAGATTGGCATAAGCTGCACAATTTCCCAAAACCCCGCTTAAGCGCTGAAGAACAAGCCTTTTTGGACGGTCCGGTGGAAACCTTATTGGCCATGGTTGATGACTGGCATACCACCCATGAGCGCGCCGATTTATCCCCTGAGGTGTATCAATATTTAAAGGATCAGGGCTTTTTCGCCATGATCATCAAAAAACAATATGGCGGCCTGGAGTTCTCGGCGTTTGCCCAATCTTGTGTGCTGCAAAAACTGACCAGCAAAAGCATGGTGTTATCCAGCATTGTCGGGGTACCTAACTCGTTAGGCCCGGGTGAGCTGCTGCAACATTATGGCACCAAAGAACAACAAGATTATTATTTACCACGCTTGGCAAAGGGCCTGGAAGTACCGTGCTTCGCCTTAACTTCACCGGAAGCTGGTTCTGATGCTGGTGCTATACCTGATGTAGGTATTGTCTGCAAAGGTCAATGGGAAGGCAAAGAAGTACTGGGCATGCGCCTGACTTGGGACAAACGTTATATCACGCTGGCTCCAATCGCCACAGTGTTAGGTCTGGCGTTTAAATTGCAGGATCCGGAAAAATTATTAGGTGACAAAGAAGATCTGGGTATCACTTGTGCTCTGATCCCAGTCACCACGCCTGGCGTGAAAATTGGCCGTCGCCACTTCCCCTTAAACGTGCCATTCCAAAACGGCCCGACCCAGGGCAAAGATATTTTTGTCCCCCTGGATTACATCATCGGTGGGCCAAAAATGGCAGGCCAAGGCTGGCGGATGCTGGTTGAATGTTTATCTGTTGGTCGAGCAATCACTTTACCTTCAAACAGTACGGGTGGGATCAAGGCGGCAGCATTGGCCACAGGGGCTTATGCCCGTATTCGTCGTCAGTTCAAATTACCTATTGGTAAAATGGAAGGCGTGGAAGAAGCGATGGCACGGATCGGCGGTTATGCCTACATGGCCGATGCCTCGACTACGATGTCGGTTGGTTCTATCGACTTAGGTGAAAAACCGTCGGTGATTTCCGCAATTACCAAATACCATATGACCGAGCGGATGCGCCAGGCCATCATCGATGCGATGGATGTGCATGGGGGCAAAGGCATCTGTATGGGGCCAAATAACTACCTGGCCCGCGGTTATCAGGGCGCACCAGTCGCAATCACCGTCGAAGGCGCCAATATCCTGACCCGCAATATGATTATCTATGGTCAAGGGGCGATTCGTTGTCATCCTTATGTGCTGGCCGAATTACAAGCCGCGCAGTTGGAAGATGAGCGGGCAGCTGTTACCGCTTTTGATCGGGCTTTATTTGGTCATATTGGTTTTAGCATCAGTAACTTCTTCCGGACTTTCTGGTTATCTGTCAGTGGTGCAGCTTTTAGCCAAAGTCCTTACAGCGACGAAACGGCGCGTTACTACAAACAGATGAATCGTTTCAGTGCTGCATTAGCGCTGATGTCTGATGTAGCCATGGCAACACTGGGTGGCGATTTAAAACGCCGTGAGCGTATTTCAGCAAGGTTAGGTGACATTTTGTCTATGTTATATCTGACCTCAACAGTGTTGAAAAAATATAACGATGAAGGCCGCCAGGTACAGGATTTACCGCTGGTGCAGTGGGCTTGTGAAGACAGCCTGAGCAAAGCGCAACATGCGCTGGATGAACTGTTTGATAACTTCCCGAACCGACTGGTCGGTGCTGCGCTGAAACGAGTGGTCTTCCCTTGGGGTCGGACTTTACGTCGTCCGTCTGATAGCCTTGATCACAAAGTTGCCCGTATCATGCAAACACCTTGTGAAGCCCGCAGCCGTCTTGGCAGTCACTTGTATCTGACGCAGGAGCCTAACAACCAATTGGGCTTGTTGGAAAAAGCCCTGACTGACATTCTGGCAGCTGAACCGCTGTTTGATAAAGTGGTGCATGCAGCCAACAAAAGGTTGCCATTCTATCGCTTGGGTGAAGTGGCAACGCTTGGCTTAGAACTTGGCGTGTTAAGTCAGGCTGAAGCCGAAAAGCTGCGCATTGCCGAAGCTGGCCGTTTGCATGTGATCAATGTCGATGACTTTGACCCGGTTGCGCTGATGGCTGATAAATCGCTGCTTGATACTGCCGCTGGTACAGTAAAAGCTGAACAAGCTGCCTAAGTTGAAATGTTAACTAAAGCCCGGTTCGCCGGGCTTTTTTTATTCTGCCATACCAACAATAAACCTGCCGCGTAAAAACCAAGAACAACACTGTGCGCTACACTTGCAGTTGCCATGATTGACGCAACACAACTGTGAGGTGGAGATGGCTTTTTCCTGGTGGCGCAAAAAACAAACGTTTCAGTTACAGCTTGGCTCATATCAATTGCAGATAACGCCTGAGCAGACTTTGCTGCAAGCCGCAAACGCGCAGGGTATTGTGCTAGCGCAAGGCTGTACTGTAGGTTGTTGTGGCTTGTGTCGTTGTCAATTAATCAGCGGACAAATAGACGCCCCCTCAGCGGCTGAATTATTAAGGTTGACAGCGGAGGAGCGGGCTCAAGGCATTTTTTTAGCTTGTCAGCATAAAGTCACCGCTGATAGCGTGATCAAAATTTTCGCTGCTGCTTAATCGTATGCATTGCCAAACCTGGATAGAAATGTATCCAAAGTTACTTAGCAGGCAGTTTTAATAATTAAACAGCTTCGCAACACCAGAAAGAGTATTAGTAAAGATATAAATAAGATGTATTTCAGGAGGATAATACAGAAAAACAAGATGGTCGGTGATGCAAGATTCGAACTTGCGACCCCTTGGACCCAAACCAAGTGCGCTACCAAGCTGCGCTAATCACCGACTTTAATCTTTGGAACCTTATGGAGCATTTGACTTAAATTGATTGGGGTGGCTGATGGGGCTCGAACCCACGACAACCGGAATCACAATCCGGGGC
>CAZGHW010000052.1:0-23320 GCA_964525695.1 uncultured Rheinheimera sp. | reverse complement strand
TGACTCAACAACAAGTCCCAACCTTAGATATCAGACGGTTTGCCACCGACAAAGAAAACTTTGTTGCCGAAATTGGCAAGGCTTACACTGAATTTGGTTTCTGTGGCATTAGTGGCCACGGTATTCCAGATGAAGTGGTGGCCAATACCTACCAAGCGATTAAGCAATTTTTCGCGTTGCCGACTGAAGTCAAAGCGCAGTATCACCAAAGCGGTCAAGGTGGTGCGCGTGGTTACACCGGATTTGGTGTTGAAAAAGCCAAAGACAGCAAGCACCCGGATTTAAAAGAGTTCTGGCATGTTGGCCGTGAGCTCTCTGGCCCGGCACCGCATCCAAGCTTGTATCCAAATGTCTGGCCAACAGAAGTGCCGGAATTTAAGCAGGCGACCTATGCGCTTTATTCAGCGCTGGAACAACTGGGTTGTCAGGTGCTGGAAGCTTTGGCATTGTTTTTACAACAAGAACAGACTTTCTTCGCTGACAAAGTGAATTACGGCAACTCAATTTTGCGGCCTATTCATTATCCGCCCATCGCGGATACGTCAACCCAGTCGATCCGGGCTGGTCAGCATGAAGATATTAACCTGATCACTTTATTAGTCGGCTCACATGAGTCTGGCCTGGAAATTTTGCGCCGGGATGGCAGCTGGTTACCAGTGACGACCATTGAAGGCACTATTGTGGTGAATATCGGCGATATGTTGCAGCGCCTGACCAACCATGTGTTGCCGTCAACCACCCACCGGGTAGTGAATCCTGCTGGTGCTGCGGCTGGACAGCCAAGATATTCCATTCCGTTTTTTATGCATCCAAACCCGGATTATGTCATTGAAACTTTAGATTCTTGTATCAGTGCCGACAATCCGAATCGTTATCCGGAGCCTATTAACTCTAACGATTACCTGATGCAGCGGCTGGAAGAAATTGGTTTAATTAAAAAAGCCAAGTACTAAGCCTGATTTTTGCGTGCTCAATAGCCGCCGTCACTGATGGCGGCTTTTTTGATCCTAGCGGGCGGGTCAGGCAGCGGCTCACGCGGTTAGTTGTCCAGTTTGCTGGCGTTTGTCCGCAGTTTTGCCGCTGAAATACTGCTTTTGCTGAACATTTGCGCGATCAGAGATAAAAGCACAGATTTTTTGCATTCGGTGGTTGACGGAAATGTTGCCGGCGCATAATATGCACGGCGTCGGCGGCATATGCCTCGGTGGTGGAATTGGTAGACACACTAGCTTCAGGTGTTAGCGCTTCGCGGCGTGGGGGTTCGAGTCCCCCCCTAGGCACCAAAGTCGCAGACAACTAAAAGTCGTGTTATTAAACACGCAAAACACATGCCTCGGTGGTGGAATTGGTAGACACACTAGCTTCAGGTGTTAGCGCTTCGCGGCGTGGGGGTTCGAGTCCCCCCCTAGGCACCAAATAATCCAGCTTTATGCTGGATTTTTTGTTTTTTACATCCCTGTAAAAAATCCTTGCAGGACCAGCTTGCGCTGTCCCAAAACGCTCCCGGCGTTTTGGTGTTTTTTACAGTCCGGCTTTAGCCAGAGGCTAAAGCGTGTTTTCGGCAAAACGCAAAACTGTTTGCGTTTTGAGATCCCGACAACACCCCGGTAAAAAATCCTTGCAGGACCAGCTTGCGCTGTCCCAAAACGCTCCCGGCGTTTTGGTGTTTTTTACAGTCCGGCTTTAGCTAGAGGCTAAAGCGTGTTTTCGGCAAAACGCAAAACTGTTTGCGTTTTGAGATCCTGACAACACCCCGGTAAAAAATCCTTGCAGGACCAGCTTGCGCTATGCCAAAACGCTGACAGCATTTTGGTGTTTTTAACGAGCACTGTCACACTCCTACTGTCTGCCTCTGTTGCCACTCCGACCAATTGCCGGATCATTGTCCTGCCAACTTTACAGCAATTTTTCGCTGAGGATATACACTCAGAAAGTGTACTGTGATGAGGGCTTTCAGATGTGTAAAAGCAGCGTTTTCAACTGGCACCAACTGGTTATCTGCAGCAGTTTATTCTTTCTTTTTGCCTGTGCCACGTCACCGCAGACAACAACTGCGCCGCCGCTGGCATTACTGAGTCATCAGGCATTTGAATCCAACACCAGCAATATTGAAACTCCGGCGCAAATTTTTTCGCTGCCCGGAGCTGTTATCCAAGACGTTAGGCAGCAAGTGCTACGTTACGATCGCGCTTATGATCAACAACTTGCCTTATTACGCTACATCTTCCATGACGAAAATCGCGATATTCTCGAGTATGTGAACGATGCAACACTGACCGCCACTGAAACCCTGCAACTGAGAGTCGCCAATTGTCTCAGTTTGACTATTCTTGCCGCCAGTTTAGCCGAGGCTGTTGGTTTTCAAGTTGATTTTCAGGATGTCGCTGTGCCGGAATATTGGATTAACCGTTCCGGCAGCAGTGTCCTCAATGGCCATGTTAATCTTAAATTAACGCCGAATCTGCTGACGCTGAACAACAATGGACTCTATTATCAACCACAAAGTTATCTGATTGATTTTGATCGCGGTACAGCTCAATCGCAGCAGCAAGCAAAAAGTCTCAGTCGTCAGGTCGTGATTGCATTGTTTTACAACAATAAAGCTGCCGATGCGCTGTTGCAGCAGCAGTATGATTTAGCCTTTAAATATATACAGGCAGCGTTGGCACTGGCACCAGAGCAAGCAGAGATCTGGAATAACCTTGCAGTGTTATATCGGAAAAAAGAATTGCTGACAGAAGCAGAACAGGCTTATCAATATAGTCTGCAGCTTGACCCAAATAACAATAATACCTTAGCGAATCTGGCAGTCTTGTATGAGAAAACTGACCGCGTCGAACAAGCAAAACTATTAAACCAAAAAGTAGTGAGTCGCCGTTTGAAAAATCCCTACTATTTTGTCATGTTAGGTAATGAAGCCTTGGCGCTTGGCTTGCAGCAACAAGCCTTGCTAGATTTCGATAAAGCGTTAAGGTTACAGCCAAAAACTGCTGAAGCTCACTTTGGCATGGCGCAGAGTTATCTGGCGTTAGGCAATTACCAACAAGCCAAAAAGCATTTACGTGCGGCCGGACAATCAACGGAGGATAAAATGATGCAGCGCCGTTACCAAAATAAACTTGGATTGTTGAATTCGATTGCGCGCCACTCTAACTAGTCGGTTGCTATTTGGCATTGTGCTGCTGTCGCTGCAGATGACATGCGCTGCAACAGCATTGGCAGAGGTCACTACAGCGCAACTGCAGTCGGTTGCATCGCCAGAACAGCAGCAAGCCTGGCTGGACCTTCAGCAATTAGCTGCCGATGAAATGGCAGGACGCAGTCCGGATTCTGCTGGCAGTTTGTTAGCACAGCGCTATTTACAGCAACGCTTTCAAGCGCTTGGTCTGCAAGCGCTGACGACAGAGTATCGCCAGCCCTTTGCCGCGGGTCGTAACAAAACGGGCATCAATTTGTTGGGGCTCAGACGCGGTTGCCAACACCCTGAACTATATCTGCTGGTGACTGCGCATTATGATCATTTGCCGCCGCGTGGTCGGCGCATTTTTAATGGTGCCGATGACAATGCTTCCGGAGTTGCTGCGTTGTTGTACTTAGCTGCTCTGACCCAAGTGCAGTGCCCGGCTTATTCTTATCTGTTTCTGGCAACAGATGCGGAAGAAATTGGTTTAAAAGGCGCCCAGGCATTTCTGGCTGCGTCGCCAGTCGCGCAGTCAGCAATTGTATTTAATTTGAATCTGGACATGGTGTCGCGCGGTGAACGACAACAAAAACTATTTCTGGCTGGTACAAAGACTTTGCCAGAAGTGGCCTCGCTGATACCGCGACAGCAAGACAAGGTCAGATTAGTCGCCGCGCCTCATTATCATCGTTTTAGTAGTTTTAAAGCTGTGGATTGGCACAAAGCCAGTGATCATGCAGTGTTTGCCCGGGCTGGCATACCGTACTTTTATCTAGGCGCTGGCATGCATCCTCAGTACCATACTGAACAGGATGATTGGCAAAGGGTGGACAGGTCATTTTTTTATAGTGCCCTGCAACTGATCCGGCAAGTGCAACAATGGCTGGATCAACAGCAGCCGGAGCTGTTTCTGCAGGCTCGTCGCCAAACTTAGCCGACTCAGTCCTCGCTAAAGATGCTCAGCTGTGTTGCCGCCACGCTGGTTGTTTTGCCCTTGGCCTGTGGTCTTTTCCGACTGGCATGCCGATTGATGATTTGTTGTTGCTCAGCGCGCCACTCGCTCCTTTGCTGTTGTTGTTTCCAATCACTCAGTCGCTGTCTGGCCTGACGCATGGCGACTTCCAGTTGCACTATGGGCGACGGATAGTCACGCTCCAGCACGACGCCATATTGCTGCTGCAGCGTGGCGGGCAACAGCCAGGGGCTGTGGATCCAGCTGTCAGGTAGCCTGGCAAGCTCAGGGCACCAGCTGCGGATAAAAGCGCCATCCGGATCCTTTTGCTGACTTTGTTTCAGTGGGTTATACATCCGATACGGGTTGATCGAGGTGGTGCCGGATTGCATCTGAATTTGCGGATAATGAATACCGGGCTCATAGTCGACAAAACATTGTGCCAGATGCAAAGCTGTGGGACGCCAATGCAGCCAAAGATGATAAGCGGCAAAAGCCACCAGCATGGCGCGGCCGCGAAAATGCAGCCAGCCGGTGGCGAGTAAACAGCGCATCGCAGCATCAATCAGTGGGTAGCCAGTCTGACCCTGACAAAAAGCCTGAAATTTGACTGGACAAAAATCCCGCTCCCGCATGCCATCAAAACCCGGATGCATATTACTGACTTCAAACTGCGGTGCATCCTCAAGCTTTTGGATAAAGTGGCAATGCCAGCGCAACCGGCTAAAAAAGGCCGCCAGTGCCCGTTGTTTACCCGTCTGCGGGCTTTGTTTCATTGCCAGATAACTTTGTTGTTGTAAGGCGCGCAAACTTAGCAGGCCATAACTCAGATAAGGGCTGAGCCTTGAGCAGCTCTGGCTGGCTTTGGCTGGCAGTGAGATATGTCGTTGATAATTGTGGCAGCGCTGCTGAAAAAAGCTGCCAAGTACGGCCGGTAAATCCGCCGCCCGCTGCGGCTGGCTGCAGCGCGGCAAATCTTGCCGTCGTTGCGGTTGCCATAATTGCAGCAAATCGCTCAGCGGCAGCCTGTGAGTAAGTTCCATTGCAGGCATGGATCGCAGCGGTTGCAACTGGCTCGGCGTTGGTACTAACGGCGATTTTAACCAGCTATCGGCCTGGCTAAACCATTGATCGCGGTCGGCGAGGGGGCGGAACACGGCGAATTGACGGAATTGTTGCCATGGAATGGCCAGCTCGCGCAACAGCCTGCAGACAGCTAAATCACGTTGATAACTCCATAAATTTCCTGTTTCTTCATGGCTGTACACTGCGCTGATTGGCCATTGCCGGCATAATTCGCGAATGACCTGACTGGCTGCTCCACGTCGGACCAACAGCGGCTGGCCGAGCTGGCGCAATTGTTGATCCAGCAGCGGCAAGGCTTCAGCGATAAACTGCCATTGCCGCAGCGAGGTATCAGGTTGCTGCCAGTAATCAGGCTCAATGATATAAAGCGGCAATACAGCGCCCCGTAGACTGGCTTGGTACAGTGGGGCATGGTCGCTGATCCGCAGATCGCGTTTAAACCAAACCAGTGTCAGCATCAGAGCGCTCAACTGAAGTCGTTATGGTCTGTAAAAACGGCTGCCATAGCGGGTGCTGTGGCGCAGGCCAACCTGCAGCAGAGTAGGGCCGATGCAACTCTGCACCCTGACCTGATAAAAATGGCAGCATCTGATGGACAAAGGCTGCCTCCGGGTCATAACTCAAAGCTTGTTTGAGACTGTTAAACCAGCGACCTGGTTGAGGGCCTGCTCCAGCAATATAAGCCCAGTTGCCCCAATTACTGGCGACATCATAATCGAGCAACTGCTGCTCAAAATACGCCGCGCCCCAGCGCCAATCCAGTTGTAAATCAAACACCAGATAGCTAGCGACCAGTTGGCGGCCGCGATTGGACATCAGACCATATTGCTGGAGATAGCGCATATTGGCGTCAATAATAGGCACCCCGGTTTGACCCTGGCACCAGCGCAGGAAACGCTGCTGTTGGGCTGTGACCTTGCCAACAGGGGCTGGCAGTGCCGTTACACTTTGGCCCTGAAAACTAAATTGTTGCCGGCCGATTTTTCGCAGTTGCCAGCGGAAAAATTCACGCCACAGCAGCTCAAACCGCAACCAATAACTGGACTCTGACTGGCCATAGTGTTGTTCAAATTGCAAAATTTGTTGCCACAACCAACGGGCAGATAAGGTTCCGCGCGCCAAAGCCGTCGAGACAAAGCTGGCATACCAGGCTCCGCAAAAGTCATTCCGGCTTTGTTTGTAGTGTAAAATTGCCTGTTGCTGATACAGATAGTCGTGAAAGCGCTGTTGTTGTTGTGGCTCTGTCGCTAGCTCTGGGTCAGTTGGCTGCAAAGCGCCACAGTTACTCAGCAATTGTTGCCAGTCAGCAGCCAGTTCAGCCGGCACTGTGCCACACCAGTTGCCGCTGATGTGGGCAGCGGATGCCGGGCTGACGTTGAGCTCAGGTTCGCGTGCGCGCCTGAACTGACTGAAGGTGAGGGGGAAATTTGTCAGCTCAGGGGTTAAATCGTCGGTCAATAAACTGTTGGCATCCAGTTGCCGGATCTGCAGCGCCAAAGCCGGATCTTGTTGTATTTGCTGCAACCATTGCCATTCCTCGCTGCCAACGGGCTGCGCAACTATTAACTGCCTGGCTTGATAATGTTGTGCCAGCGTTTTGATGGCTTGCGGCATGGCTTGCCACAGACAATGCAAAGCGATGCCATGGCACTGCAATTGCTGGCGGAAAAACTCAATCAGCTGCAACTGCTGCTGTAAGCGGGCTGAACTGGCGCGGACTTGCCGAAACTGCCGGCTGGTCCATTGGCTCGGATCCAGCACCAGCAGCGCAATTTTTAAGCCGGGTGCGGCTGAGTCCGTCAGCCAGCGCTCATGACACAATAACGGATTATCAGTCAGGCGTAATACATCATTCAGCAGCACCAGGGTACTCATTACAATTGCTCCAGATGGATCAATAAGTCTGCTGCTTTGGCCCGAATGGCCTGTTGCTCGGTGTCGGTTTTACGCCGCCATTGCTGATAGGCCAGTTGTAATCTGGCATTGTTACTTAGTTGCGGCTGATTGCGGTCGAGAAAATCCCAATACAAGGCATTAAAAGGGCAGGCCAGCGCGCCCGTCACTGTTTTCACCTGATAATGACAATGCTGGCAGTAGTTGCTCATCCGCTGGATATAATTACCACTGGCGGCATAAGGTTTTGAAGCCAGCACACCGCCATCGGCAAATAATGCCATGCCAAGGGTATTGGGTAATTCGACCCATTCAAACGCATCCGCATACACGGCCAGATACCAGTCTGTGACTTCGCGCACTGATAATCCTGCTAACAAGGCAAAGTTGCCGGTAATCATCAGCCGGTGAATATGATGCGAATAAGCATGGCGAATGGTGTGGCCGATGGCTTGCTGCATACAGCGCATCTTGGTGTTGCCATGCCAGTAAAAAGAGGGCAGCGGCCGGTTGGCCGCCAGTTGATTACGCTCTTTATACTCAGGCATCAGTAGCCAATACAGACCCCGCACATACTCGCGCCAGCCGATGATTTGGCGGATAAAGCCTTCCGCGGCATTCAGCGGTACTTTACCTTCCTGATAAGCTGCTGCCACTTTTTGGCACATCCAGCGCGCATCCAATAAACCAATATTCAGATACATCGAACAAATGCTATGGAACAAAAAGGGTTGGTCCAGCACCATCGCATCCTGGTACTGACCAAACAAAGGTAGTTGCCGCTGCACAAAATCTAAAAACACTGCGCGGGCTTCGCGGCCTGTCACAGCGAGCTGAAAGTTGGCGGCATCGCCGATATTGTTGGCAAATTGTGCGCTGACCAACGCCATCACTTCGCTGGTGATGGCATCTGGTTGGATAGCTTTGGGTTCGGGAAACACTAAATCTGGTGGACAAGCTTTACGGTTGTCGGCGTCATAATTCCATTTGCCGCCGACAGGTTCATGGCCTTGCATCAACAGGCCGGTGTAGCGGCGCATTTCACGGTAGAAATACTCCATCCGAAATTGGCTCCGACCTTTGGCCCAGCTTTGAAACATGCTGTGACTGGCAATAAAGCGATCATCTTCCAGCACTGTGACTTTTTTCTGCAGCCGCTCGGACCAACCGGCAATTTCTGCACTCAAACGGTATTCAGCTGGCTCAGTTAACAGCACAGCATCCAGTTCAGGGTATTGTTGCAAGGTCAGGGCGACGGCTTCGTACAAAGAGGCGAGTTTTTGTTGATAATCCAAATACTGAACCGGCAGTCCCTGCGAGCGCAGACTCTGCGCAAAATGGCGCATTGCACTGAAAATCAGAATAATTTTATGCTGATGGTGACCAACATAACTGGCTTCTGCCTGTACTTCAGCCAGCAGCACCACATCACCAGTTTGCCATTGGCGTAAGCTGGCCAGAGCGGGACTGAGTTGATCGCCAAGGATCAGAATAAGTTTTGCCATACAGCGCGAGCCTAAAGAAACAAAGTTAGCTTAATACGCGCTGCCGAGCTAAAAAGATCAGCGGCTCCGGCGCTGAACTGCGGTCAAGGCATGCTGGTCGCAGCGCCGCTGGTGGCTGGTATTATTTTGTTATAGTATCACAACAAAGTGCTACTGAGGCTGGCGCTGTCTTTTAGCGGCGGCGGGGATGACAATCGCAAAGCACAGAGTTAACATCAACTTACTATGATGCTTCGGAGGGCAATCGATGAACAACAGAAAAATATGGGCCTGTCTGCTGCTGCCATTATGGCTCAGTAGTGCCTTACAAGCAGAAGAAATGACCAGTCATGGCAGTCATGTGCATGGCGAAGCGACCCTGACGTTTGTGCTGGATGGCAACGAAGCTGAAGTTGCGCTGGTGACAGCGGCCGGTAATATTGTCGGCTTTGAACATCAGCCGAAAACAGCGGATGAACAACAAAAGTTGCAACAGCAATTGCAAATGCTGCAAAGCGGCGACTGGTTTGTGGTGGATGCGGCCGCCGGTTGTAAAGTCAGCAGTCACGACGTGCGCTCCGAACAACAAGACGAGCATCAGCATGGCCATGCCGATATTTATGCCAACCTACAATTACTTTGCCAACAGCCGTTGCAACTGAAACAGCTGCAACTAGCGCTCACGACCTTGGCCACAGGCGTGGAAACTATCAAGCTGCAATGGTTGATTGATGGTGAAGCGGGCGCGGCTGAACTGAGCAAAAGCAATAACAAACTACAACTGCGTTAACTGCTGCCAGCCTGGGTCTAGAGCAGACCCAGGCTGTGTCATGCTTATTCGTACACGTATTCGCTGACTTTATCTGCTTTGATGCTGTAAGCAGAGTTCGCCAAATCATGACTCATACTGTCGGTGGTCAAGGTGCCTTCAATCCAGAATGGGTTATAAATCATCTCCGCATTCAGACCTTTGGCGCCAGTGACATAAATAATTTGGTTTGGTGGTGGTGGCGGTACGTGGATACAGGCACCAAAATAAGGCACTAAAAAGAAGGCGGTAATATTTTGTTTATCGTCATATTCAATCGGCACGATAAAACCCGGCACCCGCACTTTTTTACCGTTCAGTTCACCTTTGACATTGGCAGACTGCATCACCTGATCCCAGGCTTGATCCGCTGGGGTGTTGGCTGGTTTTAAGCCAGTGGCCGGACCTTCACCGCCTTCATGGCTAATCTCAGGCAAGGCATTCATTTTCGCCAAATCTTCCTCTGGCAATAAATCGACCCATTCCAGCGTCAGAACTTCAGTCGACGCGGTGCTGACGGCTTTGCTTTCGGCGGCATGGCTGCCAAATGCGACCAGACTCAGGAATAATCCTATCAATAACGGCTTCACCATTGGAGCTTACTCTCGCGCTTATGTTATAAAGTAATAATTACTCAACATCATATCACTTTGTCTGGATTTGCAGTGTCTTCAGAACCGAATTTTCCTGCGCTTGAACTCAAAAATTTTCATTTTAGCTGGCCGGGTCAAGCCAGTTTTCAGCTGGATATCGCCCAGTTACAGCTCGCTGCTGGCCAGCATTTATTTATCCGCGGTGCCTCTGGCTCAGGCAAAACCACCTTGTTGAATCTGCTGTCTGGTATTCATGCCCTCAACCAGGGCGAAATTCGCATTCGGGGCGAATTATTCCAGCCAGCGCGCCCGGCCAGAAGGGATGCCATCCGTGCCCGGCAAATTGGCGTGGTGTTTCAGCAATTGAATTTAATCAATTATTTGTCGGTGCTGGATAATGTGTTGCTGGCGGGCGAGTTTGCCGGTCGCAAGTCAAATGCGGGGCGCGCCAGGGCGGAACAGCTGTTACAAGCGCTGGATATGGCACCTGAGCTGTGGACGCAAGCTGCCGCCAGACTCAGTGTCGGTCAGCAACAACGGGTGGCGATCGCCCGGGCTTTGTTTAACGAACCAGCGTTGCTGATTGCCGATGAACCCACTTCGGCACTGGATGCCGATAACCGTGATTTGTTTATCCGCTTGATGCTCAGCGAAGCCAATCGCTGTGGCACCACCGTTATTTTTGTCAGCCATGATGCCAGTCTGGCCAGTTATTTTCACTGGCAACTGCAGATGACTCAACTACAGCTGGGTGTGCAACCCGTGCCTGCAATCGAGCCAAACAAGACGGAGCTGCCAGCATGATCAGTAAATTAGCCCGCTTAAGTCTGTGGCATCGCAAAGGCACTGTGCTGATGACGTTGTTATCGCTCACCATCAGTATCATGTTGCTGCTGGGGATTGATCATTTGCGATTAGAAGCCAAACGCAGTTTTACCAGCACAGTGTCAGGCACAGATCTGATCGTTGGCGCGCGCTCCGGCCAGTTAAACTTATTGCTCTATAGTGTTTTCAGATTGGGTAATGCCACCAATAATATCAGCTGGCAACATTATCAGACCATCAAGGCGCACCGTCAGGTGGCCTGGGCAATTCCGCTGGCGCTGGGCGATTCGCATCGTGGCTTTCGGGTGATTGGCACCAACACGGATTATTTTCAGCATTTTCGCTATGGTCAGCAGCAGCAACTGAATTTTGCCAGCGGCCAGGCCTTTGCTGGAGTGTATCAAGCTGTGCTTGGCGCAGCTGTCGCGGAAAAACTCGGTTACCAGCTTGGGGCTGAGATTATCTTGTCGCATGGCGTCGGTGCCGTCAGTTTCAGTCAGCATAAAGACCAGCCTTTTACCGTGGTTGGTATTTTACAGCCTACGGGTACGCCGGTTGATCAAAGTGTGCATGTCAGTCTGGAAGGTATTGAAGCGATTCACCTTGGCTGGCAGGGGACAGCGCCAAGACCGGGGCACAGTCCGAAACTGACTGAGGCTGAACTTTCGGCGTTACAGCCGACGCAAATTACTGCTTTTATGCTAGGGCTCAAATCCAAAGTGGCAACTTTTGCCCTGCAACGACAAATTAATGAATTTAAAGCGGAGCCGCTGACCGCCATTTTACCTGGCGCAGCTTTGGCCGAATTATGGCAAATGCTGTCGATGGTGGAGAATTTATTGCTACTGATCACCTTGTTAGTCTTGATTGCGGCTTTGGTCGGCATGATCACCACTTTGCTGGCGGCGATGAAAGAGCGGCAACGCGAAATGGCGATTTTACGGGCGGTCGGCGCCAGACCCATGCAGTTGTTCTGGTTAATCGAACTGGAAGTCGCCTTGATTACGTTCGGCAGTATGTTGCTGGCGTTTGCGCTGTTATGCCTGACGTTATGGGGTTTGCAACCTGTGTTGAGTAATCAGTACGGCCTGGTGATTTCGATACTGCCCTGGCATGCGCATACCGCCACTTTATTGGCCGGATTGGCGGGCTTGGCGCTGTTGTTAGGTGCGATCCCATCCTATCTGACGTATCGACAAAGTCTGGCACAGGGCCTGACAGTGCGACTGTAACTGACTGAGATTGCAGGAAAGGCTTGGTTGTTAAGCAGGATTTGCTATAGTAACTGCAGCCTTTTCTGAAAAACATCGGTGTATGAGCGAGCAAAATCAGGATCTTGCCGAGCAACTGGCCCAGTTGCAGCAACAATACCTGCGACGGTTACAGCAGGAGTTACCTGCGTTACAGCAACAAATTGACGTGCTGGATACCCTGGTGGCGTGGCGGGAGCCTGTGTCAGATTTGATACGGCGTTTCCATAGTCTGGCCGGCTCAGCTGGTACTTTTGGTTTCCCCAACCTCGGTGTTCAGGCCAAAACTCTGGAACAACAATGTAAAAATTGGCTGTCACGCGAGCAACTGCCTGCGGCTGCAGAAATAAAACAATTCCAACAACAATTTGCCGCATTACGACTGCGGGAACCTAAACCCCTGCAAATGCCACTCGCAAAAGAAACAGCTCCGGCGAAAAAATCGGTGCTGATTTACCTGCTGGAAGACGAAGGCGAAACCGCCCGTCATCTATGTTTGACCTTAGGTACCTTTGGTTACCAGGTGGAATGGTTTCAGTCACTGGCGCAACTGGAATTGGCGTTGGCACGGCAAATCCCGGATGCCTTGGTGCTCGATATTGAATTGCCGGCGGAAACTGAAACCGGTCTGCATTTTATTAACCGGCTGCAATTGGCCCAGCAAGTTCCGCTTTTTGTACTGACCAGTCATGATGATTTTGCGCATTATTTGCAGGCCGTGCGCAGCGGGGCCTTGGGTTATTTTGTCAAACCGCTGAATGCTTCAGCCTTGGAAGCAAGGCTGCAACGTTTGCTGGCGGTGCGGGAACGCGATGCTTTTCGAGTATTGATTGTCGATGATGATTTGCTGTTGGCGCAACATTACGGCTTGGTGTTAGAAAAAGCTGGTTTGCGGGCAGAAATACTGACCAATCCGGCCGAGATTTTTGCCGGTTTACGCAAGTTTCATCCGGATGTAATTCTACTAGACGTCAATATGCCGCAGTGTACTGGCCCTGAACTGGCACAGCTGATCAGGTTACAAGATGAATGGCTGGGTGTGCCTATTATCTATTTATCGGCGGAGACGGACAGCGAGCGCCAACTGGAAGTGTTGATTAAAGCCGGTGACGATTTCCTCACCAAACCCATTAGTGATAATGCGCTGGTGGTGGCTATTTTTGCCAGAGCGCAACGGGCGCGGCAATTGGCGGAAGTGATGACCAAAGACAGTCTGACTGGCTTGTTGCAACATGCCCATGTCAAAGACCGGTTGGCCACTGAGTTGGAACGGAGTTTACGGCATCAACAGCAGGTCAGTGTGGTGATGTTGGATATCGATCATTTTAAAAAGGTGAATGACAACTATGGCCACCTGACTGGTGATCAGGTTATCACCAGTTTGGCCAATCTGCTGAAACAGCAGTTGCGTAAAACCGACATTATCGGTCGGTATGGCGGTGAAGAGTTTTTACTGGTGTTACCTGAATGCTCGTTAGAGCAAGCTTTTGTGGTGATAGATAAGTTACGTCAGGCTTTTGCCCGCTTACCCTTTACCGCCGCCGATGGCCAAAGCTTCTCCTGTACCTTCAGTGCCGGTATTGCCACTGGGCTGGATAGTTTAATGCCGGACGTGGTGATTGAACGGGCTGATCAGGCGTTATATCAGGCGAAAAGCAGCGGTCGCAACCAAGTGGTGCTCAGCCAACGGCTGGGGGATTAATGCCAGCGTGTGGCTGGGCTAATCCTGTGCGGCGCTGCCAGCTTGGCGACGAGGGAAATGTAAGTAAAAACAGGTGCCTTCGCCAAGTTTGGTGTCAAAACTAATCCAACCATTCATCCGCTCGGTCAGTTCTTTCACGATGGCAAGGCCAAGACCAGTGCCTTCTTTGCTGCGGGCATCGGCTGAATCGGCTTGAGAAAACTTCTCAAACATCCGTTGCTGGAATTCCGCGCTAATGCCAGGCCCCTGATCCTGTACGGCCACCATAACTTCTGCCGCAGTTTGGCTTAAACGCACTTGGATTTGGGAGCCGAGCGGGGCAAACTTGGCAGCATTGGACAGTAAATTCGCCATCACCTGGTGAAAACGCATCGGATCCAGTTCAGCTTCAACCTCAGCAGCATCGGCGGCAACGATTAGTTCGATACTGGCCTGATATTTGTCGGCATAAGGTTGATTGTGCAAAATGCTCTGTTGCAATAAATCCAGTAACTGGCAGCGTTGAAACTGGAATTGCATTTTGCCGGCGACCAGTTTATCGATATCCAGTAAATCATTAATTAACTGACTGAGTTTATGGCTGTTTTCCTGCGCTATGGTCAGCATATGCTGCAAAGGTTCTGGCACAGTGCCCAAAGCACCGCCACCGATCAGTCCAAGGGCGCCGGAAATTGCCGTCAGCGGCGTTCTGAGTTCATGGCTGACCATAGACACAAACTGGTTTTTCATCATTTCAATCCGTTTTCGTTCGGTAATGTCCTGAATAATCGACCAAATTTGTAACTCGCCATGCAAACCTTCGATCAGAATGCCACTTTGAACTACCGGCACCCTGTGACCTTGTTGATGGATCAGTTCCAGCTCATCGGGTCCAAAACGGCCTTGTTGTTGTAGGGCGGTTAAGTGCTGTTGACATAGGTGGGTATAAGGTTCTGCCACTAAATCCGTTAGCGCTAAGCCAAATAACTCTGCATGCTGATAACCGAGCATTTGTAGTAAGGCCGGATTGGCTTCCAGTATCTTGGTTTGTGGAAAACTGCTTAAGACAATCGCCAGTGGAGCTAACTGATATAGTGATGATAGTTTTTGTTCACTCGCCCGCAGCTCAAGCCTTGCCTCTTTTTGCGCTGTAATGTCCCAGATAAAACCATCAATAAACAATAGCTTATTGTTTTGGTCAAAAATGCCTCGCCCCAGTTCCTGCACCCAACGCAATTGGCCATTGGCATGCCGGATGCGGTATTCGACGCTGAATCTGGCATGATTGGCTAGCTCTGTCTCCACCGTAAGCCGGTTACTGAGCCTGTCGCCAGGATAAGTAATTTTTTCGAAGTTGATGGCTTTGTTGCGGATAAATTGTTTCGCCGGATACCCGGTGAGCTTTTCCACTTCGTCACTGATAAATAGCATGGTCCAATGGGCATCATTGATACAGCGATACACCACACCTGGCAGGTTTTCTAGCATAGAGCGGTGGCGTTGTTCGCTGAGCAGGAGCGCATGGTTCAGTTGTTCCAGTTGGGTAATGTCGATGGCGACCCCTAAATAACCCAGCACCTGATCATGTTGATCGCGCATCACTGAAACACTGAGACGGACCTGTTTACGGTCGCCATTTTTGCACAGATAGGTCCATTGCCGGGTTTCACTGACACCAATCCGAGCTTTATAAACGAAGGTATCAAAACCGCGGATATCCCGTTGAAATTCAGTGCTAAGCTGCGCCGAGCGGCGTTGTATTTCGGCCACATCATGAAAAAATGCCGGGCTTTGCAGGCCAACCACTTCACTCGCGCTATAGCCTAGCATTCGCTCGGCGCCAGTATTAAACAACTGGATCACGCCGTTTGGATCGGTCGAGATCATGGCCACTTCAGTTGAGGAATCAACCACGGCCTGTAGCCAGGAGCGGGTGGATAAAATTTCGTTTTCACGCGCCATATCGACGGAAATATCGGTATGGGTGCCAAACATCAACAAGGGCTTGCCCTGTGGATCCCAGCTCATGATTTTACCTACCGCGTGCACCCAGACCCAATGCCCATTCGCATGACGCATCCGGAAGCGGCTGTCGTAAAATGGTGTTGTCCCTTCGAAATGCTGTCGCAACTGAGTTTCGGCCTGGCTGCTATCGTCTGGATGTAACAACGAGCGCCATAAATCAATATCGGTTTCCAGCTCAGGCGGCAATCCTAAAATATTGTACCAACGGCCGTTATAGATGGTTTTACCGGTTTGGATATGCCACTCCCAGGTGCCCAGATTGGTGCCATGAATAATGGCATCCATCCGATCGCGTTCTTGCTGGATTTTTTCTTGCTGCTGGTGCTGTTCAGTGATATCGCTGGCAATAATAATCAGATGCGAAACTTGGCCTTGGTCATCTAATTGCGGCACCAAACCGGTTTGTAAAATACGTCCCTGGTTTTTCGGGGCAATAAATTCAACTTGTTCGCCTTGCAATGCACGTTGCAACCATGGCTGATGAAAAGTCAGGGCTGCTTCGCCAAACACTTCCGGAATAGACTTGCCAATCAGTTCAGTGGGCGAAAGGCCGAACCATTGCTGATATTTCTGATTGCAGAAAATATATCGCAGCTGGGCATCGACCTGGCCTAATAACACCGGCACGTTTTCAATAATGGTGGTGAGCGTATGTTGTTGCTGTTGACTGGCCAGCGCAACCAGCCGGTGTTTTAACAAGGTGACAGCTTGTTCGGCCAGCAAAGCTAACGACTGTAGCTGGGATGGTGTGAGTTGACGTGGCTCTGAATCAAATACACACAGCGTGCCGACGGCCAAATCCGGCTGCAGTCGCAGCGGTGCTCCAGCATAAAAACGCACCGGTACTGCCGCAGTGGTCGTGGCATGACCGATTAAACGCTGGTCGGCCAAGGTGTCTGGAATATAAGTCAGTTGGTCTGGCGTCAGAATGGCAAAGCCACAAATCGAATCAGCACGGCTGGTTTGCACTGCATCAAGATTCACTTTGGCTTTAAACCATTGCCGGTCCAAATCAATCAGACTGATACTGGCACTTTGCGTTTGACAAATCAGCGCGGCCAGTTGCGCAAGCTGATCAAAAGCCTGCTCTGGCGCACTATCCAGTACTTTTAACTGATAAAGCGCCTCAAGACGTTGGGCTTCATTGGCGGGGACCGCTGGTTTCATTCCACATTACACCAGAACCAGAATAGTCCTAGTGTACGCGTAAATGCGCAGACGAAAAGTCTGCGCGGGAAAAAAATTCAGCCTGCAGCCGCAGTTGGCGAATCTTGTTGTTGCAAAACACGTTGATCCAGCTGCTGCCGGGCGCTGTTTTTCTCATGTTGTTGCTTGATGCGCAGCAGTGCGGCGTACAATTGAGCGGAGTTAAATGGCCGGGCCGGGTCCAGTAAATCACTGATATCGACGCCCGCTTGTTGTTGGACTTGCTGTAACAACACTAAATGCTGATTGCGAATAAGTTCAGCGCGCATATCCTGATCTTCAGTACCGTCACTGATACTGTAGCTTTTCATAAGTAAATCAATAGTTTCTAGCTGGTTTTTCACGCTGCGCTGGTTTTGTTGCTGTTGTTGCTGCTGCTGACTGAGCCATTCTTGCTGCAACTGGATCAGACTTTCGGTATGCCAGATATAAAATAACAGCGCAGAGGCCGCCAGACCTAAACCAAAACCCCAGAGAAAAGTTGTTTGCGCATGCGAAGTTGACATCAGATGTAATTCCATCAGGGGCAGCAGAGGCTGCCGGAAAGGGCCGCAGCAGTTGCATCGACTGACAACGCTGAGGAAACAGCTGGCTATGATCAAACGCCAGCGCAACAGTGTCAACCCGCTTTGCAGCTTTCTACCGCTGATTGCTGGCAATTTCAGCGCAAAAGCCGCTCAGGTTGACGTTTTATCCCTATAGATACGGATAGGTTGCTGCTTAGCTGCGGGAATGACTGTGAAATCGATGTTGTGGTTCTTGCTCGGTACTATATAACACGGTTTTTTCGCTCGCTGGCGCTGATGTGGCACTTTTATCAGCCCGTAGCCGGCTACTGAGTAAATGTTGCATCCCTTGTAGCAGCGTTAAAATTTGTTCGGTATGTTGCGCTTGCGCCAGTCTGGCTTGTTGATTCTGATAACTATGGCGGAACAATTCATCAGACTCGATATTTTGCACAGCAGAACGACTGGCTTTACTTTCAGCCAGTAAATCAGTCAGTTTAATGGAAATAATCAGCAGCGTAATGGCGATGATGGTCAGCAGCACTAAGATAAAAATTGGCACCAAATCCATGGTTTTACTTCCTTGTTAACGAATACAGTGCAGCCTGCGGATCGAATACCGCAACTATGCTGTTATAACATGATTGTTTTCTGTCCGGCAAACAATGCCGCCCGACAGTGCAACTAAGGATGCAAAGCGGGTGCTGATTGTGCGCCAGAGCTAGAGGCAACAGTGAGTATTTTAGCAGTTGGATATCAAACAGGTCCAGCATGAAGTTCAGTGATAGCTGATGTTTGGTAGGGCTTTCATTGCGTGGCTGTTTGTTATGTGTTTCCTCTATAGGTATTTTCTGCTGCTTATTTGTCCAACCAAGCGCTGCAGCCATGCATTTGATAGTCATCAAGTTTTATCGGCTGGTATAATTGTCATCCAACTGTAATCCGCTTTGTTCCGTCCGATCTGACAAGAGGCCTTATGCCATCCCTGCGAAGTTTTACTATCCATCAGCGTTTAATTGCGATTTCTGTCGCCGTCACTTGCGGTATGTTGTTGTTGCTGGCGATTATGTTGCAACAAAGCAATCGCCAGCATCTTTTGGGTCAAGCCAATACCACGGTGCACAATATCAGTCGGCAAGTGGTGCAATTACGGAACCACGAAAAGAATTTTTTGCTGCGGCTGGAAGCGAAATATGCCAGTCACCACCAAGCAGCGGTAACAGCGTTACAGCAGGATTTAACTAAACTGCGCACTGAGCTGGCAGATTTTGATCTAGATAGCCAGGGTATCGCTGAGTTTGAACAGTTGTTGCTAAGTTATAGCGCCGATTTTCAGAAAATCAGTGCCTTGCGGATTGAAGCTGGCTTAACCGAAAACGATGGGCAGATCGGTCAGATGCGCAGCGCCGCCCGCCAGTTGGAGAAGCTGCTGCTGGAAAAAAATGAG
This sequence comes from uncultured Rheinheimera sp., assembly GCA_964525695.1. Taxonomy (GTDB): domain Bacteria; phylum Pseudomonadota; class Gammaproteobacteria; order Enterobacterales; family Alteromonadaceae; genus Pararheinheimera. Next base: position 4,383 of record CAZGHW010000052.1, on the reverse strand, counting down.
CTGCAACAAGCTAATTTAGTATTGCAACTACGCCGGCATGAAAAAGATTTTCAGCTAAGGCTCAACCTGAAAGAGCAGCAGTTGTTTCAGCAAAAAGTGGCGTTATTAACACCAATGCTCAGTGGCGATGAGTTGTCGGCATTGCAGCACTATGACAAAGCGTTTCAGGCGTTAGTGGCAGTTTTTGTGCAAATTGGGTTGCACCAGGATGATGGCATGATGGATGTGATGCGCGCGTCCATTCATGCCACTGAACAGCAAATGAAAACCTTAAAACAGCAAGTGGATACTGAGTTGGCGCAGGCGCTTAGCCGGAGTCAAACCATTTCGGTCAGTTGTTTTGTGTTATTGGTGCTGCTGTTATCGCTGTTGTTATGGTTCATCAGTCGCAGCGTGATCCAACCGGTGCGGCAGGTGCGTGAAGTGATTGCCGAGATCCGGCGTGGCCAGGACTTTACCAAGCGTATTGCGTTGGCAGGTGATGATGAACTGACGGCGTTATCGCAGGATTTAAACGAGCTACTGGCTGATGTGCAAAATTTAGTACGGACGGTCAATCAGTCGCTGCTGGCGCTGGATCAATCCACCCAACAGCTCAATCAGTCGGCGCGTGATACCAGTCAGAGTATGCAATTACAGCAATCGGAAACCGATATGGTGGCGACCGCTGTAACTGAAATGGGCGCGACTATTCATGAAATTGCCCGGACCACCGAAAATACTGCCGACAAAGCGCAAGATACCAATAGCCATGCCGCCAAAGGCATGGAGCAGGTGGCTGCAACTGTGGCACAGGTGCAACAATTATCAGCCCGGTTAGCTGATGCTGCCGGCACCGCCGCGCAGCTGGATGCCGATAGTGTGACCATTGGCTCAGTGCTGGAAGTGATCCGCACCATTGCCGATCAAACCAACTTGCTGGCGCTAAACGCAGCCATCGAAGCTGCCCGCGCTGGCGAGCAGGGTCGTGGTTTTGCCGTCGTGGCCGATGAAGTTCGGATGTTGGCAACCAAAACACAAGATTCAACCAAACAAATTGAACAAATCATCCGGGCGTTACAACAACGCAGCAAGCAAATAGTGCAAGTGATGCAGCAATGTCAGCAGCAAGGTGAACAAAGTGCCAACCAGGGCCAAACCGCGATGCATTTATTGCGCGAAATTACCGCCGACGTCACGCTGATTATGGATATGACCACGCAGATCGCCACCGCGATAGAAGAGCAAAGCCATGTCGCCGCCGAAGTCAATAAAAGCGTAGTCAGCATCCGTGATCTCTCCGACGACACGCTGCAAGGCGCGAAACAAAACCACCAAATCAGCCAAGCCGTCGCCGCCCGGACCACAGAAATCCATCATCTGGTGGATAAGTTTAGGGTTTGATGGGGTTGTTTATAGTGTAAGAAAAACATAATGCCACCCTAGGGTGGCATTATGCTTTATTGGTGGAGCTGGGGATTTGAACCCACAATATAGTGCATAATTTCAGTAACTTACCCTATTTAAGGCTTTAACATACGAACGTTTTAAATATGGAAATAGCAGTTAATACGATTATTTCATTCGTTTAAAATATTATATCTTCAGAAAAATTTATCAATCGGTATTTTCATCTAATATAAAATCTAAAGTTTCTCTAATTTCCGGCAATGTATTCAAGAACTTTAATCGCTTATAAGATTTCATGCCTAAATGCTTAATTGGCGATGCAAATAGACCGCTCAAAAAGCTATGTGGCGCTGACTTAACATCGCTGAAATCTATTACAATAGACTTTTCTGCGTAGACTTCGGGAAATAGCCGACTGTCTCTAAATTTAATCGCAGCGTCTTTGTCTTCGGCGTAAGAGCCAAAATAATTTTTTATGCTAATGTAGTAAGTATTTTCAACCTCTACACGATCTCCCTTTTCCTGTTCTTTTAAAGCCGCCGCTCTAAATTCTTGCATCATTTCATGTAGAGCAAATTTTTTATCTTTTTCAAGTTTTACAGTTACAAGAACAAAGGTTCCAGTCCAGCCATTTTGCAGTGTTTTTCCTGTAATATCTCGCGGTGAAATGTGAACTAATCCGTCGCCAGAAATAATATGCATGTCAGCATTTAATCGCCTGATAATATTTGTGGAAAGGAACAATCCAACACCTGCATTGTTCTTTTCTTTATATGGGTCAGTGTTACCAAAAGTTCCAGAAACTTGAGGTTTAATCGCTAGTTTTATTGCAGCTTCAGACGATTCTTGACCAGGGTAAGCTTGCTCAATATGCTTCTTAATTCCTATTCCAGTGTCTGCAATTATAAAGTGGATTTCGTTTGTTTTTTGATACCAAGTAAATTGAATAAGTGAAGGCACACGAAGGTTTAAGCCTTTGTGGTTAAAGAAAGATTTTCCGTGTTCCAAAGTGTTATATAAAAGTTCGCTTAAGACGTAGCGAAGTGTGTTGAGATATTCAACGTCGAAGTTTTGAGTATAATCCTCAACACTTTCAACAGACTTTTTGAAGTCTTTATTGTCCCTTATTGCAATTAACGGCTTTTTGTTAGTTGACTTGAAGTTCTGATTCTGTTCAACAGCGACATTGAAAAGCCCTGGAGCTCCCATAGCTCTCCACATTTCAGACGCTCCTTTCTCTCCGTATTCGAAGTTTACAGAACATCCTTTATTTCTTATGTGCCATGAATATGCTACTAAAAGTGCTAACGCTTGGTAATTTGCCCTATAGCAATGTGAAAAATCTATAGTTACGTTTTTATTGGATATTTCCCAGTCAAAAAAACTCAGATAATTATCAAAGTCATACACATTGTGGTCTTTAAAAGCGAATTTACCTGGAAGTCTCAATATAATATTATTTTCTTGTGAAATGCTTTTTTTTAATGTAGCTAATTGATCATTGTAATCAACCATGTTCACGATATTCCTAATGTGTGTTATCGAGACTAATAGTGGAGGTCTCTGGATTTGCAATTACTTAGTCAGTCTGAAGTATAAGTTACTAAAAAATAAAAATACTTTAGCTGAAACGCTAAACCTGCAATCCGTGATACTGACTTGAATCTACGTTCCTAAAAAATATCATCTTTTTTAGATAAACTGCAAGCTCAACAGACCTTAAACTTTCTTTTTCTCTATGGGCAGTTCTTGATATTCGACTTTATTTACCATGTATTAAGTTACGGGGCATACCAATCGTCGTCGATTCAATCATTCTTAAGCCAGTTTTCCAAACGCAGTCCTGCAACTCGTTCAAACTCTTTTAGGTTATTGGTTACAACTACCAAGCCTTCACTTCTGGCATGTGCGGCAATATGCAAATCATTGACGCCAATCGTTTTGCCTTGACGCTCCAGCGTTGCCCTGATTTCACCATAATGTGCAGCGGCTTTATCGTTATATGGTAAAATTTCAAGCCGTGACACAAAATCATCCACCTGGCGGCGGTTATGCTCGGGCAGGGTGCTTTTTTCTACACCGTGGCAAAGTTCAGCATAAGTAATAGCACTGACACATAAAGTTCCGGCAAACTTGTTAAAGGTATCCAGCACTTCGATAGGTCGGCGTTTTATCACGTATATGCAGATATTAGTGTCGAGCATATATTTCAGCATTAGAACGATTCCCGCTCTGGCTGTTCTTGGCTGGCGCGCTCAGTCATAAAGTCATCCGTCACCGCAGTGCCTTGCAGGAAAAATGAATCCCATGTATTGGCAACGGGTGTCAGGATGCGATCTTGGCCGACAATCCGCACACTGACTTTTTTCACATTATCAGGAAAACGCGCATCCACCGGCAGGCGAACGGCTTGGGTGCTGTTGTTTTTAAATACGGTTCCGGTTTCCATCATCACCTCCTAGAAGTAGATAGCTTGAGTATATACTTTGATGGTTAAATGCTCAATGATGCTATTCTCAGCAGGTATGAAAGAGATCCCCAACCGCCAAATCTATAGTGGTTTGCATCATATTGGTCGCGGCCAGGGTGGCTAACGAGTGGGGGATTTATTCGCGGCGTGGCCGCTCACCTCTCGTTGAAAACGAGAGGCCGCCCTGCGGGCGTTGTCTGCGCTTGCTACGCAAGCTCCGGCTGAACCCCTTACTGTGCTTCGCGTCCGCCGCAACTGCACCAATAAAGCAAAAGGCCACCCGAGGGTGGCTAACGAGTTGGGGGGATTTATTCGCGGCCTTGCCGCTCACCTCTCGTTGAAAACGAGAGGCCGCCCTGCGGGCGTTGTCTGCGCTTGCTACGCAAGCTCCGGCTGAACCCCTTACTGTGCTTCGCGTCCGCCCCAGCTCCACCAATAAAGCAAAAGGCCACCCGAGGGTGGCCTTTTGCTTTATTGGTGGAGCTGGGGGGATTTGAACCCCCGTCCGAAAAACCTACGTCTTC
>CAZGHW010000051.1:0-25350 GCA_964525695.1 uncultured Rheinheimera sp. | reverse complement strand
GCTAATACGCCGCCCTGGATGGCGGGGAAATTACGCTGATAAATACTATCAATCAGCCAGCGTCCAATGCCAGGCCAGGAGAAAATAACCTCAGTGATCATCGCCAGCGTGATCAGCGCACTAAACTGTAAGCCGATTTGGCGGGTGACCGGCAATAGCGCATTGCGCAGGCCATGGGTGAATAACACTTGTAAGCGGGTCAACCCTTTAGCACGGGCGGTTTTTATATAGTTTTGTTCGAGGACATCAATCATTGAGTCGCGGGTAAAGCGGATCATCACTGTGGTCGGATAGGTTGCCAGCACCACGGCAGGTAATAACAAATGTCGGATAGCATCCTGGAATGCTGCCTGTTGATAATTGACATCAGCCAGCAAGATATCAACCAACATAAAGCCAGTGACGTGATCAATTTCATATAACAAACTAAGACGACCAGAGGTTGGCAGCAGGCCTAAGGTCAGTGAAAACAGCATGATCAATAATAACGCCCACCAGAACAGCGGCAAGGAGTATCCCACCAGCGCCAGTGCAGATATCAGTTTATCTAAATATTTATCCTTGCGTACTGCCGCCAAAATACCTAGCGGGATCCCAAGCAACATCGACAACAACAAGGCATAACTGGCCAATTCCAGAGTTGCTGGCATCACCAACAAAATCTCAGTCAGCACATTTTGTTGGCTGGAAAACGACATCGCCCATTGCCCATCCAGAATACGGCGGACAAAATAGATATATTGCTGGAAGTAACTTTGATCAAGTCCCAGCACTTGGCGCAATTCCGTTTCCTGTTGCGGACTGATGTAACGTAAACCGGTAAAATTATGCAGGACATCACCCGGGAACAGGTAATTCAGGCTAAAAGCAAAAATAGTCAGTGCGACAAAAACAAAAGCCAGTAAAAACAAGCGGCGTAATAAATAATGCAGCATCATAAGGCTTTGCCTGCATTGGCAAAGCTGATGCCGCCATAGGGGTTGATTTTGATGCCACTGATCTTGCTATTGTGTACCTGGAAACGTTTGGAATGCGCTATAGGCAATAGCGGCATTTGTTCCGATTGGTATTGCTGCGCCTCCTGATAAAAACCACGCCGAATGGTGATATCGGCAGTGAGCACCGCTTTTGCCAACAGGTCGTCGTATAAAGGGTCGCACCAGTTGGCCCTATTACTACCAGACACTGCAGCGGCACAGCTGAGCAGTGGTCGTAGGAAGTTATCCGGATCGGCACTGTCGGCAGACCAGCCAATCAATACGGAGTCATGTTCGCCTTGCCGTAATTTGCGCCTGAACGTATTCCATTCATAGGAGACAATATTGCTTTTAATTCCTACCTGCGCCAGATCCGCCTGCATCAATTCGGCCATTTTCAACGCATTTGGATTATACAAACGTTGCACCGGCATAGCCCAGATATCCATCTTAAAACCTTTACTGTAGCCTGCTTCCGCCAATAACTGCCGAGCCATCGCAGGATCATAGCCTTGTATTTGTCTATTTTGCTGATAAGCCCAAGACGTTGGCGGCAATAATGAATCGGCTACTTGAGCCTGGCCGAAATAAACCGCTTGTAAAATATTTTGTTTATTGATGGCATATGCCAGTGCCTGGCGTACTTTGACATTATTAAATGGCGGCTTTTGAGTATTAAAAGCCCAATACCCAACGTTCATACTGGTTTGCGCTTCGACCCTAAAATCTGGTTTTTTCGATAACAGGGATAATTCGGCAAGCCGCGGGATCGGTGCTACATCACATTCTTTGGTCAGCAATTTAGCCAAACGTTTGGTGTTATCCGGCACTATATCAATCAGCAACTGGGGCAGTTGTACTTGCTGGCGCCAGTAATTTGGATGCCGGTAATAACGGATCATGACATCTTTTTGATAATGACGAAAATAAAATGGACCTGTGCCCACAGGTAATTGATCCAGTTGTTCCAAATGGCCTTGTTGCTGTAATTGCGCTGCATATTCAGCGGATAAAATGGCAGCAAAATCGGTGGCCAGCGTTGATAAAAAGGAACTGTCTGGTCGAGTTAATACGAACTCAACTTCATGTTCTGATACCGCAGTGACTCGTCTCACAAGCTGGCGCCAGTCGACACTGTCAAAATAAGGATATTCAGCTGCGGCATGATGAAAAGGGTTTGCAACCGATAACACCCGCTCAAATGTAAACACCACATCTTGCGCCGTCAGTGGCCGGCTGGGTTGAAAGTAGCCAGTATGATGAAATTCAACATCGTTTTTCAGCCGAAAACGGTAACTGAGTCCATCTGGGCTGACGTGCCAACTGCTGGCTAGGGCAGGCAATAGATTGCCTGTATCGGCATCAATATCCAGCAGACGATCGTATAAATGCTGGCTGATCGCATCAATAGTGGTGCCGGAAGTGACCAATTGCGGATTAAAACTTTCCGGGGAGCCTTCAGCACAATAGATCAGACCCTGTACTGACGCCGATTGCGGTTCAGTCTCACAGCCAGATAACAACAGGCTGCAGCAAAGCAGCGTCAGCAGAGAAGGACAATAGTTCATTGTTGGCTGTCTAACAGTTTGTATTTTTTCATATAACCACGTAGCTGATGATAGGTCAGGTTCAGTGCATCTGCCGTTTTTTTCTGATTATACTGGCAAGCCGCCAGTGCCTGTTTAATCAGACTTACTTCATAATTTTCCGATAACAGCTTAAAATCCTGCGGCATACTGAAATCAGCTGCGATGGGCGCTATCAGAGCAGGTTGTTGGCTATTATCACCGGAAGCAGCTGACTTGGCTACTGTTGTTGTCTCGACGACGGATTGGGTCGTGCTCGTCGTTGTGGTGCCGGTCGTTTGCAACTGTCGGTCCAGGGTTTTAACTCGTTGTTTTGGTCGAAATGGCGAAGCAAAAGGGTCAAATAGAATATCGTGGACAGGGACATATGGATTGTTACTGCGATAAACACTGCGTTCAACCACATTTTTCAATTCCCGCACGTTGCCAGGCCAATCGTAATCCAATAATGCCCGCTTGGCTTTTTCGCTAAAACCACTGAACAGTTCAAAATTCAGTTCTTTCGCCATACTCATGCCAAAATGTTCCGCCAGTAACAGAATATCTTCGCGTCGCTCCCGCATCGGTGGCAGGGTAATCACATCAAAAGCCAACCTGTCGAGTAAGTCTGCTCTGAATTCCCCCAGTTCTGCCATGGCAGGCAAATCCTCATTGGTCGCACAAATCAGCCGGACATCCACTTTAATTGCTCTGCTACCACCAACCCGCTCAAATTCACCATATTCAATTACCCTGAGCAATTTCTCTTGCACCAGGCCTGGCGTATTGGCCAGCTCATCTAAAAATAACGTGCCAAAATTAGCGCGTTCAAAGCGGCCTTCATGCCTTTTACTGGCCCCGGTAAAGGCCCCGGCTTCGTGACCAAAAAGCTCACTTTCCAGTAAGTTTTCATTCAATGAAGCACAGTTCAGCGTCAGGTAAGATTGATCCCAACGTTGGGATAAAAAATGCAACCTTGCAGCAATCAGTTCTTTACCGGTGCCGCGCTCCCCAATAATCAGGACAGGTTTATTCAGTGGTGCGATTTGCGATACCTGATCCAATACGTTGAGAAAACTATTCGCCTGACCAATCAGGTTGTCTTGTTGTAATGCTCTGGCCATATCCCTGCTACAAATTAGTGAAAATTACTAATTTGTAGTCTATTTCATAATATCGATTTAAAGAAGGTTTTGTTTTATATTTTAATTAATTTATTAAAATCAATTTCTTACAGTGATTTTCGCAAGTTGGCAAGGAAACTGAATAAGAGAGTCTGAAGCAACCAAGACATTTAATGAGGTAATTATCATGGGTATTTTTTCTCGCTTTTCAGACATCGTCAATTCCAACATCAATGCGTTATTAGATAAGGCCGAAGATCCTGAAAAAATGGTCCGGCTGATTATTCAAGAAATGGAAGATACTTTGGTAGAAGTTCGGTCAACTTCAGCTAAAACCATCGCTGAGAAAAAAGAGTTACAGCGGGTCGTGAGCAGGCTGGAAGAAGAAGTACAAGATTGGCAGGCCAAAGCTGAGCTGGCGCTGTCGAAAAATCGTGATGATTTAGCGCGTTCAGCCTTGATTGAAAAACAAAAAGCGGCTGACCAAGCTGCGGCTGTAGCTGCTGATATCCAGAATCTGGATGCCCATGTCAGCAAATTGCAGGACGAAGTTGGTCAATTGCAGGAAAAACTGGCAGATGCCAAAGCACGACAAAAATCGATGCTGATGCGTCAGCAAACAGTGGCTTCGCGGCTGGAAGTGAAAAAAACGTTAGACAGCAACCGCTTAAACGATGCAATGTATAAGTTCCAGCGTTATGAGCAAAAAATCGACTCGCTGGAAGCTCAGGTTGAATCCTATGATTTAGGCAAAAAGACCTTACGTGATGAATTTGCTGAGTTGGCTGCCCAGGATAAAATTGATTCGGAACTGGCAGCATTAAAAGCTAAATTGAATAATGACAATAACGCCTGATTGACAGGCGTTTGGGAGTAAGTAATGGGAATTCATGAAGCTTTTGGCGTACCCTTGATCTTGTTCATGATCTTTGTCGCGCCAATCTGGGTCATTATGCACTACCGTAGTAAACGCAAAATTTCAGAAGGTTTATCTGAAACTGAGTTAAACCAGCTGAATGACTTATCAAATCGGGCAGAAAAAATGGCAGACAGAATTAAGACGCTGGAAGCCATTCTGGATGCAGAGTCGCCAAACTGGAGACGCGAGCATGAGCGCAGTTAAAAAAGAACTGTTAAGGGATGACCGCAATGGCAAAATCGCCGGGGTCTGTGCTGGTATTGCGGATTACTTTGGCTGGGAATTGTGGTTAGTCCGGGTGGTGGCGTTGGCTGCGGTGTTACTTGGTTTTGGTGGCTTTTTACCAGTGTTGTATCTGGCAGGTTGGATAGTACTGGAAAAGAAATCCGTCGCTGAAGCCAGGCAAGGTCGGCCACCTGTCGCGAAAATGGATAGACCGGTCGAAGTGAAAACCCGGATCTGGCAACGCGGTGAAGCACCCAAACAAGCCTTAGGCCATTTGCAACAGCAGTTTGACCATATTGAAGTTCGGCTACGTCAGTTAGAAAAACATGTGACGTCGCATAAATTTCAGCTCAATCGTGAATTCAGACAGCTGTAATCGCCACCTTCGGGTGGCTTTCCCTTGTCTTTCGCTGTGGAGAGCCGATGCAGATATTGCGCAAGCTACAACATCAAACGCAGGTATTGGGTCAAAGAGCCCTTGATCGTCATGTCAGACTGGGTATTACCGGCTTGTCCGGCGCTGGTAAAACCGCATTTATCACCAGTTTGGTCAATCAACTGACCGGTCCAGTCAACGAACTGGAGCTGCCATTTTTTTCGCCGTTACAACAACATCGGTATCTGGGGGGCAAAGTGCTGCCGGATCAAGCGATGCAAACACCGCGGTTTCCTTATGAGTTGAACCTGCAACAACTGCGGCAGGGTCAATGGCCGCAATCCACCAGCAACTGGAGTCAGTTGTCGTTGCAACTGCGTTACCGGCCAAGCGGTACCTTGGCTGCACACTTGGCCGACTATCGTGACGTGCAACTGGATCTGGTGGACTATCCGGGTGAGTGGTTATTGGATCTGCCGATGTTGCAGCAAGATTATCAGCAGTGGTGTCATTTCAGCTGGCAATTATTTCGCCAGCCGCAACGGGCCGCTTTGACTGCAGACTTTGAAGATTATTTGCAAAAAATTGATTTAGATGATGATTCAGAGTTGCAGTTGCAAAATCTAACCGACAAATTCGCTTTGTTATTGTCGCGCTGGCGGCATGAGAGTCAAGCTTGTTTGTTGCAGCCTGGCCGCTTGTTATTGCCTGGCGATTTGGCGGGGACCCCTTTACTGCAATTGCTGCCGTTACTACCGGCGCAATTGCAGCAGCCATCAAAATTGTTGTTACGGTTGCAAAAACATTATCAAAGTTATCAGCAACTGGTGATCGAACCTTTTTATCAGCGTTATTTTGCCAGTCTGGACCGGCAAGTGGTGCTGGTCGATTGTTTGTCGGCACTGAATGGTGGGTATCATGTGTTGCAAGAACTGCAACAAGCGCTGATGTTAATTTTACAGAGCTTTCAGTATGGCCCTGCCAGTTGGTGGCAGCGTTTGTTTAAACCCCGCATCAATAAAGTGTTGTTCGCAGCCAGTAAAGCGGACCAACTGACGCCGGAGCAACATAAAAATCTGACGTTGCTGTTACAGCAATTACTGCAGCAACCGTTGCAGGACAGCCGTTACCACTACTGTCAGTCTGAAGCCATGGCGCTCTCTGCCGTGGTTTGTACTGAGGTCGGGCAAGTGCAGACCAGCGAAGGCCTGCAGCCATGCCTTCAGGGACGGCGGTCGCCGGACGGTGAATTGTTAACTATTTATCCAGGCGAGATGCCCTGGACCATGCCATCTCCACTGTTGTTTGCAGAACATGCCTTTGCTTTTGCTGACTTTTTGCCGCGGGTGTTAAGGCCACAACAACAACTGCCGCAATTACGGCTGGATCAAGCACTGGAATTTTTACTGGGAGATAAACTCAGATGACCCCAACAGACCATTCGTTAAAACAGGCCAGGGATTTTAGTGCCGCTGATTTTCAAACCTTAGAGCAAGTGCAAACAGCGCCAGTGCAATTGCAAGCGGCTGCTCGTTATGATGACAGTGCTTTTGAGCAAGCCGACCCTGTAGTCAGCGCCGATCTGAAGCGGACAACAAGCAGCCTTTGGTACTGGCTGGGTGCACTGGCTAGTCTGACCTTACTAGCGGGCTGGCAATGGGCTGATTTTATCCACGCCAGCTGGCAAGCCAGCATCTGGCAGGGCGGGGCTGTGTCAGCACTCACTGGTTTTGTGGTGGTATTGGCTGGTCGTGTTGCGCTGAAGGAATGGCGTTTATGGCGACAACTGCGACAACGCCAAGATTGGCGTCAGGCCGCTGAGCGCATTCAAGCCTCGGTGCAGTTTGGTGAAGCGTTGCCGTTATGCCAGCAAATCCGTCAGGCAATGCCAGCTGAAACTGCGACAGATGACGTCTGGCAACAGTTTTTGACGCAACATCAGGCCCAGTTCAGTGATGCCGAAACGCTGCGCCTGTTTGAGCAAACCTTAGTGCAAGCAGCGGATAGCCGGGTACAGCAGCAAATCCGTCAGGCGGCGATGCAAACGGGGGTTGCGGTGGCGATGAGTCCATTTGCATTGGCGGATATGGCGCTGGTGTTGTGGCGTGCCAGTCTGATGTTACGGGAAATTGCCAGTCTGTATGGATGTTCGGTCGGCAGGCTCCGTAGCTTAGCTTTGCTGAAGAAATTTATCCAAACGTTGTTTTTTACCGGCGCCAGCGAGCTGGCGGTGGATTTAGGCAGTGATTTTGTCGGGGCTGAACTCACCGGCAAATTATCTGCCCGCTTAGGGCAGGGGGTGTTGGCGGCAGTGTTGGTGGCAAGATTAGGCAAATTTGCGCAACAGGAATTAAGACCCTTACCGCTGACAGCAACAGAGCCCACCTTGATCCGTCAGGTGATGCAGGATGTGTTGGCCAAATTCACCCTGAGTAAAACTGCAAACTAAATTTTACAAAGGCCATCGTTTTACACTCGTGGAGGACTATGCAGACAGACTGACAGATGTCTGCATGCCTTGTGTTTGTTATAACCAATTTGCTTAGATGATGAAAAATTCATCTAAGGCACATTTTGATATGAGCAGTTCGCAGTTCCCTCAGGCAGAGATCTCTTCGAGCACCCCAACAGATGAGGCGCATCATCCAGTCAGCCGACATGCCGAGACGCAATGTATTCATGCCGGTAAAGTGCAAGATAGTCAGTACGGAGCACTGGCGACGCCCTTGTATCAGACCTCAACTTTTGTGTTTGATAGTGCAGAGCAAGGCGCTGCCCGCTTTGCTGGTGAACAGCAAGGCTATATTTACACCAGGCTTGGTAATCCCACCACGCGCGAGCTGGAGCTGAAAGTGGCGGCGCTGGAAGGCATGGCGGATGCAGCTGCCACTGCGACCGGCATGGGCGCTGTCGCGGCAGCGACCATGGCCTTTTTGCAGCAAGGTGATCACCTGATCGCCAGTAAAGCAATTTATGGTTGCAGCTTTGCATTATTTAATCATCAGTTTGGCCGCTACGGCATTGACGTCAGTTTTGTCGATATGACGGATCATAGCGCGGTGCATGCAGCACTAAGACCAAACACCCGAATGTTATTTGCCGAAACCCCAATCAATCCAAACCTGGTGGTGCTGGATCTGCAGTTTTTGGGGCAGTTCTGCCAGCAGCACGACATTATTTCAGTGATTGACAATACTTTCCTGACGCCTTTCTTGCAGCAACCGGCCCGGTTTGGTATCGACATTGTGATCCACAGTGCCACCAAATACCTCAACGGCCATGGCGATGTTGTCGCCGGTATTATCGTTTCAGATGCTGAAAAAATTCAGACCATCAAATTAACCACACTGAAAGATATGGGCGCAACTATCAGTCCACATGATGCCTGGCTGATTATTCGCGGCTTAAAAACACTGGCAGTCCGGATGGAGCGCCATTGTAGTAATGCGCAGCAAGTCGCCGAATTTTTAGCGACGCATCCGGCGGTGGCACAGGTGTATTATCCGGGATTAGCTGATCATCCTGGCCATCGTTTTATTGGGCAGCAGATGCATGCAGCCGGCGGGGTGCTGGCTTTTGAACTGAATGGCAGTCTGGCTGATGGTCGTTATTTTATTAATCAATGCCGTTTGTTGAGTCTTGCCGTCAGCTTGGGGGATGCCGAGTCTTTAATTCAGCATCCGGCATCTATGACTCATAGCCCTTATACCGCCGAAGAGCGGCAAATGGCGGGCATCAGTGATGGCTTAATTCGGATTTCAGTCGGTCTTGAGCATGTCGGCGACATCATTGCTGACCTGTCGCAAGCCTTAGTAAAGATGCAGCAACAGCAGTTTAAATAATTTTAAATCAATATCTTACGTTAGTGTTGCGAGGTTGGTGTTTAGATATCTTTACGATTTGCCGTCAGTGATTTTCAAGCGAGTGATTAACAGCCGGATCACAATCAACTAGGATCCGGCTATCAAAGCTGCGCCACAGAAGCGCCGGCTAAAAAATTTTGCAACAGGTAGCAGTATGACAACTTACGTATCCAAACAATCCGATGCGACCGGCTTTATCGCCTGGAGTGAAGAAGAAAACGCCATCTGGAGTCAACTGATGGCGCGGCAATTATCCTGTATTCAGGGCAAAGCCTGTGATGAATACATGGCTGGTCTTGAAAAATTGCAATTGCCAACCGATCGGATCCCACAACTGGAAGAGGTGAGTAAAGTGCTGCGCGCCACCACCGGTTGGGAGTGTGCCGAAGTGCCAGCGCTGATTAGTTTTGATCGATTTTTTGAATTACTCGCGAACAAAAAATTTCCGGTGGCTACTTTTATTCGCAGTAAAGAGGAATTTGATTATTTGCAGGAGCCGGATATTTTTCATGAAATATTCGGTCATTGCGCTATGTTAACGCATCCGGATTTTGCCGAATTTACCCATATTTACGGCAAATTGGGCTTAGCAGCCAGCAAAGAAGATCGGGTTTATCTGGCCAGATTGTATTGGTTTACCATTGAATTTGGCCTGATGGAAACTGCGGCTGGATTGCGGATCTACGGTGGCGGCATTTTGTCTTCGCCAGGCGAAACCCAGTATGCCATGCACTCCGAGATCCCAGAGCGTAAAATGCTGGATGTGGTTGATGTGTTCCGTACCCCGTATCGGATTGATATCATGCAACCGATTTATTTTAAAATCCGCAGTATCCATGACCTGTTTGAAATCGGTCAGCTGGATTTAATGGCGCTGGTGCAACAAGCCAAAGCACTGGGTTTACATGCCCCGAAGTTTCCGCCAAAACAAAAAAAAGCCAGCTAACGTACGCTGAGTAATTATTTTCCAATCATCACAGAGAATAACCATGACTGAATTAGCCGTAATGAAATGTGAAGCTTGTCGGGCAGATGCGCCTCGGGTGTCTGATGCAGAGCTGCCGGAACTGATGCGTCAGATCCCAGATTGGACGCCTATGGTGCGGGACGGTATTTTGCAGTTAGAGCGCAGTTATAAATTTAAAAACTTTAAACTGGCTTGGGCATTTCACCAGCAAGTAGCAGAGTTGGCAGAAGCTGAGGGCCATCATCCGGCCTTGTTACTGGAGTGGGGCAAACTGACCGTGACCTGGTGGTCGCATTCAATCAAAGGTCTGCATAAAAATGATTTTATCTGCGCGGCAAAAACGGATCAGCTGCTGGCGCAGTAACTCCGCCTGACAGATACCGGTTGAGCCGGTGCGATGAAGTGATAGTGCGTTTGAACCGGAAAAAGCTGCCTTGGCAGCTTTTTTTGTCGAATAGAGCCAGTTGTTCATATTAGTTTACAAAAAGCACTGGTCTCGATGCGCTTTGATCCCGTATGATAATTGATATCAGACAGATAAAGGCGTGTAAGACGATGCGTTTAGAAATTCATTGTCAGGACAGGGTCGGTATAGCTCAGGAAGTCCTGAATATTTTGGTGAATTATCAACTTGATTTGCGTGGCATTGAAGTTGATCCGATCTTAGGTCGGATGTATGTCGCATTCCCGACCGTTGATTTTGAAAAATTTCAGGAATTGATGGCAAAAATTCGTCGTATCACTGGAGTGGACGACGTTAAAACCACTGCATTTTTACCCTCAGAGCGTGAGCACAACGAGCTCAGCACTTTGCTAAAGACTTTACCCGATGGTGTCATCGCCATCGATACCAAAGCCAATGTCACTATTATTAACGATGCTGCATTGCAAGCCTTGTCGGTTAGTTTTGACGACATTATTGGCCAATCACTGGTGACTATGGTGAAGGGGTTTAATTTTTCCCGCTGGCTGGAAAGTGATGATGTGCTGGCGCAAACCCGTCGTTTTGAGATCCATGGCAAAAGATTTATTGCCGACGTCCTGCCGGTGATGGTGCCGGATGAGTCGGGCCATGAAATTCTGGCTGGCGCCGTGATCAACTTAAAATCTGAAAGCCGCTTGGGCGAACAGATGGTGGTCTTTAAGAAAAGTGATCAGGAGAGTTTTAATTCCTTACAGGCCAGTAGCAATGTGATGCGGCGGGTGGTGCGGGAAGCGAAAAAAATGTCGCAGTTGGATGCGCCTATTCTGATTATTGGCGAAACCGGTACCGGTAAAGAGTTGTTAGCACGTGCTTGTCACGCCGCCAGCAGCAGAGCTGCGAAACCTTTTTTGGCGGTGAACTGTGCCGCAATGCCAGACAATGTCGCAGAATCTGAGTTGTTTGGTTATGGTCCTAATGCTTTTCCTGGGACCACCGAAGGCAAAAAAGGTATTTTTGAACAAGCCAATAAAGGCACTGTATTTTTAGATGAAGTCGGCGAGATGTCCCGTGAGCTACAGACCAAGTTACTGCGGTTTTTGCAAGATGGCAGTTTCCGCCGGGTGGCCGATGAAAATGAAGTGCGGGTTGATGTTCGCGTGATTTGCACCACGCAAAAAGATTTACCAGGCATGGTGCGGGAAGGCAAATTTCGCGAAGATTTGTTTTACCGGCTCAATGTGTTAACGCTGACGTTGCCACCGCTGCGTGATCGCAAACAAGATATCGTGCCGCTGAGCGAATTGTTTATCAGCCGTTTTGCCGCCCGGTTAGGCCGCAAACCACCAAAAATGACGGAAGATTGCGCCCAGTTTATTCAGCAATATCCCTGGCCTGGCAATGTCAGGCAACTGGAAAATGCGTTGTACCGCGCTGTGACTTTGCTCGAAGGTTATGAGCTGGACAAAGATCAGTTGCAATTGCCCAGCTATACCAATGACTTTGGTTATCTGGAAAAAGATTTTGATGGCACTCTGGATGACGCCGTAAAACAGTTTGAAGCCAATCTACTGCGCAAACTGTTTCCAGCCTATCCAAGTTCCAGACAACTGGCGAAAAAACTGGGATTAAGTCACACCGCAGTGGCGAATAAATTGCGTGAATATGGCATTAATCGTAAGAGTGTAAAAATTTAACTACGCTTTGTGCGTATCTTTGTACTAATGACAGCCTCAGAAGGGCATTTTTGTGGCTGTTTTTAGTTATTTTGGGTAAAAGTATCTTTTCGTATATTTATTTGTACAAAACCACGGTTTTCAACTGTTAGCACCTTGTTAGTCAGCACCCTTTCTTTTTCAGCCAAACAGCTCAAGATAGCAGACACAAAACAATATCTTATCTCTGGAGTTTGCTGATGTTCGATCCTATTAATCCGTTAGGAACTGATGGTTTTGAGTTCGTGGAATATACCGCAGCTGATGCTGAAGGTATCAAGAAGTTAAAACAACTTTTTGTGTCTTTGGGTTTTACCGAAGTCGCGCAACATCGTTCCAAACAAGCCTGGTTATACAAGCAGGGTGATGTTAATTTTATCGTCAATGGCGAACCAAATTCACAAGCAGAAGAGTTTGCCCGCCAGCATGGACCCAGCGTCTGTGCGATGGCTTTCAGGGTGAAAGATGCCGCTGCGGCGTTACGTCATGCGATAGCCAATGGCGCTAAGGAATACCACAATCAAGTTGGCCCGATGGAGCTGAATATTCCGGCCGTCTATGGCATCGGCAGTAGCCTGCTGTATTTTGTTGACCGTTATGGCCAAAGCTCGGTCTATGATGTTGACTTTAAATTCTATGATAACTGGCAGACCAGCATGGCAACCCATGGGGTTGGCTTGGAAGTGTTAGACCACTTAACGCACAATGTCCGTCGTGGCAATATGAATGTTTGGTCTGGTTTTTACGAGAACATCGGTAATTTCCGTGAAATCCGTTATTTTGACATCGAAGGCAAGCTGACTGGCCTGGTATCCCGTGCCATGACAGCGCCTTGCGGTAAAATTCGTATCCCGATCAACGAATCTTCTGATGATAAATCTCAAATCGAAGAATTTATCCGTGAATACAAAGGCGAAGGTATTCAGCACATTGCTTTGACCACTGAGAACATTTACGAAACAGTACGGACGCTGCGTGCCCGTGGCATGGATTTTATGCCGACACCGGACACGTATTACAACAAAGTCAACACTCGGGTGGTGGGTCATGGCGAAGACGTGGATATGCTGCGTGATCTGCGGATCCTGATTGATGGCGCACCGGAAAAAGACGGTATTTTGCTGCAAATTTTTACCAAAACTGTGATTGGTCCAGTCTTTTTCGAAATCATCCAGCGTAAAGGTAATGAAGGTTTTGGTGAAGGTAACTTCAAAGCGTTGTTTGAGTCGATTGAAGAAGATCAAATCCGCCGTGGGGTATTAGCAGATGCGTAAGTGGACGTCTTTTCCGTTAAAAGAAGGTGATGTTTCCCGTCAGGCGCACGCTGATTTTCCGGAGCAGGCGATCTATGAGCGCGAAGTGGGGCGCAGTGGCTTTTTTGGCCCAGCGTCACATTTACATCATACCCACGCTCCGACTGGCTGGAGCAACTGGGAAGGTCCATTACGGCCAAGGTTGTTTAACTTTAACAACATTGCTGAAGATCAGCACAACTCGCCATGGGCGGTGCCTGATCTGTTGCACAATGCGCATTGCAAAATGCGGACCTGGCGACTGCAGCAGCCGATGGATTATTTAGTCCGAAATGCCGATGGTGATGACTTACTGTTTATTCATGAAGGCAGCGCTGAGTTTTATTGCGATTATGGTCATTTAACGCTGCGTGATGGCGATTATGTGGTGATCCCGCGTTCGACTATGTGGCGGTTAGTACCAAACGAGCCGTTATTTGTGCTGATGATTGAAGCCACCAATGATTCCTACCAGTTACCGGAAAAAGGCTTGGTTGGTAATCATGCGATTTTTGATCCGGCCATGCTGGATACGCCAAAAATAGATGCTGCTTTTCAGGCGCAATATGCGGAAACCGAAACTAAGGTGCAGATCAAACGGCATCACAAAGTGTCGACTGTGACTTTTCCGTACAATCCGTTGGATGCGATTGGCTGGCATGGTGACTTAACCGTGATGCGGATCAACTGGCGGGATATCCGGCCTTTGATGAGTCATCGCTACCACTTGCCACCGTCTGCGCACACCACGTTTGTCGCCCAGCGTTTTGTGGTTTGTACTTTTGTGCCAAGACCGATTGAAAGTGATCCTGGCGCGTTAAAAGTGCCGTTTTATCACAATAATGACGATTATGATGAAGTGCTGTTTTATCATGCTGGTGATTTCTTCAGCCGCGATAACATTGAACGTGGCATGGTGACTTTCCACCCGGCTGGTTTTACCCATGGCCCGCATCCGAAGGCTTTTCAGGCTGGGCGTGAGTATCGCAAAAAATTCACTGATGAAGTGGCTGTGATGCTTGATACCCGTGATGCCCTGGAAGTCGGATCCGCTGCGGTGGCCACCGAAAACCCGGATTATGTCAACAGCTGGAAAGTAAAACCTGCTTCGGCAGTCTGACCCATATTGGCTGGCAGCCCGGAACTTTTAACACGGACTGCCAGCTGAAAACGCAATTTTGGATAGGAAAGAAACAATGAAATTAGCCAGTCTGAAAAATGGCAGCCGTGACGGCCAGTTAGTGGTGGTCAGTCGTGATTTACGCCGGGCTGTGGCAGTGCCGCAGATCGCATTGACGATGCAATATGCCCTTGATCACTGGCCAGCAGTGGCACCGCAACTCGCTGAAGTGTATCAGGGGCTTAATCAGGGCTCAGTGGCCGGTGAACTGGTTTTTGAGCAAGCAGCTTGTGAATCCCCGTTACCACGGGCTTATCAGTGGGCAGATGGTAGTGCTTATGTCAATCATGTTGAATTAGTGCGCCGTGCGCGTAATTCTGAAATGCCACCGAGCTTCTGGACTGATCCACTGATGTATCAGGGCGGCTCGGATGATTTTATTGGCCCACGTGATCAAATTGAGGTGGTCAGTACAGATTACGGTGTTGATTTTGAAGGTGAAGTTGCCGTGATCACCGGTGATGTGCCGATGGCGGTTTCGCCGGAGGACGCTGGCCGTCATATTCGTTTGGTGATGCTCGTCAATGACGTCTCATTGCGGGGGTTGATCCCAAATGAACTTGCCAAAGGTTTTGGCTTTTTCCAGTCTAAGCCAGCCTCTAGTTTTAGCCCGGTTGCAGTAACGCCTGATGAATTAGGCCAGCATTGGCAAGATCATAAATTGCATTTACCCTTGTTATCAACGCTCAATGGCCAGGCTTTTGGTAAACCAAACGCTGGAGTTGACATGACGTTCAACTTCGCCCAATTGATTGCGCATGCGGCCAAGACACGGAATTTAGGTGCTGGCGCTATTATTGGCTCTGGCACAGTGTCTAACAAACAAGGCACCGAGTATGGCACCTCGATTGTGGAAGGTGGGGTAGGTTATAGTTGTATCGCTGAAATCCGGATGATTGAAACTATCCGTGATGGCAAGCCAGCGACACCTTTTATGCAGTTTGGCGATCAGATCCGGCTGGAAGTACTGGATCAGGATGGTCACTCTGTGTTTGGTGCTATTGATCAGCAAGTTGTGCCCTATCGTCAGGATTAACTCGTGCTGAGATAGGTTTTGTTAAGGCTACTTGGTTTCAGGTAGCCTTTTGCTATCTGTCACTGCGATTTTAGCTTGAACCACCGAACTGCCGCCATTTTGCCGGCAAGGGAGAATGTAATGGAACTCTATAGCTACTGGCGGTCTTCTGCCGCTTATCGGGTCAGGATTGCGCTGGCGTTGAAAGGACTGGCTGTTGATCTGCACCCAGTACATTTATTGCAAGATGGCGGTCAACAAAGGCATGCAGCGTATCAAGCACTCAATCCAGCTCAGTTGGTGCCGACTTTGGTCGATAATGAGTTAGTTTTGAATCAATCGCTGGCCATTCTGGATTACTTGGAAGCTCGTTATCCTGAACCAGCCTTGTTACCTAAGGCGCTGTCACTGGCTGTGCAAGTCAGGGCTGTGACATTGGATATTGCCTGTGATATTCATCCATTAAATAATTTGCGGGTGTTGCAATATCTGACGGGCCCATTGCAGTTAACAGAGCAGCAAAAACTGCACTGGATTTTGCATTGGCTACAACAGGGTTTTCAAGCTCTGGAACAGCGACTCAGTCGACAAGCAGGGACTTGCTGCTTTGGTGATGAAGTGACATGGGCAGATATTTGTCTGGTACCACAAATTTACAATGCACTGCGTTTTGGTCTGGATATGACACCATACCCGACATTAAACCGGATTTATCGGCATTGTATTGAGTTGCCAGCTTTTATTGCGGCAGCACCTGAACAGCAAGCTGATGCACAGAAATAAGTTGCTGGCTTGAGTCTTTACGCAGACCGCTGGTGGCTGAAAAAGATGAATTCATCAGGCTGCTGGGTTATATTCTTAGCCATGAATATAATCACTGTCTGCTATAAGCAGCAGACAGTGAGGTGACGGAGCTGCCCATTGATCAGAGAAGTCCCGAAACGCCCATTATTGGCTTTGTTTGTCAGTGAAGATGCCGAGTTGTTGACGCAATTTTGTCAGTTGACTGCCAAGCTGACAGATTGGCAAATCTTATGTTTGCCGGACGCCGCAGCGGTCAGAACTGAATTATCCTTCTCTGTGCCGGACTTGTTATTAACCACAGGGCTGATGCCTTATGACAGTGGTGAATCCTTGCTGGATTACGCCTGTCAGCATAGTCCTGCGACTGTCAGAGTGTTGCTCAGCACAGCTGAAACAGAACAATCATTGTTAGCAACCAGCCATAGTACCCAATTGTTATTGCAGGTGCCGCTCCACCAATCCGAAGTTTTAGCTGTGTTTCAACGTGTGCGGTTGCTGCAGCAAATGCCTTTTACCATGCATAGTCGCTATCAGTTGGGTCAAATTAACACCCTGCCGATGCTACAAAATCATTACCAGACTTTGATCCAGTTGTTGTCGGATGATGAATCGAGCAATGTTGCGATTGCAGCCAGTATTGCCCGAGAAGCGCCACTGGCTGCCAAACTCATTCAACTGGCTAATTCTGCTTATTTAGGTTTTAGCCGCCAAACGCTGGACCTCACTGAAGTCGTGACTCGGCTTGGTCGGATCCGGATTAAAGCGGTGTTGTTTGCTGTGCAATTGCATCAGCAGTATGAAGGCAGGATCAAAGCAGAATTACACCAGCAGTTGCTGGAGAATTCGTTTGAGCTGGCCAGTATGGCCAGTCAGTTGGCGAAAACGCAACGAGGTGGTGTCGAGCTGGCCGATAAAGCATTTCTGGCAGGTCTGATGCAAGTATTGGGCCCCCTGGTGTTATTGGCTGAGCTACCGCTCAGTCATCAGCAACTGAGTGCAGAGGATATGTTGCAAGAAGGCATTCCGGATCATTGTCTGATCAGTGCTTATCTACTGTTATTATGGGGGTTTGCAGAAGATGTCTGTGAGGCCGTCATGTATCGCCTCAGCTTGCAACAGGTGGCACAACCGGTGTTGTTACAAACCATCATGCATATGAGTTCTTATGTGTTGTTGTTTCGTCGGCAGCAAGCCGAACCACTGCCGGTACTATGCTGGACAGCTTTGCAACAATTTCAGTTAACGGATGAATTTAGTCGGTTACAGCAGTTCTGAATGAAGGAAAGCAGCATGGCTTTGCAGATACCAAAACGAAAATTAAATGCGGTGTTATTTTATATGGGCTGCTGTGGTTTGATTTTTCAACTGACGGCCTTGGTATTTGGCTGGTTTGTCCATCAAACCTGGTTACAGTTGCCCTGGTATGGTTGGTTAGGGCCATTGATTTGTTTGATGTGGGCTTTGTTACCCGCGTTACAATTGCAACGTGAAACGCCGCAACCCTATCGACAAAAGTTTTAACGACCTTGCATCAGCATTGATTCAACGCGGATTTCTTTAATGCCTTTCTCAGAGAGCATAAAGTGAATTTGGCCACGCTTTTTCGACGTAAACTGGTACAGGTTTTCATCAATTTGCAGTTTAAATAATTGGCTGCGGCTATCCTTAAACAGCTTCAGGTGATGCGGACCTAGTCGCCACTCAAAACCAGAAACGGGGGCAGCACTAAAATCAGGCACCCAAACTTGCTGCTGCTCGTTTAATACCAACGCCAGCGTATATCTTCTTGGACTGTCAGCAACGGGCATTTCTTGCTGCCCTAAGCGAAATAAGTATTGTTGCTGTTGTTTGTGTAAAGCCAGGCCGAAGTCGAATGGATGTGATTTGCCATCAATGTCAATATAATGGCCATGGCCAGCGTATTCATATTCGGCCTGTAACGGGCTGGCTGCCAGCAGAAAACATAGCGCATAAAACCATCGCATCTTGCTCCCCCTTAGCCTTGGCGTGGTGCGATAACCAGTTGTTGGCCGGGTTGTAACACACTGTTGGTGTTGAGTTGATTCCACTTCAGCAAATCAGCTAGTTTAATTTTATGCAAGCGGGCAATTTTATCCAGCGAATCTCCCTGCAGCACGGTATAACTGCGCCGACTGCGGCCGTCCTGTTGACTGGAGACTGGGATTGTTAACTTTTGACCGGGTTTTAAGGCCGATTTATCGTTCAGGTTATTTAACTTTTTCAACGCGACTACATCGACTTTAAATTGACGTGCCAAATCCCATAAATTGTCACCAGACTTTACCTGATAGCTGTCGGCTCTATTCTGGCGAGTCTGGCTCTTGGCGCTTGCCAATAGTGCTTGTCGTTGTGGCGCTGCCTGCAGTCGTAACACTTGACCTATTTTCAATTGGTCAGAAGCTAATTGATTCAGTTGTTTGATGGTTTTTACACTCACGCCATTTTTTTGTGCAATGAGGCTGAGGCTATCGCCAGCTTTCACCCGATATTGCCCGCTGAAGGCAGTCGTGTTTCCGGCGCGTTCTTCTGGCTGCCAGGCTTCGGTTGCGGGTCTATGTTGCGCCTGGGGTAACTGATGGCTTTGTGTGGCAAATAGATTGACTTTATCGACAGGCAATACCAGTTTATGTGGACCCGAAGCGGATGTCACAGTACCTCGAAAAGCCGGATTTAACCTTTTAAGCTCGGCCAATGGAATGCCTGCCAGCTTTGCGGCAGCTGCGAGTTCAACCTGACCTGATAATGATGCAATAGCAATTTTGGGCTGGTTTGGGATAGGCGCAAAATGAATGCCGTATGCTTCGGAATTTTTTAGGATATCAATCAGCGCCAGCCATTTTGGCACTGTACTGGTGTGACGGGATGGGATCCGTAATGACCAAAAATGAATACTTTTACCGGCCCTTTTGTTCGCAGCAATGGCCTGCTGAATTTTACCCTCACCGGCATTATACCCTGCGACCGCATTCAACCAGTCTTCGCCAAGTTCCTTATAAAGGTACTGCAGGTAATCTAATGTTGCAGTAGTCGATGCAATCGGATCTTTCCTACCGTCGTACCATTGATTACGCTTTAAACCAAAGTTTTTAGCAGTCTGAGGTACCATCTGCCATAAACCTGCTGGCGCGCCCGCCTGCGCCAATGGATTAAAGCCACTTTCAATCACTGGCAGCAAGGCTAGCTCAACTGGCATTTGGCGTTTTTCTAATTCAAGCACAATGTGGTACAAAAAGGGCTCTGCCCGCAAGGCGACCTGATCATAAAAACTTTGATAACGCCGGTAAAACTGACGGTATTTACGCACTTCAGCGTTATCGGGAATGTCGAGATGGCTCTGCTGGCGGATCCGCTGCCAAACGTCCGGCAGTTTAGCCAGTTCAGCATTATCACTCTGGCTAATCATGGTGTCGGTCAGTTCAACCCCCGTCGGGGTTTGTAAGGGTTCGGCTTCCAGCAATTCACCCTCTTCAGTAACAACACTGCTGGTTGGCGCTGCTAACTCAGGCTGTGGGGAGGGGGCCGACACACAACTGGCCTGGCAGCATAACAACAATAAAGCAGTGAGTTTTTTAATCATCAAAACGACCTTGTTGGAGACGACCCGACAGCTGGCAGTCAGCAAAAAAAGACCGCTATGTTACCTGCTGGGATGCTGATTGCAAGTTTCTGTCAGAATTGATTTTTCCAATCACGCAGAAAGCTAAACAGTTCAAGTGCATCCGGCTGTTGCCATTGCTGTTGTAAAAGCGGTAGATGACAACGCAAATAAGGGTTAATTTTTTGCTCTAACGCCAAAGTCGAAGGCAATGATATTTGACCATCAGCCAGTTGCGCCGATAGTTGTTGCTGATATTGGACTATCTGCTGATTCTGAGGTTCAACCACCGCAGCAAATTTCAGATTACTGAGGGTGTATTCATGGGTACAAAACAGATAAGTACTGGCTGGCAATTGTTGTAAAAGTTGCAGTGACTGGTACATTTGCGCCGGTGTGCCTTCGAATAACCGGCCACAGCCGGCGCTGAACAGGGTATCGCCACAAAATAACCAAGGTGCACTTGCCGCTTCATGACAAACATAAGCCAAGTGACCTAAGGTATGACCCGGTACCGCCAACACTTGAAACTTCAGTTGCAATGCCTCAATCTGCAGCACGTCGCCTCCTTGTAATAAAGTGACTTGTTGCGGCAGATGTTGAATTTTGTGTTGTTCTGCTGCAGGTAAATACAGCTGCAACTGGGGGAATTGTTGCTGTAATTCGATGATACCATCGACATGATCCCAATGGTGATGGGTGATCAAAATGGCAGCCAGTTGTAATTGCCGGCTGTCAAGAAAGGCCAGCACTGCTGCGGCACTGCCTGGATCGACCACCAGCGCGGCAGGCATATTGTCGTGATGAATACACCAGATATAGTTGTCTTTAAATGCTTTTAAAGCAGTGCTATGGTACATCAGGCAGCTCCATGAAGTAGGTTGATAACGCCCGTCACAATGAAGGTCGCAAGTATAAGGTCAGTTCTTGATGAAACCAGCATTAAACCGGCAAATGCCAACGATAGTACCGCAAAACTGGCATGATTTTGCCAAAGGCCAACAATTAGCGCAGCAGTTGGAGGCACAGTTTAATTTATGGTGGCCGCGAATTTTTGGCTATCACTTACTCAAAGTTGGAGCCTTGAGCTGCGCTATTGATACCAGCGCTTGCAGCATCAAGCACCAAATTCAGTTAGCTTCCTCCTCACCATTGGCAACAGTGGTGGCAGATCCGGATGATTTACCTTTTATCGCGCATGCTGTCGATGCTGTGTTGTTATCCCATTGTCTGGAATATGCCCAAGATCCCCATCATGTGATCCGCGAGGCACACCGGGTGCTAATGCCAGATGGCTATTTATTACTGAGTGGCTTTAATCCGCTTAGTAGCTGTGGCTTATTAAAGCTTTGGCCTGGTCTACAGCATCAATTACCTTGGAGCGGTCGTTTTTTTACGCTGTCACGGGTCAAAGACTGGCTACATTTGCTCGGATTTGAAATTTTATACGAACAAAGGCTGTTTTGTTCCAGTTTATTTTCCGAACATAACCCGATGCCAGCTTTTCGACATTGGGCCGATCAACATCTGCATTATTTTGGCGCCGCTTATGTGATGGTGGCGCGTAAACGCACTTTGCCGCTGACCCCCATCAAACCGAAATGGCAACTCACCAATGGTTTTAATCCAGCGGTAAAAGGCATCAGTGCCAGGCAGCGGCTGTGAACTCAACAGCCAAACTGTCAGGGGTCATTGCTGTTGCTATTTTTGCTGCAGTAACCAGCGATCAAGTGCATTGCCAAAGCGCTGTTTATCTTTGTTATCCAGTACCGCAGGTCCACCCAGCTGCACGCCACTGCCACGCAATTCCTCCTGAAAATTTCGCAGTGTCAGCCGATCAGCAATATTATCGCGATGCAGCAACTCCCCTCTGGGTGTTAATACCACAGCGCCAGTTGCGATAACCTGAGCTGCCAGCGGAATATCCTGGGTGATCAGTAATTCGCCAGCCTGAATATCACTGGCAATTCTGGCATCGGCCCGGTCAAACCCAGCCTGCACCCGAATGGCTTTGATCAAGGCGCTGGCAGGCAGTGGAATGGCATGGTTGGAAACAAATGTTAGTTCAGTGTGGGTCCGTGCGCTGGCCCGGCATAACATCTCGCGACAGACTTTCGGACAGGCGTCGGCATCAATCCAGATCGGCATATTTAGATTTTCCTAGGTGGTGCAGTGGACTGTTGTTGCTGTCAAACGGAGCTTGGGTTGCAGTTGCTGTAACAGTGTGTTCGCCTGCTGTTGACTAAATTGCATAAATACTAAGCATGGATGCGCTGTGCCAGGCTGTGGGGCTGGCGTAAAACCAAAGCTCTGATAACAATGCAAGGCACGCAGATTATGTTTAAAGACAAATAAGGAAAAGTCTTTTTTGTTGTCTTGCTGATGACCGCGCGCCAGCAAAGTCAACAGCAACACTTGACTGAGTCCCTGGCCACGCCAATGCGGCAATACCAGTAATCTGGCCAGATGATGCCGGTCAAAACGCTGGCAAATCTGACCAAAAGCAACAGGCCCCTGTGGTTGTGACAAGATAAAACTTTGACTGTCTTTTTTATACAGTTGCTGCAGGAAGTCTAGTCGGCGCGGTGGAAAACGAAAACCTTCGCCACCCCAGTCAGTCAGTTCTTGTAGTGAATTAAAGTGCTGCATCAAGCCAGCACAATCATCAGGATTGGCTGAAGTTAATGCTAAATTACCGGCAAATTGCATCAGGTTCATCCCATTCACGCTGTCTGCCAGCCCAGTTGCCAGCTCAATAACAATATACCAAGAGCCATCATCAGCCCTAGCATGAACCGCCAGGCAATCCGATAAAACGGCTGACTGTAATAACGCCGATCAGTGCGCAGCCAATGCAGTGTCGAACAAATCAGCAGGGCTGGTAGCGCATAACTGATGCTAAAGACGCCAGCCTTGAGGCTGAGCAGGCAGGCCACCAGGCTACAAAACACAAACAATAACCATGCCACAACACTGGTTTTACTGCGACTCAGTTGCACGCTTTTACTCCTTGTTTGGGTCGTATCTTTGCCAGCTATTAAAGCCAACAGTTACCACATCAAATCATCCGGAATTTTAAAATCTGCATATGGATCATCTTCAGGCATGGCTTCATCTTGCTGATTCAACACGATAATAGTCTCCGGCAGTCGCTGTAGGACTTTCTCAGCGACTTGGATTGGTACCAGATGATATTGATCAGCCAATCTGGCAATAGCAATCAAGCCTTTGACCAGTTGCTGTTGAATTTTACTGCTCACATACAGCCGTTTGACTAAACTACCGTCGGTGAAATTAAAGGCAATCTCACCTTTATAAGGAACCGAATTTAACTCAATAATCTGTTTTACTTGCGCCGCTAAGGCTTTTTGCGCCAGCGCTTCGGTTTTATGCCGGTTTAATTCTTTATCGCGGTTGATTTGCGCTTGCCGGCTTTCTTCGGCCAGTAATGAAGCTTCATTCACGACCACGCCATGTTTGCCAGCTTGCACCCGCTCTTTATGTTTTTCTTTTTTAATGGCATTTAATTTTTTGGCATTGCCAAGGCCAGCTTTTAATAATTGTTCCTGCAGTGATTTACTCATCTTTACATCCGGTATCGGGAAGAATTACGCTATTGTTTCATGTTCTGCTGACCTTGCAAAGTAGCAGCCTCTTAGCGAAAAGCTGACGGGCAGGGCGCTTTTCGGTTATGCTATCAGGGTTTATGTCAGCCCAAGAGAGCGCGCTTTGCAATTCCAAGATTTAAAACTCGACCCACGTCTTATACGTTCTATTCAGCACCTGGGGTTTACTGAGCCCACACCGATCCAGCAAGATGCCATTCCGGCAGTGATGGTCGGGAAAGATTTGATCGTATCGTCTAAAACCGGGTCGGGTAAAACCCTGGCATATTTATTACCGATGATGCAACGGCTGCTGAAAAGCCGCCCCTTGTCGCAAAAAGATGCCCGGGCGGTGATTCTGGCGCCAACCCGAGAGCTGGCATCACAGATTTATGCGCAGTTACGTTTATTTGTGGCGAATACCCGGCTGACTTCTGCTTTTATTGTCGGTGGTGAAAATTTTAACGATCAGGAAAAAATCCTCAAACGCCAGCCCGATATTATTGTGGCAACTCCAGGTCGGTTGGCTGATCATCTGGAGCATAAAAGCTTTTTTATTCAGGGTCTGGAGATGCTGATTTTAGATGAAGCCGATCGGATGCTTGACCTTGGTTTTATGCCACAACTCAATGCGATCCACAAAGCCGCCAGCCACAGATTACGCCAGACACTGATGTTCTCTGCCACCCTTGATCATGCTGAAGTAAATGAGCTGGCGCTGTCATTATTAAATGATCCTTATCGGGTTGCGCTAGGTGCAGGCTATGATCCGCACAAAGATATCAGTCAGCACTGTTATTTCTCCGATAGCCTGACGCATAAAGAAGCTTTACTTAGATATTTTTTGAAACAAGAGTCTATCAAGCAACTTATTATCTTTACCGCCACCCGTGAAGATACTGACCGCTTGGCGCAACTGGTACAGCAAACCGGTCTGGCAGCGGTCGGGTTGAATGGCAAATTGACCCAGGCTCAGCGTAATAGTGTGATGCAGGCTTTTGCCACGCATAAATATCAGGTGCTGGTCACGACTGATGTTGCTTCGCGCGGATTGGATTTATTGCAGGTGTCGCATGTTATCAACTTTGATATGCCAAAACACCCGGAAGAATACGTGCACCGGATTGGCCGCACTGGCCGCGCCGGTCAACAAGGTAAAGCTTTTTCTTTGGTAGGGCCGAAAGATTGGGATAGTTTTGTCCGGATTGAACAATTTTTACGCCGACCATTAGAAATGGCCACCATCGATACCTTGCCGTCCAGATTTAAAGGTGTGCAAGCAGTTACAGCTGTTAGCAAAAAGAAAGCAGATACCGCAGCAGCTAAGGCCAAAAAACCACAGCGAACAGTTAAAAAAACAGAGACAACAGCGGCCGTGAAGAAAACGCCAAAATTTTTCCAGGGTGGTGATGATGGTTCGGCACCGCTGAAAAAAAAGCAAAAATAATCTGATTTGGTTGTTTTTTATTCACAAAATAGTGCTACACTCGTTTCGTCATCTGCTTAAAAATCAAACGAGTTTGATGGCAAGATATTGTTTGTAAACATAAGTTTTTCAAACAATCGGAGCGGTCAGAACACAGGGAATTTATTTTCTGTTGGAACAGCAATACCTATTGACCCAATTATAAGGTTCACTGATAATGGGGTCGTAATATGTACTAGCTCGAACGTGGCCGGTAATAT
>CAZGHW010000050.1:0-28048 GCA_964525695.1 uncultured Rheinheimera sp. | reverse complement strand
CCAGTAAATATCCACACAGAAAGTAATGCCAGTCAGCTTAACTGACTGGCATTAGGTCAATGGCAGTACCTTTTTTCTAGCTTGCAGCTAGCTGGCTTTAAAAAGCTTTCGCCTTTTGTTGGTTACTTATTTTGGCGAAGCAAAATAAGTAACTCGCCGTAGGCGAAACGCTTTTAAAAGCAGCCAGCTGCAAGCTGAAAGCAAAAACCAACTGGCGGCAAGCTAGAAAAAATTCCGTTTTCACGGACAGCAAAAGTCGGCTGCTATGCCGACAGCAGGTCCTGCCATTGACCGCTAATGGCAAAAACTACCAAGGATGAACATCCAACAATGCAGACTTCAGATGACCTTGGGCATCTTGCTTTGCCAACTTGCTTTAACAGCCGCCTTAGCAGTAACAGGAGGGGGGCGTTGCTGCTAACGTCACGCAACATTGCTGGTCATCGAAAGGTTAGTATTCGGCGAAATACTTGAGTATAATGCTCGGCTATTTCAGGCACCGCCTGTCTGTCTAAACTGAGCAACACTATTCATGCAAACATCAACGCCAATGTCCCGTAAATCAGCACCGGTTGCCCGGATGGCTGCCGAGCGCGATTTATTTTCTTACCCCAAATATTGGGCTGAGTGCTACGGCACAGCGCCATTTTTACCAATGTCGCGCAAGGAAATGGACCAACTTGGCTGGGATAGCTGTGATGTGATCCTGGTGGTCGGTGATGCTTATGTCGACCATCCAAGTTTTGGCATGGCGGTGGTCGGCCGAATGCTGGAAAGTCAGGGCTTCCGGGTCGGCATTATTGCCCAGCCCGATTGGAACAGCAAAGATGCCTTTATGACCTTGGGTAAACCCAATCTGTTTTTTGGTGTGTCCGCTGGCAATATGGATTCGATGATCAATCGTTATACCGCCGACAAAAAGCTGCGGCATGATGATGCTTATACGCCGGGGGATGTTGGTGGTAAAAGACCTGATCGGGCGGTTTTAGTCTATTCACAACGCTGCAAAGAAGCCTATAAAGACGTCCCTGTGGTGATAGGCGGTATTGAAGCCAGCCTGCGCCGGATTGCGCATTATGATTATTGGCAGGAAAAAGTCCGGCGCTCGATTTTATTTGATGCCAAAGCTGAAATTCTGATTTATGGCAATGCTGAACGGCCTCTGGTGGAAGTGGCACACCGTTTAGCGGCTGGTGAAACTTTTGAGACTATGCAGGATATCCGCGGTACTGCCGTGATCCGCAAAGAAGCCCTGCCGGGCTGGCGCGGTGTCGATTCAACTGCAATTGATAAAGTCGGCAAAATCGACCCTATTCCGAACCCTTATGGCGCTGATGATGTCGGTTGCAGCTCTTATTCGGAGTTCGCGCAGCAAGGTATTGATTTATCTAAACCGGTTGAAGTTGAAGCCAAGCCAATTCTGGTGCAGCCTGCCAAGCCAAAACCGTGGGAGCAGACCTATGTCAAGTTACCCGCCTTTGAGCAGGTCAGTGTTAACAAGCCACTTTACGCCCATGCCTCGCGGATTTTGCACCAGGAAACGAACCCAGGTTGTGCCCGGGCTATTTTCCAGCGCCATGGCGATCGGCATATCTGGGTTAACCCGCCAGCTTTTCCGTTGACCACCGAAGAGATGGATGCAGTCTTTGGTTTGCCTTATCAGCGGGTGCCACATCCGGTGTATGGCAAAGCCAAAATTCCGGCCTATGAGATGATTAAAACTTCGGTCAATATCATGCGTGGCTGTTTTGGCGGTTGCTCTTTCTGCTCTATTACTGAGCATGAAGGCCGTATTATCCAAAGCCGCTCTCAAGCATCGATTTTGCGTGAAATTGAACAAATCCGCGATACAGTGCCAGGTTTTACCGGGGTAATTTCCGATTTAGGCGGACCAACCGCCAATATGTATAAATTACGCTGTAAAAACCCAAAAGCCGAGCAAACCTGTCGGCGGCCGTCTTGTGTCTATCCGACCATTTGTGAACATATGGACACCGACCAAAGCCCGACCGTCGATTTGTACCGGGCAGCACGCAAAATTGATGGTGTGAAAAAAGTACTGGTTGCCTCCGGCGTTCGGTATGATCTGGCAGTAGAAGATCCGAATTATGTGCGTGAGCTGGTGCAGCATCACGTCGGCGGTTATTTGAAAATCGCCCCTGAGCATACCGAAGAAGGTCCATTGTCGAAGATGATGAAACCTGGCATGGGCGCTTATGACAAATTCAAAGCCATGTTCGACAAGTACAGCCGGGAAGCGGGTAAAGAGCAGTATCTGATCCCGTATTTTATTTCGGCGCACCCTGGCACCACAGATTTGGATATGGTGAATCTGGCGCTGTGGCTGAAAGAGCGGGATTTCAGGCTGGATCAGGTACAAAATTTCTACCCAAGTCCAATGGCCAATGCCACAACTATTTATCATACGGAATTGAATTCACTGAAAAACCTCAAAGGCAACAGTGAAAAAGTACCAGTGGCAAAAGGCGAGCGGCAGCGCCGGTTGCATAAAGCCTTATTGCGTTATCATGATCCGAAAGGCTGGCCGATGATCCGCGAAGCGCTGCGGGCGATGGGGATGGCCAAGTTAATTGGTAAAGGCAAAGGTTGTTTGGTGCCGGAAGAAACTCGCGACGAGCTGAAACAAAAGCCTAAAGCTGGCGGTCAGATTGCAGTGACCAAACACACCGGTGTCAATCCGGTCAAAGCCGCCTTAATTAAAAAGCAGCAACAAACTGGTAAATCTTCCGGCCAGGCTTCTTTTAGCAAAGGTAAAGCTAAAACTGCTGGCAAACCGGCAGCGAAAAATAAATAAAGCGCGTTGCAAGTACGCTGCAGCAGCACTCAGTTGCTGCGGCTACACCAGTTGTGCGTGTTGAAGCCAACCGTCATTGCGCACTGCAACGGCCACAGATGAAGGTCGGTGACCGCCAGAATCTGCTGCTAGTTGCGGTTGTAAGCAAAGCCCACTAGTATAGCGCGTCTTCTGCAGCTATGTTGCACCGCAGTGGTTCAACCTATTCTCGATTTAAACAGGAACATCAGTGCCTTGTTGAAGTTCAATCTCATTCAAACCATGCTGTTTGATGCCAAGCGCTGGCAGCGGGCCGGCAAAAAATTATCTCAGTTGCTGGTGATATCAGGACAACAATGCTTCCAGTTGCTGACGCAATTATCCTGGCCGCGGTTATGTGGTCTGGGCGCTGCGCTTTACCTGTTGCTGCCACTATTGGCCACACCTTGGTGGCAACTCGAGTTGTTGAGCATGGACAAAGTGACTGCGCAGGCGCAGCTCAAAACGGTCACTGAATTTCATCAACAACAGGGTGATGCCATGTTACCGGCGCTGACAGCCCAGTTAAAACTGGACCGGCTGGCAGTATTGTATGAAAGCTATCAGGCTGAAAATAAAGAATTTTCGGCGCAAAGTCGTGATCAACACTGGGCAGAAGCAACTGAGTTTTTGATTCAACATCTGGCGAAAAATCAATCAGGTGAACCATTGCCACTGCAAGATATTGAATGCCGGAATACCTTATGCAGGCTTGAGGTTAAAACCGTCGCAGGCCTCACGCCAGCCTTGCAACAACGGGTGTTGAAACTGGCCGCCAGTTTAAAAACGGCCGATTTGGAATTTCAGGATTTGACGCCAGCTCGCACTGAGTTAGTGTTGCTGTTTAAATCCAGCAAATCGCTGAAACTGGGCTTTTTTGCCGAGCGCAAACTGAACCCGCCAGAAAAAGCCTTGTGGCTTGCAGATATCAAACAATGGTTATACCCAACTGCCAGCGCAGAACCCGCTACCACCGCAGGAGCCAAACCATGAGCATATTCACTGAGTGCCTGAGTCGCTGGCAACAATGGCCACTGTGGGGGCGGTTAAGTTCGGCCTTATTGAGCGGTTACCTCGTTATGTTATTGCTGCATGCCCTATGCTTGTTTTTGTTAGCACTGACCACGCCACCGCTGCCAGCAACATTACAACAGCAATTACAGCAACAACCTGCAACCTTAGCCGAGCTGCAAAAGGCAACAGAGCGTCTGCAGCAAAAAAAAGCCGTGGCGGAACATTAGTTTGCGCTGCGGTTAGGCTGAGAACCACCTTTGCTTGCGGTTTGACATAATCATTAAATCGAATGTTTAATGCTTAAAATGCCACTTTTTTAGCTATCAAATCGGATTTACACTGCTTTCTCCATTGTGTCAAACCTGGGTGAGGTGGTCTATGTCAGTGTTACCAGCGGCAACTACTGCCAACAGTGGGCCCGACGCCCATTGGCGTCAGCCGGTGCTGTTTTTTGGCCACGGCAGTCCAATCAATGCGTTAGTTCAGAACGAATTCACCAGCCAATGGGCACAGATGACGGCAGATTTAACCGGACCACGCCGGCCAGTTGCCATCCTGATGATTTCAGCCCACTGGTATGGTCCGGCTTTGAAAGTCACAGCGCAGCAGACACCTAAAACTATTCATGATTTTGCTGGTTTTCCGCCAGCCCTGCAGCAATTTAGTTATCCGGCTGCCGGCGCACCAGGGCTGGCGCGGCAGATCCAACAATTGTTGGCACCGTTAGCGGTGCAGCTTGATACGGATTGGGGTTTGGACCATGGTTGCTGGTCGGTGCTTTGTCATGCGTTTCCGGCCGCAGATATTCCGGTGCTGCAATTGTCACTGGACAGCCGGCAAAGTCCCGGCTGGCACCTGATGTTGGGACAGCGGCTAATGCAGCTGCGGGAGCAGGGCGTGTTGATTGCCGCTTCTGGTAATCTGGTGCATAACCTGCGGCTGTTAGATCCACAAGCTATTGCTGCGCCGGGCTGGGCGCAGCAATTTGCCGATAGAGTGCGCCAGCTATTACAACAACGCAACTGGGCTGAACTGTGTCGTTACAACGAATGGGGTTCCATCGCGCAATTGGCAGTGCCGCATCCGGACCATTTTTTACCTTTGCTGTATGCTGCTGGTGCCAGTCAGGCTCAGGATCATCTGACCTTTTATAATGACAGTTGGAGCTTGGGCAGCTTACATATGTTGAGCTGTCGTTTCGGTCTTTAATTTCTGCGCCGTCTTTTGATTCTTTTTGCTTTGCCTCAGGCGATGCTTCGATCAGGAGCCATGACCGAAGTCTGGAACTGTGGCAAAAGATTGGCTGGATAATCTTGAGGTTGCGGATATTGCTGACACCACGACTCGCTGGGCGGCTGGTGGCGTTCAGGCTGCAGTCGTCACTGCTGTTTGGGCAAATCGCTGTATAACACGACCTGATTACGACCTTGATTTTTTCCGTAATACAAGGCTGCGTCAGCGGCATTTTGCCAGTAGCTGAGCAATTCGGGTTGCAGTGCCAACTCGACTACGCCAAAAGTGGCAGTGACACTGAGCAGCTGTTGCTGGTAATGGATTTGTTGTGCCGCAACCGCCAGTCTTAACATTTCGCAAATACTGACCGCGCCGCTGGCGCTGGTGTCAGGGAGCAACAGCACAAATTCTTCACCGCCACATCTGGCCAGTACGTCCTGTTTGCGCAGACGTTGTTGCAAAGTGGTTGCAACAGTGCTGAGCACCAGATCCCCAGCTTCATGGCCATAGTTATCGTTAATTTGTTTGAAAAAATCGAGATCAATCATTGCCAGTGCTAAAGGGGCAGCATGGCGGCTGCGCTGACGCTGGAGCAACTGGTATTGTTCAGTAAACGCCAGCCGGTTTGGGAGTTTGGTCAGAAAGTCGGTGCGGGCTTGTTGTGCCAACTGCTGGTTGGCCGCCGCCAGCTCGGCAGTGCGGGCCGCGACCTGCGCATTCAGTCTGGCGGCAATCACCTGCAGGCGCCGCAGCCGAAAGCGGATTAATAACGCCACCAGCACCAGCAGGCACAGCGCGGCAAAAAACCAGACCAGTTTATACATCCACCAGGGTCTGGCCACTTTGAGAAATAACTGCAGTGGCGGCGGCGGATTACTGGCCGACATGACTTCTATCTCCAATTGATATAAACCAGGCGGCAAATGATGAAAACTGGCGAAGTTTTGATGGGCTTGGTGCGACCAGGCATCGTCCAATCCACGTAAACGGTAACGATACTGGTGATGCTGACTATGGGCAAAATCCAGCAGGCTAAACTGGACTGTGAACTGTTTATGGTTGGCCGGGATCCGCAAAGGTTGAGTGGCAGAGCTGTGTTGCTGCCACCAGCGCTGCTGATCGAGCTGGATGCTGGTGAACACCAGCGGTGCGGTTTTTGCCGTTGGCTGCAGTTGGCGTGGTTCAAAGCTCAGTACACCCCGGCCTGTGCCGATAAAAAACAGCCCATTCTGATCGGCGGTTAAAGCTCTGGGCTCCAGCAATAAGCTCGGAATACCATCCTGCTCCACAAAGCTACGGATTTGTGGTTGTTGCAATTGCAGTTGCGCCAAGCCGCGACGGGTGGACAGCCAGACACTGTCGGCACTGTGGACTGCCACAGCTATCACGCGTTGATCCGGCAGGCCATCGGCTGTGGTCCAGCGCCGCAATGTTTGCCGTTGCGGGTCCAGTTTGAGGAGCCCTTTGTCGCTGCACAACCAGATCTCGTCTGTTGCCACTGCGGTGACACAAGGCAGGTTATTGCTGGGCAACACCACCGCTGAATTGTCGGCGATGCTGTAATGTTCAATGCTTTGGTCTTTTGGATCAAAGCGATATAAACCGCTACTGGTACTGACCAGCCACAGCACGCCATCTGGTGTGACAGCACTTTGTTGTACCCCGTCTGATTGGTGCTTGGCAATTGCATACTGCCGGCCTGGCTGTTCAGGGGTGGCCGGCTGCCAGCGGATCAAACCGCGCTGCCAACTACCGATATTCAGCGTACCATCCGCACTGTGACTGAGCGACATCAGACTAAGATCAACACTGCTGTCCAGCGCACTAAAAGGACGATTTTCTTTGCTAAATCCTTTTTTGCCATCCAGCCGGAATAAACCGGCATTGGTTGCCGCCCAGGTCTGACCGGAGGGATCAACTGTCAGGCCTGTAACCAAACTGACCTGACTGTCAGCCGGAAAAGAGTGTTGTTGCCACTGTCGGCTTTGCAACTGAAAACTGAGAACTTGATGTTCTAGACCCAGCCATAAGGTGCCCTGATGCAAATACTGACTGGCAATACGATGCAACCCTTGTTCAAAATGAGATTGTTGCTGCGGATCCGTCAGCAAATTAAATTTATCTTGCCGCATGCTGAGGGTAAAGACGCCACGATTGCGGGTCGACAACCAGATCAAACCGGTTCGATCGGTCAGGACATCTCTGACATCAACGGCATGTAATAATTTATCCAGTTGCTGGCGGTAACTAAATGGCGCTTTCAGTTGATAGAAGCCGTCACTGCTACCGATCAATAATTGCCCCTCGGCGCCGCTGCTCAGTTTATTGATCCGGGTCAATTGCTGTTGATGATGGGGCAGTGGTTGGATACTTTGCGCTGCTGGATCTAACAAAAACAAGCCGTCACTGCTGGCCAGCCAGACTTTGTCCCCGACCGGCAGAATGGTGCGAATTTCCAGATAGCGACTGGTTTTTCCCGGATAATCCACATCCTGCATGGACCATACTTTGTGTCTGGACAGATCTGCACTGACCTGGATCAGGCCGCGTGAGGTGGCAAACCATAGGCTGCCATCCTTGCTCTGGGCGATTTTCCAGATACGGATATCTGCCAACTGCGCTTTTAATCTGTCAGGCAAGGGCTGACGTTGTAACTGTGAGTCCAGCCAATAAACGCCGGCTGTGGTGCCAATCCACAGTCGCTGTTGTTGGTCATGATAAATATGCTGGATTTGATCCAAGCTACCACTTTGGCCATTGGCAGGTTGTGCCAGGGTGCCAGCCAGTTGCCAGTGTCGTTGCCGCTGCCGATCCCCAGCCAGCATCAGCAGACCATAACCCCAGGTTCCGATCCAGAGTCGGTTTTGTGGATCAACCTGTACAGTACTGATACTCAGCTCTTCGGCCCCGGATGGTTGTATCAGTTGGAACTGCTCCAGTTGATAACCATCAAAGCGCAATAAACCATCCAATTGATTGGCCAGCCAGATAAACCCCTGTTGATCCTGCGCCACGGCAAAACTGGTGACCGGCGCATTCGGGAATTCTTCGGCCAGCGAATGAAACCGAACTGTGGCTATCTCCTGCGCCCGTATAGGAGCTGCCAGCAGGCAACAGCACAGCAGTATAGACTGAAAAAATTGCCGCCAGACGGGGCTATTGAGGTTAATTTTTTCCATAATTCAAACATTTAATCTCAATACGATCATGGTTTAATTATGGCGAGTTCCAGCTTTTTGGCCAGTCTCAAATCAGCCAGGTTGTCGTGGCAAGGGCTGGCAGTCCGGTTCAGCAAGTGCACCGGACTGCGCTGCTCGCTTATGGTGTTGCGGTGGCAAAATAAAAGGGTTGTGGGACCCGTTGTTGCCCGTTCAGCTCTTGTAGGGTTGCGGCATCAAACAACTGACCGTTCACCATCGTCAGTTCGACCCGATCACTGTGCTCGATATTTTGCAGTGGATTGCCGTTGATCACGATTAAATCGGCCAGCTTGCCACTTTCAATCGAGCCGAGCTGATGATCCATGCCAAAGGTACGGGCCGGATTGATGGTGGCGGTTTTCAGGGCCTGAAGCGGACTCATGCCACCTTGAGCAAACATCCAGATTTCCCAGTGGGCACCTAAACTTTCGCGCTGGCCGTGCGCGCCGATATTGGTCACTACGCCTAAATCATTCAGCTCTTTTGCCACTTTGGCCACACTAAAATGATTGTAATGGTGCAAAGGCGCGGTCGGACGGCGCATGCTGCGCGGTCTCAGTTCGTCCATTGGCACAAATTGACTCAGCCGTGGGTGTTTCCATACTTCGGTTTTGTCATACCAGTAATTTTCACCCCAGATGCCGCCATAAGCCACCACCAAGGTCGGCGTATAAGCAGTGCCGCTTTGTTGCCATAGCTGCTTAATATCATCATAGATACGTGCAGTTGGCAGTGAATGTTCCAGCGTGGTATGCCCATCAACCACCATGCTGAGGTTATGCTGTAACAAAGAGCCACCTTCGGGCACCACCATCATGCCGAGCTCTCGGGCGGCCTGGATCACCTGCTGGCGTTGATCCCGTCTTGGTTGGTTATAACTTTTTACTGAAAAAGCCCCAACTTTTTTCAGCCGTTCCAGATGAAATTTGGCATCAGCCAGGCTGTCGATATGCGAAGTATAACCGGCGCCATAAGCCCCATATAAAATGGTGCCGGTGGAGAAAATACGCGGACCAACAATAGCGCCGGTTTTTTGCATTTCACTGGCGGTAAACACTTCGCCGCTATCGTTGGATGGATCATGGATGCTGGTCACCCCCAGCGCCAGGCTGGCGTAGTTGAGGTAGTTTTGTTGTGGGATCAACTGATTGACGCCCTGACTGCCGTGGGCATGGGCATCAAACAGACCTGGCATTATGGTTTTACCTGAGATATCAATTACTTTGGCATCCGCTGGTATGCTGACTTCCGCTTTGTTACCCACAGCTTTAATTTTGTTATTTTCGACCAGCACTACACCGTCCTGGATCACTTTGTCGCCTTGCATGGTGATGACCTGACCACCGCTAAACGCAATGAGGCCTTGTGGCACTGCTGCCGGTTGCTTAAAGCCAATCTGCTGACCATTTTTAGCAACAAAGCTATCTTTCCCAGTGATGTCAAAGGCAGTACTGATATCGCTGTGGTAAAGCTCTGGTCCCAGATTCCAGTAAATTTGCCGGCTATTAGCGCTCCAACTGATGTTTTCGCCGGCTCTGACCGACAGCTGTTTCACTGGAAATTGTTGGTCGCTGCCGCTGATATCAATCACGCTACCACGTTCGGTAAATGGCGTGACATAGACTTTAAAGCGATCGGCAAAAGCAACATAACGGCCATCCGGTGAGACTTTAAATTCGGTGCCATATTTTGCGCTGTATAAAGTGCGCTGGGTTTTATCATCAAGGTTGATACTGAGCAGGGTCGGGGCTGCGCCATAACCCTGGGCAAACACCCGATCATTGCGTTCGGTAAAGTGGGGGGCAAATCCACTACGGCTAAGCAGTTCAGGTTCACCACCTTGCGCATTGACGCGATACAAACCGGTGTGGAGCGACCATTTTTTATCCAGCAAATTGCCAGCGCCAGCTTTGCGAAACACAATAAAACTGCCGTCCGGACTAAACACAGGTTCAACATATTTGCCCGGAGTGGTCACCACATCTGTCACCTTGCCACTTTTAAGGTCCAGCACCTTGACCCGGCCTTGCTCCTGATCATGCCAACTGACGTAAACCAACTTTTTGCCATCGCGGGAAAATTGTGGATAAAACTCAAAATGCTGCTGTTGGCTGGTCAGCCGTTGTGGTTGACCACCTTTAGCACTGACCAGATACAAATGGCCAAGCGCAGAGTAAACGATAGTTTGACTGTCCGGGGAGGCTTGCACAAAGCGCAGCATTTTGACATCGATGTCGGTTTGATCTAACTGCTGTTGCTGGCGGACCGATCGTTGAATTTGCTTTTCCGTGTCCACCTGGAAGGCAATTTGCTCGACCTGCTTGTCTGCCAGCCGTATTTTATTAATTTTACCGCCAGCCCAGAACAAAATAGCCTGATTATCGGGCGTAAACGCCAGATTCGGGTAAACACCATGAATAGCCCAGGTTTCCTGCATATCGCGGTCGAGGCCGCTATAGAGTTCAGTATGTTCGCCACTGGCTAAGTTATACAAATACAGGCTGGTGTTAAAATCGACCCGGCGGATATATGCCAAATACTTGCCGTCTGGCGACGGTGTTGGCCGCACAGCGCCGCCCGGTCCCTCCAGCAAAACTTCAGTTTCACCGCTTTCCCGCTCAAAGCGTTTAATCACATAAATGCCTTGCTCAGAGTCTTTACTGTAGTGAAAGGTGTTGCCTGGTGTATTGTCTTGCGAGTAATAGACATACTTGCCATCTGGTGAAAATGCCGGTTCGCCTAAATCTTTTTCATCATTGGCTCTGGCCGCCAGCATCAGGCCAGTACCGCCATTTTTATGATAGAGCCAGATTTCACCGGCGCCCAATGAACGGGTGTTGGTAAAATGTTTACGAGCCAACAAAAATTGTCCGTCCGGGCTCCAGGCCGGGCTGTTTAATAAACGGAAATCTTCATTGGTCACAGCCCGGGCGTTGGAGCCATCGGCCTGCATCAGCCAGATATTGTCGCCGCCGCCTTCATCACTGGTGAAACTGATGAAGCGACCATCCGGGCTAAATCTGGGTTGCATCTGCCAACCGATATCTGAGGTGAGCCGGGTTGCTTTACCGCCAGTGGCTGGCATCCGGTAAATATCGCCAAGTAAGTCAAACACAATGGTTTTGCCATCTGGGCTGATATCCAGATTCATCCAACTGCCGCTTTGGGTGTGAATCCGGATGCTGTCAAATTTACCGGCCGGTTGGTTCACTTGCCAAGCGGGCTTGTTGTCGGCTGCCTGCGCCTGCAAAGTTGTGCTGACAGCCAGCGCTAATGTGGCTAGATACCATGGTTTCATCTATGTTCCTTTTAATCGGGCATGGGAGGGGTTGCTTGTTGGTCGCAACTTGTTCAAAGCTTAAAGTGCCATAACAGTGACGGACAGGTAAAGGTTTTGTCCGCTGACTGCGCTCAAAGCCGGATTCGCCTCGATAAAATACCCGTGCTGGTACTTTTCCGGCATAATTACTGATTTGTGCACAGGAGCCGACAGATGGATTCCCCTTGTATTGCCAGCTGTAAGTTAAATGCTGATAAAATTTGTCTTGGTTGCTTTCGGCATATCGAAGAAATTGTCGACTGGAACAAAAAAACAGAGCCTGAGCAGCAGGCAATTTATCAGACAATCGCCATCAGGCAGCAGCAACTGGTGACAGTCGGATTGACTGCAGCAGCCACGTCGCCTATTACTCAGGCGGAGTGGCAACAAGCCAAAGCAGCGTTAGCGCAAAAGAAACTGCAACGACTCAGTTGATGGCTTGTAACATCGCTGGAGCCATATCCAAAAAGTACGGATATTGACTAAGCGCAATCTGGCATTTGGCAAGCTGTGATATCTTTTACGCCCAGTGCAGCAATAAATTAAGGAAAGTTATGTTACTAGAAGCCGTCTGGATTGGGTTTGCTTTCAGTTTGGGTCTGTTGGTGCGACTGATTGGTTTACCCCCTCTGATTGGTTATCTGGCCGCAGGTTTTGTCATTACCCTCAATGCCCAAGAGTTGCAACTGCCGGACGGCAAATACATCATTGAACATGTCGCCCATCTTGGGGTGCTGTTATTGTTGTTTACGGTAGGTCTGAAGCTGAATCTGCGCAGCCTGGCTAAACCTGAAGTATTAGGCGGCAGCTGTCTGCATTTTGTTATTTCTGCCTTGCTGTATGCGCCGGTGCTGTTTTTGGCCTTTGCGCTGGACTGGTATCTTGCATTGATGCTGGGGGCGGCGTTGGCATTTTCCAGTACAGTACTGGCGGCCAAAGTGTTAGAAGGCAAGCGGGAAATCCGTGCCTTTCATGGCCGGGTGGCGATTGGGATCTTGATTGTGCAGGATTTATTTGCCATGGCGCTGATGAGTATTTCGCAGGGCGTGACACCATCGCCTTGGGCTTTGCTGGTACTGGCAGTGCCCTTGTTAAAACCACTGCTGTTTAAAATCCTTGATCAGACCGGGCATGACGATTTACAAATTTTATTTGGTGTATTGTTGGCTGTGGTGCTTGGCGGCGGCGGTTTTCATCTGGTAGGGCTGAGCTCTGAACTGGGCGCGCTGGTGTTTGGTGCTTTACTGGCGTCGCATCCACGTGCCGGTGAACTGGCAAAAACCTTGTGGGGTTTAAAAGAGTTCTTTCTGGTCGGTTTTTTCCTGAATATTGGTTTGGGTGGACTGCCGGATCAACAAGCTTGGTTATTTGCCGGTTTGATGACCTTACTGTTACCGGTGAAAGGTTTGCTGTTTTTTGCGCTATTGATTCTGTTTAAATTACGGGCACGCAGCGCTTTTTTATCCGGACTTAGTTTGACTAATTACAGCGAGTTTGCGCTGATTGTGGCCAGTGTTGCCATGCCACAATTCTTAATTCCGCTGGCCTTAACCGTGGCGTTGTCTTTTGTGGTGTCAGCACCACTGAACCGCTATGCGCACCCTTTGTATGAAAAATTGGCGCATCGCTTGATCCCGCTGGAGCGGAATTTACATCATCCGGATGAACAACCGGTATCGCTGGGAGATGCTGAAGTCCTGATTATGGGGATGGGGCGCACCGGCAGCGCAGCTTATGAATATCTACAGCATAAAACGCAT
The DNA here is from genome assembly GCA_964525695.1 of uncultured Rheinheimera sp. Lineage (GTDB taxonomy): Bacteria > Pseudomonadota > Gammaproteobacteria > Enterobacterales > Alteromonadaceae > Pararheinheimera. Next base: position 14,689 of record CAZGHW010000050.1, on the reverse strand, counting down.
CTGGCGGCGCTGGATTCTGATCCGGCGCGGGTGCTACATTTCCAGCATCAAGGACAAAACGTGTTTTTTGCCGATGCCGAAGATCAGGTTTTTTGGCAAGGATTACAACTTGGCCGCATCAAGGCTGTCATATTGTGCCTGAGTGACGTCGAGGCGAAGCTGATTGCTTCGCGCAAATTACGCCAAGCTGGTTTTAGCGGACTCATAGTGTCGCACAGCATGCAAAAGGATGAAGCGGAAAAAATATTGGCTGCCGGCGCTGACCATACGTATCTGACCATGTCAGAAGCAGGGTTAGGCTTGGCGGAACGCGTCAGGCAACATATTACGTTATAAGCAGGACAACACTGCCAGCAGCGCGGTTTCAGTGCTGCTGGGATAGGCCAAGTAAAAATTGCTTAATCTCGGTTTTAGCGCGCAAAATATGACGGCCGAGTAAAGCACAGGCGGCTGTTATATCGCGTGAGCGGCACAGGGCTAACAGTTGTTGATGTTCATTGTTCGATTTTAAAATACGGCCGGCCATTTGCAGGTGCATCCGGATATAACGGTCGGTATTTTTATTTAGATTACTGACGATGTCATAGCTTTGCGGCCGCACAGCTTTGTATAGCGACAAATGAAATGCTGAATTCAGCTCAGGCCAGATTAAAGTATGGTTATCGCTTTGCAAGGCCGCGTCCAACTGTGCCAGTTGCCGTTCAGCCTGCTGTAAATCCTGTTCTGATAGCAACGGGATTGAGCGTGCCAGTAAATCAGTTTCCAGTAGGGCTCTGAGTTCAAATAACTCATCAATCAAATCCGGGCTGATCTCAGTGGCAGTTGCCCCTTTATGCGGTTCAAATTTAACCAGCCCTTCAGCTTCCAATTGCAATAACGCCTCCCGGATTGGGATACGGCTGACTTGCAGTTGTTCAGCCAGTGCCGCTTGGCGCAAAGGCTCTCCTGCTTTAATTTCTCCGGACAAAATCTGGGCGCGGATGGCTTCTACAACGACCTGGGTGCGGGTTTTAAATTCAAGCGCCATAACAAATCTGGTTCAGCAAAGATGGAACTAGTTTACTGATAACGGTTGAAAAGACCAGTCAGTTTTGCCGTTTTGTTAAGCAATACGCCCCGACTGACGGTTATTTCAACATTGACAGCGTTGTCTTTATTTTATCCAGCTTTGCGGCTGTCCAGCCAAGCTAAAAACAGTTGCTGATCGCAAAAAATGTCAGCCATTTTAACAGCCAATATCGATGCTTTGGCGGGTGAAAACAGGCATCCCTGACCGAACCGCGACAGTACAGCCTTCGCACCCATTAAATTAACACTTGTAAATAAAGGCATCATTTTTGCTTGTGTCATGCCGTTGCCCGCCAATCTGCTGCTGAGTTCTGTTTTGCAGGTCAGGGAAGGCCGAATTCGACGGCAAAAATAAACAGGTCTATGACAGCGCTGTGGAGAAGGAGCGGCAAGTGCAACGTTGTGTCTGACAGCTTTGTGACTTGCTATTTAACAGGATAGTGTTGAAGGATTGGTGAGAGCTGGGATGAAACAAATCAGTCTGCTTGCGTTACTGACATTGCTATTATTTGGTAGCGCCGCTATCTGGCGTTTAGCCAGTCTGGCGGATTATCAACTAACCGGCACCTTAATTCACCGGGTTGAGACCACACAACCAGTCATCGCCTTAACCTTTGATGATGGCCCCGTCCCTGGTCAAACCGAAGCTATTTTACAAATTCTGGCGCAGGAGCAAATCAAGGCAACATTTTTTCTGCTGGGGCAGGATGTGCAGCGTCATCCGCAGTTACTAGCAAAAATTCTGGCAGCAGGCCACCAGGTGGGTAATCATAGCTACAGTCATCAGCGGATGATTTTTAAAACTCCGGCTTTTATCGCCAGTGAAATTGAAAACACCGACGCATTATTAACCGCCGCTGGGGTACCCGAACCAATTCTATTCCGGCCGCCTTATGGTAAAAAACTCTGGTTATTGCCAAGTTATCTGGCACGAAAGCAGAGGATCAGTGTGACCTGGGATCTGGCCCCAGAGAACTTACCAGCATTGGTGGCTGATCCACAAAAAATGATTGCTTATACGGTGCAGCAAGCAAAACCCGGCTCCATCATTTTATTACATGTCATGTATCCGCACCGTGCTCAGACGCTGGCAGCAGTTCCTGCCATGATTCGGGGGTTAAAACAACGCGGCTTTCGTTTTGTCACTGTTGCGGAATTAATGACACTCGCTGCTTCTGCGCAACCTGCTGTAAAAGCGGCAAACAATCAATATTAAGCCGCTACTGAAAAGACAGCGCCGCTGGTGGCGGGGAGCGGCATGCGAGGCGGCACAGCGCAATTGCCATAGCGCTCTCACCATCGCTTGCCATCAGCCGGATTCCGCTTTGCTGGATAGTTCGCTAGAATAAGTTGTTATTTTTTCAGGAAACTTGTCATGTCTTCACTTCAAATGAGCGCAAAGCCTCTTTTAGCCAAGCTCGAAATTCGTCCGGCCCATGCCACTGAAATTCCGGCGCTGGCTGAATTAGAACTGCAGGTGTTTCAGAGCGTGGTTTATCCGGAGTTTTTTTTCCGTCAGGCGCGTGACCTTTGGCCGGATTTCTTACTGGTGGCGTTGTTAGACGGACATCTGGTTGGCTATTTATTGGCGGCACCTGGCCAACAAGGTCTACAGCAGTTGGGAATTTTGTCCTTAGCTGTGTCGGCACAAAGTCGTGGCCATGGCGTTGGCAAAGCATTAATGCAGCATCTGCTAGAGCAGAGTCCGGCAGTGACCCAGCGCTGGTGGTTGACCGTGTCACCAGACAACCAGGTGGCAGTGCGACTCTATCAAAAACTTGGTTTTGTCAGTGAACAGTATTATCCGGATTATTATGGTCCGGGCGAACACCGGCTGATCCTTGCCAGACAATTACCCGCTCTGGCCTGATGGTTTTTCTCATTAAATTCCGGCAATAAATCGGCTGCTAAGCCGCGCCAATGCTGGATTTTAATCAAATGCTCGACGTTGCGCAAAAGCCTCGCTATAATGCCGCGTCCTATTAAACAATGGATCTGGTTGACAAGTGCTGATAAAGCGGTATGTGCCAGATTTAAGCATGATGGCGTAAAGCCTACGCCCGATTTTGATTTTGAGGTAACAAGATGCAAGTTTCTGTTGAAACCACCCAGGGTTTAGAGCGCCGTGTCAATATCACGGTTCCTGCCGCTGCTATCAGCACTGAAGTAGAAAAAGAACTGCGCCAAATTGCAAAAAACCGTCGTGTGGATGGTTTCCGTCCAGGTAAAGCGCCAGTAGCGATTATCAAAAAAATGTTCGGTTTATCTGTGCTGCAGGATGTTGCTTCTCGTCAGATGCAAAATCATTTTTATCAAGCCATTATTGCCAACAAACTGACGCCAGCTGGCGCGCCAACTTTCGCTCCAGGCGAATTGGCTGAAGGCCAGGATTTACAGTTTGTGGCTACTTTTGAAGTTTACCCAGAAGTTGCCCTGACTGGTCTGGCCAATGTTGAAGTGACGAAACCAGTGGTTGATATCACTGACGAAGACATGACCAACATGATTGAAACCCTGCGCAAGCAACATGCGACTTGGGCTGTGAAAGACGGCGCAGCTGCTGCTGGCGATCGCGTTGTGATGGATTTCGTTGGTTCAATCGACGGTGAAGAATTCGAAGGCGGTAAAGCCGAAGCTTTCAGCCTGGACTTAGGCCAGGGCCGGATGATCCCTGGTTTTGAAGATGGCATCATCGGCAAAACTGCTGGCGAGCAATTCACTATTGATGTGACTTTCCCAGCCGAATACCATGCTGAAGCTTTAAAAGGTAAAGCTGCACAGTTTGCTATCACACTGCAAAAGGTAGAAGCGCAAGTACTGCCAGAAGTGAATGAAGAGTTCGTTAAACTGTTTGGTCTGGCTGACAACACTGTCGAAGCGCTGCATGCTGAAGTGCGTAAAAATATGGATCGCGAGCTGACGCAAGCCATCAAAGGCAAAGTCAAAGAGCAAGTGATCAAAGGTTTACTGGCAAACCACGAATTAGAAGTGCCACAAGCACTGATTGAAAGCGAAGTCGACGTATTACGTCGTCAGGCACTGCAACGCTTTGGCAACAACCTGGACGCGAAAAACCTGCCAGAACTGCCAGCTGCTTTATTTGCCGACCAAGCCCGTGACCGCGTGAAAGTTGGTCTGTTGTTAGGTGAAGTGATCAAAACCAACAACCTGCAAGTTGATGATAACCGCGTGCAGGCATTAATCGCGACTATCGCTTCTGCTTATGAAGATCCGGCTGAAGTGGTGCAGTACTACAACAGCAACAAAGAGCTGTTACAAGGCATGCGTAATGTTGCTTTAGAAGAACAAGCGATTGATTTAGTGCTGGCTCAGGCTAAAGTTACTGAACAAGCTGCCAAGTTTAATGAAATTATGAATCCGCAAGCTGCCAACTAACATTGACATTAGTTAGTGAGACGGTTTTAATGGCTCGGGCAGCAGTGTTCGGGCCATTTTATTTTCTGCCGCAAGTTTCGAGGGATCCAGCTGATGGTGTTTAACCAAAATATGAATGAATTAGTCAACGCTTTAGTGCCAATTGTGATTGAGCAGACCGCAAAAGGTGAGCGCTCTTTTGATATCTACTCACGTTTGTTAAAAGAGCGGGTGATTTTCTTAACGGGCCAGGTCGAAGACCACATGGCCAATCTGATTGTGGCGCAGCTGTTATTCCTGGAATCGGAAAATCCGGAAAAAGACATCTACATCTATATCAATTCGCCGGGTGGGTCTGTCACCGCAGGTCTGGCCATTTATGACACCATGCGCTATATCAAATGTGATATTGCCACTGTCTGTGTCGGTCAGGCTGCCAGTATGGGCGCATTCCTGTTGTCTGGCGGGACCAAGGGCAAACGTTATTGCCTGCCGAATGCCCGGGTGATGATCCACCAACCACTGGGTGGTTTCCAGGGCCAGGCGACGGATTTTGAAATTCATGCCCGTGAAATTCTGACCATCAAAGAAAAATTAAATCGATTGATGGCTGAACATACCGGTAAAACCTATGAAGAAATCATTGCTGCCACAGAGCGGGATAATTTCTTAAGTGCCCAACAAGCACTCGAATACGGCTTGGTTGACACCATATTTGTCAAAAGTGAAGCAAAATAATTGGATTGGTGCAGTGTCCCGGGACGGGTGCTGCGCAAGGTAAATGAGGTAGTTCCATGTCTGATCACCGCACTGACGGCGACAAAAACAGCAAGCTGTTATATTGCTCTTTTTGTGGCAAATCACAGCACGAAGTGCGTAAGTTGATCGCAGGTCCACAGGTTTATATCTGTGATGAATGCGTTGACCTATGCAACGACATTATCCGGGAAGAAATTAAGGATATTTCGCCAAAACGCGATGGCAACAAACTGCCAACACCACGCGAAATCCGCGCCCATCTGGATGATTATGTTATCGGCCAGGAGCATGCGAAAAAAGTATTGGCCGTTGCGGTATACAACCATTACAAACGGCTGCGCAATGTCAGTAACAAACAGGACGTTGAGCTTGGCAAAAGTAACATTCTGCTGATTGGTCCTACCGGTAGTGGTAAAACCTTACTGGCTGAAACGCTGGCGCGTTTATTGGATGTGCCATTTACCATGGCTGATGCCACCACTTTAACCGAAGCTGGTTATGTCGGTGAAGATGTCGAAAATATTATCCAGAAACTGTTACAGAAATGCGACTACGATGTCGAAAAAGCCCAACGTGGCATTGTCTACATTGATGAAATCGATAAAATTTCGCGTAAATCAGAAAACCCATCTATTACCCGCGATGTGTCGGGTGAAGGTGTGCAACAAGCGCTGTTAAAACTGATTGAAGGCACTGTTGCTTCTGTACCACCGCAAGGCGGCCGTAAACATCCGCAACAGGAATTTCTGCAGGTTGATACCTCCAAAATCCTGTTTATTTGTGGTGGCGCTTTTGCTGGTCTGGATAAAATCATCGAACAGCGCAGCGCTAAAGGCTCCAGTATTGGCTTTGGTGCTGCAGTAAAAAGCAAAGAAACCAATCGCTCTTTGACTGAAAGTTTCCGCGATGTGGAGCCGGAAGATCTGGTGAAGTTTGGCTTAATTCCGGAGTTTATTGGACGTTTACCGGTACTGGCGACTTTAACCGAGCTGGATTTGGCTGCCCTGATGGAAATCCTCAGCCAGCCGAAAAACGCGCTGGTGAAACAATTTGCTGCCTTGTTCCAGATGGAAGAGGTTGAGCTGGAGTTCCGTGAAGATGCGCTTAAAGCCATTGCCCAAAAAGCGATGGAACGCAAAACCGGCGCTCGTGGTTTACGCTCTATCGTCGAAGGTGTGTTGCTGGACACCATGTATGATCTGCCGTCGATGCAGGATGTCAGTAAAGTGGTGATTGATGAAACCGTGATCCGCGGCGAATCTCAGCCAATTCTGATTTATCAAAGCAGTGAAAAAGCGGTGGCTGAATCCCACTGAACTACATGCCAGCGGGATACCCAATGCTAAAAGGAGCTTCGGCTCCTTTTTTTTGGCGTCAAAATCAGACATGCCAGACAAGATCCCCGCTTCGCGCCGGTGGTCGCTTATTTGCTTGTGTTGTGAACAGTTCGGTGCTAACTAACGTATGTTCAATCGCAAGGCTGAAATCAGCTTGATGTTTTCGCGGCATTTTTTCAGACAGTGCATTGAAGTGTGAAATTCAGACCCCATATACTTGTCTATTCACGCCTGCAGTAACTAATTCGAGAGAGATTGAATGACAGAAGCAACAGTCGAACGTTTGCATATGCCCGTGTTGGCATTACGTGACGTTGTCGTCTATCCCCACATGGTAATTCCATTGTTTGTCGGGCGGGCGAAATCTATTAAATGTCTTGATGCCGCGATGGACAACGATAAACAGATTTTCCTGGTCGCGCAAAAAGATGCCACGCTGGATGATCCGGCCGAGTCGGATTTATACCGGGTTGGTACAGTCGCAACAATTTTACAACTGCTGAAACTGCCGGATGGTACTGTCAAAGTACTGGTCGAAGGCAGTCGCCGTGCCCGGTTGGTCGACTTTACTGCCAGTGACGAACTGTTTATGGCAAATGTCGATGTCATCGCATCGCCAGAAATGGACAGCCGCGAGCAGGAAGTCTTCGTCCGTTCTGCGGTGGGGCAGTTTGAAGGCTATATCAAGCTGAACAAAAAAATCCCGCCAGAAGTGCTGACGGCTTTATCTGGTATTGAAGATGCCGCCAGACTGGCGGATACCATGGCCGCGCATATGCCACTGAAAGTGGAAGATAAGCAAAAAGTATTGGAAATCGTTGACGTCACCGCCCGTCTGGAATTCCTGATGGCGATGATGGAAAGCGAAATCGACATTCTGCAGGTCGAGCGCCGCATTCGTGGCCGGGTGAAAAAGCAGATGGAAAAAAGCCAGCGTGAGTATTATCTGAATGAACAGATGAAAGCGATTCAGCGTGAGCTGGGTGAGCTGGATGATACGCCGGATGAATTTGAAGCCATCAATCGGAAGATTGAAGCGGCTGCTATGCCGGAAGAAGCAAAAACCAAAGCTTCTGCAGAATTGGCTAAATTAAAAATGATGTCACCGATGTCTGCAGAAGCAACAGTGGTGCGCTCTTATATTGATTGGTTGACGCAAGTGCCTTGGAAACAACGTTCTAAGGTGAAAAAGAATCTGGCGTTGGCGGAAGAAATTCTCAACAGTGACCACTATGGTCTGGATAAGGTGAAAGAGCGCATCCTGGAATATCTGGCCGTGCAACAACGGGTAAATAAGCTCAAAGGGCCAATTTTATGTTTAGTGGGGCCACCAGGCGTCGGTAAAACCTCGCTCGGGCAGTCCGTTGCCAAAGCCACCGGTCGCAAATACGTGCGGATGGCATTAGGTGGAGTGCGGGATGAAGCTGAAATTCGTGGTCACCGCCGCACTTATATTGGTTCAATGCCTGGTAAAATCATTCAGAAAATGGCCAAGGTTGGTGTTCGCAATCCGCTGTTTTTACTTGATGAAATTGACAAAATGGCGTCGGATTTTCGTGGTGATCCCGCGGCAGCACTGTTAGAAGTGTTGGATCCGGAGCAAAACTCAGCCTTTAGTGATCATTATCTGGAAGTCGATTACGATCTGTCTGATGTGATGTTTTTCGCCACCAGTAACAGTTTGAATATTCCGGAAGCCTTATTGGATCGGATGGAAGTAATTCGCCTGTCAGGCTATACCGAAGATGAAAAACTGAATATTGCCCGTCAGCATCTGATCAGCAAGCAAATTGAGCGCAATGGTCTGAAAAAAGGTGAACTGACCATAGAGGACAGTGCGATTATTGGCATTATCCGCTATTACACCCGCGAAGCAGGAGTGCGTAGCTTGGAGCGCGAAATTTCTAAGTTATGTCGCAAAGCCGTGAAACAAATTTTGCTCGGCAAGAGCGGCAAACAAGTGGTCATTAACCAGGACAATTTAGAAGAGTTCCTTGGTGTGCAGCGCTTTGATTATGGTAAGGCAGAAGACAGTAACCGCATTGGTCAGGTGACAGGTCTGGCCTGGACTTCGGTTGGCGGTGATTTACTGACGATTGAAGCTGCTGCGGTGGTTGGTAAAGGTAAATTAACCCATACCGGCTCACTGGGCGATGTGATGAAAGAATCGATCCAGGCGGCGATGACTGTGGTGAGAAGCCGGGCTGACAGCTTGCGGATCAATGAAGACTTTTATGAAAAACGTGATATCCACATCCACGTACCAGAAGGCGCGACGCCAAAAGATGGCCCTAGTGCAGGCATTGGCATGGTCACAGCATTGGTCTCTGCGTTAACCGGTAATCCGGTACGGGCCGATGTTGCGATGACAGGCGAAATTACCCTGCGCGGTGAAGTATTGCCGATCGGTGGTCTCAAAGAAAAATTACTGGCAGCCCATCGCGGCGGCATCAAACGGGTGTTGATCCCACATGATAACGTGCGTGATTTAAAAGATATTCCAGATAACGTCAAAGGCGATATTGAAATTTGCCCGGTGCAGTGGATAGAGCAGGTGTTGGAGTTGGCCTTACAAGAGCCGCCAACCGGTATGTCTGTGGTAAATGTGGAAAAAACCAGCGTAAAAGCTAAAAAAAGCCAAAAAAATGTGGTTTAGGGGCTTTTCAAACGCTCAGGCTGTGCTAATTTAGGGGCAGTTTCGTTGCAGCCCTTGTGTGACAAGGGCTGGCGGGACATCAAGAAATTTTCGGGTCCGTTGTATTTGTGCTTGCAAGCGTTTCGGATGCTTGATATAACAATGTCCACATTACAAAAGTGTACTTAAATCTTGTGTTAGAAAATAATAACAATTGAAGGGGATGATATTGTGAACAAGTCTCAACTTATCGACAAAATTGCTGCTGGTGCAGACATTTCTAAAGCGGCAGCGGGTCGTTCTCTTGACGCGTTCATCGAAGCCGTTACTGAAGCTTTAAAGGAAGGTGACTCAGTTGCACTGGTTGGTTTTGGTACTTTTGCCGTGCGTGAGCGTGCCGCTCGTGCAGGCCGTAACCCACAGACTGGCGAACCGATCCAAATCCCTTCTGGGAAAATCCCTTCGTTCAAGCCAGGTAAAGCGTTAAAAGACAGCGTTAACTAAACTTGATAATTCCACCGGCGCGCCGGTGGGGTGTGTAAAGCGAAGAACACCATGTTGCAGCCTGGCTGACAAATGGTAGCGATACTAAGCAGATGAGCAAAGTATCCGCAGTTCTGTTACAGCTTCTCTAAAAAAGGCGCATCTGTTAAGATGCGCTTTTTTTTTAAGCCCGCATTTGCCGTTATAAGAGATAAAGCAAGCATGTTAGAAAAGATCAGAGAAGGTTCAAAAGGGATTGTTGCTCAGGTCATTCTGGGCCTGGTGATCCTGACTTTCGCCGTATCCGGCGTCAGTAGTTATTTTGCCAATAACAGTGATCAGTCAGTCGCTGTGGTGAACGGTGAAGAAATCAGCCGAACCAAATTCGAGCAAAGTTACCAGAACGAACGTGCCAGGATGGAACAGCAGTTTGGTGAGATGTTTGCCTCTCTTGCTGCGAACCCTGACTACATGAATAATTTTCGTAATTCAGTGTTAGATCGTCTGATTGATGAGACGCTGATGAAACAATATGCGACCAGCATGGGACTGGCAGTCAGTGATGAGCTGATCATCAAAACTATCCGTGAAATGACTGAGTTTCAGGTCGACGGTGTGTTTAATAACGACCGGTATCTGGCGTTATTGCGGCAGAACAATCTGACTGCGAATCAGTTCCGTGACATGTTACGGGAACAATTCAGCCGTAATCAGTTACTGGCAGGCGTTGCGGGTTCAGAATTCGCATTACCGAACGAACTGAAACAACTGATGCTGCTACAGCAACAAAGTCGCGATATTGAATATGCCTTGCTAAAAGCGGCTGACTTTGCCAAAGACGTTGAAATCACCGATGATAAACTGAATAGTTTTTATCAGTTGAATCAAAAACGCTTCGCTACACCTGAACAAGTGTCACTGCAATATGTTGAATTAAAAGGTGCAGATTTGGCGAAAGCCATTGCAGTCAGCGATGCCGATATTGAAAGCTATTACCATGCTCAACAAAGTCGCTATCAGTCGGAAGAACGTCGCCGCGTTTCACACATTCTGTTAGAAGCTGCGGACGAAGATGCTGCCGTCAAAGCTAAAGCGGAAGAATTGTTGCGGCAACTGCAGGCTGGTGCTGATTTTGCCGCATTAGCCAAAGCACAATCGGCAGATACTGTGTCTGCCGAAGTGGGAGGCGATTTAGATTTTATCACTAAAGATGTGATGGAGGCTGAGTTCGAACAAGCCGCTTATGCGCTGGCCAAAGTCGGTGATTTAAGTCCGGTGGTGAAAACCTCTTTTGGTTATCACATTATTAAACTGACTGAAATTGATGCAGCTAAAGTAAAACCACTGGCTGAGGTTCGTGATGCCATCAAAGCGACAGTGCAGCAAGAAAAAGCGGCCGAGCAATTTGCTGAATTACAGCAAAAACTGGCTGAAGTGAGTTTTGAAATTGCCGATAGTTTGGCTGAAGCTGCCACAGCTGTGAATGCCAAAGTGCAGGAGCAAGCCTTGTTTTCCCGTGCGACTGCCGCTGGTGTGTTCGCGACACCTAAACTGCTGGATGCAGTCTTTAATGCCGATTTCATCGCTGCTGGTACCAATAGTGATGTGATTGAAATTGCACCGCAGCACGTCGTGGTCGTTCGTCTGGTGGAACATGTGGCTGAAAAAGTGAAAAGCTTAGATGAAGTCAAGGCTGAAGCTACAGCTGCAGTTGTGGCTGAAGAAAGCAGCAAGCTGGCTAAAGCCAAAGCTGAAGCTATTGCCGCTGAAGCTGCCAAAGCTGACAATGCTGCCGCTATCGTGACTGCTGCCCAGTTAAAACTTGAATCTGCTCCAGCCACGCCACGTTTTGGCGGTAGCTTAGATGCTGAAATTCGCACTAAGGCGTTTGAACTGGCAAAACCAGTGGCAGCAGGTAAAGTCAGTGTTGGCATGACCAGTCTGGCTACCGGGGATTCGGCAGTGATACTTGTCAGTAAAGTGACCGAGGCCAGCACCACGGCAGAGCCACCAGTGGCGGAGTTGCAACAATACGCACAGCAATTGGCACAATCGCACTTTAGTGCCGTGCAGCAAGCGTTAAAGCAACAAGCTGATATTGTTCGAAAATTACCGGCAATGACCAGCGAAGAGCTGTAATTGTTCGATATTGAACAAAAATAAAAAAACCGCTACGGCGGTTTTTTTATTGGCCCAAATGCTTATGGCTTTTGTTTGCACATGCAGACATCAGTGGATACTGTGTTCAGTACTGAATACTGTTGATCAATTTACGGCTGTAATCATGTTGTGGCTGGCTAAACACTTGTTGGGTAGGGCCGTAATCCAGGCTTTGCCCTTGATGCAGTACCAATGTTTGATCGGCGATATGACGGACTAAGCGCAGTTGGTTGGTGATCAGTAAATAGGCCAGGCCAGTTTTTTGTTGTAAATCCAGCAGTAGATTGACAATCTGTGCCCGTAACGATGGATCCAGTGCCGTCAGCGCTTCGTCCAAAATTAAAACTTTGGGATCTAGGATCAAAGCTCGTGCCAGGGCGACCCGTTGTAACTGGCCGCCGGAAAACATATGTGGATAATAATTGCCATGCTCGTTTAACAAGCCAAGTAATTTCAGGGTTTGAGCTATTTTTTGTTCGCGCTGTTCAAAACTCAGCACTGTGCTGTAGCGCAACACATCGTGCAAAATATCGGCAATTTTCTGGTTCGGATTTAACGAGCGGGCGGCATCCTGGAAAATATAGCGGATCAGATGATTATTACTCTGATAATTGCCACAATCATGTTTTTTACCAGCCAACAGCACTTCACCGCTGTCTGCTTGTTCGATACCGACCAGAATTTTGGCTAACGTACTTTTGCCGGAGCCCGTTTCACCGACCACAGCTAATGTTTGGCCAGCATCCAGTTGGAAGGATAAATGCTGCAAAGCCAGCACTTGTTTATGTCGAAACAAGCCTTGCGCTTTTTGGTAGCTTTTGCATAGTTGTCGCACTTCAATCAGACTACTCATGGCTGGCTTTTCCTGTCATTGGGAAATGACAACTGTAAAAATGGTTCTGTTGGCGCTCAATATTCGGCGTTTTCACGCATTCTTTACGGGCGTTAGGGCAACGCGGTCCAAGCCGGCAGCCGATAGGCAAATGTTGTAAAGTCGGAATACTGCCGTGCAAAGCATAGAGTTGCTGCTTAAAGCCTAGTTCAGGCTGAAACTCAGGGACGCTTTGGATCAGCGCGTGGGTGTAGGGGTGGAGTGGCTGTTTTAGCAATGTGGCAGTATCGCCAGCTTCAACCAATTGGCCGCAGTACAATACACTGAGGGTATCTGTATTGCGCGCTACAGTTTCCAGCTCATGACTGATCAGCAGGATAGAGGTGCCTTTGAGTTGATTAAAACTGGCGAGCAATCGGAACAATTGAGCCTGGGTGGTACTTTCCAGCGCAGTGGTCGGTTCATCAGCAATCAACAGTTTTGGACTTTTGGCGATAGCCATCGCAATCATAATTTTCTGGCACAGACCCTCAGACAATTGATAAGGGTAACTACTGAGCACTGTGTGATCACGAATACCCACTTTGTGCAGTAATGCTAAGGCCCGTTTTTTACGGTAATAGCCTCGTTGCCACCAGGACCCTTCCAGTAGATGGTCCGGAATCGATTCGGCCAGTTGTTCGCCGACTGTGGCGGTAGGATCCATGCTACGACTGGGCTCCTGATAAATCATCGCGATATCCCGGCTGATGATTTGGCGCTGCTGCTGATAGGGTAAACGCAGCAAATCTTGACCGCACCAGTTAAAGCGATCTGCGCTGATTTTCCAGCGTTGGTGTAACACGCCCATAATAGCTTTGGCGATCAAACTTTTGCCCGAGCCGGATTCACCAACCAGGCCACGAATTTCACCTTCTTTTAGCGTCAGGCTAACCCGATCTACAGCTCTGACTAAGCCGTCGGGGGTTTCCAGTTCCAGTGTCAGATTACGGATGTCCAATAACTGCATCAGTTTTCCCGCCGCTTTTTCATTGCCACCCGCAAACCATCACCAACCAGATTAATGGCCAGTACAGTGGTAAAAATTAATAATCCTGGTAACGCGACAGTCCAGGGCGCGAGATAAATCGCATCCAATGAATCGGCAATCATACTGCCCCATTCCGGCGTAGGTGACTGGGCACCAATCCCTAAGAAACCAAGCGCTGCAATATCCAGCACGGCAGTGGATAAAGCCATAGTGGCCATCAGTACCAGTTGTTCCCAGATATTCGGTAAAATTACCGAAAACAGCAATTGTCTTTTATTCGCACCATCCAATCGGTACGCTGTGACATAATCCTGTTTCAGCTGCTGCATGATTGCATTTCGAATGCCATGGACAAATTGCGGCAGCAACGCCAGCATAATGGCCCAAATGGTATTGATCAGACCAGGTCCGAGCACCGCGACAATCACAATGGCCAGTAATAGCGAAGGTATTGTGAGTGCAAGGTCAAGTAAGTGATTAAAAACACTGGATTTAACCCCTTTACTCATGCCAGATAAACTACCAAGGATCAGACCAATCAGTAAGGCTCCTAACACCGCAAGGATCGCCAGCCCAAAGGTATAACTGGTGCCCAGCATTAAACGTGACATCAAATCGCGGCCCAGATCATCGGTACCAAGTGGGTAGGAAACGAGACCAGAATCCTGCCAGGAAGGAGCGAGCAACAGTAATTGTGAGTTTTGTAGATAAGGATCATGCGGTGTGAGCACAGGCGTGAACAGCGCCAGTGATACCAGCAACAAGAGAGTGACTAAACCAAAAAAAGCAAAATGTTGTGGCGCAAAATGTTGCCACAATAATTTCAGTGGGCCTTTGTTATGTTCCTCATAATACAGTCGGATTTTTTTCATGTTAGAACCGCCGTGCCAGAGGATTAAATAAGGTATGCAAAATCTCAGTCAGCATATTCACTAAGATCACCAAACAAGACACTGCTAATACGCCGCCCTGGATGGCGGGGAAATTACGCTGATAAATACTATCAATCA
>CAZGHW010000049.1:0-28121 GCA_964525695.1 uncultured Rheinheimera sp. | reverse complement strand
TTACCGAAATTACGCCAACTCAGCAAGGGAATGCGCAATGTGCAATTTTTGCCACTGTCAGAGCAACTACTGGCGCGCTGTTGTCAGATGTTCGAAGGCCATATGAAATGGTCGGTTTGGCGTGATGAATGTCAATTGCTGATCACGGATGGGCAGCAGCAGTTAGAACTGCAGTTGGCTGAATCAGTCTGTCGGAAGACCCTACAACGGTGTTTGGTATAACTTGCACAGTGACATTCAGATTTACCAGCGCGCTCGCTTTGCAGTATAATCCGCCGCGATTTTAATGCGCCGGATTTGCGATCCGGACTGAGCAAAAAGGTAAATTATGTACGTCGTAGCTGCACTTTATAAATTTGTTTCCCTGCCTGATTATGTCGCCTTGCGCGATAAACTTTACCAACACATGGTATTACACAAAGTCAAAGGCACTTTATTGCTGGCAGAAGAGGGCATTAACGGCACCATTTGTGGTCATCGTGATGGCATAGATGCGGTGAAAGACTGGTTGCTGGCGGATAGTCGCTTTAGCGGCTTATCATACAAAGAGTCAATGGCTGATGAACCGGCGTTTTACCGCACCAAAGTCAAATTGAAAAAAGAGATTGTCACTATGGGGGTGGAGGGTATTAATCCACAACATATTGTTGGCACTTATGTCAAAGGTCAGGACTGGAATACCTTGATTAGTGATCCAGACACTGTCGTCATTGATACCCGTAATGATTATGAAGTTGCCATTGGCACTTTTAAAAATGCTGTGAATCCGAATACCACCAGTTTTCGTGAATTCCCGCAGTGGGCGGCAGAAAACCTCGACAGTGGCAAACATAAAAAAGTGGCGATGTTTTGCACCGGTGGTATTCGCTGTGAAAAATCAACAGCTTATTTAAAAGAACAAGGTTTTGAAGAAGTCTATCACCTGGACGGTGGTATCCTGAAATACTTAGAAGAAGTGCCTGCAGCCGACAGTTTGTGGCAAGGCGAGTGTTTTGTGTTTGATCAGCGGGTCGCGGTCAAACATGGTCTGGAGCAGGGCAGTTATGATCAGTGTTATGCCTGTCGCATGCCGCTGTCAGTAGATGAAATGCAATCGGAACTTTATGTCAAAGGCTTAAGTTGCCCGCACTGTCATGACAAAATCACCGCCGAGCAAAAAGCGGCTTTTACTGAGCGGCAAAAGCAAATTGAGTTGGCAAAACAACGCGGTGAAAAACATATCCGCGATGGCAAAGTCGACTTTTAACCATCCTTCTGGCTGACCCTGGCGAACCTGATGGCCGCCGGGGCCGCTGTATTATTTGCATTTGCCTTGGGGTAAATGTGTCAATTGATTTCTTGCTTTTTTAGTCCCATTTAGCCGGTGTTAGATGGTTCAATTTGTGGCCAACACCTCGCCGTAAAAAATATTTGCTGAAAACCAGCTTTTGCCTTTTATTTATCCCATTCCACTGCTAAACCTTTGTGGTCAGATTAAGTTTTAACCCACTGAATTTATTCAGATGAACTAGCTGGATATGGATATAAAGCCTGCAACGCCAAAAACAATCTTAATAGTGGATGATTCAGCATCACTGCGTGCTGTGGTCAGTACTACTTTAACCGAAGCCGGTTATCAGGTGATCCAAGCTGATGATGGCATCAGTGCGTTGCCGCTGTTAGATGGACGAAAAATACATTTAATTATCAGTGATATTTATATGCCGCAGATGGATGGTTTGAGCTTTGTCGCTGCCGCCAGACAATTGCCAGCCTATAAATTTGTACCCATGATGATGTTAACCAAAGAAGCGGCCGATGACAAAATGTTGGTTGCCCAGCAATTGGGGGCGAAAGCTTGGTTGGTGAAACCTTTTATTGCGGCCCAGCTGTTAAAAGCTGTGGCGAAATTGCTGCACTAATTCTGATCTTGGTCGGCGAACAGTTTTAATACGAGATTTAACCACTGGAGCAACTTGATGGAAGCTTTTAATAACATGAAGATTGGAACCAAGCTAGGATTGGGTTTCGCAATTGTGCTGATTTTGATGGCCGTGATGGGGTTTTCAGCATTAAATCAGATGGCAAAAGTCAATTCACAATCCACTGTGATTACCACCAACTGGTTACCGGCTACCCGTTTTATCTTAGATCTCAATACCAATACTTCAGATTTTCGTATTGCCGAACTGTCGCATATTATCTCCACCAATGAAACTGAGATGCAGCGCTTTGAAGCCACACTCAATACTGTGCTGGAGCAAATCAACAACAATAAAAAAGCCTATCAGGCACTGATTAGCAGTGAAGAAGAGCGGGCTCTGTTTGACCAATTCAGCAGTGAGTACCAACAATATTTGCAATACCATGAACAAGTTCTGCAATTATCCCGTCAGTTAAAAACTGAAGAAGCGATGCAAATTATTAATGGTCCATCGCAAAAGCTGTTTGATAGTAGTTCGGCGCTTGCACTCAAGCTAGCGGCGTTAAATACCAAAGGGGCGGATGACGCCAGTTTGATGGGCGATGAAATTTATGCATCGTCCCGCCAAATGGTGATGATAGTGATGAGTATCAGCTTGGTGTTAGGCATTCTGATTGCAACCTTGATCGTAAGAAATTTATTGCGTCAGTTAGGTGGTGAGCCGTCTTATGCCGCCCAGTTGGTGTCGCAAGTCGCGGCTGGTGATCTGACAGTGCAGGTCAAATTAAAAAGTGGTGATCACAGCAGTATGTTGGCAGGTATTGCCCAGATGGTGGTGAAATTATCGGCCATTGTGGGTGAAGTTCGCAGTGCGGCCGATAATTTATCTTCCGCCTCTGAAGAAGTCAGTTCGACTGCACAAACCATGTCACAAGCAACCAGCGAACAGGCGGCTAGTGTGGAAGAAACCAGTGCTTCAGTTGAGGAAATGAGCGCTTCGGTCGGGCAGAATGCCGAAAATGCCAAAGTCACTGAAAGTATTGCTTCTAAAGCAGCGCAGTTGGCCACAGATGGCGGACAGGCCGTCGAGCAAACGGTGACAGCCATGAAGAGTATCGCCAATAAAATCAGTATTATTGATGATATTGCCTATCAGACTAACTTGCTGGCGTTAAACGCTGCGATTGAAGCCGCCCGCGCAGGAACCCATGGCCGTGGTTTTGCGGTGGTCGCAGCTGAAGTACGTAAACTGGCCGAGCGCAGCCAGGTGGCGGCGCAGGAAATAGGTGAGGTGGCCCGTAACAGTGTCAGTCTGGCGGAAAAAGCCGGTTCTTTATTGTCGGATATTGTGCCTGGTATTCTCCGAACTTCTGAATTGGTGCAGGAAATTAGCGCTGCCAGCGATGAGCAGAGTAGTGGTACCAGCCAGATCAATATTGCAATGTCGCAATTAAATCAAATCACCCAACAAAATGCCGCCAGTAGTGAAGAATTAGCGGCGACAGCAGAAGAAATGAGTGGTCAGGCTGAACAGTTACAAGAATTAATCGGTTTCTTTAAAGTAGGTGCCAGTGGCGGTTTTAGTTCACATCTGTCGACCGACAAACATTACGCTTAACCGTTGGCTTGGTGGCTGCAGGCTGGCATCTTGTTGTTTGCCTGCTGAGTGTTCTGGAGCAGTTTGATGGCGCTATCGGTCACAGCATCACATCTGATTGATATTTTTTTGCAGCCAGGCGAGTGGTGTTTGGCTGATCAAGATTATCGCATCCGCACGCTACTAGGCTCCTGTGTTTCCGTTACCTGCTGGCATAGTGCCAGTAAAACGGGCGGTATGACGCACTTTTTATTACCTTCAGCCCCTAGCAAGCATAAAGCCGAAGACGTCGGCCGTTATGCGGATACTGCACTTGATGCCATGTTACAGCAATTTCGCCGGCAGGGCATGGCAGTGCCTGAGTTACAAATGAAGTTATTTGGTGGCGGTTCGATGTTTAGTGGCCAGGACATATCAGCTCGGCAAATTGGCCAGCAAAATATCAGTGCCGCGCGCCTATTTGTCAAACGCCATGGTGGTAAGTTTAGTGCCGAACATGTTGGAGGTCAGGGCCATCGCAATTTAATTTTTGAGATTGGTACCGGTCATGTCTGGTTGCGTCAGGTCAAGCTGGCATCATGATAGTCGGAATTTACTCCGAACCCAAAGCAAGACTGGCGCCAGCATAGCGACAACCTTGTTGGATCCACTCCTCCAATGCCTGGCATGGCATTGGCTTTGCCAGATAATAACCTTGTGCGACTAAGCCACTAAATTGTTGTAAATATTGCCAATCGGCATGGCTTTCTACACCTTCTGCGACGACTTTAATACCAAGTTGTTGGCACATGGATAAGGTACTGCTTAAGATCACTTGCAAATGCCGTCGGCTGGCAATGCCATCGATTAGACTACGGTCTATTTTTAATTCGGTAAAAGGGATTTGCGACAACTGTTTGACCGAAGAGTAGCCAGTACCGTAATCGTCAATGGATAAACCAAAACCGGAGAGTCGTAACCGGCTTAAAAAAGCTAAAGCCTGGCCCATATTCCGAATAACAGCAGTTTCTGTGACTTCAAACATCAGTTGGGCTGGATCTATGGCTGAGTCAGCCAGTAACTGATTGACTTGTTGTAAGAAAAACGCATTTTCAAACGAGGTGGCGGATAGATTCACTGAAATATTCGGAACAAAGCCTTGAACACGCCATTGCTGTAACTGGGCAATGGCCAGTAACAGCACCTCGTAGCTCAGGGCATCAATCAGGTTAAAACGCTCGCACACTGCAATAAAATGGCCAGGATAAATCAGTCCCCGGCTGGGATGTTGTAATCTGACCAGCGCTTCCACACCGGCCAGTTGACCGCTTTGAACGTCCACTTTGGGTTGGTAGTGCAAGACAAATCGATGCTGCTGTAAGGCCTCGGATAACTCTTTGAAATCCAGCAAAGGCTGTTGCTGCTGTTGGGCTAGGTTTTTATTGCTGTGCGCTTGCGGTTTTAACTGACTCAGTAATTGGCTGAATGCCGCCGTATCCAGTGGTTTTTGTAGACTGCCCAGCACCTGTAAACCATCGGAACGAGCCATCAACTCCACTGCTGTGAGCAGATTTTGTTCGCGGCCACTGACAATAATCACCGCTGCATTGCAGTTTAACGACGCCACTTTGTGTAACAATTCAATACCATCCAAACCTGGCATTTCTAAATCACAAATCAGCACATCAAATTGTTGTTGTTGCAGCATAGGTAAGGCGATTTCGCCATTTTCGGCGCTGCTGACTTCTGCAAAGCCAATGTCATGACACAGTTGCAGCATGTATTCTCGTTGCACCGGGCTATCATCCACAATCAGCAATTTTAGATTTTGCATGCAAATATCCTTATTGACTGTATTGCATAATGACGGCGGGGATCCGGTCCAGCCCAACGATCTGGTCGACCGCCTGGCGCTTAATGGCTTCTTTTGGCATGCCAAATACGACAGACGACTCTTCATCCTGCGCATAGGTACGGGCACCAGCTTCACGCATTTCCAGCAATCCGCGGGCGCCATCATCGCCCATCCCGGTCATGATAATGCCGATGGCATTGGCACCGGCGATTTTGGCGACGCTGCGAAATAACACATCGACCGAAGGGCAGTGTCGGTTGACCGCCGGACCAGGCTTAACCAAGGCCTGATAATAAGCACCGCTGCGGCCAATCGATAAGTGCTGGCCGCCTGGTGCTATCAGCGCTAAACCCGGCCTGATGCGATCGCCATGTTTTGCCTCCCGCACTTCAATGGCACAAATGGAATTGAGCCTGGCCGCAAAAGCGGCGGTAAATTTCTCCGGCATATGCTGCACTATCACAATACCTTCGCAGACGGATGTGAGTTGCGACAGCAGAAACTCCAGCGCAATAGTACCGCCAGTGGATGTACCGATGGCAATCACTTTCTCCGTGGTGCGTGCCATCGCCTGAGTGTCAGCGTGGACCACAGGCTGTAATAAGGCTGCCGGTGGCTGTAATGGCCTGGGTAACAGATTGCGGGTGTTGGTGCGGGCCGCTTCCCTGATCGCATCGGCAAATTGTTGTTTGCTGGACTGCAAAAACTCTTTCACGCCCAACTGTGGTTTGGTAAAAATACCCGCGGCTCCGGCTTGCATGGCCTGGACTGTGGTAGCTGCGCCTTTTTCGGTTAAAGATGAGCAAATCAGCACCGGGGTCGGTCTGGTTTGCATAATTTGTTTTAAAAAGGTAATGCCATCCATTCTGGGCATTTCAACATCCAGCGTAATGACATCAGGCCAATCTTTGTTCATCTTGTTCATGGCGAATAACGGATCTGGCGCACTGCCAAGCACTTCAATATCGGCAAAACCTTCCAACAGCTGGGTCAACACTTGGCGCACCAGCGCGGAGTCATCTACGATTAAAACTTTGATCCGTCTTGCTTGCATCTAATCTCCAAACATTAATAACAACTTGTTTCTATCGCCAGCTGTAATTTTTGCTCATTACTTCTGATAACAATAGCAGCTCGGCTGTACCTGTTGTAGTGAGGGGTGATAACCATGGATACTTTCTGAATGCCCAACCAACAAGGTGCCACCTGGTTTTAATTGCCGCACCACATTTGATACGATGAGCTTCTTGTCTTCCAATTCGAAGTAGATCAACACATTACGTAAGAAAATAACGTCAAACTGCGGTAATTTAGCATCCAGTTTAAATAAATTAGCCACACTGAACTGGACATGCTGGCGGACTGGCTGACCCACTCTGAACCAACCCTGATCTTTACCAACGCCTTTTTCACAATAGTTTTTCAGCATTGGCAGCGGAATTTTTTCAGTCTCTTCAATGGGGTAAATCCCACGCTGCGCTTTGTCCAGTACCGTGGTATTGATATCAGTGGCATGGATTTTCCAATTTGCTTCCAAGCCTAACGCCGTAGCCAGCACCATGGCGATAGAATAGGCCTCCTGACCAGAAGAAGCCGCCGCACTCCAGATCTGCCATTGCCGGTATGCTGGTTGTTGCTGCAGCAGTTTTTGCAAGTATGCAAAGTGTTTTTCTTCGCGGAAAAAATAGGTCTCGTTGGTGGTTAGCAAATTCAGGCAAGTCTGACGTTCCTGCTGATGGGCCGGCACCCGCAGATAATCCAGATAAGCGCTAAAGCCCGACAGTTGCAGGGCGCTGAGCCTTTTTTGTAAACGGCCACTGACCATACTGCTTTTGACATCAGCCAGATGAATGCCTGCCTGCTGATACAACCAGTCACGAAATTGAACAAACTCCGTTTTGGATAAAGTATGAAGCCGGTTGCCGTTGCCAACTTCAGAACTTTTCATATTCAAAATCATCATCCTTTCTTGGCCTAACACTGGCTGTCGTCTGGACCGCCATTGCAGGTATTTTCACCTTGGCAACGCGGGTGGAGGCTTTAGGGCGTTTGGCTGGGGCTGCGAACGCTGGTTTTACTGGTTTTGCAGGTTGCTGCCTGGGTTTTTTGAGGCTTTGATTCGTCACAGCTGCTGATGTAGCCGCGGCGTGGCTCCCAAGAGGAACTCGCTGCCCTGGTAACTGAAAATAGGCCACCAGTTGTTGTAACTGTTGTGCCTGAGCGGTTAATTCTTCCGATGTGGCGGATAGTTGCTCCGAAGCGGCGGCATTTTGTTGGGTGGCCTGAGTTATTTGGCTAATGGCAGCATTAATTTGGCCTGCGCCCTGGCTTTGCTCCGTACTGGCGGCGGAAATTTCCTGCACTAATTCTGAGGTGCGTTGAATGGCGGGTAGCATCTGATCTAACAGTTGACCTGCCTGTTCAGCCAGTGCGACTGAGCTTGCTGCTACATCACCGATATCTTTGGCTGCGGTTTGACTGCGGGCCGCTAATTTACGCACTTCTGCTGCGACCACGGCAAAGCCTTGGCCGTGTTCACCAGCCCGGCCTGCTTCAATGGCGGCATTGAGCGCCAATAAATTGGTTTGATAGGCGATATCGTCGATGATACTGATTTTTTGCGCTATCTGATGCATCGCTTTAACGGTATTACGTACAGCTTCCCCACCGATCAGCGCATCGCTGGCACTGTCCTTGGCAATGGCTTCTGTTACTGTCGAATTTTGATTATTTTGTGCGATTGATGCTGACATTTGTTCCATCGCACTGCTGGTTTGTTCAACACTACCGGCTTGTTCAGTCGAAGATTGACTAAGCCCCTGGGCAGTGCCACTCATCTGAGCTGAGGCTGATGACAAGGTATCAGCCGAACTGCGAACTTGCTGGATAATGTCTGCCAGCCGTTGGACCATCTGTTGTAAGTGGCGCAACATACTGTGCTGATCCTTGTCCGCTACAGGGATCACCACATTTAAATCACCTGCGGCTATTTGCTGGATGATCTGCACTGCTGCTGCCGGTTCACCGCCGAGTTGACGTAAAATGCTGCGACTAATGAACACAGCAAGCAGCAGCGAAACCGCTAAACTCACCAATACCAGAGCCAGCATCAACTGCTGGTTTTGTTGGTAATTTTGCTCTGATTGCTGATACAACAGAGCCGATTCGCGGGTTTGTAAGGCAATCAGTTGGCGAAACTGCTGTTGCAGCGCTGGTACTAAGGTTGTTTGTTGTAAATAGCTGGCCAGTGCTTCGATGTTCAGCGGCTGGTAAATTTGTTGCAGTTGCTGTACTTGCGCAGCGGCTTGCAGCATATCGGCTTTCAGCTGGTTCACTAAACGCTGTTCTTCCGCAGTCAGCCGGGTGTCCAGATACTGTTGCCATCCTTGCTGATATTCGGTTTGTTGCTGGCGTTGCTGTTGTAATTGAGCCGCCGTGACAAAGCCTTGTTGCTGCACCTGTTGCGGCAGCTTTTGTAGCAGTTCAGTCAGCAGATCGGAGACGGTGATAAGTTGCTGCATCGGTTGCACCCGATCCTGATACATAGTCGCCATACTCTGGTGTTCCAGCCAGATGCCTCTTAGCCCGAGAAAGCCAGATAATATCAACAACAAGATCATGCAAAGAGCCAACAATGCCTGGCGGGCGAATAATGACATTTGATCGAACATCTGCAACTCCCGTGCTTAGTCAGCAACTTTCTCGATAATAGCTGCCATCTCATCCAGTGATAGCACGCGTTCACCGCGCAGCAGGATCACAAATTGTTCACCGACATTGGCAACACCAAGAATAAACTGCGCCCGGATCCGGGCGCCAAAAGTAGGTGCTGGTTCAATGTTATCCATATTAATTTCAATCACTTCACTAACGCTATCGACCACAGCACCAATAGTGACTATCTGTTCTTCAAAAATAATCTCCAGGATCACAATGCATGTTCTTTTTTGTACTTCGGTCGGCGCTTTATTAAACCGGATTGATAAATCAATCACCGGTACCACATCTCCCCGTAAATTCAACACCCCTTTGACAAAGTCAGGCATCAGTGGGATAGGGGTAACATTGTCATACTCAATAATTTCTTTGACTGAATTGATACTGATACCAAAACATTCATCTCTGAGTAAAAAGGTTAAAAAATGCTGATGGCTCAGCGGATCTTTATTAAATTGTTCGTCCACATCCTGCTCCTTCTGCTTTGATGGCAGTTAATGTTCAAAACTCTGACTTTCAACTGCGGTGGCAAATTGCACCAGCTGAGGAATATCCAGGATTAGACCCACTTTACCTGAACCCAGAATGGTGTAACCGCCAATGCCTTTTAACGAGCGGAACAATGCATTGAGCGGTTTAATGACAGCTTGCAATTCACCGTGCAGATGATCAACCACCAGTCCAGCGCGTTGATTGCCATATTGCACGACCACAATATTTTCACGACTGGAATTGCCTGCAGGTAGATCAAACAATTGCTGTAATTGGATGAAAGGCAATACTTCGCCACGTAAATCCAGATAATTGCGCTCATTGTCCAGCTGATGCTGCTTAAACTCGATACATTCCTGCACCATATTCAGCGGTAACACCAGGTAGGTATCGCCAACACTGACCAAGAAACCATCAATGATAGCCAAGGTCAGCGGTAAGCGGATTTTAAAATTAGTGCCTTGATCCGGCACTGAGCTGATTTGAATTTGGCCGCGTAACTCTTCAATATTACGTTTGACCACATCCATGCCGACACCACGGCCTGACAGATTGGTTACGGCAGCTGCGGTGGAAAAGCCGGGGGCAAAAATCAGTTTGTAGACTTCTTCTTCGGTCAGCTCTCTATCCGGTGGAATAATGTTTTTTTCTATGGCTTTGGCGCGGATCCGTTCGACATTGAGGCCAGCGCCATCGTCAGCAATTTCAATCACCACTGAGCCCGCTTCGTGGCAGGCACTGAGTTTCAGTTGGCCCTGCACCGGTTTGCCTTTGTACTGCCGTAATTCTTTGTTTTCGATGCCATGATCCAAGGCATTGCGGACAATATGCATCAATGGATCAGATAATTTTTCCACCATGCTTTTATCGAGTTCGGTGTCAGCGCCAACAATAGTCAATTCAATATCTTTGCCCAGCTCCTTGGAGACATCGCGGACAATACGTTTGAGCCGGCTAAAGGACTCACCGACCTGAACCATCCGCAAGCCGAGGGCACCATCGCGAATTTGTTCCAGCAAAGAGGTTAAGATGCCAAAAGATTCTCTTAGCTTTTCGTCAGCCAACTGCTGTATCAACACGTCGATGCCAGCGCCAGCGGTTACCAGTTCGCCGACCAGGTTAATTAATTCATCTAATTTGCGTGCTTCAACTTTCAAAAATTGAAAATCAGCGGGTCTTTTATGCTCAGTGGCTTTTTGCTTATCCAGCGCCGCAGCCACCACTTCAGTACTGACCGCGCCTTGTTCGATTAAGACCTGGCCCAGGGCTTTATCACTCTGAGGTTGCTGTTTCTGCTGACTGAGCGCATGTTGTAATTCACGTTCGGTCACCGCACCGGCATGCACTAACAAAGTACCGATTTTTTCATCAACCGTCGGCATCTGCTGCAAACTTTGGCGAATTTTCTCTGGACTGCTGATGCTGATTTTGCTGCTTTCCTGAATAAATTCGAATACATCTTCAATTTGCTGTTTACTGGCGTCACTATCGAGCACCAGCGAGAGCTGTAAATAACAAGTTTCCGGGTCAAATAAGGTCGCCGCAGGAAAATGGCTCTGCAGTTCTACCACGAGCAGTTGCCCCATACTCTGCAAATAATTCAGTTGCGACAGTGGGTCCATGCCGTCGCGAAATACATCCTGGCCATACTGGATTTCAATCTGCCAATGTTCAGGCGCTGCTGCCTGCGGCAAAGCAGGCGCGCTGGTGGGAGGTGGATCCAAATATTGATGCAAAGCATCTAATAAGCGGGTTCCGGTCGCAACATCAATGTGGCATTGGCTATCTTCCAGTTGCCGGATCAAGCTGGCAATATGATCCTGACATTGCAACATTAAACTAATCAGACTCTCATCGAGCGGTAATTGGCCAGCCCGGACTTTATCCAGGACACTTTCAACGTTATGGGTAAAGGCCACAATAGCATCAAAACCAAACAGGCCTGCCGAACCTTTGATGGTATGAGCGGCCCGGAAGATTGCATCAATGTGCTGCGCCGTACTGGCTTCACCTGCTTCAATCTCCAGCAAAAACCTTTCCATATCTGCTAGCAAGGTATTGGCTTCATCGATAAACAAACCTTTTGCCTGACTCAGATCCATGTTTAATGTTTCCCGCTTTGAAATTCAGTGGGCCATTGCAAACTATAACTTTGGCTGATGCGATGAAAAGCGCCATCTTCGCTGCAGGTGACGATGGCTTCGGCTGGCGTATTTATTTGCTGCAAACTCCAGAGCAGCAACTGCAAGCCTGCCGTATCAATATCAGTCAAAGTAGTGACATCCAAAATAAGCCGGCCGTTGAGGCTGGCGAGGGCTGGAGCAAGCACAGCGTGAGCCTCCCGCACATTAAAAATGGTCAGCTCAGTATCAAATTCGGCAATCAGAAAATCTGCTTTTTGACTGATGGTGAGTGGCATACCGTCTCCTAAGGCAAAATTAGTTTTTGCACTGCGGTGAGCATTTGCTCGGGTTTAAAAGGTTTCACCACCCAAGCTTTGGCCCCGGCAGCCCGGCCTTCTTCTTTTTTCTGATCCGAGCCTTCAGTGGTCAACATGATAACGGGAGTAAAACGATAGGCTGCTAACTGTTTGATTTCTTTGAGCATGGTGATACCATCCATATTTGGCATATTCACATCCGAGATAATCAGATGAATTTTTTGACCATTGAGCTTCGCGAGCGCATCTTTACCGTCACAAGCTTCGATCACCTGATAACCACTGGCCTTCAGGGTCATGCCCACCACCTGGCGAATACTGATAGAGTCATCAACGATTAAAATAGTTTTCATGCCTTATCCTTTAGAAAAAAGTAACTTCATCGGCCGAACTGCTGGTTTGTCGGCCAGAATGGGCCTGAACTTGTTCCAGCGTAGTGTAAGTTTGTTCAAGTTGCGCCAGCCACTGTGCAACTGAGATCGGCTCAGGTAATTGCCCCGTCATTAATTGCTGGCGGAATTGGTTGGCGGCAGCGGACAGTTTTTCCATATCCGCAATCACATGACTGATAATCTGACTGGCTCTGTCCTGAAATTGCAGATTCACCACCACATCGGACAGCTGTTGTTGCACATAGCCTGATTGTTCGTTCAAGTGTTGGTTGGCTGTCGTGATCACCTGGACGGCATTTTCATAATCTGCCATCACCCCATGAATAGTTTGTTCGGTTTGGACGATGATCTGTTGCTCATTTTCCACCTGACCTTCACTGTCGTGCACCACTTTGGTCAAAGCCTGCGTCACCTCGGCGACCCGTTCTTTGATGCGTCGGCCTGCTTCACTGCTGCGATTAGACAAGGCTCTGACTTCTGTCGCAACCACCGCAAAGCCGCGACCACTTTCGCCGGCTCTGGCTGCTTCTATCGCGGCATTGAGGGCTAATAAGTTGGTTTGGGCGGCAATATCACCAACTTCCGAGGTCATGCTTTGCAGCGCTTCAGTGACTTTGGCCAGTTGTTGCACTTCTTGCAGCATTCGCAACCGATTTTGTTGCGCCGACACCAAAAGTGCGGTCATGGCCAGTAGTTTCTGCTCCGACTGGCGGATCATATTGACCAGTTGTTGATTTTGCGGTTGATGCTGTTGCTGTTGCTCACTAGACAACATCTGCAACAACTGATGAAATTTGTCGGTCAGATTGACCACGGCGTGTTCGGTTTGTTGCCGCACCAATTGTGACTGTTTCGACCAGACCGGGGTAACCTGGCTGACCAGTTCCAGCCAATTACTAGTTATTGGCGTCAGATCTGGTGTGCTATTTGAGTCTGGCTGTTGTGGCCTGAGCTCTGGTGCTGCAGGCCATAACAGCCAAAAAATAGCAGTTGCCAGCAAGCTGATGGCTGCCGCGACAGGCCAACTGGCAGCGGATAGCCATAACAGCATCAGCGTAATGAGTTGCAAGGCAAGCGCCAGCAGCAGACGGGAGTTGGTTTGCATGTCCGATCCTTGTTAATACTTCAGAATGGTTGGCGCTAATCTTTGTCCGACCGCCTATAAGCAATAACCGCTGTTGCGCCAGTGTCAAGGTAAAGTCCAGAAATTATTCAGGATTTTTAAAAGTTCGGTTGAGACTGCCGTACTTTAGACGGCTAGATTCATGCCGGTGCTTGGTTGTTGCTGTAACAAGGCTGAAAAAATTTCATTCTATTTTTTCGAACTAAGTTAGCATTCTTTTGCCATATTCTTTTGCTTAACTTGAAGTTATGCTGTGATTCTTGCTCGGAGGACATAATGGAACAACAAGTACAACAATACAGCCCGCTTAGTAAAATTCTGCATTGGTTGATGGCAGTGCTGATTTTTGCCCTATTTGGCGTGGGCTATTGGATGGTGGAACTGACTTATTACAGTGCCTGGTATAAAACGGCACCGCATTATCACAAAAGTGTGGGGGTACTGCTGGCCGTGTTATTGCTGGTCCGGCTGGCTTGGTTGTTCAAAAAAGGCAAACCCGCAGCCCTGAGTAGCCATAGTCGTTGGGAGCAACGTATCGCGCATTGGGCGCATAGGCTGATATATCTGCTGATTGCTGCGATTGTGCTGACCGGGTATCTTATTTCAACAGCGGATACGCGTGGTATCGAAGTGTTTAACTGGTTTGTGTTGCCTGGCTTTGGCGAGTTATTTGCGCAGCAGGCTGATCGGGCAGGGTTGTTGCACCAATGGCTGGCGTATAGCCTGATAGCCTTGGTGTTGTTACATGCGGCAGGTGCGGTCAAACATCACCTGCTGGATAAAGATGCCACATTAAAACGCATGTGGTGGTCTGGTGGTAAAAAAACTGACATTAAATAATCATTGAAGGAATACCGATGAAAAAGCTTATGATCGCCAGTGCACTGGCAATGTTATCTGTCTCTGCCCAAGCTGCTGATTATGTAATTGATACGCAGGGTGCGCATGCTTTTGTGCAGTTTAAAGTAAGTCACTTAGGTTACAGCTGGTTACATGGTCGTTTTAACACCTTCTCAGGTACATTCAGTTATGACGACAAAAATCTGGCAGCCTCGAAGATCCAACTGGATATCGATACCAAAAGTGTCGATTCTAACCATGCTGAACGCGACAAACACTTACGCAGCCCAGACTTTCTGAACGTAGACAAACATGGAAAGGCTAGTTTTGTCAGTAGCAAAGTGGTGCCAAAAGATGGCAACAACTTTGATTTAGTGGGTAACTTCACCTTGAACGGGGTGACCAAAGAAATCACCATTGCCGCCAGTAAAACCGGTGAAGGCAAAGATCCATGGGGTGGTTACCGTGCTGGGTTTGAAGGTAAAACCAGCATCAATTTATCTGACTATGGCATTAAAAATATCCTTGGCCCAGCCTCTGAAACTGTGCACCTGGATCTAGTGGTTGAAGGCGTTCGTCAGTAATAGAGCAGTGACCCTAAGTTGATAAAAACCGCCGTGATGACAGCATCAAGGCGGTTTTTTTATCGCAAACTTCAGTTTTCGCAGGCAAGGCGGCAGCTGCGCCGGCTAAAAGTGTTAGGGAATTTCAATCTCAATATCACCAACCGGCACACTGCAGCAGGGCAAGAATTCACCTTTGCGGACAAAAGCCAGTGGCTCTTGTAAATACCGTACTTGCCCTTGCAGTAATTTACAGCGGCAGGCACCGCAAAAGCCAGCCCGGCAGTGATAACTAACGGTCAGCTTTTGCTGCTCCAGCGCTTCGAGCAGTGTAGGGCAGCTGCCATCAAATGGCAGGCTGCTGCCGTCTGGCAAGCCGACCTTGCTCATCCGGCTTAAAGATCGAAATCGCCAAAATCAGCGCCATCAACTTCATTATCAATCTGACCAACCAGATAGGAGCTAATTTCGGATTCCTGCGGTGCAACCTGGACATT
This sequence comes from uncultured Rheinheimera sp., assembly GCA_964525695.1. Taxonomy (GTDB): domain Bacteria; phylum Pseudomonadota; class Gammaproteobacteria; order Enterobacterales; family Alteromonadaceae; genus Pararheinheimera. The sequence goes on along the minus strand of CAZGHW010000049.1, from coordinate 12,723 downwards.
GTCAGACACTAACCAAGCATTGATCCAAGGGATAGGGTTTTGGGTGGTGCCAAATATTGGTTTAAAACCAATTGCCTGCATCCGGATGTTGGTGATGTACTCCACATACTGACACAAAATATCTTTATTCAGACCAATCATTGAACCGTCTTTAAATAAGAATTCTGCCCAATCTTTTTCCTGCTCGGCCGCTTTGCGGAAAATGGCATAAGCTTCTTCTTCACATTCCCTGGCAATTTCACCCATTTCCGGGTCATCTTCACCATTGGCAATGATATTGAGCATATGCTGAGTGCCGGTCAGGTGCAGCGCTTCATCCCGGGCAATCAGTTTGATGATCTTGGCGTTGCCTTCCATCAGCTCGCGTTCGGCAAAGGCAAAACTACAGGCAAAGCTGACATAAAAACGAATGGCTTCCAGCACATTGACTGACATCAGGCACAGATATAACCGGCGTTTTAATTCGCGCAAGCTAATTTGCATGGTCTGGCCATTGATCTGATGACTGCCTTCACCGCACAGATGATACAGGTTCACGCCTTCAATCAGCGCATCATAATAGCGGGTGACATCATCTGCCCGTTCAATGATTTTTTCATTGACCAGGATATCATCAAAAATTTTATGCGGCTCATTGGTGATGTTGCGCACGATATGGGTGTAGCTGCGGCTGTGAATGGTTTCACTAAAGGCCCAGGTTTCGATCCAGGTTTCCAGCTCAGGTAATGACACTATCGGCAATAACGCCACGTTCGGCGAGCGGCCCTGCACAGAATCTAATAAAGTCTGATATTTCAGGTTGCTGATAAAAATATGTTTCTCATGATCAGGTAAGCCCTGAAAATCAATGCGGTCCTTGCTGACGTCCACTTCTTCCGGTCGCCAGAAAAAGCTTAGTTGCTTTTCGATCAGCTTTTCAAAAATGACATATTTTTGCTGATCGTAACGCGACACATTGACCGAAGTTCCAAAGAACATCGGTTCTTTCATCTGATCATTGTTGGTACGATTAAAAGTGGTATACGCCATTGTTTCGTGATCTCTTCCAAATAAATACTGGGAACTTTGTTGGCAAGTGGCCATGTCATCACAGGACACTACCGAAAAAATACGGGGCTGAAGCAGCCCCGGATCGATTAAATTTTACAAGCGCCACCAGCGCAACCGTCGTCTTCTGCTGCTTCGGCTTTGATATCTTCCTGAATATCAGCAGCACCGTCACGGGTGTTATGGTAATACAGAGTTTTGACGCCAAGTTTATAAGCAGTCAGCAAATCTTTTAATAACAACTTCATCGGGACGCGGCCACCATCAAACTTAGCCGGATCATAGTTGGTATTAGCAGAAATGGTCTGATCAATAAACTTCTGCATAATAGCCACCAGTGCGATATAACCATCGTTGTTAGGCATATCCCACAGCAGTTCATATTGCTGTTTTAACCGGTCATACTCAGGCACCACTTGCTTGAGAATACCATCTTTACTGGCCTTGACGCTGACATGGCCGCGCGGTGGTTCAATGCCATTAGTGGCATTTGAAATTTGTGATGAAGTCTCAGACGGCATCAGCGCTGATAAGGTTGAGTTACGCATGCCATAGCGCAATACATCCTGACGCAGTGCTTCCCAATCATACTGCAATGGCTCAGCACAGACCTTATCTAAATCTTTTTTGTAACTGTCGATAGGCAGAATGCCTTTCGAGTAGGTGGTCTCATGGAATAACGGACAAGCGCCAAATTCCTGTGCCAGCTTGGTTGACGCTTTCATCAGATAATACTGAATGGCTTCAAAAGTACGATGCGTCAGGGCATTGGCAGAGCCATCAGAATATTTCACACCGTTTTTCGCCAGATAATAAGCGTAGTTAATCACACCCACGCCTAAAGTACGCCGACCCATCGAAGCAGAAAACGCCGCTGGAATTGGGTAATCCTGATAACCGAGTAAGCTATCGAGCGCTCTGACGGCCAATTCAGCTAATTCTTCTAACTCATCCAGATTGTCGATGGCACCTAAGTTAAAGGCTGACAAGGTACAAAGGGCGATTTCGCCATTTGGATCATTGACATCATTCAATGGTTTGGTCGGTAGCGCAATTTCCAAACAAAGGTTACTCTGCCGCACTGGTGCTACTGCCGGGTCAAACGGACTGTGGGTGTTACAATGGTCCACGTTTTGCAAGTAAATGCGGCCTGTGCTGGCGCGTTCTTGCATAAACAAGGTGAATAATTCCAGTGCCTTGATCCGTTTTTTGCGGATGTTGTTATCAGCTTCATATTTGACATACAACTGTTCAAACAGATCCTGATCCTGGAAAAAAGCATCATATAAACCAGGCACATCAGACGGGCTGAATAAGGTAATCATGTCGTCTTTGATCAGGCGGGTATACATCAGGCGGTTAAACTGTACGCCGTAGTCTAAATGCCGCACGCGGTTTTCTTCGACACCACGGTTGTTTTTCAGTACTAATAAAGATTCAACTTCCAAATGCCACAGTGGATAGAACAAGGTGGCAGCACCACCACGGACACCGCCTTGTGAACAACTTTTTACGGCGGTCTGGAAATGTTTATAAAACGGGATACAACCGGTATGGAAAGCTTCGCCATTACGGATTGGGCTACCCAGTGCACGGATCCGACCGGCATTAATACCAATCCCAGCGCGCTGCGAGACATATTTCACAATAGCGCTGGAGGTGGCGTTGATCGAGTCCAGGCTGTCGCCACACTCAATCAACACGCAAGAACTGAACTGACGGGTTGGAGTACGCACGCCTGACATGATAGGCGTTGGCAGCGAAATCTTAAATAACGAAACCGCATCATAAAAACGACGGATATAACTCAGGCGCGTCTCTTTCGGATAGGTCGCAAACAGGCAAGCAGCCACTAAGATATATAAAAACTGCGCGCTTTCATAAATCTCACCGCTGACCCGGTTTTGCACCAGGTATTTGCCTTCGAGTTGCTTGACGGCAGCATAAGAGAAATTCATATCGCGATGATGATCGATGAAGCTGTCGATCTCGGCGATTTCCGCTGGTGTGTAGTCAGCCAGAATATGGGCATCATAACGGTTGTTTTCCACCATTTTGACCACATGGTCATATAACTTTGGTGGCTCAAATTGGCCATAGGCTTTTTTACGTAAATGGAACACCGCCAGCCGGGCTGCCATATATTGATAATCCGGCGTTTCCTTCGAAATTAAATCAGCCGCTGCTTTGATAATAGTCTCATGAATATCAGCAGTTTTAATGCCGTCATAAAACTGAATATGAGAGCGTAATTCAACCTGAGAGACTGAGACATTCTGTAAACCTTCGGCGGCCCAGGTAATGACGCGATGGATTTTATCCAGATCCAGAGGTTCACGCAGGCCGTCACGTTTGGTTACGTATAGTGGTTGATTCATTGCTGAAGGGTTCCGTTTCAATTGTTGTTATGATGCTTAAAAAATGCAGAACTGACGCCGCTGATAGTGTGGCCAGACTGGCAGTTCAACCCCAAGTGCGAAAATTCCGTTGCTTCAAACGGTTGCGCCGACGGTCTGTCCGTATCAATGGATAATTGGACAAAGCACCGCGACAATGCACTAGATATGGGGTTTTCGTTTTAACGAAGCACAAGATAGAGTGGATCAGTTTCAATTGCAAGCCCCGAAAAAAGTGAAAAAAAAGCTTGATCTGGCTTATGTTAGTATTCGCTCACTTGAGAGGCGCGTAACCGAAAAACCTGCGGCAGAAGCAAGCTTTTTTGCGCTGCCTGACTAAATAATTCTGAGCGGTTATTTTTTAGAAGGTCTGCTGGTTTCATCACCACTCAAAGCCAGCATTGTCGGATGACACAGCAGACGATGACAGTTGCGTCTGCCATCCTCTGTTCACTTTAACCTAACTGCAATTGTAACTCGGCCAGACTGGCAATCGTCAGATCAGCCTGCCATAACTCTGGCTGATCGTCTTTGGCAAGATAACCAAAAGCAGCCAGCACAGTTTTCATACCAGCACGGCGTCCGGCTTCGATATCCCGTTCGGCATCGCCGACATACCAGCTGTGGCGGGCATTCACTTTCAGCTGCTGACAGGCCACCCACAGTGGTGTTGGATCCGGTTTGCGCTGGGCCAGACTGTCACCGCCCAATAACAGCCGGCAGTTTGCCAGCACCGGTAATTGTCGTACTAAACTGGCTGCCAGTTTATAAGGTTTATTAGTGACAATACCCCAAGCAATGTGGCGGTTGTCCAGTTGCTGTAATAAAGTTGCTGCCCCAGCAAAAGGTTGACTATATACCGCAACATGCTCAGCGTAATAGTGCAAAAACATCTGGCGTAACTGGGCAAAATCATAGCTGGCCAAATCAGCCCCAAACCCAAGCTGTAACAATCCTTTAGCGCCATGGGATGCCACAGGCCGGTATTGCTCGCGATGACAGCCAGGTTTACCAAAATGCGCCAGCACGTGATTGAGGGCGGCGCCCAAGTCATCGGCGGTATCGACCAGAGTGCCATCTAAATCAAACAACACCGCTGCTGGCGTTTTCAATTGCGCGCTCATAGCGGTTTCCTTGCCACGACAAAATAATTCACATCGACACCTGGGCCGGTGCGAAAGCTTTGCTGAATTGGGTTGTAATGCAGGCCTGTGGCGTCGACCAGTTCCAGACCTGCTTGTTCAATCATCCGCATCAGTTCAGAAGGACGGATAAACTTGTTAAAATCATGGGTGCCACGCGGCACCAGTTTTAACAACTGTTCGGCACCAACAATAGCCAGCAGATAAGCTTTCCAGTGTTTATTCAGGGTGGAGAACACCAGTGTCGCACCAGGTTTGGCTAAATCAGCACAAGCCTGCACCACCGAAGCTGGTTGCGGCACGTGTTCCAGCATCTCCATACAAGTGACCAAATCAAAGCTGTTGGCATGGGCTGCAGCAAAGGCTTCGGCGGTGCTTTGTTGATAATCTAACTGGACGCCACTTTCCAGTGCATGCAATTTGGCTACCATTAAGGCTTCTTCAGCCATATCAATGCCTGTCACCACAGCTCCAGCTTTGGCCATGGCCTCGGCCAGAATACCGCCACCGCAACCGACATCGACCGCCACTTTGCCAAACAACCCCTGCAGTTGATCACTGATATAACTTAACCGGGTTGGGTTTAATTGATGCAGTGGTTTAAATTCACCGGTAGGGTCCCACCAGCGCGAAGCGATTTGGTTAAACTTAGCAATTTCGTCAGCATCAACATTCGGGTTTTGGGCAAAAGACATCAGTGCTCTCAAAGATTTTGGCTTAATTTTGCCGCTATTATAAGGTGTTAGCGCCAAGGTGCAATGCAGCTGTCAGCAGCCTTCGCATAGACAATCTGTGCGAAGGCATGGCAAGGTTGACGGATTGTGTTAGAATCCCCGGTTCTCGCCGCGCGGATAATCAAACTAAACGCGAGTCATCTGTCTGATTTTAAGGGAAAAAAGCTTTATTATGACAAATCTGGCCAAAGAAATCGTTCCCATTAATATTGAAGAAGAATTAAAAAATTCTTATCTCGATTACGCGATGAGCGTAATCGTCGGCCGGGCTTTACCCGATGTTCGGGACGGTTTAAAGCCGGTTCACCGCCGTGTCTTGTTCGCGATGAAAGAACTCGGCAACGAGTGGAACCGGGCTTATAAAAAATCGGCCCGTGTGGTCGGTGACGTGATTGGTAAGTATCACCCGCACGGTGATACTGCGGTCTATGACACTATAGTGCGGATGGCGCAGCCATTTTCACTGCGTTACATGCTGGTGGATGGTCAGGGTAACTTTGGTTCGGTCGATGGTGACTCGGCTGCCGCTATGCGTTATACCGAAGTGCGGATGGCAAAAATAACCACTGAATTATTGGCTGATTTGGACAAAGAAACCGTCGATTTTGTGCCGAACTATGATGGCACTGAAATGATCCCGGCGGTGCTACCCACCAAGATCCCAAATTTACTGATCAATGGTTCCAGCGGTATTGCCGTTGGTATGGCGACCAACATTCCGCCGCATAACCTCAATGAAGTGATTAATGCTTGTTTGGCGCTGATTGCCAACCCGGATATTACCATTCCTGAACTGATGGAATACCTGCCGGGGCCGGATTTCCCAACCGCCGCTATTATCAACGGTCGCCGTGGTATTGAAGAAGCCTATCGCACCGGTCGCGGTAAAGTCTATATCCGCGCCAAAACCCATATTGAAACCGACGATAAAACTGGTCGTGAGACCATTATCGTTGATGAAATTCCATACCAGGTCAACAAAGCCCGTTTGATTGAAAAAATCGCCGAGCTGGTGAAAGAAAAACGCATTGAAGGTATTTCGGCGCTGCGCGATGAGTCTGACAAAGACGGTATGCGGATTGTCATCGAACTCAAACGCGGTGAATCTTCTGATGTGATGCTCAATCAGTTGTATACCCAAACCCAGATGCAAACTGTGTTTGGTATCAACATGGTGGCGTTGGACCAGGGGCAACCTAAACTGCTGGGCTTAAAAGAAATTCTGCAGTGTTTTGTGTTGCACCGCCGTGAAGTGGTGACACGTCGTACTGTATATGACCTGAAAAAAGCCCGCGATCGCGCCCACATCTTAGAAGGTCTGGCGATTGCGCTGACCAATATTGATGAAATTATTGAGTTGATTAAAAACTCGCCAAGCCCAAGTGAGGCCAAAGCCGGTTTAGTGGCGCGTGGCTGGTTGTTGGGTAATGTCAAAGACATGCTGGAACGTGCCGGTGAAAGTGCCGCACGGCCAGAATGGCTGGAAGCGCATTTTGGTATTCGCGACGGTTATTATTTCCTGACCGAACAGCAAGCCCAGGCTATTTTGGACTTACGTCTGCACAAACTGACCGGTCTGGAACATGAAAAAATCCTCGGCGAATATAAAGAGCTGCTGGATCTAATTGCAGAACTGTTGTTTATTCTGGCCAGCCCGGAGCGCTTAATGCAAGTGATCTGTGAAGAACTGGTTGCTGCCAAAACTGCCTTTGGCGACGAACGTCGCACTGAAATCCAGGACAATGCACTGGATATCAACATGGAAGATTTGATTGCCGAAGAAGATGTGGTAGTGACCTTATCGCACTTAGGATATGCCAAGTATCAGGCGCTGTCTGATTATGAAGCACAGCGTCGGGGTGGTCGTGGTAAAGCGGCTACGACAGTCAAAGATGAAGACTTTGTTGATCAGCTCTTGATCGCCAGTACGCACGATACCATTTTGTGTTTCTCTGATCGCGGTCGGCTGTACTGGATGAAAGTTTATCAACTGCCACTGGCGTCACGGCAGGCACGGGGTAAACCAATCGTCAACTTGTTACCACTGGAAGATGGTGAACGTATTACCGCTATTCTGCCAGTCCGCGAGTACGAAGAAGGCAAATATGTCTTTATGGCCACTGCCAACGGTACCGTGAAGAAAACCTCTTTAACTGAATACTCGCGGCCGCGCAGCAACGGTATTATTGCGGTGAATCTGAATGAAGGCGATCAACTGATTGGTGTTGATATCACCGATGGCAACAGCCAGATCATGTTGTTCTCCGACGACGGTAAAGTGGTGCGCTTCCACGAAGAACAAGTACGTGGCATGGGCCGGACCGCAACGGGTGTCCGTGGTATCAAGCTGCGTGAAAACGGTTCTGTGGTGTCGTTGATTGTGCCAAAATCTGATGGCGCTATCTTAACTGTGACTGAAAACGGTTACGGTAAACGCACTGCACTGGCGGAATACCCAGAGAAGAGCCGTGCCACCCAAGGTGTGGTGTCGATTAAAGTCTCTGAGCGGAATGGCTTAGTGGTGGGTGCTGTTCAGGTCAATGCGCTGGATGAAATCATGCTGATTTCTAACAAAGGCACGCTAGTGAGGACGCGGGTGAAAGAAGTGTCACAGGTTGGTCGTAATACTGCCGGTGTGATTCTGATCCGGACCCAGGAAGGCGAAAAAGTCGTTGGCGTGCAGCGGATTGATGAAATCCAGGATCAGGAAGAGCTAGCCGCTGCTGAAGCTGAAGTGGCGTTATTGGATCAGCAAAGCACAGTCGTGGTGGATGCTGAACCGGAAGAAGCTGATGAGGCCGATGACTCGGAAGAGTAATCCGGCTGAACGCTGACCTTGATTGGTGAAGAATAAACAGGCGCTACGGCGCCTGTTTTGTTATCTGCCGTAGTGTGAAACCGGGAACAGATTTTTTCCTTTGTGCTGTCCGAACTTGAATTGGCACCATGACTACCGTCAGTTGCACTGAAAAGCAGCAAAAACCCGGCTTCGGCGCGATTTTCCATTGGTGCTGCCGCTAATTTACGGTAGAGTAAAGCCCATAAAAAAAGCCATCCAGATGGCAGCTACTGTCAGACAGTCCGCTAAAGGTCGTACTGACAGCGCCAGGTCCACGCCAGGCCCGTATCATTTTTCAGCACATATGTTCAGCACACAATGAGGAAATCATGACAACTTATAACTTTTGCGCTGGTCCGGCGATGTTACCGACCGAAGTGATGCAACAGGCGCAGGAAGAATTGATCAACTGGCATGGGCGCGGCTGTTCCATTATGGAAATGAGCCATCGGGGTAAAGATTTTATGGCGGTTGCCGCCAAAGCTGAGCAAGACTTGCGCGATTTACTGCAAGTACCAGCCAATTACAAAGTGCTGTTTATGCATGGAGGTGGTCGTGGTCAGTTTTCAGCAGTGCCGCTGAACCTGCACCAGGCAGGTAAAAGTGCCGATTATATTATCTCAGGAGCCTGGTCGAAAGCGGCGGCGGAAGAAGCGCAGAAGTTTACTGCCATCAAGACCCAACAAATTCAACATAAAAGCGCTGATCTGCGCACTTTAGTGGCCGCGCGCGACTGGCAAATTAATCCGGATGCGAGTTTTGTGCATTTTTGCCCAAATGAGACCGTAGATGGGCTCGAGTTTACCGATTTACCTGAGACCACAGTGCCATTAGTGGCTGATTTATCCTCGACGATATTATCGCGGCCATTGGATGTCAGCCGCTATGGTGTGATTTACGCAGGTGCACAGAAAAATATCGGTCCTTCCGGCTTAACAGTGGTGCTAGTGCGGGAAGATTTATTACCAGTTGCCGGTAGCGCTATTCCGGCCATTCTCGATTACCGCTTGGCGGCTGAAAACGATTCGATGTTTAACACACCGCCGACTTATGCCTGGTATCTGGCGGGTCTGGTGTTTGACTGGTTAAAACGTCAGGGCGGTGTGCAGGCGATGGGATTGCTCAATCAGCAAAAAGCCCAGACTTTGTATAACTTTATCGACCGCAGCGATTTTTATCGCAATGATGTGGCGCTATCCTATCGTTCCTGGATGAATGTGCCGTTTTTATTGGCAGATGAGCGGTTAAACGATCTATTTGTCACCCAAGCTGAACAAGCAGGCTTATTGGCCTTAAAAGGTCACCGGATGGTCGGTGGCATGCGCGCCAGTATCTACAACGCCATGCCATTGGCGGGTGTACAGACCTTAGTGACCTTTATGCAGGAATTTGAGCGGGTGCACGGCTGATGAAGACATTAACTTTATCTCATATCAAACAAGTCAATGGCACTGTACATTTACCAGGGTCAAAAAGTATTTCCAACCGGGTGTTGTTACTGGCGGCCTTAGCGCAAGGTGAAACCCGCATCAATAATTTACTGCACAGTGAAGATGTAGAGCATATGCTCCATGCATTAACCCAATTAGGCGTCAGCTATCAGCTATCGGCCGATAAAACTCACTGTGTGGTGCAAGGGCTGGCAGGCTTGTTTGATGTCAATTCGCCGCTTGAGTTGTACCTTGGCAATGCCGGCACTGCAATGCGACCGCTGACCGCGGCTCTGGCTGCATCTAATGTCGATGTCACCCTGACAGGTGAACCACGGATGTATGAGCGGCCGATTGGCCATCTGGTCGATGCGTTGGCGCAGTGGCAGGCCGATATCCAGTATTTGGGCCAACCAGATTTTCCGCCACTGCGGATCTGCGGCAAGCAGTTAACGCCAGGTGCGGTCCGTATTGATGGCAGTGTCTCCAGTCAATTTTTAACTGCAGTGCTGATGGTGGCACCTTTATTAGCCGGTGACTCGGTGATTGCCATCGAAGGCGAGCTGGTGTCAAAACCTTATATTGATATTACGCTGGCGCTGATGAACCGTTTTGGGGTTGAGGTTCACAACGACAATTACCAGCGCTTTGTGATCAAGGGGCAGCAGCAATACCTGGCACCGGGTGATTTCCTGGTGGAAGGCGATGCGTCTTCTGCCAGTTATTTCTTGGCAGCTGCCGCTATTGCCGGTGGCACCATTAAAGTCACAGGTATTGGTAAAAACGCGGTGCAAGGGGATATTCATTTTGCTGATGCGCTCGAGGCCATGGGTGCCAGTGTTGACTGGGGTTTTGACTACATTTCGGTTACGCGAAACCAGCTGCATGGTATTTCGCGCGATTATAATGCCATTCCGGACGCGGCGATGACGATTGCCACCACAGCTTTGTTTGCCCAAGGGCCGACGCTGATCAGTAACGTTTATAACTGGCGGGTGAAAGAGACCGATCGGTTAGCGGCGATGGCGACTGAACTGCGTAAAGTCGGCGCTGTGGTAGAAGAAGGCCATGATTATATCCGGATTGAACCCCCGGTTGAAATTCAGCATGCCAGCATTGCGACTTACAATGACCATCGGATGGCGATGTGTTTTTCGCTGTTGGCCTTTGCTACGGCCGGGGTCACTATTGAAGATCCGGATTGCACCCGCAAGACTTTTCCGCAATATTTTGATGTATTTGCCTCGTTGGCAGCTCAAAACGCGTAACCGAAACGGTTACGCTTTACCTCGCTGAAATTGCTGTTTTAACCGCGCTTTTTGTCGTAATTGTCTGTATAATGCCGCCACTTTATAAGTTGTGATAAGTGAGTTGGAGGGATGATGACACAAGCGCCGGTTATTACCATTGATGGCCCGGGAGGCTCGGGTAAAGGTACCATCTGTCGTTTAGTCGCACAAAAGCTCGGCTGGCATTTGCTGGACAGCGGTGCTATCTATCGGGTATTGGCGTTAGCGGCCATTCATCACAACATTGCTCCAGAGGACGAAGAAGCGTTACAACCGCTGGCCGCCCATCTGGATGTACAGTTTAGCTGTGACGAACAATCCAATGTCCGTATCACCCTTGAAGGCGAAAATGTCAGCCAAACCATCAGAACTGAACAAGTGGGTTCTGTGGCATCGAAAATTGCCTCTTTACCGCGCGTCCGTGAAGCTTTACTCAGACGTCAGCGCGCATTTCGCGAAGCGCCGGGTTTAGTCGCCGACGGTCGTGACATGGGCACTGTGGTGTTTCCTGGCGCCGAAGTGAAAATTTTCCTCACCGCTGATGCCACAGAGCGCGCCAGACGCCGTTATTTAGAGTTGAAACAAAAAGGGCTTGATGTTAACATCGACGACCTTTTGAACGAAATTCAGACACGTGATGAGCGTGATATGAATCGTGCAGTAGCGCCGTTAAAGCCTGCAGCCGATGCTTATATGCTGGATTCGACCAATAAAACTATTGATCAAGTGCTGGAAGAGGTTCTGAGCTTCACCAAGAAGCAATTGAACCAGGCCTGAGCCTGCACTTTGGACAGCCGCTGACAAGGACTGTTAACGGTAAATTAAGCAACCCCACTTTATTCGGATGCAAAGTGGAGCAACTAACTGAAACAGTGAAAAATGACTGAAAATTTTGCACAATTATTTGAGGAAAGCCTCAAGACTATCGAAACTCGCCCAGGTTCAATCGTTAAGGGTACTATCGTTGCAATCCATAAAGACGTCGTACTGGTTGATGCCGGTCTGAAGTCTGAAGCAGCGATCCCGGTTGAACAATTCAAAAACCTGGCTGGCGAGATTGAAGTGAACGTTGGTGACATCATCGACGTAGCTCTGGATGCAGTGGAAGATGGTTTCGGTGAGACTTTACTGTCTCGTGAGAAAGCCAAACGTCACGAATCTTGGGTACGCCTGGAAAAAGCTTGTGAAGATAAAGTTACCGTTATCGGTGTTATCACAGGTAAAGTTAAAGGCGGTTTCACTGTCGAAGTCGACGGTATCCGTGCATTCCTGCCTGGTTCATTAGTCGATGTACGCCCAGTACGCGACACGCTGCACTTAGAACACAAAGAACTTGAGTTCAAAGTTATCAAATTAGACCAGAAGCGCAACAACGTTGTAGTTTCACGTCGTGCTGTGATCGAATCTGAAAGCAGTGCAGAACGTGATACTCTGCTGCAAAACCTGGAAGAAGGCATGGAAGTTAAGGGTATCGTTAAGAACCTGACTGACTACGGTGCATTCGTTGACTTAGGTGGCGTAGACGGCTTACTGCACATCACTGACATGGCTTGGAAACGCGTTAAGCACCCAAGCGAAATCGTCAATGTTGGCGACGAGATCCCAGTAAAAGTTCTGAAGTTCGACCGCGAGAAGCAACGTGTTTCTCTGGGTCTGAAACAGATGGGCGAAGATCCATGGGCAGCTATCGCTTCTCGTTACCCAGAAGGTGCTCGCATCACTGGTCGCGTAACCAACCTGACAGATTACGGCTGCTTCGTTGAAATCGAAGAAGGCGTTGAAGGTCTGGTACACGTTTCAGAAATGGACTGGACTAACAAAAACATCCACCCATCTAAAGTTGTTA
>CAZGHW010000048.1:22345-28719 GCA_964525695.1 uncultured Rheinheimera sp. | reverse complement strand
GCAACTGGCTGTGATACCACGGCTTTTTTACTACCGGCCGAAATGGTGCTGGTCTGACGCTGTTGCTCAGCGACAGCTTCAGGTAACGGCAGCACCAAAGCCAGTGCTAAGGACAAGGACGAAAACTGCATCACTGGGCGTGTCATTATTCAACTCCTGCTGCATCAGCAGCGCGTCAGACTTCGGATCTTGCGATAAGTTCGGCATGGAGCCAACTCTGTATGCAGTTATGGCAGCAGTCAACTGAACAGATTATGAATTTTCAGTCGCGGCTCAGTTCAGCCTGCGCCCAGAGCTGAGTGATGTTCATCCAACTGGCAAGCCAGCTTGCCAGCAGTGCCCATCACCAGCCATAGCATGGAAAAAAACCATTTAAAAGCACCAAGCGCAGCTTGCATGGCTACGCAGTTTTATTGCATAATCACCGCGCTTCATTTTTGCTTTATTGCTTCGGCCCATACATTTGTATGGGCTTTTTAATTTCTAGCCCCTCAATTGGGGTTAATCGGCCTTTTCCCGCTGCGCCGATTGATCATCCTGGCCAATCCGACTAGCCACAGCACCGGTTTGTTGCTGATATTTAGCATCCGTTCTTTTGTTATATGGCCGATCGGCAGCGCCTGTCATCAATTCAAAGTTCAGCGCACCAATTTTCATGCCTGGGCGCAGCGCAAGCGGTAAACGGCCACTGTTGTAAAATTCCAGCACTATATTGCCCGACCAACCCGGATCAATGCGGTGCGCCGTCACATGCACCATCAAACCGAGCCGGGCTAAACTGGAACGACCATCCAGCCAACCGACGATATCGGCCGGTAAAGTGACAGACTCCAGCGTAATCGCCAGCGCCAATTCGCCCGGATGCAGGTAAAAAGCTTCATCATCCGCCAGCACCAGCTCATCACTCATCACTGAATCCAGCGCGGCCTGCACTTCTTCCCGCGGTCCGCTTAAATCAATAAAAGGTGCGGCATAAGCGGTAAAACTTCTGAATTTATGCCCCAGCCGGATGTCGACGCTGACACCACTGATCATATCTGCTGAAGGTGTTGGCTCGATGCTAATTTTACCTTCCGCCAGGTAACGTTCGATATCACGGTCACACAGTCTCATTATTAATCGTCCGTCATCAAAATTTCGGGTTGTTGTTCACTGATTTTTTTACCACGCCAGTATAAAGCGAAGATCACTTGTCTGGCTATTTTCCGATAAATATCAGTACATTGTTGTTCATCATCTAAAGCGATCGGGCTGCCATCATCGCTATGCTGCCGGATGGCTTTGGTCAGCGGCAATTGACCGAGCACCGGCACCTGATAACGCTCTGCCAGCGCAACACCACCGTTAGTACCAAAAATATCGTCGATATGGCCACAGCTGCTGCACTGGTAAAAACTCATATTCTCAATCAGACCCAGCAGCGGAATATTCACCTGCCTAAACATGCTGATGCCCTTTTGTGCATCTGCCAAAGCGACATCCTGCGGTGTGGTCACCACAATAGCGCCTGCTACCGGAATTTTTTGCGCCAGGGTCAGTTGAATATCACCAGTACCCGGTGGCATATCCACCACCAGATAATCCAGCTCAGGCCATAAGGTTTCATTGATAAGCTGCAATAACGCCTGACTGGCCATAGGTCCACGCCACACCGACGCCGCCTGCGGGTCGACCAGAAAGCCGATGGATTGCAAATAAATGCCATATTTATGCAATGGTGACAGATGTTTATCATCTGGTGAGCTGGCTTTGGCGGTACTCATACCAAGCATGGTCGGTATCGAAGGCCCATAAATATCGGCATCGAGTAAACCAACCTTGCCACCTTCGCGCGCTAACGCAATCGCCAGATTCACTGCAGTGGTCGATTTACCCACTCCCCCTTTGCCGGAAGCGACTAGGATCACTTGTTTGATCTGGCCCAAAGTCGGTGGCACGCTATTTTGATAACTCAATTGCAGTTGGCCGCTAAAACCGCTTTGTTGTAACGCCTGTAACAACAATGGCTGTAAAGACTGCATCGGAAAAGGCAATTGTAGTTGCAATTGCTTGCCATCAAACTGCAGCTCGGTACAGAGCTCAGTAATGGCGACGGGCATCTCATCGGTTTGAAATTGTTGTAATACCAACAGCTCAGCAGCAGATAATTTGGCGTTATGGCCACCTGCGGCAGCCGCAATTTTATTTTTCCACCAGCTCAACATGCAGAAAACTCCAGAAAAAAAATCAATCAGCGCCAGCTTCGCGCCATCAGCATAGAAATAACAGAGAAAATAGCCCGGCATTTGGCTGGCGGGGTGCGCTTTAACGGCCGTTATTGTATCATGTTGCCATCTCTTTTCAGTTATTTATGCATCCAGAGTTAGATTTGATGACCCAACGTAAAATTTTGATCACAAGCGCATTACCTTATGCCAACGGTCCTATCCATTTAGGCCACTTACTGGAATATATTCAGACGGATATCTGGTCGCGGTTTCAAAAAGCCCGTGGTCATCAATGCTATTACGTCTGTGCCGATGACGCCCACGGCACGCCAATTATGCTCAAAGCACAGCAGCTTGGCTTAACGCCGGAAGCGATGATTGCGCAAACCTCGATTGAACATCAGGCCGACTTTAAAGAGTTCCTGGTCGGTTTTGATAACTACCACAGCACGCACAGCGAAGAAAACCGCGCATTTGCCAGCGAAATTTATCAGAAACTGGATGCCGGTGGTTATATCAAGCGTAAGACCATCAGCCAGTTGTTTGACCCGGAAAAACAAATGTTCCTGCCGGACCGGTTTGTCAAAGGCGATTGCCCTAAATGCGGCGCTGTTGATCAAAATGGTGACAGCTGTGATGCCTGTGGCGCCACTTACAGCCCAACTGAGCTGAAAAACCCACGCTCTGTTGTGTCAGGCGCGACGCCTGTGCTGAAAGACTCAGAGCACTATTTCTTTGATTTACCTGCTTTTGAGCAAATGCTGCAAGACTGGACCCGCGGTGGTTCTTTGCAAAGCGAAATGGCCAATAAGCTGCAGGAATGGTTTAAAGAAGGCCTGCAACAGTGGGATATCAGCCGCGACGCCCCTTATTTTGGTTTTGAAATTCCAGGCGCGCCGGGGAAATTTTTCTATGTCTGGCTGGATGCGCCTATTGGCTACCTGGCCAGCTTTAAAAACCTTTGTGATAAAACCGGTATCAACTTCGACGACTTCTGGCAGTTGGATTCCAAGGCTGAGGTCTATCACTTTATCGGTAAAGATATTATTTATTTCCATAGCCTGTTTTGGCCTGCCATGTTAGACGGTGCGGGTTATCGCAAGCCGACCAGCGTATTTGCGCATGGTTTTGTCACCGTCAATGGTGCCAAGATGTCCAAATCACGTGGCACCTTTATCAAGGCCCGCACTTATCTGGAACATTTAAATCCAGAGTATCTGCGTTATTATTTCGCCTCCAAACTCACCTCGGGCATTGTTGATCTGGACTTAAATCTGGACGACTTCAGCCAGAAAGTGAACGCTGATTTAGTCGGTAAAGTGGTGAATATCGCCAGCCGTTGTGCCAGCTTTATCAGTAAAAAATTCGACAGCACTTTATCTGCTGATATTGCTGAGCCTGAGTTATTGGCCGAGTTCGTGGCGCAAGGCGAACAAATTGCAGCGTCCTTTGAACAACGCGAATTTGCCCGCGCTATCCGCGACATTATGGCATTAGCGGATAAAGCCAATCAGTACATTGACGCCAAAGCGCCCTGGGTACTGGCCAAAGACGAAACCAAACAACTGGAAACCCATCAGGTTTGTTCGATGGGGATCAACTTGTTCCGCGTCTTAATGCATTATTTAAAACCAGTATTACCTGCCATGGCGGCCGAAGTTGAGGCTTTCCTCAATATCGAGTTGCGCTGGGATAATTACCAAAGCGCTCTTTGCTCGCACCAAATCAATACCTTCAAGCCGCTGATGCAACGGGTTGACCCGGTGAAGGTGCAAGCGATGGTGGATGCCTCGGTAGAAAACCTGCAACCGCAAGCTGCACCTGCGCCAGTTGCGGCCAAAGTGGCTGCGCCAGCAACCAACACAGCTGCGGCCAGTGGCGAGTATGAGCCACTAGCGCCCACTATTGCCTTTGATGATTTTGCCAAACTGGATTTGCGGGTAGCGCGGATTGTCAGCGCTGAGCATGTCGAAGGCGCCGACAAACTGGTGAAGCTGCAACTGGATTTAGGTTTTGAAACCCGTCAGGTGTTTGCGGGTATCAAATCGGCCTATGATCCAGCTGAGCTGACCGGTCGCCTGACCGTGATGGTCGCCAACCTGGCGCCTCGTAAAATGCGCTTTGGGATGTCAGAAGGCATGGTGATGGCAGCTGGTCCTGGCGGTAGCGACATTTTCCTGCTGACGCCAGATGATGGTGCCACGCCTGGGATGCAAGTGAAATAACCTGCGCTCATCCAACAACCGGCCTCTGGTGCAATTTTAATGACTCACCAGGGCCGGTACAATTTTTTGCAAATAAAATCATGATTTAGCACAAACTGGTCGCCTACTTTTGATCTAAAATAGCAATCTCTGTTCAGGCTGAAGGTCAGTCCATGTCTGCCACAATACGTTCATTTTCTTCGCTTTATCTAGCTACCCTGTTGATGGTGCTGGCCGCCGGTTTATTAACCACCTATCTGGGTTTACGTCTTGCCGCCATTGAAGTTTCTAAAATCTGGATTGGCGCCATGATGTCAGCTTATTATCTTGGCCTGGTCGCCGGCTCTAAAATTGGCCATAAGCTGATCGCCCGGGTCGGTCATATCCGGGCTTTTGTTGCCACCGCAGGTTTAGTCACGGCTTCAGCACTGGGCCATGCCCTGATTGATAATTTACAAGTCTGGATAGTACTGAGGTTGATGGTCGGTGTTTGTATGATGTGCCAGTATATGGTGCTGGAAAGCTGGCTGAATGAGCAGGCGGACAGTAAGAACCGTGGCACAGTATTCGCCAGTTATATGATTGTGTCTTATCTGGGTTTAGTGCTGGGTCAGGGCGCCATGAGCCTGAATCCGGAGCTGACCATCAAACCGCTGATTTTAGTGGCGATGTGTTTTGCCTTATGCATAGTGCCATTGGCGTTAACCCGTCGTATTCACCCGCAACCGATGCGACCGGCGCCACTGAAAATCAAAGCTTTTTGGCAAAAAGTGCCCCAATCGCTGACCACTATTGCCTTGGCTGGCATGATTGTCGGTTCCTTCTATGGTTTGGCACCGGCTTTTGCTGCCGCCCAGGGCATGAATACTGAGCAAGTGGCCGCTTATATGGCAACCACTGTCATGGCTGGTTTATTGGCGCAATGGCCGATGGGCAAACTGTCTGATCGGATCCGGCGTTCACGTTTGATCCGGACCAATACCGCTTTGCTTGGGTTTCTGGTGCTCGCGATGGCAATATTGCCGCTGTCAGGCACACTGCAACTGGTGTTTACTTTCTGTTTTGGTGTGCTGGCATTTACGCTGTATCCACTGGCCACGGCACTGGCCAATCAAAATATTGAGCAAGATCAACGGGTGGCTTTGTCAGCAACCATTTTATTAACCTTCGGCCTGGGGGCAAGTACCGGTCCACTTATCGCCTCTGCCTTTATGCAGTTTGCTGGTAGCCAGATGTTGTATGGCTTTATGGCTTTAGTCGCCGCTCTGCTGTTTGTGCGGTTAACTCATGTCAACTATCAGCAAAAACAACAAGATAAATCACAGCCGAAGGATTATGTGATGGCATCTGGCGACTTGGTGTCGTCGCCGTTAGCGGCTGCCTTAGATCCACGGGTCGACCAAGCAACCGCTCAACAGCAATTGATGGTGGAGCAGGAGGAGCCCGGCACACCAACAGAGACACCGCCGATCAGCAATGAACCAGTCCAGCAGGAACTGCAGTTTAGCGATCAAGTTTACACTGCAGCAGCGCAAGAGCCTGCGCCAACGGCTCAGAATGAGGTAAAAACGCCTCACTAATCCAGTTGGGCTGGCACTGCGCTATAAAGACGCAACATCAGGTGTCTCGCCGCGCCGTCCAACCAACATAATGAATATTTTACCCGGCTTTGATGTCGGACTGTCGCAGTGCTTCGCACTACGTCGAGTCCGACCTACAAAATACTGAGCATAATCATACCCTTATAATCAGTAGGTCGGACTCGACCAGGCAATGCCTGGGCAGTCCGACAAACATCAGGAGCAAGGTCTTTTTTCTTTATCCATTCCACTTGTCGGACTGCCATCTACTTCGCAGCTGGTCGAGTCCGACCTACAAAATACTGAGTATAATCATATCCTTATAATTAGTAGGTCGGACTCGACCAGGCAATGCCTGGGCAGTCCGACAAACATCAGGAGCA
>CAZGHW010000048.1:0-22245 GCA_964525695.1 uncultured Rheinheimera sp. | reverse complement strand
AGTAGGTCGGACTCGACCAGGCAATGCCTGGGCAGTCCGACAAACATCAGGAGCAAGGTCTTTTTTCTTTATCCATTCCACTTGTCGGACTGCCATCTGCTTCGCAGCTGGTCGAGTCCGACCCACTGATTAACAAGCATTAACCAGACTGCGAAATATTGAGTAGATATTTAGGAGCTTGCAATAGCACCAACTTTTAAAACTAACTTACCTGCAAGCTGATTACTGGCCATTAACTGATGAGCCTGCTCCGCTTGCTGCCAATCAAACACTTGTGCCACCACTGGCTTGATCTGACCTGAGGCCAATGCTGCGCCAAATTGTTGGCTAAAGTCGCTACATAATTGGGCTTTATAGGCATCGGTGCGATTGCGCAGCGTCGAGCAAATCAGTTGGCCGCGTTTTTTAAACATCAACGCCAGATCAAAAGCCGGTACCTGACGCCCACCCATCATGGCCAGCACCACAATACGACCATCCAGCGCCAACAATTGCAGATCTTTGGGAATATAATCGCCAGCGACCGGATCGACGATCACATCAAAGCCTTCAGGCCGAGCACGACTGAGTTCGCTGACAAAATCTGTAGTTTTATAATTGACCGCAATATCTGCACCCAATTGCTGGCAAAACGCTACTTTATCGGCCGAACCTACAGTGACCGCCACTGTGGCTCCCAGTTGTTTGGCCAGTTGAATGGCTGCACTGCCGACACCGCTAGCGCCGGCATGCAACAACACTGCCCCGCCCGGCTTTAAACCGCCAATCTGCAGCATCGCCTGATAAGCCGTTAAAAAAACTTCGGCAGTGGCCGCTGCTTGCTCGGCACTGAACAACGGCGGTTTGACCAGTAAATGCGCAGCTGCCAATACCGCATATTCGGCATAACCGCCACCTGGTACCAAGCCAAACACCTGCTGCCCTAACCAGTGCGCTAACTCTGGCGCTCCGACCGCAACCACAGTACCGGCAACTTCGAGACCTAAAATCGGGCTTTCACCGGCCGGTGGCGGATAGACGCCAGCACGCTGCGCCAGATCTGCTCTGTTAATCCCGGCCGCTGCGACTTTGACTAATACTTGCTGCCGATTGGGGATCGGCAGCGGTATCTCGACAAACACCAACCGACTGTCCGGTCCGTTGTGTTCTACGTCAATAGCTCGCATCAAAGCTGGTAAAGATGGAGAAAAATTAGAAACTGTCATAGCGCCTCTGGTTGACCTTGTGCTGTTGAATAAACGGAGCCGCCGCCTGATCGCCATGCTCCTGCTGCGGCTTAGCATACAGCATCGTGAAAAAGCCTGCATTGCTGCAAGTTTTGCTTTAGCTTTGCCGTTTTCCTGACTAAAATGCGGCTCTTTTATTTTACAGCAGAATCCAGCCATGACCGCCAGCATCATTTTACAAGCCGACCGCGATAAATCATTAAAACGCCGCCATCCATGGGTGTTTTCCCAGGCAGTAAAACAGGTGCATGGCACGCCAAACTCAGGTGATACCGTGGATATTGTCACTGTTGACGGTAAATTTGTTGCCCGTGGCGCTTATTCGCCAAGCTCGCAGATCCGCGCCAGAGTCTGGACCTTTGACGCTGATGAACAGATTGATGCCGATTTCTTCCTGCGTCGTATCCAACAGGCCTGGGCAGTACGGCAACAACTGTTTGATCTGAGCCAAACCAACGGCATCCGCGTTGTCGCAGCTGAATCAGACGGTTTACCTGGTGTCACTATTGATTTATACGCCGATGTTCTGGTCTGTCAGCTGTTAAGTGCTGGTGCCGAGCGGCAGCGCAAACTGATTGTGGCCGCGCTGAAAACTATCTTCCCTGGTTACAGTATCTATGAACGCTCTGATGTGGATGTGCGCAAAAAAGAAGGTTTGGAGCCAAAAACTGGCTGGTTACATTTACCGCGCGACACTGGTGAAGTCACCATCAAAGAAAATGGCCTGACTATTCTGGTTGATGTCATCAATGGCCATAAGACCGGCTTTTATCTGGATCAACGTGACAGCCGTGCGGCCGCCGGCCGTTACGCCAAAGGCAAAACCGTACTGAACTGTTTTAGCTATACCGGTACTTTTGCGCTCAGCGCCTTAGCTGGCGGCGCCACGCATGTCACCAACGCTGACTTATCTGAATTGGCGCTGGCGACAGCAACACGCAATGCACAGCTAAATCAATTAGATTTAGCCAAACTGACGATGACCAAAGCTGATGTGTTTAAATTGCTGCGCCAATACAAAGAAGAAGGCAGGCAGTTTGATATGGTGATTTTGGATCCACCAAAATTTGCCGAGAACAAAAACCAGTTGGTCGGCGCTTGTCGCGGTTATAAAGACATCAACCGGGTGGCGATGCAAATCGTCAAACCTGGTGGTTTATTGCTGACTTTCTCCTGCTCCGGCCTGATCGAAGAAAGCCTATTCCAAAAAGTGGTGGCTGATGCCGCGCTGGATGCCAACCGCGGCTGTTTATTCCTCGAACGCTTAAGTCAGGCCAGTGATCACCCGATTGCCAGCTTTTATCCGGAAGGCCATTACTTAAAAGGCCTGGTTTGCCTGATCCAATAACAATTGTACCGCCCTGCCAGTTTGCTGGCAGGGCCATCTGCGATACCTACTTAAGGTTGACGCGCCAATCGGGTATCTGCTTGAGTCTTTAACGGGATTTGTAAGCTATCTCTGGCCATATCAATCACCGGTAAACTGACCTTGCTATCACCCAGCGCCCAGTCGGTGTATTTCTTGTTCAACTTGCGATATTTCAAGGTCGCCGCCACATGCAAAGGTGACACAGCCCAGGCTGGCACCTGAAATTGATAACGCACCAGATCACTGGCGCCAGGGGCCACTGCATTGCGATATCGATCGCCAACCATATTAAATAAATCATGTTTCCAGACATCTTTACCAAAACGGTCCACTGGCATCGAGCGGTAAAAATAGGCTTTCGGATCCACAGTTTGATCAGCATGGAGTAAGCCACTGCTAAAGACTTGCTGGCCACTGGCATCGGTCACCACTATTTCCAACCAGGCTTCGTTAATATCGATGGTACCGCCGGGGAAATGATGACCAACACCAATATTACTCACCGCAATATTTAGCTCCGCTTGCTCATTCAGGTAATAAAAATACGGCGCCGTCACCAATTGCCGCGCGTCCACCTCACCTTCCAGCGGTTTATAGTTTTGACTGGCCGTTTGCCGGTTTGGTTTATCAATGGTCAGCCGCATTTTATTGCTTTGTAAAAACCTGACCATTTGTTCAAATTGCTCTGGGCTGTCATTGAGCAGCGCCAGTAAAGAGTTCGCCCCTAAAAACCGATGCGAGCGGATCTGGCCCTGGCTATCCGCTGACGGATCTTTCCCTGCCACCAACGGCATATGACAGCCCTGACAAGGCACGGCCTTTTGTTGATTAAACCTTGGATTCTGTGATGAGAATGGCCCGGCCAGCCAGGACGCATAGTCATCCTGCATTTTGACCCAGCCCCATTTATTCATCTCTTTATCCATAAACTGGGCATGACAAGTGGCACATAAATCTGAACTACGGGTAAAAGCTTTGCCCATATCCTGCTTATGCTGCGCCGGATCCAACCGGATCGACACCTGGTTCAGCAGTGCCAGCGCCGGGTTTGTCGCGCCATCGAATAAATAAGGCTTGGCCTGGCCAAAACGATAACTGCCATTGCCTTTGACATGCTCGATACTTTGCAAGCCATGGCAACTGAGGCAATTCACCCCTTCCCTGTTACCCGGCGTACCAACAATACCCCCATGCTGACCGCCCGGACTGAGCTGCCCGGTCAGCAGTGCCACCGGCGCATGGCAACCTTCACAATAGCGGGTGGCGGTGATGCCTTTGCGCTCAGCCAATAAGCTGATGTTTTTGATATAGGTGGGATCGGAAGCGGCTTTTTTATGAGCAGAATCAATCCACTGCCGGGTGATGTCCTGATGGCAGTTGCCACATTGGGCGGATTGCACTATCTGACGCTCATCAATGAATTTGTTGTGATAAGTTTCAGTTTGACTGGGTCGAAATGGATGTGCGCCATAATCATACAGATAATCTGCGACCAGAGGCTTATCACTGTATGCAGGTGCATACCAGCCAGACGCCGCCACACAAAACACAAACAACAACACCAGCGCCGCACTGCCGATAGCGGTCTGGCGTCCAACCTGTGCGTCTTGTGATTTAAACAACCGGGCATCCCCCTGCTGTCTGGCCGCCAGATAATATGCCAACACATGTAACAGCAGAAACAGGAGCAACAAGGCGGTACTGCTCAGATGCAGCAGATACCAATGCTGATCCTGTTCCTGCCGCCCTTGCACGACCATGGTCGCACCGCTGTAGATCACCAGCAGCAACAACAACGCGGCAAAAACGCCCAACGTAAATACCAACGGACGCCGCACGCCAAAAGTGCGTTTAAAATGCAACACCAGATACAGAGTTAAACTGCTAAAAAATACCAAACCAGCCAAAGCATGGAATAGATCGGACCACAAAGCCCAGTCACTGTGGCCTTGATACACCAAACCGGCCACACCAGTGATTGCCAACACCAATAACGATACCCAAAACAGCACGACAGTATTTTTTTCCAGCTGTAACAGCTTTTCCTTGTTCATTCGGCCTCCACTGCCGGCGCTGGCTGGCTGAACCAGCGTTGATAAAGGCTAGTTTCTTTGATGTCCTGCTGTGCCATCAGTTGGACAAACTGCGCGTCCGGTAAGCGCCGGTGTAAGATCCGGCTTAACTGGCGTCGTTCGGCCTCAGCCAACTGCGCAAACACAGTGGGCGCCAGTTCGACAATTGTTGCCGGTAACGGAAAATGGCTACTAAGGTACAGTTTTTCATACACCTGTAAGCTAGGATCCGTCAGCAGGTTCTCCAGCAACAGCGGATATGAGCTTGCTTGTGCTAACTGATGCGCCACTAAGCTGGCCTGTTCATATTGACCACCGTGTAACAGTTGTTTCAAGCGGTCGGTCCAGTCAGCTAAAGTCGTCACATCAAGCGGCTGACACAGCGCAGCTGCCGCGGCAAAGAGCCGCAAACAGCTTTGCCGGTCCTGCAACTGCGGTAACCTCAGCACCTGCAGCAAGGCTGGCTGAGATAAGACCGGTAATAACTGCAATTTTTCCGACGCGGGCAATGCCAGAAAAACCTGTACCTGTTGTGCTGGAACTGGCAGCTGGATGGCTCCTTGTTGCCAAAGCTGACTAAATTCGGCCACAAAATTTTTGCCATCAAGCTCAGGAAACTGCTGATACAACTGAACTAAAGTCGCTAAATCCAGTGCCGCCAACAATTGCCGTTGCGCCAAGCTGACCTCTGACGACCAGGCCGTTGCCAGATGCTGCTGACTGACCGCGTCATCCGACTGAAAACTGGCCGCGGCAAAAAACCAGCGATCACGGCCACTCATCTGCTGCAGCATTTGCTTGACTGCGACGACCGGTTGTTGCAACCGGTTGAGCGCAATTAAAATATGCGCTTTGGCAATCGGCGATGTGGTACTGGCCAGGACCGAGGTTAACTCAGCGGCCGTTTCAGCCTGACGCAAATACCCCAGTGCCCGGGCGGCCTGACTGACCAATAGCTCATCGTCGGATCGCAATAATTGCTGTAATGCACTGACCGCCCGATAAGACTCAGTTTCTGCCAGCAGTTCAATAAAACAACTTTGCACCACCTTAGGTTGCTGGGGTAATAGACGCAACACTGCTGGCAGCGCCAAACCTTTCCGCTCCGGCACGGCTTCATCTTTCCAATGATAAAATTGCAGCGCACGACTAGCCGCACACTGAATTTGTGGCTGTTCTGAAGTTAATAAATGCAGCAAAGTTGGTACTGTTTGCTCCAGCTCAAACTGGCGTAATAATTCAATCGCTGGCACCGCCAGCTCTGGTCCCTGACTGCGGGCTATATCATCTAACAAAGGAAATAACTGCTTGGCAGGCTTGGCTTGGATCAGCGCCAGCAATTCGGCCAGTAACGCAGGATTATTGACAAATTGCTGTTGATACAACGGATAGAAACTACCGTCATAACGGCCTTGCCCCAATTGATACAAAGCGCCTTCAATCTGCGGCGCTGAGGCAGTGACTGCGGCCGTCGCTGGCGTCAAGGCGCTGAGCGTGGCTTGTTGTAAATCAACTAAATAGTACTGTTGCAACTGCGGGATCTGGAGCTGTAATTGTTTACCAGCCGTGATCAGCTCAATCTTTGGCGCTGTCATCGCCGCACGATGCAAATAGCCGTGGATCGAAAAAGAGCCAAAGGTGCGCTGACCGACAAAAGCATGTTCCACCAGCGTGCCATCAATTGAGAGCTGGGCTTTTTTGCATAAAAACGCGGGCACACATTTCAGGCCAAACCAAGGTAACTGGCTTTGCGCTTCATTTTTTAACAGAGTGGGATAATCATTGTTGTTACCGATCACCAGATCCATCTTGCCATCAAGATTAAAATCCAACACCGCAGCGCCACGTGACGAGGCCACGCGCTCCGCTGTTAGTTGCTGGGTTTGAAAGTTTTTGCTGTCCGGTCGCATCAATAACAGATGATTCGGCTGTCCCACCGGGATATGCGGCGCATCAGGGTGTGGCAACACACTGCCATTGGCGAGGAAAAAATCATCGAAACCATCCAAATCAAAATCGGCCTGCGCCACGGACCAGCTGTGGGCAAATAGCGTTTCAGCCCGATTGACCCACAGATCCCAACTTTTCTCATTGCTAAAATGCTGACTGTCGAGCACAAAAAGTCCAGTGCGGCCAGCAAAACTGCCAAGCGCATATTCAGTTTCCGTTTGCTCTGGCCAATGGAAAAACTTCATATCACGGGCATTGAGCACAAACTTTTGCCAATGCAATGGCCCGTCTAACTGCCGGCTCGGCGAGCCATTGTCATTGAGCACAACCAGCGCATCGTGATCGACGTAATTCAAAGTCCGGCCCTGCCGATTGCTCATATTGTCAGCAGCGGATAATGCGTAATGCAACGGGGTGAGCTGGTGGTACAGTTGATCTGGCTGGGCATCAAAAAAGGTCACATCAAAGTTACTTTCTTTAAAATTGGCATAACCGGCATTCAGCTCTAGCATGTTCTGGTTTTGGACAAAACTGACGTAATTGCCAAACAGCAACTCATCTTGTTGATCGCCATCGAGATCTTTTAATAAGATTGCAGTGGTAAAAGCAGCGGGATCCTCGTTAAACGCATCTTTCACCAGTTTAAACTCAGTGCCTTGCTGGTTATGGAACAACTGGTTTTTGCCTTTATTACCTACAATCAAATCCAGGTAACCGTCCTGATCCAAGTCTTCAACCAAACACGACAGACTAAAACTGGCCAATTCATTGCCAAGCATGGCACTGGCATTTTCGAAATACTGACCTTGCCGGTTCAGATAAAGTTGGTTCAACTGCGGCAGATGCCACCAGTTTTGTTTGCCAAAATGGCGTAAATTACCAGAGCCTGTGGTGAAAAAAATGTCATCCCAGCCATCGTTATTAAAATCTGCCACACAGACACTGGCAGTGAGGCTGTCTTCAAAACTAAGCAACTGATCCTTTTTTTGCACATGCCGGTGCTGTAGACCTGCCAGAAAGGTGATATCACGAAACTTGGCTCCGCTCAGCGCTGACGGGCTGGCAGGCTGACTTAGTTGCGCGCTGATTTGCTCAAAAGCTTTGAGCTCGGCTATCGCTACCGGCTCCGAAAGCCAGTACCACACTGCCAGTCCTATCAGACAACTCAGACTGACCACTGCGCTAAAGCCATAACCGCTTTGCCATAATCGATACATCGGGATAGCTCTCAGATCTGTGATGGTAAAAATTGTAAATGCACAGGTAACGCCGAAGTTGCCACCTGGCGGCCATTGAGCACCACGCTATATTGCGTTTCGGACACGCCAAACAATAACCTGGCTTCGGCCGCATTGTATTGCTGTGATGCCATTTGCTGACATTGAGAGCGCCACTGACAAATTTGTTGTTGCTGCCCGGTATTGCCAGCAAACAGATAAACCTTGATGCCTTTCACTGTCGCCAAATTTGCCAACAAAGCAGCAACACTTTGTTCGGGGGCTGTTGCTGGCAAAAAAACCGCCACATCATCCCCCGCAGTCGCTGGTGTCACCAGATTGCTCTGATAACGCTGCCACTGAATTTTGACTTGGGCGACCGGCTGTTTTTGCTGCACTAACGCCACCAGCTCTGCTGCATAGGTACGTTGTGCACTGAGATAATAGGCTGGCACTGCATCCGGCAAATAGGCGTCAATCATCTGCTGATTGATCTGCATGAGCTGTTGTTGCAGCTCTCCGTCACAAGCAGGCGCCTGACGCGCCAACATCGCTGTTTGTACCAAAGGTCCGGTGGGGTTCTGACAGCGAAAAAATTGCTGAACCCGCTCTTCACTGGAAGTACCAAAAATCGGATACCAGAATAGATAGACATTATATGCTGCCAGTTGTGCTGAATTAGCCATCGCCTTGATGCAATAGCCACAAAACGGATCTTTAAATACCACCACTGACGGTGCCGCTGGTTGGTAAGGCCGCAATAAAAATTGTCGGTGCACAACCGGATCTGGCTGTGGCAACAGCGTTTTTTCTGCCGCCACAACAGACCCGAGCAAGCATCCTGCCAACACAGCCAAGATGAGTCGGGACCAACTCATTGCGTCACCGCCAGTTTGAGCGCCAGTTGATTGTATTCAGCTGTCAAGGCAGCATACTGCTGCTCTATTTGCTGGCGTTGTTCCGGCACATCAAGCACTTTGTCCAATTGTTGCCCCAACGCCTGCAACTGCTGGCCCAACTGTTGATAACGTTCAGTCGTTTCTTGCCTTTGCCCGGCATCGAGCACCAACACAGCAGCCGGTTTTTCAACCGGTTTGCCGCTGGCATCTATTTGCGGTCCAGACAGCGTAGGCGCAGTTGCGCCCTCATCTTGCACAGCTTTAGCCTCTGGTTGCACCACGACTGTGGTCGGCTCTGCTGATGGCGCCTGCCACCAATACCAGCCAGCAGCCGCAGCAAGAGTTATAGTAGCGATCACTGTATGGCGGAACTTGATCCCTGTCTTCATGGCTAATTTCCTGTAGTAAATTCAAGAATTCGATAATTCACATTATTGCCAGCAATATCTTGCAGACTTTGGTTATAACTCAGATACAGATAATAACGGCGGTTTGGTCGCAGAGCAGCTGCAGGCAGCAGCTTCAACACTTTTCCATCCACCGAAAACTCCGGCTGCCAACTGATATCGACACCTTCGACCGAATCATACCAACGGACCGATGATGGATTGACCGTGGTGGTATCGATCGCAGCACTAAAGCTGATTTCAGGGCTGACGTTCAGCGCAATCTGAGTTTGCCCATTGCCAGGCACTGACGACACCACCTGATCCGGCTGTAAATCGAAGCTGTTGCCAGTGACAAAGTTGCGTTGCTGATCTGGCAACACATTACCCGCGATATCTTCCATACCTTGTAACTGGATACTGTAACTGCTGTTTGCGGTGAATAATGCCAATGGGATCAGTGTTAATAACCGCCGGTCAGCACTCCATTCCTGCCGCATAGCAACAGTTTGACCTTGCAACCATACACTGGCACCCTGCGCAGTTTGCGGGTTCATCGCTTCATCAAATTTAACGCGTAAGCGGGCATTTTGTGGCACATTTTGTTCGCCTTCCCGCACTGACATCAGCTCAACCTGTGGTGCCGTGCTATCTGCTTGCGCTGCGGCCGTGAAGCTGCTTGACCACCATTGACTTTGGTTACCGGCTAAATCACGGAAATAGCTCAAGTACAGCTGCACAGTGCGATTCACTTCCCAACTGTTTGTTGGGGTAAACACGGCCTCCCGCCCAGAACTATTCAGCGCCAGAGTACCCGCTATTCTGTTGCCAGTTTGGGAATCATAGACCTGTAGCACATCGCCCGCCAAGCTCAATGGATTCACCACTTCACTAAACACGAAACGCAACGCGGTATTGACCGGCACCTGCTGACTGCCAGAGGGCGGATTAATTGACACCAATTGCGGTGCCGTTACATCCAAACCAGTGCGGGTGCGATAACACAGCGCTGCGCTACGCAGTGGCTGACCCGCCGCGTCCCGGATACTGCTAAAAGATTCCGTCACCACTGTGTCCGCCTGCTGTAATCCGGTTTTACGCCAGCGCAATTCACTGTTGCCGACCAGGAACTGGATCTCATCGGCGACCGCCACATCGGTCCACAGCGGGTTCACCGGCTCGTCAAAACGCGCGTGCACTTCCACATTACGCGGCACTTGCTGCTGGCCATCCATTGGACTACTGGTCTGTAGCATCGGCTGTTGATCGTCCACCACCAATTGCGCCGCAGTGTTGAAATAGCTGTAGCTTTCACTGCTGGTGGCATCACCATCCACATCTTTAAGGCCAGTCAACACCCGCAGGTAGTAATTCCGGCTGACACTCAGCGGTTGTGTTGGTTTGACTGATACCCGGCGACCATCGGCACTGAGTGTGATGTCAGCCGGCACCACGGCACCAGAGTAATCCGGTCTGAGTTGCACTGTATTGGCATTGACGGTACGACCATCCAGCGGCTGGTCAAATAATAAATCCAGCTGCGGATTGCTGATTTGCAGCACGGATCCCCAAGCCGGGAAATAATTTTGCAGCACAGGGGCGCGACCAGGCACAGAGGCCTGACTGCTGCCTGTGCTAAAGCTGCCCCGATAGCTGTACAGCAAATTATCATTGCGATCGCGGATTTGTTCTGGCACCCAAACATCAATAGTGGCGTCATTGGGGATAGCGGTCTCAGGAATAAATACCAATGCCTGTTGATCGGCATCCAACTCAGTCCGCCCCTTGACCAAACGGCCATTGGCGGAGACTTCAACCGCGACCGCCGGTAAATTGGCGGCCAGTTCTTTATTGGCATACAAGTAGATCCGCTCTGGTGGGCGCACTTGACTCGCACCATTGAGCGGGCTTTGCCGCGCAATGGACGGACGTTGCCTATCCGTATTAATCACAGCGGTTTGGAAAGTAAACACGGTATTGGCCAACCGGTTTCCGGCCAGGTCCATCAGGTTGTCGGTCAACACCACACTGACTGATTTACTCGATGCCAGGGTACTTTCCAGTGTCAACACACGGTTATCACTGCTGCGATAAATCGATGGATTGACCCGGTTGCCATCAATAAACAACATCAAATTGTTATTGTTAATGGTATTTTCCCGCATCGATTCGGAAAAGGTCAGCACTATGGGGGTGTGCGGCCCAATATCCATCTGACCATTGACCGGTGTCGTCGATACCAACCTTGGTGCTGTATTATCCAACCGACTTCCCACCCTAAAATTGCGCGTGGTATTACTCATCTGGTTACCCGCTAAATCGGTTAAACCATATAAATACACCGTGATTTGCGCTTCTGAGGGATAACCCTGCTGCGGGGTGAAGATTAATTGACTGCCTTGCGCTTGCCACTCCCCTGCAATCTGACCAGAGACGCCAGCAGCCGTAACCTGCAGACTGGACAGTTGCGTCGGATCTATCTCTTCACTGAGTTGCAGCAAAATAGCACTATCTGGATCAACATTGGTGCTTTGATGTTGCGGTGACATAGTTTGTAACACCGGCCTGACCAAATCAGCCTGTGTTACTGCACTGGTGGTAAAAGCCAGTTGTTGTGCCGCAATGATGTTACCACTGGCATCACAGAGGCCGCTGAATGTCAGCTGGTAGTTACCACTTGCAACAAGCACCGCCGGAGTCACCACCAATGAGCGCCGATCTGTACTCAGGGCCGCCGTGATTGCACTCGTCGTGCCAGTCGCGACATCCAGCAATTGGACGCTATTGCCAGCCAGGCAAGCCGGATTTAATACTTCATCAAATTGCAGTACCAAACGTGCATTCACCGGGATATTGACGGCACCATCGGCAAAACTTTGTCTGATCACAGCGGGGGCGCTTTGATCGACTCGGTTGCCAGTGGTAAAGGACATGGTGTAATAACGAACTGCATTGCCTGCGATATCATAAAAATTCTGATGATAACTCAACGTCAGGCTATATCTTTGGTTGGCCACTAATTGCCCGACCGGCTTCAGCGTTAGTTTCAGCCGATCCGGGCTGACCAGATACGTAAAGGGCACTTCACGACCTTCGGTATCGTTTGACAAGGTCAAACTTCTATTATCCAGCGTGCTGTCATCAATCGCGGCACTAAACTGCACCTCGATCAGCGCGTTTTGCGCCACATTGGAACTTCCGTTGGCAGGGCTGATCTGCGTGACGGTGTCGATATCCAAATCAACCCTGTTACCGGTGGTAAATTGTCTGTTTTGCGCGACGACAGTGTTAGCGGCAAGATCCTGTACATCAGCCAGGCTCAGCTGATAGCTGCTGTGTGCTTCCAGCAGCGCCAACGGCGTTAATGTCAGCAAACGACGATCCGCACTCCATTCCTGCCGGACAGCAACTTCTTGGTCTTGCAGTAATAAGCGCGCCCCCAGCCCAGTTTGCGGATTCATTGCCTCATCAAATTTAACGCGCAAGCGGGCATTTTGTGGCACATTTTGCTCACCTTCCCGCACTGACATCAGCTCAACCTGTGGTGCCGTGTTATCTGGCTGCGCTGCGGCCGTAAAGTTGCCTGACCACCATGAACTTGAGTTACCGGCTAAATCACGGAAATAGTTCAAGTACAGCTGTACTGTACGATTGACGGCCCAACTTTCTGCCGGGGTAAACACCGCTTCACGCCCTGAACTGCCGAGCACCACAGTGCCCGCTATTCTGATACCCGTTTGCGCATCAAGCACTTGCAGCCCATCACCGGCCAAGCTCAATGGATTCACCACTTCACTAAACACGAAACGCAACGCGGTATTAACCGGCACCTGCTGACTGCCAGAGGGCGGATTAATTGACAACAATTGCGGTGCCGTTACATCCAAACCAGAGCGGGTGCGATAACTCAGCGCTGCGCTACGCAGTGGCTGACCCGCCGCATCACGGATACTGCTAAAAGATTCCGTGATTACTGTGTCCGCTTGCTGTAAGCCAGCTTTACGCCAGCGCAACTCGCGGTTACCAACCAGGAACTGGATCTCATCGGCTGCCGCCACATCGGTCCACAGCGGATTCACCGGCTCGTCAAAACGCGCGTGCACTTCCACATTACGCGGCACTTGCTGCTGGCCATCCATTGGACTACTGGCCTGTAGCATCGGCTGTTGATCGTCCACCACCAGTTGCGCCGCAGTGGTGAAATAGCTGTAGCTTTCACTGCTGATGGCATCACCATCCACATCTTTAAGCCCAGTCAACACCCGCAGGTAGTAATTCCGGCTGACACTCAGCGGTTGTGTTGGCTTAATCGATACCCGGCGACCATCGGCACTGAGTGTGATATCAGCCGGCACCACGGCACCAGAGTAATCCGGTCTGAGTTGCACTGTATTGGCGTTGACGGTACGACCATCCAGCGGCTGGTCAAACACCAAATCCAGTTGCGGATTGCTGATTTGCAGCACGGATCCCCAAGCCGGGAAATAATTTTGCAGCACAGGGGCGCGGCCGGGCACAGAGGCCTGAGTGCTGCCCGTGGTAAAGCTGCCCCGATAGCTGTAGAGCAAATTGTCATTGCGGTCACGTAATTGTTCAGGAATAAAGACTTCAATCAGCGCATTGGCCGGGAGCGGTGATTGCGGTTCAAACACCAAGGCTTGATTTTCCGCATCCAGCGTGGTGCTGCCGCGCAGTGCGATACCATTGGCAGCGACATACAAACTGCCATCCGTGATATTGCCGGCCAGTTCCTTGTTGGCATACAGATAAATTTTCTCCGGCGGCAATACATTACCGGCACCATTCAGCGGACTTTGCCGTGCGATTGAAGGCCGCTGGGTGTCATTATTGATCACGGCGGTTTGGAAGGTAAACACGGTATTGGCTAACCGGTTTCCTGCCAAGTCCATCAGATTATCAGTTAACACCACACTGACGGATTTGGCGGATGGCAAGGTACTCTCCAGTGTCAGGATACGGTTATCGCTGCTGCGATAAATCGACGGATTGACCCGGTTGCCGTCGATAAACAACATCAAATTGTTATTATTGATGGTATTTTCCCGCATGGATTCAGAGAAGGTCAGCACAATAGGGGTATGAGGCCCAATATCCATTTGACCATTGCCAGGCGTAGCCAGCACTAAGCTCGGTGCCGTGTTATCTTGCCGGCTGCTGACACGGAAATTACGCGTGATATTGTTCATCTGATTACCGGCGATATCGGTCAATCCATACAGATAAACCGTAATTTGCGCCTCAGACGGATACCCCTGCAGCGGTGTAAAGGTCAGTTGATTGCCTTCAACTTGCCATGTCCCAGCCATTTGACCCGACACACCTGACGCAGTCACCTGCAGATTGGTCAGCAATACCGGATCAATCAACTCACTGAACTGCAGCACAATAGCGCTATCGGGATCAACATTCATACTCTGATGCGCAGGTGACATGCTCACTAAAGCAGGTTTGATGTTATCCGGACTGACTTGATCGCTGGTCTGAAATTGCCATTGCTGCCGATTCATCGCGTTACCGCTATTGTCACAAAGGCCATCAAGTGTCAGTTGGTACTGGCGGCTGGCCGCCATGCTGGGCACAGTCAATGTTAACTGGCGTCGATCGGTGCTCAGACTGAAATTGATCTGCTGCGCCTCACCGTGACTGCTCAGAGTGATGGTATTGCTATTGAGGCAGAGCGGATGGAGCGGTTCATCAAATTGAATCAACAAGCGGCCGTTCACTGGAATGGCGGCAGCACCATCCGTGAAACTTTGCGCACGGATCTGGGGCGCTGTTTGATCCGGCACCCCAGCAGTGGTGAAACTCATGCTATGGTAACGGACGGCATTGCCCGCGACATCATAAAAGGTTTGATAGTAGCTGCTATAAACTGCATAACGCTGATTGGCTTTGAGTTGCTGCAGTGGGGTGATAGTCGCCACTTTGCCATCGGCACTAAATTGCAACTGAAAGGCCACATCACGGCCTTCATTTTCGTTGTATAAACGAATGGCGCTGCCAAATACACTGGCAACATCAATAGCTTCAGAAAAGACTAACTGGATTTTTGCTTGCAAGCCAACCTGCGTCGCGCCGCTGGCAGGGGTCACAGAGCTGACAGATGCAGCAGTGGTATCCTGTTGCTGACCGGTACGGAACTGGATATGTTTTTCCTGTGGCAGAACATTTCCGGTTAAATCAGTCACTGCGCCGATGTGAAGTACATAATCAGTGTCCGCTTGCAATGGTGCCAAAGGTGTTAACGTTAACAACCTATTATTATTGCTGATGCTGCGATTGGCAGGCACTTCGACCCCAGCTTGCAATAAGCGCAATTGACGCATGGATAACACATTCAGTGGTTCGTCAAACAAGGCTTGAAATCGGCTATTGAGCGCCAGCTCCGTCGCCCCTGCCGGGATGGATTGGGCAATTAATTGCGGGCCCCGGCCATCTGCGGCAAAGCTGGTGGTGAAAGAGTAGTAATTGCCATACATTTCGTTTTGGAATAAATCACGGATGCCACTGACATAAAGCTGATGCTGCCGACCAGCCACAAAGGCACTGGAAGGGACAAAATGCACAGATAAGTTATCTTCACTCACTGATAATGTGCCATCGATGCGCTGACCTGTGGTGTTATCGGTCAGATAGATCCGGCTGGCATCAACCGAATCAGGATTAATTGGCTCGCTCATCAATAGCGTCAATAACGCATTTAATGGCACATCGGTAGCGCCAGATTGCGGCGTCATCGCACTGACTGTTGGCCTGACCGTGTCTTCGTAATTCCCTGTGGTGTAACTAAATTGATAAGGTTGCGCCAACAGATTGCCCGCATTGTCGCGTACGCCTGCCACTGTGACTTGATATTGGGTAAAATCCTGCAACAAGGAGGCGGGGGTAAAATAGAGCTCACGCCCTGCTTTTTGTAATCTGACACTGCCAACAATGGCCAAAGTACCTTGCTGTTTTAACGTCACGACGCCATCGACGACGGACTTACGCTGTAACGGCTCGTCAAATAAAATCGCAATCCCCTGATTTTCAGGGATATTCACGCTGTCATTGGCTGGATCAGTGGATTCCACCACCGGCGCCGTTACATCTGGATCAAGTGGATTGGTGCCTTGGGCCAACTCAATGGCATCAGCAATACCGTCGTCATCGGTATCTTTTTTCAGAGGGTTGGTGCCAATGGCCACTTCACGACCATCTAATAATCCATCCGCATCAGTATCCGGATTGTTTGGATCGGTCCCATGCCGATCGGCTTCATCATCATTCCCTAAACCATCCGCATCTTTATCTGGCTGCACATTGAGCCGAACTGGGGTGGATAAGGTTGAATTGCCGCCCAAATCCCAGGCACGCAGCTGCACATTAACAAAACGTTTGTCACCAGGTACTTGCCACGGATACACATAGGGTGCTGAGGTATCACTGCCAAGCAGCACGCCATCAATCAGAAAATCGACCTGCCGCACCGCGACATCATCATTGGCCGTCGCACTGAGCAAAACATTCTGCCGCTCGACCACCACATCGCCTTGCACCGGCGACTTTAACTCAACTTCGGGTGAAACTCCGGCGGTATCATTGAGCATCCGATACTGGGCGATAAATAATTTGGTATTGCCGGATATGCCGTAATCCTGACCGACCACAAAAGATTCTTCGGTGATGTAGGCGTAAGAACCATCCAGCGCAATGCCCGTACCGGCATAATCACCAAACCGGCTTAAATCAATAGTGCCCTGAAAGACAGGTTGCTCCGGATCTTCAATATTGACGTAAGCCGTGACATTGGGGAAAAGTTGTTCAGCGAAAAATGCCAATCCATTGGTCAGAGCCACATCGCGTGGCACAATAGCAGCGTCACCGCCCGTCACCCTAGGCTGCGCCGGATTGGTTAAATCAACGACCCGGTAACCATTACTGTAAGCCGCGACATAAGCATAAGAACCATCAAAAGCAACATCTTTCACCTGACCAAGGTTGACACTGCCCAAGCGGGCTGGCGCCAGTTTATCTGAAACATCTACCGAGATTAAGGCTGAACCCGCCACGACCACCAGCAGATTACTGTCCCCATCCAATCCATACACAGTACCCAGTCCGGTCAGATTGCTGGCAACAACAGGCTCGGACGGATTGGTCACATCTACAATGTCAATCCCGGCGCTACCATTGGCCAAATAAGCATAATGCCCAGCCAGTTGCAGATCCTGTGTTACGCCATCCGTATCCAGCGCCGACAACAACACTGGTGCAGCCGGCGTTGCCACGTTTATGACTTTTAAGCCTTTGTCACCATCGGCAACATAGGCCAGATTGCCACGCACTTTGACATCAATCGCCACTCCATCAGTGTCTAATTGACCGACAATCTGCGGCGCTCTTCGATTACTGACATCAATGATCTGCAAACCAGCCTGACCGGCTGCAACATAGGCATAATCCCCTGCAACATCAACATTATTGGCGTATCCAGGGATGTTAATTGCAGCCAAGGCACTGGGTGCAAAGCTTTCGACTACCACCGCCAAAGCCACACTGATATCACCATTTCGAATAGTAACAACGGCATTACCACTCTGCCCGCCAAAAATTTTACCATCTTCGGTGCCAAAACTAATGACAGATAAATCGCTGGAGCTGTAACGGGTGCCTCGACTTGAAGATGTGACATCAAGCTGTGAGCCATCAAGCAAAGTTGCTGTCACTTTCAACTGGGTGCTGACTTCGGTATCGACACCGCTAAAGGTAAGTAACACAGTCGGTGGCGTCACCCGTAATGACCGTACGGCTTTACGATAATCGACACTACCGGCATTATTTGGATCGGTCTGGGTCAGAATTTCGACCTGATCATTCAGGCCATCACCATCTGTATCC
Organism: uncultured Rheinheimera sp.; assembly: GCA_964525695.1. Taxonomy (GTDB): domain Bacteria; phylum Pseudomonadota; class Gammaproteobacteria; order Enterobacterales; family Alteromonadaceae; genus Pararheinheimera. The sequence goes on along the minus strand of CAZGHW010000048.1, from coordinate 4,225 downwards.
GCCAACACCGGATTGGTTTGGTATTCATTAAGCTCTTTAAAATCGCTGATCCCATCGAAATCGGTATCAGCAGTAGCCGGATTGGTACCAGCATTAAACTCTGCCAGGTTTGATAAGCCGTCTTTATCTTTGTCTTCAAAAGCATCAACCGGATCGGCCGGATTCAAGCCATTCGCCAACTCCCATTCGTCCGGTAAACCATCGCCGTCTTTATCCCCTGCGGTTTTTACCTGTACCCGCAAGCTGGCTAACACGCCATCTTTGCGGGCATTAATAAAAGCAACACCATTGCCACGACTGGTCAGCAGCCCATCCGGGCTGACGGTGACAACCTGAGGATTGGTGGTGGCATAATTCATCCCGGCACTGGCAGTACTGACGTCCTTGGTCTGACCGTCTTTATAACTGGCCTGCACTTGTAACTGCTGAGTTTTGCCGATGCTGCTAAATTCCAGTAGTAAGTTTCCGGCAAAATTGATTTCAGTCGGAATTTTTTCCGGTTCGATAAAGTTGATGGCACCAACATCGGTTATTTGGTTGTTAGCCAAGGTAAAATAATCACTTTGGCCAGAAATTGTACTGCCGTCATCTAATAAACAGGTGGCTCTGGCCCGGATCCTGCCCATGTTGACAGGCACGTTGGGTAAAGCCCAACCACCATCTTTACTGACCTGAATGGTGCGGTTCAGAATATTGACGACACACTTTTCATTCAGCTCAACTGCGGCCTGCACTGAATAACTGAGCGTCAATAATGAAGCAACCAATAAAGTGATTTTTTTCATATCGCATAATCCATTTTGCTAATTTTAAAGGCAAAATTAATCAATTTTCTAACACTCACTAGATAAGAGTCATCAAAAAAATTGAATAAACGCCAAAATTGACTCTAGTTAGAATCGACTGCGCGAAAAAACTTTTTGCACAAAATTCGCCACAACATTCATCACTTCATTACAGAGCCAGATGTACGCCTGCACACTATCAATAAAAATAAAAAAACCAATATCGCCAGATAATAGAGTGTTTCCAGCGAAATACCTTTAAACAATACAGCGTCCGCTCCCGAATCAGAAAAGCATGCAAGCTGTTCACTGCCACTCGAGATCATATCCAGGTACCTGTATGGATAAGAAAGAATAGCTGCATTTTGATCTACCGCCAACGGAGCAACTTTGCTGAAGCTGGTATTGGGCTGTTCCTTCAATTTATAAGTGACACTGATACCCATTTCATGCTTCAAACTAACTACCTGCGTATTTGTAATTTCAACAGTTTTACACTGCCAAAAATAAGTCGGCACTTCATAATACAAGCGATAAAATACAGCTAAAAAAGTGACACCAAAAAACACCCACGCAATCAACTTGTAAGCTGACATAAAGCACTACCAACATAAAAAATAATCATTCGGATAAACGGCATTTAAAACCATAAAATATGCAACTGCGCACTTAATTAGATATTTTTTTCAATCTCACTAATATCTATTTTTCTATTTAGAGAAATTAATAATTTAATAATTTCCACATCAGTTACAGACTCAAGTCTAGGTACCAAAAAACACCCATCAGATGTATGCAAATAAAAATCATAATAATGCTCTTGGGAAGACTTTATTATCGACACGGATATTTTAAAAATATCAGACAAATCAAAAACATTTATCGCATCATTAACAATAAACTCCACTTTGCTGTCATTAACAACAACAGAATTTATCTTACCTCTTTTTTTATAAAAAAATGACAGCGTACAACAAAAAACAAAAGCGACCCCAGGTAACAAATAGAAAAAATGACTCACTGACCGCATTTTTGATACAATAAAAATAGCTATAACAAACATCAGAGAAACTGAAAAAGCCATATTTAGATACTTTCTAGCTATAATTTTATCATCTTCAATAATTGATAGATAAATCACGTCTTGTTAGCTCTTTATTGATGCAAAAAATGCAGTGAAAAATCATATTCAGTCTGCAAACTCAGCTCCTGTCTCCGTTCATAAGCCCTCTCAAATACTGTCCATGCTTACCTTGACTTCGAACAAATCCTGCTACCTAAACCAACTTGCATGCCATGGTTTAGGCTTTGAATAAAACACTTTCAGCAAGCTCAACTACTGCTGCAGGAGTCCCCAGAACCAAAAATGAAGCAACTGAGTGAGTTTTTTCATCTTGCATAATTTATTATTCCATTTTTATGGCCACAACTCCTGAAATTACCAACCTCTAAATGAAACCTCAGGAAACATTTATATTTTCGATGGAGATGCCCGGTGCTTCAGGCACACCATTGACATTTGAAATCATTGATTTTTTGGCATTAATTTGATGAATTGCAGTTGCCACAGCTTTAGAAGATATTAATATCGCTAGTGGATAATTTAGCTGTTGAATATCTAGTTTCTTGCCTGCCGCATTAAATGAAAAATAGCTAAAGCCAGTTGCTATGTTACATTTAAAAGTATGCAAGGCATTGGCTCCGGTCTGCAGCATACTGTGCGCTTGGCATTGACTGCTTATTTTTAATTTTTCAATGAATTGATCCTGTTCCAGGAAACCTGCAAAGCTAACTTCTTTTGTATCGGCTTGAATATATGGATGAATTAACTCTTCAAAGCCCGCGCCCAGCATCGAAGACATTAAGTCAAAATACTGCTGACGCTGACAGGATTTTCCGTCACACTGACGCAGTGCTGTCGTTAAATCATTAAGCTGCAATGATATGGGCTCAGGTTTATGAAATTGTAGATAAAGGTTAATGTTGCTGTCATCACCTAAAATTGAAACCTTTGAGTACTGAGTTTGGCTCGGTAATGCCGAAATAACATTGCCATTTTTATGCACATCAAAGATCGCCGTTAAGATGTCAAAAATGCCAGTGCTATGATCGCCTAACCTTTGAGTTGCAAGATTATTTACCGCTAAACAACTATTGCTTACACATTCAAACGTAAGTACATCCGAATGTTTAAATTTCCTATCTTTAGCTTTGTACTCAATGAGATAAGATCTAAAACGCCCCCACTGAAGTTCAGAAACTACATTCAGAGTTTCGACATTTCGAAGATACGAAAAAGTGGTTAATCCTGCCGTAAAAAAAGGCGAAGACCTGGCGTAGCAGGACTCTATTTCCGCGGCATTTTTAGCCAGTATACATTTGACAAAGTCTGCCACTGTATTTAAGTCTGTGATCTTTTGACTGACCTGACCACCAGCGATAATTTGTTGCTGTCCCAGCATCCTGATATCGGCTGAAACTACAATATCGTAGCCATCAGCCTGGTTTTTCAGACCAAAAAACACCTCCGCTTGAATAGGGCAAGCAAGCCATGTCAATACACAGAAAATTAATCGCACAAATATCAGACGTTTAACCATGACAACTTCCTGAAAATTTGTAACAATTGGCATTGTAACACGGTCGAGGTTGGCGTTTTGTTGCAAGCCGAAGCCCTAAAGACGAGCTGAATATAATGAAGAAACTGCTATTGGTCGCCAACCCAGTTCTTTCACCAGCAAAAGTGCAACTTTCAAAAGCAGTGAAACAAATCGAGCCTGGCAAGGAAAAACCAGGCTGAATTACAGCAGAGGTGTGGCCGCCTTTATCTTCGAGACAATTGTTGAAATTTGATAACAATTTTAGCACCTTGATTCAACCCCCTCAGCTGGTTGGGTAAGTACACAAACTTTTAAACAAATAATTAGACTGCAAATAATTTCGACGGTAAACAAGTTCGGCACTACCAATTACGAACAATCATTATTTAAACCATAAAACAATCACTATTGATGCTTACAGACTTCAGTATAAACATTCTGCTCAGGTCGAGGATGAGAACGCATTACCATAATCAGGCCCATTCGATACTAAGCTTGTTAATAGGTATACTCGGCAAAGTTTAATCAACATTTCCTATTCTGATTGGTCCGTTCCGGGAGAACGATGACACACACTTCATCAAGCTCTCCTGCGGCTAAAACGAAATAACTTAGTGCTCAGAGTAAAAACGATATTTTATTTTTCCACACTGAATCATTCACTTTTCCAATTTAAAAGCCACATTAATCAATGTTTATAGAAATCACGACCTCAAAACAAAAAATGGAATTATTAATGCCTAAACTTAATCCATTTGCTACTTACTGCAAGAGTAAAATCACAATAAATTATATTTAACATGCTTCACTTCATCACAGCGCTATATTTTCTTTCACACA
>CAZGHW010000047.1:0-29873 GCA_964525695.1 uncultured Rheinheimera sp. | reverse complement strand
CAGCACACAGCTGCAGTGCAACATTGGCTATCGCGTCATCAAAAATGTTAATTTGTGCGCGATAAGTGAGCGAATGAAATTATTTTGTTCACAAAACATTGCTCGGAATAGTAGCAGCAGTTAGATTAGCCGCGGATTATTGGGATCATAAATAACAAAAGGAATCATCATGAAAACTATGAGTCTGTCAGTTGCTGTGCTGATGTTATCTGGTTGTGCGAGTTTGATGACTGCAGAAGAACAATCAATCAAAATTACTTCTTCAACCAGCACGCCAATCGAAGTGACTGTGGACGATAAAACGACCACTACGCCAGGTACTGTAGTGGTATTGCGCGATGGTAAAGATAAAGTTGTCACTAGTGCTGCGGCCAATTGCCAAAATGCCACACCTATCAAAAAGACGGTGACCCCGGTATTTTTCGGCAATATTGTGATTGGTGGTTTGTTCGGTTCAACCACTGACAGCTCTACTGGCAAAATGTGGGATTACGCTGAGACTGTTGAAGTCAGTTGTACTGCGCAATAATTCATTTTGTTGAGACTTCACCTATGCAAGAGCTGGTTGCTGCCAGCTCTTTTTTTTATCGTCAGTGCGAGTGCAAAAGCCAGCACAGCTGAGGTTGCTGATGATACCTGGTCATTGTTGTTGCATGCCTGGCAGGGGCAACCACAAATCCGTCATCCAGATTTTTTATTGTCCTCTGGACACTTTTCCGCGGCAGCAGAGCAAGCCAAAACAGTGGCACTGTTTCGGCAAGATCCTTACCAGGCGTTTTGTCGTTTTCCGGCCAGGCTGACTTATTTAGCGGCGCAACAGCAGTTAATCTTACCGGCCGATCGCTGGTCACATTGCCCGGAATTACAAAAATTTCTCGACTATGTCCCCTTTACTTCCCTCGAATTGGTCTATGCCTCTGAAGTGTTATCCTCCGCTTCGAGTATGTTGGGACATATTTTTATCAAAGCCAGCGGGCAGAATCAGCGTGGCAGCGAAGTCGCGCACTCGTTGGCTTATTTTACTGAAATCACTACGCTCAACCCGATCCGTTTATTGCTGGAAAGTACGGTCACTGGCATGCCTGGTTTTTTTAGCGTACGACCTTTTCAAAAGGATTTACTGCAATATCGAGACCTTGAACAGCGTAATGTCTGGCAATTTCAGCTTAAAGCCAGCGCAGAGCGCCGCCAGTTGCTGCAATTGCACATTTGGGAATTGCATCAGATCGATTTAACTTATTACTTTCAGTCATTTAACTGCGCTACTTTGACCCTGGAAATGCTTGCGTTGTTATCACCGCAACTGTTAACCGAACGGGGGAGTATTGTCAGTCCGGCCGACGTGGTGAAAGCAGTCAGTCATCAGCAATTGATCCAATCTACTGTGATTGAACCGGCGCAAGCCTGGTTATTTTATGCTATGGCCGATTCGATGCCGCCCGCTGTCCAGCAACAGTTGGATCATTTGATGTCTCCAGCTGATTTACCACAGGCGAATCTGGCATTGCAGCATCCGCTGGCTGCAGCATATACCGAAATTCGCTTACAACGCTTGGTGGCGCAACAACAACTTTCTGTTGCCAACGCCGATCAAATCCGCCAGGCGCTGCCTGTTGCTGCCGCGCCAGCGCTGGATTTGAGCCGCTATAAGCATCCGGCACTGACACCACAAGATTCTGCTTTGGGCCTGAGTTGGCAGCAAGACGCGGTTGGTGATCAACTGCTGTTCGATTGGTTGCCCGCTGGCCATTGGCTGACTGGAGATAACCGCCAGTATCTGGCGGAGTCTGAATTATTAATTGGTCATACCAAGCTTGCTTTGGCTGCAAAGACCATGAGGCTGCGGTTGCAAGAGTTGGCTTTATATTCGGTGCAGGCCCTGACGCCTGATTCGCAAGCCTTTCCTGTGTGGTCAGGTGAATTGTACTTGGGGTATCGCCCAGTGGTGCAACCGCAGCCAGGTCGGAGTTCCAGAGGTGAAATTGCCGCCGGCGGTGGCAAAAGTTATCGACTAGATCCGGATGTGATTGGTTATGCCTTGGCCGGGACAGGGGTAAGTTCGAGTTGGCGCCACAGTCAGGCCTTCCTCTATGCCAAAGCTGGGCTGCTGTTTGAGTTAGCGGCAGATAGTAAATTGCAATTGCAGTATTTACGCCATTCCGGCCAGGCAAGAGGTGATTCTGCCTATCAGCAGTTGACCGCCAATCTAAGTTGGTTTCCACAGCAGGATCAAGCTGTCCATTGGCAATGGCACCGAACCAAGGGACAGCATCAGGCGTTTAATCAATTTAGCCTGCAGTTTGTGCAGTTTTATTAACTGGATTAGCCACAGTGGCCGGTGAATTGGCGAAAGGGAGTGACAAGCAGATTTGAATGTCGGAGCCTTGCTCCGGAGCCTGCTGTGTGCTGTCAGTGCTAGGGAATACGATCACCGTACTCAATAGCCACGACTTTGCCGCCAGCAAACTTCAGTGTGGTCACAAACTGACCGGAGCCTGGTTGATAGGTCCAGAGATCGATAGTTTCACAGGACGCGGCCACCGCTTTTCGATCAGGCTGACAGAAACTGTCTTTGTAGTAAGGTTCACCACATTTCAGTATGACGGTGGCTTTATTCTCACCCAGTTGTACAAAATCATTGCCACAGTTTAAGGTTTCAGCGTTCGCAACAAAACAACTGCAGGCGGATAGCAATAACCAGGCAAACACCGAATTTGACATCACCAACATCCTTATATGAGATCAATAGCACCAGAATGAATGAAAATAAGCTTAGCAAATAAAAGCAGTTTTAGGGACAGCAGCACAGGATTTTCTATGCTGCGATGGCTTGAGAATTCAGCTAAAACCGACAAGGTGGTGATTTTTTGTTTGGATCTTATTGGATCTCAAACAACTCAACATCAAAAATCAGCACTGAACCCGGTGGGATTTTGCCAGCTTTGCGGGCACCATATCCCAGCGGCGCCGGAATAAAAAAGCGGAATTTGTCACCGGTTTTCATCAGTTGCACCCCTTCAGTCCAACCCGGGATCACCCGATTAAGCGGGAAACTGATAGTCTCGCCGCGCTCTACTGAGGAGTCGAAAACAGTGCCGTCGGTTAAAGTGCCATGATAATGCACCCGCACTGTATCGGTGGCGCTCGGGTGGCGCTCGCCGTCACCTGATTGCAACACCTGATACTGCAAGCCTGAAGCGGTGGTGGTAACACCTTCTTTTTTGCCGTTTTCGGCCAAAAAGGCCAGGCCTTTTTCCTGATTCAAGCTAGCGGTTTGCTGATTGTTGGCATTTTGATAAAAGTAATAAGCGATACAAGCGATAGCAAAAATAATTAAAGCAATTTTCATAGCAGTTCCAGTCACTGAAAAGTACAGCTTAGCATAAAAACATTGACCTGAAACAAGGGGTTGCGGGCAGGATCTTCGTTTGTGCACAGTGTGTGGGCACTGCGCTGGATGCAGTGCCCCTGGTCAGTACTCTGGTTTAAAACTCTTGCACTGTTGGCCGCAACACAATTTCATTGATATCAACGTTGGCCGGCTGCTCAATGGCGTAGGCGACGGCGCGGGCTACTGAATCCGCCGGGATTTGGTTTTGCTGATAAAACGCCTGCACAAATTCAGCGCTGGCACTATGACCGCTGCCGTGTTTCAGTTCTGACTCAACCGCACCTGGTAAAATGGTGGTGGTGCGGATATGGCCACCAACTTCATGTCGCAAGCCTTCACTGATGGCGCGCACGGCGAATTTGGTACCGCTATACACAGTACCGCCCGGGCTGAATACTTTGATGCCCGCGACTGACGAAATATTAATAAAATGACCGCTTTGCTGGGCTTCAAACACCGGCAGTGCGGCAGCGATGCCATACAACACCCCTTTGATATTAATATCAATCATCCGGTCCCATTCGTCAGTGCGGCATTCGCTCATCGGCGCAATAGCCATCAAACCGGCATTGTTGATCATCACATCCAGTCGGCCATACTGGCTGACGGCCAATTGTACTGCCGCGACTAAATCAGCGGCGCGGCTAACATCGGCCACCTGATAGACGGCATCGCCACCGGCGGCACGAATTTCGTTCACCAACTGTTCTAACCGTTCAGCCCGACGGGCCACTAACACCAGCTTGGCACCACGACCGGCCAATAAGCGGGCGCTACTTTCACCCAGGCCGCTGCTGGCGCCGGTGATTAATACCACTTTGTCGCTGATACCGGCAAAATTTGTGATTTGGTTTTGCATCAATAATCTCCAGAGTGTTGTAAGTTTGGGCAACAACAGCAGTGTAGGGGGGTCGCATTTGTTTTAAAATGGAATAATTAAGACTTCAGAATTCCAAAATAAGGAATAATTGTGATGGCGCTGAATAAGCTGGAATTATTACGGATTTTTTGTGCTGCTGCCGAGTTGGGTCAGTTTCATGCCTGTGCGGTGAAGCTAGCGATATCACCGCAGGCTGTGACCCGGGCGATTCAGCAACTGGAAAAATTGACCGGCGAGTTGTTGTTTCATCGGAATACCCGTCAGATCAGGTTAACCCGTTTTGGCGAGCAACTGTTTCAGGACGGGCAGGTGCAGTTACAACAGCTGGACCAATTGCTGAGTCCTCGCCAGGCCTCGCAGGAGTTAGCGGGTTTGGTTCGATTGGCTGCCCCCGCGGCATTCCGGCCGGTATTGACGCCCTTGTTATTGGAGTTTGCCGCCCTGCAACCGCAGATCCGCCTGGATTTGCGATTATCCGATCAGCACAGTGATGTGGTGGATGAACAAATTGATTTAGGCATCCGTGCCGGCTTATTGCGTGATCAGAGTTTTGTTGCTGTGCAGTTATCCGAAGTGGCTTTATATCTGGTGGCGAGTCCGGCTTATCTGGCGGCGCATGGGTGTCCGGCGACGCTGGCTGAGCTTGGCAATTATCCGCAAGTCAGTCTGTTGGATGCTGGCACAGGTCGGCCTTGGGTCTGGTTTTTTCGCGATGGTGACAGTTATTTACCAGCGCAGGTGCGGATGTTGGTGAACGATGCGGAATTAGAGTTAACCGCCATCAGGGCTGGGCTTGGTATTGGCCAGGTAGCTGATTTTCTGGCGGCACCTTATCTGGCGAGCGGGGAATTGGTCAGGTTATTAGCAGACTTTGAACCTACGCCCTGGCCACTGTCGTTATATCGGCCGCAGCGAGGTCCGGTGCCAACCAGAGTCAGGTTGTTATTTGATTTTTTGCGCCAGCGCTTAACCAATTGAACGCGGGTCAGTTAGAGAAATTGCGCTTTGGCCATGGTTTTAAGCGAGGACTGTGGCTATGCGCGCGGAAAGAAAATGGCCACTTCTGTGCCTTGCCCCAGTTCGGAATCAACCTCAATGTTGCATTGATGCTGTTGTAGCGCCCGCAAGACGATAGCCATGCCGACACCTGTGCCACAACCCACTTCTTTGGTGGTAAAAAAAGCATCAAACATGCGGTTGAGGATGTCCGGCGACATGCCGCAGCCGTTATCACAGATTTTGCAGATCACATGCTGCGCGGTCTGACTCAGGTGGAGCTGGATCCGATTAGCCCGCTCAGGTACGGCTTCGCAGGCTTGTACTGCATTGACGATGATATTCAGCAGTACTTGGTTTAATTCATTCAATTGAAATCGAACCGAAGCGACTGGCAAAAAGTTTCTATGTAATTCAGTGTGATGCAGCATAGGTTGTAACAATTGCAGCGTGAACTCCAGCGCTTCTGCTAATTGAATATCAGTTGGACAATCGCTATCCGCTCTGGCAAAAAACAGCAGGTTTTTGACGATGGCTTCAATCCGCGCCAGACCTGCGCTGGTTTCAGAGATCAGTTCCGGCAGATCCTCAGCCACCAGCATGATATGTTCAGTCGTCTGGCGCTGGGGATCCTGTACAGTTTGCAGCAATAACTGGCTATAGTTGCCAAAAGTTTCGACATTACTCAGGATAAAAGCCAGCGGATTGTTGATTTCATGGGCGATCCCCGCCGCCAAAGTACCGAGTAAAGCCATTTTCTCCTGTTGGATCATCGATTGCTGTTGTTGTTGGATTTGACTGATTTGTTGTTGTAACAGCAGGTTTTTTTCATACAGTTGCCTGGTACTGGCTTCCAGCAACTGCTCCACTTCAGTCCTGGCCTGTTTTTCCCGTAAATAAGCGATGTAATAGGGATTGTCGTTATGATTCATCTTGGATGTCCACCAGCAGCACGCAGTGGCGAGAGCCATGATGCATGCAGACCGGATGACTGATGCTGATGTGTTTGTTGAAATGTTCAGCGGCGCCAAACAATAAGCCCTCGGCGCAAAAACAAAGCTGGCGCGGCGAGCTGTAGTGCAGTTCAATTTGGTTGGCTGTGATTAAACGACCGCTAATGGTCGGTAGTGAGGGGTCATGATAGAGTTTATTCACTTCAGTATGGATCACATGATGAATACCCAGCACCAAACTGGTGAAATCGGTGAATTGCGCCACGACATCCTGATGCCGGCTGGCCAGGCCATGGAATAGGAACTGACCAAAAGCTTTCACCACTTGTTGTAGCGGTACATTCAGTCTGCTGGCAACATCCTGCGCGATACTGAACAATTCAGCAGCTTCATAGCTTTTTGCACTGATATACACGCGGTTTTTTGGGGCATGCTGTTGCAGCAACTCGTTCCAGACCTGCATACCACATTGCTGCACAATCATATCTTCTAACACATTAAAAATAATACCTTTCATAAGCCTTCCGTCAGTCGTGGCAATCAGTGAACAGTGATGAAGGTTTGATCAGTATGGGTAGTGTTTGCTGGAAGTTCCATCCGATGACGGAGAAAAATAACAGCGCTGGGATCTGGTGCGGCAGTTGTTGGCTAACCGGAATATAAAAGCGGGCTTTGCGGCCCGCCTATTCAGCGATATAGACGATTAAAAATGATATCTCAGGCCAAGTTGCCATTGTCTGGTGGCAAAATTTTCCGTGTTGTAATGGCTAAAGGATAGGCCCAGATCCCACTGTGGACTGAAGCGATAATAAGCCCCCAATTCAATGCCAGGTCTTAATGAACGTTGTTCAAACTGTTGTTGTTGGTCAGGCCCATGAACCAGATAGCGACTTTGGGCATGGAAAATAGCCACTCTGGCGTAAGGACGGAAGGCTGATTCCAGCGCCAGTTCAGCCACCAGACTCGCCTCAACACCATGACCCCGCTGTGGCTGTACCGCTAACAACTGACGCTCTGTTTGCGGTACAAAATTGTCGTAATGTAATTTCGCTTCACCTAAATCTAACCAAGCCAGTTCAGCTGATAGCCAGTTGTTGAGCTGATAACCCACAAAAAAGCGCTGACTGTTATCCGAGTTGGACAGTTCGGTCGCGGTGCCTGCGATGCCTTGTTGTTGCATTTTTCTGCTGACCGCAGTCCCCAGCTCGGACGAGCTATGGCTTTCTGCTTTCCCGGCCTGCACGCCAACATAAAGCTGTTCGGCCTGGGCGAAACATGGCAGGCTCAGCAGCAGTACTTTGCCCGACCGGCGCAGCAACACCAGTAGACCCAGGGCCAGCGTGCCCAACAGACTGCTACTGCCACCTTTAGCGGTGATAGTGGCACTATCAGGCTGCCAGCTTGCGGTCAGCTGCAGATCCTGAGCTGGCATAGTAGCAGGTGCAGTGCTGGTCCAACCGCTGAAGGCATAACCAGCCCGTACCGGCACCGGCAGGCTCAGTGCTGTACCATAAGCGACAGTCCGGTTAGCCAGGGGGTCACCACCTGCGGTATTAAAGCTCAACTGGTATTGGTTAACCTGCCATTGCGCCTGCAGCGTCAAAGCCTGGGCTGGCATCGTCGCTGGTGCGGCCGGGATCCAGCCTGTGAAGGTGTAACCTGTCCGGGTCGGAGCGCTGATTTGCAGTGGGCTGGTGTAGTTCAGCATCAGCGGATTGATGGCAGGCCCGCCATTGCTGTCAAAACTCAGCTGATATTGCGCTAATTGCCAGCGGGCCGTCAGCATTAAATCTGCTGCGGGCATGCTGGTTGGAAAGGCCGGCTCCCAGTTAACAAATGTGTAACCAGTTCTGGTTGGATTGGCTGGTGCTGTCAGTGTAGCTCCGGCATTTTCGCTGAGGGTGGCAACGGCACTGCCGCCTGCACTGTCAAAGCTGAGATTCACCAGTGCCAACTGCCATTGGGCATATAAGGTCAGGGCTGCATTGGTTTGGTAAAGATCGCCAGCAGCATAAGCTGTGCCAGAGCCATCTGCAGCTGTGTTCCACCCACTGAACAGATAATTGGTTTTAACCAGAGAACCCGCAGTGGCCAGAGTAAAGCCAGTGTCGTGCAGTTTATTACCGGCAGCTGGCGCGGTGCCAGCGCTGGCGCCATTGGCATCATAGCTGATGGCATAGGTGGGGATGGCGATATCTGTGGCCGATAAAGCGTCGGTGCGGAAGCTGATATCATCAATCTGGCCGCTGAAGAAGTTCCAACCATTCGGGTGTTGTGTTCTACCACGGCCATCGTTGGTACCCAGATAGTTAAAATTCATACTCAGATGCTGCGGGCTGCCATTAGCACCACCAATATCCACTCCGTCCAGATACAATCGGATACTGGTATTGTTCGACGTCAGCACCACCTGATGCCACTGACCATCGTTGACTATGTCTGTTGATGTGACGGCTAACGAGCTGCCTATCCACATCTCTGCATAGAGTTTACCGTCGTTACGCACGCTGAGGATCGGCACCCACTGACTACTGTTTTGATTCACATTCGAAGATGAATAACCGGCCAGGCCGCCGGTGCTGGTGGTTTTAAACCACATTGACAGGGTAAATTGTGGATTACTGCGAATCAAATTGGCTGGCATCGACAACCAGCATTGGCTGGTTTTATCCAGCTTCAGCACTTGACCGTTTCGATCGGCCTGATAACTGCAGCCATCGCCAGATAAAGTGCCGTGATTATTCTGGCCTGTGCTGTCGTCCGCACTACTATTGTCAAAGTGATAGCGTAATACCTCGACGGCCTGTAATTGGCCACAAGCTAAACATAGTAACAGCAAACAACATCTTAAAAACATAACAGCCTCATCAGCGATGCGAAAAGAAGTATTCGAAAAGTAGTAGAGAATTACGAGATATGAAAGGTGGCGACTAAAAGCTAAGGTTATTGTTCCTGATATGATCTAACGCAAGTGAGTACCAGGCAGCTGAGTGGTGATAGCTTGCGGCAATCAAACTCAACTGCCTGGTGTTTCATAGGAGGCTTAGATTTTGGTCAGCCAGCCATGTTTATCTTCGGCTTTGCCCCACTGAATATCATTCAGTGCTTGCCGTAACCGGGCAGTGGTTGGGCCTGGCTCGCCTGAGCCGACTTTAAACTCCTGACCCGCATGGATCAGGGTGCCAACCGGGGCCAGTACCGCGGCGGTACCGGATAATGCCGCTTCAGTGCCAGGTTTTGCAGCGCGTTCCAGCAATTCAGCCACTGTCAGATCCCGTTCTGACACTGTCATGCCCAGGTCCCGGGCTAAGGTCAGGATCGAATCCCGGGTTACACCATGCAGGAAAGAGGCATCTAATGCTTTGGTGATAATCTCATTGCCATCGATTAACAGGAAGTTGGCTGCGCCGGTTTCCTGCACATCGCCATGCGGACAGAACAATACCTGATCGGCCTGATACTTCGCTTTTGCTTGCATGGTGGGCTGCAGAGCACTGGCGTAGTTGCCACCGCTTTTGATCATGCCCATATGCGGTGCGCAACGGGCATTATCTTCCAGCAATAAGCGCAGCGCACGGCTGCCACCGGCAAAATAATCACCAACCGGCGATAACAGCACATATAACAACGACGTTAATGTTGGGGTGGCCGCTTTGCCAATGGCAGGCTCAGTGCCGATATGGGTTGGTCGGATATACATGGAACCCGGTGGCGTCGGTACATCGGCAGCAAAATGCCGCACAATATCCAGAATCATCTGGCTTAATAACGCTGGTTCAAAAGCCGGTAAGGATAACAGCTGCGAACTTTGCAGCATCCGTGCGATATTTTTATCCATCCTGAATAGGGCGATAGTGCCATCTTCATGGCGAAACGCCTTTAAACCTTCAAAACAGGTACTGGCATAATGCAGCACATGGGCGCCGGGATGCAGGCTAATACTGTCAGCTGGCACTATGGCCGGTTGTTGCCAAGCGTTACCATCAAAACGGGCCATTGCCATTTCAGGCATAAATACACTACCAAATGCTGCCATTTTTTTCTTCCTGCTGCTTAGATGACCAGCCTGAGGGCTGGTTATAAATGAATAAATCCAGCTGTTGTCACCGGAAAATGTCTGATTAATCGCTCAGGCATTGTACTGAGAGTTGCTGTTTTCGGCATCAACTATCTGCGCCGGATCAGTGAGTCAGCCAGCTTCTGTCGACAGTTACCTTCAGCAAGCAGATTTTCTCAGCATGAAAAAGATCTGACCTGCCGTCAAATAACAGCGATCACTAAATTAGTCTGTTGCTGACTTTTTGTCGCTCGCTGCCGCGTTTTGCTCCAGCAACTGTTCGACCCGGCGCAGCCGTTGTAGCAGCTCGCGTTGTTCTTCATCGGTGAATAAATGTTTATCTTCCACCAGATGCATAATGATATTGGCGACTATCATCGGGATCACCACGAAGATCCAAAAATGGCCAAACAAGATGCCCACAATACGCCCGACCGGAGTGACTGGGGTTAAATCGCCATAGCCGATCGTCAGCGAAGTAACACAAGCCCACCAAAAACCATCAGCGATGCTTTTACTTTCCAGCCAGGCGAAGGTTAGGGCGCCTAAGATCAAACTCCCTAGATAACAACACAATATCAGCCAAAACCTGTTGGCGATGTACATTAATATTTTCTTCATCAGAGCCAGTTTAAATTTATATAACTAACTGAATTAATAACAAATAAATTGAATAATGACAAGTTAATGCCAGCACTGAATCTCAGCTTTTACGACTTTTTATCAGAAAAATAGATTAATTTAATCAATTTAAATCACAATAAATGTTGGCGAGTCTGCTTTACTTGAGGGGTTGCCCCGGTAGTCAGCCGTTGATCCGACTGGCGCTGTCTGATGGCGAACAGCAGCAGTATCATTTTCATCCGGCTGATTTGATGCAGTGCAGCCATACTGGACAGGTATAGCACCATGCAAATTAAAACCTTCACATTACCCACGCTGACACTGGCTGTGTGGGTCAGTTGCTACTCAGCAGCACTACAGGCCAAAGACGTCACCGCAAACAGCTACTGGTGGCCGGAACAACTGGATTTATCTCCGTTGCGGCAACATCAGCCATCGTCCAACCCTTATGGTGCTGACTTCGATTATGCCAGTCAGTTTAACAGTTTGGATCTGGCCGCCGTGAAAGCGGATATCAAAACCCTGCTGACCACCCCACAAGAGTGGTGGCCGCCGGATTATGGCCATTATGGTCCCTTTATGATCCGGATGGCCTGGCATTCCGCTGGGGTGTATCGGATTTTTGATGGCCGTGGCGGCGCCGGTGGTGGTCAACAAAGATTTGAACCGCTGAATAGCTGGCCGGATAACGTCAACCTCGACAAAGCCCGCCGTTTGTTGTGGCCGGTGAAACAAAAATATGGCAGTAAAATATCCTGGGCCGATTTGATGGTACTGGCAGGCAATGTCGCGCTGGAGTCGATGGGTTTTCAGACCTTTGGCTTTGCAGGTGGTAGGCTGGATGACTGGGAAGCGGAAAAAGTGAACTGGGGCAGCGAGAAAAAATGGTTGGATGACAAACGCTACAGTGGCGAACGCCAGCTGGCAAAGCCGCTGGCGGCGGTGCAGATGGGACTGATTTATGTCAATCCGGAAGGGCCCAATGGGGTGCCGGATCCCTTGCTGGCGGCAAAGGATATCCGAGAGACTTTTGGCCGGATGGCGATGAATGATGAAGAAACGGTGGCGCTGATTGCTGGCGGTCATACCTTCGGCAAAGCTCATGGTGCGCATAAACCCGAAGACTGCGTTGGCAAAGAGCCAGCGGCCGCTGGGATTGAGCAACAAGGCTTGGGCTGGCAAAATAAATGCGGTAAAGGCCATTCCGAAGATACCGTCACCAGCGGGCTGGAAGGTGCCTGGTCGGTGAATCCGACCGCATGGACCAGTCAATATCTGGATAATTTGTTTGGTTTTGATTGGGTAAAAACCAAAAGCCCGGCTGGCGCCATTCAATGGATCCCGGCCAATGGTCAGGGCGCCAAGCTAGTGCCGGATGCGCACGATAAATCTAAGCGCCATGCCCCTATAATGTTCACCACTGACTTAGCCTTAAAAGAAGACCCGGCGTACCGGCAGATTTCGCTGCGGTTTAAAAATGATCCCAAAGCATTCCAACTGGCCTTTGCCAAAGCCTGGTTTAAGCTGACGCATCGTGATATGGGGCCTAAAGGCCGTTATCTAGGCAAAGAGGTTCCAGCGGAAACTTTGATTTGGCAGGATCCGATCCCGGTACTGGATCATCCGCTGCTGACTGAAGCCGATATCACGGCGTTAAAAGGCCGGTTATTGCAAAGCGGCCTGACGGTGCCGCAATTGGTCAGGACGGCCTGGGCGGCGGCTGCCAGTTATCGCGGCACCGATATGCGCGGGGGGGCCAATGGCGGTCGGTTGGCGTTGGCGCCACAAAAAGATTGGCCAGCCAATGATCCGGCTGAGTTAGCCAAAGTGCTGAGTCAACTGAAAAAAGTACAACAAGCGTTTAATCAAAGTCTGAGTGGCGGCAAAAAAGTCTCGTTGGCGGATCTCATTGTGCTGGGTGGTTATGCTGGTATTGAACAAGCGGCCAAACAAGCTGGTGTGCCGTTAACGCTGCCGTTTAGGCCTGGTCGGATGGATGCCAGTGCCGAGCAAACCGATGTGGCTTCTTTTGCGGTGCTGGAGCCACATGCCGATGGTTTCCGCAATTATTTCAGTGCACAAAGCAGTTTGTCGCCCGCTGAGGCCTTGATTGAAAAAGCCGCCTTGCTGCAGTTAACTGTACCGGAAATGACGGTATTGGTCGGCGGCTTACGGGTGCTGGATGCCAATAGTGGCGGCGGGCGCCATGGTGTCTTCACGACCCGACCTGGGGTGCTCAGTCATGACTTTTTTGTCAATTTGCTGGATATGGCGACCAAGTGGCAGCCTTCAGCGGATCAAGCCGGTCAATATGACGGTTTGGATCGGAAAACCCAGCGCTTGAAATGGACCGCCAGTCCGGTTGATTTGATGTTTGGATCGCATGCTGAACTGAGGGCGGTGGCGGAAGTCTATGCGGCAGCGGACGGTCAGCCACGATTTGTCGCTGATTTTGCCAAAGCCTGGCATAAAGTGATGGAACTGGATCGGGTAGATTAACCCAGCCACCCGATCGCTTTGACGGGGAGCCCGGTGGCGATATTAATAACGGGGGATCAGGGATTGCAGACGCTGCTCTGTTTTGAGCTGCTGCAATCCCTGTTCAAATTTCAGCTGTAGCGCGGCAGCGGCCGGATGATGTTTAGCAAAGGCCAGATACATGGGTTTTGTCTCCAACAGTGGGCCTGTGCTGCTGATCTGTTGCTGGTAACTTTGTAACTCATGTTGCAGTAAATATTCCGCCACCATTTGTTCGGCAATCACCAAATCAACCCGGCCCAGCGCCAGCATCTTCAATGATTCTAAATCTGAGTTCACTTCGACAAATTCGAACGGTAAAGCGCGCACCGCAGGGTGGTAACTATAACCCCGTACCATACCGAGCCGCAGCTGTTGTTTGGCAAGGTCGGCCAGTTGCTGGAATTGGATCGGCTTATCCTTACGCTGATAAAAACGAATCGCATTGCTATAAAGCGGGCTGGGGTAATTCAGATACCGGGCTCTGTCACTGTCATACCAGAGGGTCACAATAGCGGCGGCTTGGCCTTGTTGCACTTGCTTCAGCGCCCGTGGCCAGGGTAAAAACTCAATCTGGATTTGCTGCTGCTGGCTGGCGAAAATTTGTCTGACCAGTTCAATGGCATAACCCTGTTGTGGTAAATGCTCACCGTTATGCGGCACAAACTCACTACTGACAATCCGCACCGGCTCAGCCCTGAGCACAGCACAGATCAAGAACAAACCACAGCACAGAGTTCTCATTTCTTTACCCCTTTAGGGACAAATGAATTTGATTTTTGACTATTATGGGGCCAAAAGCAATAACATTTGCCGCCAATTACCTCAGCTTGAGGTGAGCACATCTTGGCGGCTGCTCGGGTGTGTGATTACTGCATGTCATTAAAAAACATGATATTTTGCGATTTTATGGCTATGCTGTGGCGATGATTTGATTGCAATGCACCTTATTTTTTTGCAGCCATACTGCGGGCCTGACTTGTTGTAAAAGCAGTCGATGGCGATGCTGGCTGCAGCGCCGATGGCGGTCATATGATTGCTTGGCGGAGCTTTGGCGGGACATTCGGGCTGAGCGAATATTAGGATCTTTGAGCTTCATGGAAGATGTGGTGATGACCAAGCAAATTTATCTGGCTCTATGTCAGGCGGATGCCAGCAGGCCTCCCTTGGCTGTGTTATGGGCTCGCGCCGATATGCCATTATGTTGGCTGAGTTTATTTGAGTTGACCGACTTTAACGCTGACGCGCCGCCGCAACTGAGTTGTGCGCTGCCACTGGCGCTGCTGCGCTGGCAACGGCGCTTGCCAGCTTTAGCGCAATGGCTTGGGCCGACGGCGTTACCTTGGTTGGATGGCTTTAGCCGTTGGCTGGCTGCACAAAGTGGCCAACAGTTGCAATTGCAACTGTGCGACTTTGATCCTGACATGCACTGCCTGGCGATGTTGCAGCAGTATTTCGCTGCTTTACAGCAGATTGAGCAGGCGCCTCAGCTCACGTCAGCCCGAGCTGCAGCCTGGTGGCTGCCGTTGGATCCCACGCTGTGGCCGGATGTGCTTACGGGTGACATCAACCTCAGTGCTGAGCAGTCAACCCAAGATCCAATGCCGCCAGTTTGCATGCGGTCAGAAGTGCGTGAGCTGTTTCATCCGCATACGCTGGAAATTACCGCGGCAGTGCTGCCGTTAGCAGCAGAGAGCCCACAAACCTTGCGGAGCCGACTACAACATCAATTACAACTGTATCCAAACCTGACGCCATTTTTGTACCTTGGGTCCGTCAGCCAACCACTGGGCCAGGCGCTGCAACAACAATTATTCACAGGTCAACTGGATGCGCAGCTGGCAGGTATCTTGTTGTTGGCATTGGATCACAGGCTGTTGTCTGCTGAGCATTATCAGGCGTTGCAACTAACCCCGGCAGCCGGTATGCCGATGCTGGCGGCGTTAACGGCCGAGGGGGCGTGTGTCGAGCAGTTTAACTGCGGTGCCTGGCCAGTTGAACAGCTTGAGCAGATGTTTGCAGCGCTGCGTCAGTGGCTACGGCTGCGGTTGCCGGACTGAGAAAATCGCATTTTCAAGTACCGCCAGATGCTGCAGCTATGCGGCCAGATATAGCAGGATTGCCCCTCCCTGAGCAGCTGCAACTGTCATCCATTGCTGCTACTTGCGCTTGAGTTTGCTCTTTCCGTAAACAGGTAAAACCTGCGTTCAAACCGATCATTCAGCTTAAACCTGATCTTTTATCAGGAATAAACGTAAAAGCGTCAATCTACAAATACAAACCATTAGTGTTAAGATAAGTAAATCTATTTCAGGAGTTTTACCAATGACCGCACGTTTTCGTTTGTCACAGATTGCTGCGACTGTGGCGCTGATGGCTGTTGCCACACCGACGCTGGCAGATGCTGCCGCTGCCAAAAAACCAACTAAAACCGTGATGCCAGCGCTGGAAGTGATCACCATCACCGATAGCCAGAAAGCTCACCAGTTTCAGGAAACCGGCAGTGTCACACTGGTGGATTTAGTCCAGATCCAACGGGTACAGCCAGTTTCGACCGAAGACGTGCTACGCCGTTTGCCTGGCATCAATATTAAAACCGAAGAAGAATCGGCTGTGGTGGCTAACTTTGGTATTCGTGGTTTGTCAGCCAGTGAATCTAAATCGCTGCTGCTGGAAGATGGCGTGCCAGTAGCGCCAGGCTTGTTTATTGGTAATGAACGTTATTTTAATCCACGGATCCAACGGATTGCCGCGGTAGAAGTCCTCAAGGGCTCGGCTTCACTGCGGTATGGTCCTTCGACTATCGGTGGCGTGGTGAACTATCAGACCAAAACGCCTGATGATGGTGTTGAATTATCGGGTCGGGTCGGTTCTTTTAATAGTCGTGAGATGACAGTGGAAGCCGGTAATCGCACTGCCAGCGGTGATGCCTTTGCCGGGATTGTGGCCACTTATGCCAATAGCGATGGCTTTATGGATAAAGGCTATCAGATGAGTGATCTGATGGCCAAAGCTGGCGTTGAGTTTGCCGATAATCAAAAAGTCGGCGTGAAAATTTCCCGTCACAGCAATGATGCCAATATTTCTTACCGTGGTTTGCTACTGGGCGAATATCAGGCCGGTGCCGATCATAACCCGGCCCCCGATGATTATCTGTTGATTGACCGTACCGCTTTTGATTTAAACCATGAGCTACAAATTGACAATAACACCACCTTAAAAACCCTGCTGTACTGGAGCGATGTATCACGCGATTACTGGCGTTATGCTGTCAATAGCACCGAATCGAACAAAGCAGGCCGCTGGGTCTATACCAACGCTCTGACCGGCAACAACCGTGCTTTCGAGCGCTTGGGGGTAGAAACACGGCTGAGCACTGAACATCAGTTGGCCGGACTGGCGGCCAGCACTGAAGTTGGCTTGCGTTATATGACGGAAGAATCGGATGATCAACGGATCACGGCCACCCGTGCCGCGGATCGAACCGGCACCCTGGCAGCGCATTTACAAGACTCTGCCGATAGTGTGGCTGGTTATGTCCAAAGCCGTATTGAGTTCAGTGACAAGCTGGCGGTGACGCCGGGTCTGCGGATTGAATCTTATGAACAAACCCGGCTCAATCTGACGCAAAACAACAAAGAAGCCACGACCAGCAACACTGAATTGTTGCCAGGCGTTGGTTTAACTTATGAACTGACGGACGCTGCCCAGCTGTATGGTGGTTTATACCGGGCCTTTTCACCCGCGGCCAACAGCGTGGCGCTGAATGGCTTAACCGACCAGCAGTTGGAAGGTGAAACCTCAGTCAACTATGAAGCCGGTATCCGTGGCAGTCAGACGGGTCTGAGCTACGAAGTGGCGGCCTTTTTGATGGATTTTGATAATCAAGTCATCACCGGCAACAGTAACCCCAATCTGTCCAGTTCCAATGCCGGCGAAACCCGCCATTATGGCATGGAGTTCAGTAGCTCTTACCAATTGGCCGAGCAATGGGCGCTGGATGCCAATTTGACCTGGGTGCCATATTCAAAATTCCTGACGGAAAAAGAGCCAAATCCGAAAACGCCTATCGTTGGCAATCGCCTGCCGTATGCGCCTAAAGTGGTGGCTAACCTGGGGTTGAATTACGATTTAGAGCAGTTACAGTTGACGCTGAATCTGCATCACCGCGGCGAGCAGTTTGGCGATCAAACCAATCTGGTGGCATTGCCAACCACTGCTGCCAGCGGTATCTGGGGTGGCTTAATTCCGGCTTATACAGTGATCGACTTGTTGGCGCAGTATCAGTTCAGCAGTGATGTCGCGGTGTTTGGTGGCGTGAAAAACCTGGCGGACAAACGTTATATCACCGGCTTACGCGAAGGGATCTACGTTGGTCCTGAGCGCTCCTTTGAAATTGGTGCCCGTTATCGCTTCTGATGACGTGCGGTCATCAGCAGACCTCGCAGCTGAAAAAGCCAGTCAGTTGATCTGACTGGCTTTTTTTCTGGGACTTAGCTTACTTGCGGATATTCAGCTGATAACTGCCGGCGCCTGTCACTGCTTTGACGAGCGCGCGGTAATAGCCATTGCTGGCCGCATAACTTAAGCTCTCGCTGGAGTTGGCAGCGGTCGCTTGCGCCACATTCACCCAGCTACTGCCATTCCAGCGCTGCAAAAACAAATCAAAGTTGGTGCCGGTCGCTGCGCTCAGGTTGAGCCGTAACGTGCCGCCGTTGTATTGGAAATAACTGTTGTTAGGCACTATGGCCTGGCCACCTGCGGTCAGGGTGCCGCTATAAGTGTCGCCGCTAGCGGCGGCAGCAACCGTGAAGTTGATCGTGCTGGCCGGACTGCTGATTTGGCTGATATTCAGTCCGGAATCAGTGCCATTCCACCATAAGGCATTGGTGCCTTTACTGGTTAGCGCATTGGGCAGATTTTTATTAAATTCTGCTGTGGTATTGCCGTCGTACAGATCGGTGGCATCGCTACGGTTGCGTTTATGTTCCGGATCCCGGTTGCCATCGGCATGCTCCATTTGAATATAAGGTTTCCATTCGTTGGAATTATTGCCGCTCGGGTCAAGGTGCCAAATCGCCAGCCCTTGATCTGGCTGATACTGGTTCTGACCACTCTGGTGGATGGCTTCAAGATAAAAGGCTTCTTTATTATTGGCCGGATTGCCCCAGCGATACAGCTGCCGAGCACCTGAGGTGTGGCTGAGCTGGCCGCTGGGTGCCTGGCCGTTCAGCGCCGGGTTCAGTTCAATGACGTTGTCCCAGCCCGCCAGATGGCGGAATACACCAACCGGTGGCGTGGGTTTAAATTTATTCTGCGCGCCAATGGCGCCATAACCCATCAGACAGAAAGACGCCACTGAGCCTTCGGAACTGCCGTCATAATCATATAAATCTGGCCAACCGAGTAATAAATGGCCGCTTTCATGGATAAAAGTGCCGATCGCCATGCTGCTGCCCATATTGGTGATCTGGTACTTGGCGGTACAGACGCCGTCGGCACAAAAGCGTGGTGATAAACCGCCCATATGCGGCCATAACCCTTTCGACCAGGCGCTGTCTGCTTCCCCAGCATAAAAAAAGTTCAGGCCAAGAATTTGTTTGCTGCTATCGGTGGTCAGGGTCGAAAAATCAAAACCTTCGGTATATTCCAGCCAGTTCAGCGCTTCGCTAATCAATTCCTGCGAACGGACAGAGGCGGACTGGCTGTTATCGGCATAATAACTTTTGTTTTTCTTCGCGGTGTAATAACGGCTGACGGTATTTTGGTAATCCAATTTGTTGCCGGAGACCTGGCGGAAATAACCACGCACTGATTGCGCATTGCCAAAGCCAGTGTAGGTCAGATCATTGAGGAAACTTTCCACCTGGGTTTTGCTGATAGTGCCGGCTTGATCCGGAAACTGAATAATCACCGTCAGACCCCGCACCGTCGCTGGTAGTGCTTGCGTACCGACAGCCGCGCTCTCTGCTCGAGCTGATGCATCTGTCAAGCTATCGGGGTCATGTGAATGCGGCTCTATGTCGCCAAACAGTTGTTGCTGCGCTTGCGCCACCAGCGCGGCTTTAGCACTGGCAGACAGACCTTGCTGTGGCTGCAGGCTTTGCAGTGAACCTGCCCGGGTCAGTTGCTGGCCGGTGGGCGCGACTGCCAGCTTGCCGCTGGATTCGAGTGCAGTGCCGTCGCGACTGACCAGCGCATAAGCGTAACCTTTCAGCTGGTTGTCATACACCACCAGTTTGCCATCTGCCAGCCGCTGTTCGGCAAAATAGTTATTGCCGGATAAATAAATGGTCAGGGTGTTGCCATCTGGCTGGCGAAACTTGAGTTGTTGATCGACAAAAGGTATTGCAGCCTGACTGGCAGGTAAAACAAAACCAAGCGCAAGCGCCAGGCCAAGAGGGTGGATTTTCATCATGTTGTTCCTTGTTGCATCGGAGGAATAGTTTGCAGCGAATATGCGGCATGTTCCGGCCTCTGCGGGCCGGTCATTTCAGAGTAAGCGGACAGATCCACAGAACCAAAACAGGCTGATAGGAAAAAAATGATAAATTCGTGATATTTCGAAGCTTGTGTTTGCTTTCGAAAAACTTGTTAATCAATTTGCTGGTGGCTGCGCTGCTGGTATTTTTTATCGAAACTATTATCGAAACGGCGCAGCCATTGGATGGACTAAGTTCAAGCCAGAAAACTATGTTGTTGCCATTGCCAGCTGTGCTGGATCCCAGGCAATCCGGCCAGCCAGCGCTGATAGGTGTAATTGGCATGCTGGTGTAATAACGCCACTCTGGCCGGCAATTGCGCCAGGATCTGCTGCTCAGTCTGCACTGATGCCAGCTGTGGTAACCGTTGCAGCACTGCGCTGTCTTGCCGGCACCAGGCTTTGACACTGTCTGCTGTGACTTCCAGATGAGATTGCAGTGCCAGATTCGGTCCGTAGCTAAAGGCTTTGTTCAGACAAAAACGACCGTATAACAAGCGTTTGCAGCCAGCTGGAATTTGGAAGGTTTCAAAATGCCAGTGAAACATCAGCAATTCCTGCTGTTGCCCCAGCCAGTGCCGCGCCTCCTGATAGGCGGTGACTCGCACCGGATCCCAGCCAATTTGCGGCACCGCATTGGGCCTGACTTTGGCTCCCAGTACCTTGGCCAGCAACTGGCCACCAAAACAAGTGCCGAGGATGGGAATTTTTTGCTGTAATGCATCACTGAGCAGTTGTTCTTCCTGCCGGATCCAAGGGAGTCGATCATTGACACTGGCGTTGGAGCCGAGTACGACAAGGCCGCTGTAATCGGTGCTGCGCTGTGGCGGCGCCTCGCCCTGATCGATAGCAAAAATCCGATACGGCAACTGCCAGCGATCCAGATATTGTTGTAAATAGGCCGGCCCCTGGCTGGCGTCATGCTGACAAATCGCAATAGGTTTCAGGGTGGTACTGTCGGGTTCCATCAATTGGCTCCGTGGCTAAACACGGAACCTATGCTAAGCGGCGGGGCTGTAAAACTGCTGTAAAGCTTTGACCAACCTCCGTATAAGGTGCGTTAAGTCGGTGCTACTGACATAACACCAGCGCCTGATATTCATCCGCGGCAAAATGGTCGGTCATGCCACTGAGGTGATCCTGCAGCAAGCGGCAGCGTAAATAGACTTCATACACTTCTGCCTTTGCTCCCTGATAAGGCTGTTGCTGCAGCGCCTTTTTGTAACATTGCAAATATTTTTTCGGTAACCTTTTCAATAACCTTTGTTCCAGCGGCAGATCGCGGGCTGAGCCTGCGAGTAACTCGGCAAAATGAGCAGATGACAACTGCAACAGCGGAGCAAAGGTATCTAACAGGCCGGAAATAATTTTAAAACCCTGCATCTCCAGCAGCTCGACTTCTTTGTGGTTAAACACATGTTGCAGTGCCACCGCTTTAAAAGTTTTGGTGATGGCGTGGCAAGGGCTGTGATCTTCCAGCAAAGCCCGGTTAAAGCTGCCATGGTAAATGGCGTCGATATGGCGGACAAACTGACTGGCGGCATGTTGCACCAGCGGATGGATCATTTTGACCCGCAGGCCGATAAAAAACTCATAGACTCTGTTGCTGTCTTTGCGATCAGCCCGGCTTAGCACCTCATCCACCATTTGATGGAAGCTTTGTTGTTTGCCGCCCAAGCCAGTCAGTGGCGGCAATGCTTCTAGCGATAGCTCAGGATAGCAGCCGCTGAATTGTTGCTTCAGCAGTTCTGCCACCTGCTCCAGACTAAGGATATCTTTTTCCACCGCATCTTCGATATCGGCCAGGCAGTAGGAAATATCATCGGCCGCTTCCATAATATAACTCAGCGGATGACGATGCTGCGGCTGGATCTGCAGCGCGGCATTTTGCTGGCGGATAAAGTCTTGTTCAGTATGATAAAAACCAGGTTTTTTCATCAGATAACTAAACTCAGCCGGCACTTCCGCCTTGGTCAGACTGGCCGGTCTGGTGTATTTCATAATGCAGGCCGATTGGGTATAGGTCAGGTTCATACTTTGTAAGGCGGCGATAATGCGAATCCCCTGGGCATTGCCTTCAAATTGCTGTAGTTCAGTACCCAGTTGTCGCCACAGCTCGGCGGCGCTGTCGTCGGTCAGGCTGGCGGCTGGCCGGTAACTGACGGCATGTTGGCGAAACCAGCGATTGATCGCTGCTTCGCCGGAATGACCAAAAGGCGGATTGCCGATATCGTGCATCAGGCAGGCCATCTCCACCAGCGACTCCACCGCATGGGCCGCATCTTCCAGGCCATACTTGCTGGCGTCATCCTGCAACTGGCGGAAAATACTTTGCACAATAAAACGACCTACTTGCTGAACTTCCAGCGAATGCGTCAGTCGACTGCGCACCGCCGCGTTACGTTCCAGTGGAAACACCTGGGTTTTTTGCTGCAAGCGCCGGATGGCAGCCGAATTAATAATACGGCCGCGATCGCTTTCAAAGGCATATTGCAGCTGCAACATGGATTCCTGATTGGTGTTGCGGCTGCTAATTGGGCGATCAGCTTTGATTTTATTGCGAAAATTAATAAGCATGTTGCAGTTCCGTGCTGGGGGCTGTGGGTCTTAGAGTGCCAATAAGCGGGCTTGTTGCTGCGCATCCAGCGGTACACTGCTTTTGCCAACAAAATCATAATGCACCAGCACGGCGACACCACTGGCGCAGAGTTTGTCCTGTTGCCAGGCTTGCTGGCTGACATCAAAAGAGCTATTGCCGACCCGGCTGACCCAGGTGCGGATTTCGACCGGCTGGCCATAAAACAATTCGGCATGAAATTCGACACTAAATTTGGCCAGGATTAAGCGCCAGTCCGTCGGATTGAGATCCGGCGTAAACAGCCGAAACAGTGGATCGCGCGCGCCTTCAAACCAGACGGCAATAACAGTGTTGTTGATATGACCCAGCGCGTCAGTGTCGTTAAAACGGGGTTGGAGCTGTTGGCTGTACATAAAGGGTCCTGGCTGGGCTGCGATGTGGCAGTTGTTAATCTAACCCAGCCAGCCGTTGCTGTCAGCAATTGCGTTGCGAAGCGCGCGCCAGTTTGGCAAACGATGCGGTCGCATTAGAAATACCAAGCGTAAGACAGACTGATAAAATCAAGGCCAGGATTAGGTTTTTTCAAACCACCATTGGAATAATGTAAATAACGCAGACTGACGGATTCGTCGGGCGTCAGTTGCAGTGATAAGCCAAGTCGGTCTTCAAATTGATAGTGAGTACTAACATCTTTGCCAGCAAATCGGGTGTCATCCAGTAATGACAAACCGATGCCAAATTCCAGTGCCAGTGGCCGTTGCAGCCACTCCGTCAATGGATAGCGCAGAATGGGCGAGATTGCCAGCACGGCGTTTTGGTCTGAACGATTTGCCGGTCCATAACGCCAGAAATTGACACTGGCTTCCAGTGCCACTTGTAGCAGCGGCGACCAGTTGGTAAACCATTGGGTTTGTTGTTGATAGGCCAGTTTCAGCCCCTGCACATCGCCTTCACCTTGCAGATAGTCCAGCGTGATGGCGTTTGGCGGCGTCGGCGCAGCTTGCCCTGCGGTGTTGGCATGGGCATTTACAGTACTCAGCAGCAGGCTGCACAGTGCCATGATTAACAGTGGATTTTTTTTCATCGTCAGACCTTGCTGATTTGAATGGCAGCCCGTGTTGGCACGAGCCAGAATGGCTGCTATTATCCGGAACGATTGGCAACTAAAAGTATCAAATCGATTGCAGAAGGTATCAATATGGATAGGTTAACGCCGTTGTTGGCGCATTTTTCGCCAAAAGCCACTTTGTATTTTCATGGCAGCAGTTGCCAAAAAAAGCAATTTTGTCCACAGTCCGGTCAGGCTTATCTGCAACTGATTGAAGCAGGTCAGGGCGCCGTGGTGGTCAATGGGCAGCAATTTGACATCACTGAAGCTTGTTTATTGTTTCTGCCGCGTGGCAGTGCTCATCAATTTTTAGTGGAGCCGCCACAGCAGCTGCTGTTGTATTGCGCTACGCTGGAGTGTGGTGAAACCGCTGGCAATCCGCTGCTGGCGGCCTTGCCAGATTGCAGCATCATACCGCTTTCGCGTTGCAGTTCATTGCGGGCAATTATCCAACTGATTTGGCAGGAAAATCAGTTGCAGTCCTGTGGCCGCG
The DNA here is from genome assembly GCA_964525695.1 of uncultured Rheinheimera sp. Lineage (GTDB taxonomy): Bacteria > Pseudomonadota > Gammaproteobacteria > Enterobacterales > Alteromonadaceae > Pararheinheimera. Next base: position 5,795 of record CAZGHW010000047.1, on the reverse strand, counting down.
ATGCGGCATTACAGCGGCTGACGGAATATTTATTGATCTTATTATTACGACATGTGTTGGCGGAAAACTCGCTGCAAACCGGTTTTATTGCCGGTCTGGCCGATAAAAAGTTGGCCGCGGTGTTCAGCGCTTTACATCAGCAGCCTGAATTAGAATGGACACTGGAAGCGATGGCGCTGGAAGCGGGGATGTCGCGGGCCCGTTTTGCCAGTCATTTTCGTGCTGTAGTCGGACAAACTCCGGCCGACTATCTGCTGAACTGGCGGCTGACATTAGCGCGCAAACAACTGATGGCGGGACAATCGCTGAAACAAATTGCACCTGCGGTGGGCTATCAGAGTGTGGCAGCCTTTCATCGCGCTTTCCGGCAGCGACTGGGCGTGTCGCCCAAAGTCTGGTTAAACCAGGTACAGTTACAACAGCAGCCAGCCTGAGTCACTGAGCAGCAGCGTGCTCAGGTGCTGGTTTGCTCAGCGCGGCTGGATAAACGCCACAAATTGCTGCACCAATGGCAACTGCTGATGCGGATGTTGTAATAAACACAGCTGACGTTGCAGTTGCAGCGGACTGGGTAGTTGTTGCAACACGCCCTGATTTAGTTCCTCCTGCACCGCCAGTCGTGGCAGGCAGCCGATGCCAAGCCCGTGCCGTACTGCTTGTTTTATTGCTTCCGGTCGTTGTAATTCCAGCATTTTGGCCGGGAGCCAGCCGCAACGCGCCAATTCATGTTCCAGCACTGCTCTAGTGCCTGAACCGCGCTCGCGGATAATCCAGCATTGTTGTTGCAAAGTCGCAGCGCTGTGATCCGGCAGTGGATGGTCAGTCGCTGCCACCAGCACTAATTCGTCCTGCTGCCAGTATTGCAACTGAAATTCCTGACTTAACATCGGCCCTTCAATAAACCCCAGTTGCGCTTGTTGCTGGCGCAGTTGTTGCTGCACTTCGCTGCTATTGCAGATTTGTAGCTGGATCTCCACTTGGGCAAAACGCTGGCGGAAACTGGCTAATAACGGTGGTAATAAATAACAACCGATGGTTTCGCTGGCCACCAGTCGTAGTTGACCCTGATCGGGCAAGGGTTGCACCAGCGCTTGTTGTAAATCCAGCAATTGCCGCAGCTTGGGTAATAAATCCAGCGTATGTTGGGTCGGCACTAACTGCCGGTTTTGCCGTAAAAATAACGGGGTGCCTAGCCGCTGTTCCAGTTCTTTTAATGCCTGACTGGCCGCCGGTTGACTGAGCGCCAGCTGATCTGCTGCCAGGCTCAGGCTATGGCAACGGCAAATGGCATCCAGCAGCAACCAGTGCCGTGGGCTGGGATAATTCATTCATTAATCCTATTCATTACATAAAATAAATCCATTATTTTTATATTAGATTTTCACTAAAATAGCTAGCAGTAGCCGACAGTCAGGAGAAAAACCATGAGATGGCTCTGTTTAATCTTAGTGTGCTTGCATGGACTGTATCAGTGGCAGCCCAGCTGGCATCAGGTTGTCAACCCGGTGCTGGCGGCGCTGGCACTGGGGTTACTGCTGGCAACGGTCAGTAACCTGCGTCAACAACACAGCCTTGTCTGGCGGTCTATCGCCCGCTGGCAGCCACCATCAGGCTTGCAACAACAAGCGCTGCGACTGGGGATTATGCTGTTTGCATTGCAGGTGGATCCGGCGTTATTGCTGCAAACCGACCCTTGGCTGTTTGGCCGGCTGCTGCTGTTGATCACTATGGTGTTTGCTGGCGCTTATTGGCTTGGCGTCTTTGTGTTTGGTCTCAGACAGCCACAAGCGCTGCTGCTGACCGCTGGTTTTAGCTTCTGTGGCACTTCAGCCATTTTTGCGACCCAATCGGTACAGCAAGGGGCGGCGCCAGCCCGGCACGCTGAGTTGCAACCAACCGCGGCTGAATTGAGCCAGAGTCTGGCACTGGTGATGTTGCTGGGGCTGCTGGCGTTAACAGGTTACAGTCTGCTGGCGCAGAGCGGCTGGGTCAATCCGCAGCAGTTAGCCTGGCTAATTGGCAGTACGGCACCGGAAGTGTCGCAGGCAGTGGCTGCGGCTGGTCAGCTCGGCAGTCTGGCGGCATTGGCGGTGGCGATTAAGCTGGCGCGGGTTTGTTTACTGGTGCCTTATCTTTTGCTGTTAAACCAACAGCAACAAGGCAGCGGTCGGGCGCCATTGCCCTGGTTTATCCTCGGTTTTGTGGCGCTGTTGTTGCTGCAGTTGCTGTGGCCGCTGTCAGAAAGCCTGCGCAGTCTGGCTGGCTTGTTATCGCAGACTTGCCTGATGCTGGCGATGTTACTGACCGGCTTGCAGACCCAGTGGCAGGATCTACGCCAGTGTCAGGCCCGTACTGTTGCTTTTGCGGTGACTGTGATGCTGGGGTTGTTGCTGCTGGCTTGGTTGTTGATGTAAGCCTGACTGAGTGCGCTGCGGACTCAGTCGCCAGGTTCGGTTGATGATATTTTGTTGATATTGTTCGCCGCTAGCGGGCGCTGTGGCGACAGCTGCTAAGCGGAGTGATTGATTTCGCAGTGTTTTTTTAATAAGCGTTTAAGTTTATATGTTAAGTTGTTGATTTATAATATTATTGTCGTGAGCTAAAACTTTGCTACTGTCATCTGACCCAACCGGGATCAGCCTACAAGGAGCAAGTATCATGGGCACAGCCGCCAGTAGCAGTAATTTTCAGCATGGGTTTCCAACCCCAGGCCCACAGTCGCCAGATGGGCAAAAAGTGATGGATCATGTGTTTTTTCTCAGTGCCGCGCAGTGGAAAGAGGCCAGAGAAAACCAGCAGTTTGATTTAGTGATTATCGGCACCGGCTTTTGTGCTTATGCCGTGGCTGAGCGGGCGCTGGCCAATAATCCGTTTTGTCGGATCTTGTTGATTGAACGTGGCCCTTTTTTCTTACCCGAACATTTCCAGAATTTACCTTTGCCGTTCGTGAACACCTTAGGCGGTTTATCCGAAACCTTTCCCTGGTCGCTGACGGAAAAAACCGCCAGTGGTGCCGGCGGGCCTGTTACCTGGCAACATGGCATGGTGCCTTTTGTCGGGGGCCGTTCCACCTTGTGGAGTGCCTGGTGTCCAAGACCGACCACCGAAGAAATGGCCGGTTGGCCAGCCAGTACCATTGAAGCGGCGCAACGTTATTTTGCCTCGGCAGAAAAATTGTTGCAGGTGATCCCGGTCGATCAGATTGATCAAAGCCGCAGTCAGGCTGAGCTATGCCGCTTGTCGGCGCAGCGGCCGGTGTATGGTGAGTTGCAGCAGAAGGTACAGAATTTATTGATGCAGGCGCCAGGGCAGGTAAAAGGTATCTACCGCACTGAGGCGGCGCCTTTGGCCTGTGATGGGGTGGCAGTGGATGCGATTGATTTTCAGAAGTTTTCCACGCCTGGGCCTTTGCTGGAGCTAGTGGTGCGGCAACAGCAAAAAGCGACAGCAGGGCAAGGCGCTCCGCTCCAGATTGTCAGCCAGTGTGTGGTAGAGCAAATTTATCAGCAGGAAGGCACTGCCACCGCACTGGCGACCAGTCGCGGTGTATTGCCATTAGGTCAGGCCAAATTGGTGCTGGCGATGGGCACTTTGCCGCCGGCAACGCTGATCCGCAATTCTTTTCCGCAGGCCAGTAACGTGGGCCGGCGTTTTTCGGCGCATTTTATCAGCGCCATTACCGCCCGGGTGCCCAAGGCAGATTTGGGTTTATCCGGTCAAACCGATCTTGAGATGGCGGCTTGTTATGTCGCCGGTATTGGCGAGGATTTCCAGCAGCAGTTTCATATTCAGTTGTCGGCGATGTGGGATAAATATCCGCAACAAAATGCCGGTATTGCGCTGCGTTATATGCCGGATGTGGTCTCCACCGCGTCGATGGCGCAATTGCAAAGCTCGGAAGGTTATGTGGTGTTTATCTGCGCTGTGCTTGGCGAGCTGGATTTTCGCAATCCGCAGAATTTCTTTTTACATAATCCGCAGGATCAGGATCTGACCAGCAACTCCTTATTACAGGTGACGCAAAACGCGGCCGATTTCAGCACCTGGCAGGCGATGGACGATGCTACTTTTGCCGTACTGGAACAAGTCCTGTCACCCAAAGGCGCTGCGCAATTGCAATATTGGCATGGTGATCCGGACCATGGTGAGTGGAAGGCGGAACGTCCTGACAGCCAGGCGCGGCGGGTGAATGCCCTGGTGCATGAGTCGTCCACCTTGCATTTGGGGGAAACGGCAGATGCGCCAGTCGATACCCGGTATTTATTGCGTGGCAGTCAGAATGTGTATGTCACCGGCGGTGGCTTATGGCCGCAAGGCGGCTCCTGGAATCCAACCATGACCATGGTGGCATTGTCACAGCATCTGGCTGATTTATTAGTGAAAAAAGTCTGACCGGTGTGAGGGGCATGGATTAAAAATCTGCATCCAGTTGCCAGTTGCTGTCGTATAGTAAGCACTTTTAGCAACGTGATGATGGTTATGGATTCTTTATCGCAACTGGCGCTGGGCGCCGCAGTCAGTGTGGCAGTGCTGCGCCAGCGCCAGCCGATCTGGCGCTCAGCGTTACTGGGGGCAGTGGTTGGCACTTTGCCGGATTTGGATGTGTTCATCCGCCAACCGGAAGCCATAAGTGAAATGACCCGGCACCGCGCCGAAAGTCACAGTTTGTTTTATCTGACCTTATTGAGTCCGCTGCTGGCCTGGCTCTGGCTGGTGCTGCTGCCCGCACCAGCACAGCCGCAGACAGCGCGCTTGACGCCCTGGCGTCAGTCGTTATGGTGGCCAAGTCTCTTTGCGATTTGGCTGGCGCTGATCACCCATCCACTGCTTGATGCGCTGACGCAGTATGGCACTCAACTGGCGCTGCCCTTTGTCGCCAAAGCTTATGCGGTTGGTAGTGTTTTTGTCATTGATCCGCTTTATACCCTACCACTGTTAATCGGACTTGGACTGACGCTGAGCCGGCAACAACTACGCTGGAATAGCTTGGGTTTGCTGCTCAGTACTGCTTATCTGGCGGCCGGTCTGCTGGCACAGCTACAGGTGAAAAATATGGTGCAGCATCAAGTTGCTGCCGGTCAGTTGCCAGCAGCGGCCAAGACCAGCTCAGGTCGTTTATTGGTCAGCGCTACGCCTTTTAATACCTTGTTATGGCGGATTGTGTGGCTGGAAACAGCCGACAGCAACGCGCAGCCTTTGCAGTATCATGAAGCTTATTATTCGTTATTGGATAGCTCGCCGCAGTTGGTGTGGCGCAGTTATCCGTTGTCAGCGGCGGCCTTAGCGCAATGGCAGCATGAACCCCTGGTAGCGCGGATGCTCTGGTTTACCGACGGCTTTATCAAGCTGGAAGCCAGTGCGCAGCCACAGCGTTGGCTGCTGACCGATTTGCGGCTGGGGCAGGAACCCATGTACCATTTCCGTTTTGAATTCACCGAACTGGCGGATGGTCAGCTGAGTCCACCGCAACAGCTGGAACGACCTTTGGGGCAACGGCTGGCCTTGAGTTGGTTATGGCAGCGGGCGCTGGCCAACACTGAGCTGCCACTGGCCGACTGGCTGGCGCAGCCGGACCGCCAGGTGATGCAGCAACAGCCTTGAGCTGAGATAGGTAACAGCCTTGAGCCGGGTGAGATAAACAGCCCTGAGCTGAGATAGGTAAAAAGCCCGAACTGGGTTAGACAAAGGATGTATCAAATGCAACATAAGTCCAGGGATGGGCAAGCGCGCAAACGCAGCTGGCGAGCACTGTTATGTGGTTTGTGGTGCTGCAGCGCTTCAAGTTTTGCGACTGT
>CAZGHW010000046.1:0-30225 GCA_964525695.1 uncultured Rheinheimera sp. | reverse complement strand
GCTATATTTTCTTTCCCACACGATTAATAAAAATAAAATTATCAAAACTACCAGATGATATAGCGTTTCAGCAAAATTTATGCAAAAAAACAGCGGCCACTCCGAAATCAGAAAATCATATAACCTGTTAACGCCCCTCAAAATCATGTCCAAATACTTGTGCGGACAAACAGGAATATCTGCATCTTGGTCTACCGTAAACGGGCCAATTGTATCAAACTAGCGTTTGGTTGTTTCTTCAGTTTATAAGCAACACTGATACCAATTTATTTACTAATTTAAAGAAGCAGCCCTCACACTTACGATTCAATTTTTTTACATTTCTAGAAATCAGACAGCTCATAACATCATCATTAAAACACAACTAAAAACAATCCATCCAAAAAACTACTATTGGCTTATAAGACGCCATAAAACACTATCCAAAGCAACTTCAGCCATGTAATTATGAAACAACCCATCGTAATAATAAAGGCGATCACTGACTTCGCTTTTATCCGTAAAATAAACGATGCTGACATCACCAATGTCAACTACTTTTTTTACTTCCTTTGGGACTATATAGTGAATAAGGGTTTTCGCTCTAACCGCGTCGTCAGGTGCCTGAGAAAGCCAGGCGTTTATTTTATTTACAGAATCCACACCAAAAAAATCTTTGATATACTTAACATTTTTTTTCATCATTTGCTGTTCAAATTCTACAAACTTGCTTGCATATTTTTTATCATGAACTTGAGAAACCTTGGCAGCTATGTGTAACTTATTTTTACTTGCCACACTGAGTAAGTTCTTACTTTCAGCACCAGAATACAGTTCAGACGAGTCAACTGACATTAAGAATATCCCCAAAGAATCCCTTTCATTAAAAATATCCTTAAGAATAACGCCCTGATTAGAGAATTTTAATTTAAAATATGTGAACGCAGGTTTTTTATTGGTAGATATTGTTAGGAAAGCATGCTCACCAACCAAAAAAACATTTTTAACAACCAGCCATTCCTGACTATCGTAAACCTTTGAAAAAGAATTTCTTACTTCATCGTAAAATGGGCCAGTACTATTGTTTAAATTTTTAAGTTTATTATTCAACGAGATTACTTGATCAGTAGCAGTTAAATCACAGACTGAAATGTAAGACTGAGAAATTACAACATTTCCAATGTCTATTGGTAAGGCTAACTTTAACCGTTTACCCGACTGACAATCATCAGCTGATATGGCAAATGACAAAAAACCTAACAGGAAAATAAATTTTTTCATTATATTTTCTTACCTTCAAAGATAACTTCTTCATAATTAATCACTGCAGCCCCTGGTATTCCAAGTGAAAGACTTGCTACAAATTTAACCTCACCGAGTGTCACTTCAAAATCAAAACCTGAGGTACAGCTTCTGATATTGTGTCCACCAGCCATGCCAAAGGTAATAGGAAAAGAAGCAGGTACAATAGAAAGACCGCGACATTCTGGCGTGGTCCAGAGTGTGTCTGTACAGAGAATCGCTTCAGCAATAAACTTAGGTGTTACGGTAAAACTTCCGGACAACGAAGCATATTTACAATCTTCGTTTTTACACTGATTTATTCTGTCGCCGACAGCCGCAGTTAATGCTGTATTAGAACTAACTTTAATACCCAATTGTAGAGTTACGTCAATAATCGCTACGTTAAAGTCAAACTTCTTATCTACTGATGGAGGTCCCCAGATATTAATATCACTAAAATCAACTTGTAGCCCTACACTTCCTTCTGTTTCTTGTTCTCCAAGTTTAATCACGCCTGAACTTTGTTCACAGCAATCGCGTTTTTTTACTGAAGCTCCCGCCACAGGCCTGACTACAAAATTTTTCGATACGCCAATAGACTGCAGCGCTGAATTTAGTTTGTTAACTATAGGATCTAATCCTTGGTTTGTTTCAACACCGCCAGACGTAATTTGCCATGTATCATCAAAATTGTTTTCTGGTTTTCCCGCCTTACAAACTTTGCACTGATCACGCGGAATAAGGGTACCGTCAGGTTTATTGCTTAATTTTCCTGCTTTGCATTCCTTACACTCTTCATCTTCGGGCTTAATGTCTTGGTCATGAATGTCTTTCGCCATATTCGGCACCATGCCATCGCAACCCGGCTTTTTACAATCGCCCTTGATGCTGTCTGTTTTTGGCACATCTGCACTATTTTCTTTCTGCCCGCCGCAGGTGGCTGTTTTACAGTCTTCCGGCGTTTGCGCTTTTAACGGCACATCCTTTTGTGACGGATCATTAACACAGGTGGTGCCATCACATTTAAAACAGGTCGGACATTGGGCCGCTGTGCCTGAACCACCTGGCTGCGAACCACAATGCCAGCCCGCTTTCACCACCCCAACACCCGGATTTGACCGAATGGTCGTTCCATCTTCACTGACCGTGCCAAGACCTATCGCAACAAACTCCTCCAAATCATGATCATACGAATACATCTCCACCTGCGCACCAACGGCATGACCGTCCACATTCGGTAACGACAACCGCGCTGGTGCATCAAACATCGTCCCCGTCGGCTGAATCGTCACTATAAATTGTGGTTGCATGCCATTAGGCGGCGCCATCGGCACCGCAGAGGCATTCACCGCCGTCACCGAGATATACCCTTCCCTTGCCCCATCCGGAAATGTCACTGAATCCTTCGCAATTTCCAATTGAAAACCCGGATATTTTGCCAGCTTCAGTACCACATCTTCCTTGCCAGCATACACTGCTTCTTTGGTATTGAGTTTTACCATATAAATCGGCGCCGCTAACGGATTATCGACCCCGGCGATGGTCACTAACCGGAAACTCAGGCTGGGGAATTCACCGGCAACAGTCGCTGTGGAACCATCGGCCACCAGATGGACTGGCCCTACTGGCACTGAATTAATCACAAAACGGCCTTGCTCATTACTTTGCGCTTTGCGACTGGTCCCTTCCAGATACAACGTCACGCCCGGCAGCGGATTGTCCTGATTGTCCAGCACCACTCCACTGACGGTCGTCTGACCCGCATCTGCCAGTTTGAACGCCGTCGCATTAAACCCTGCCAGTACCGGCTGCGCCCCTGCCGCATCCAATAACGTAGCGCGGATATGCTGCGCATCCAAACCTTCAACATCGCCCAACACATAACGCACTGTCGCCCGGCCATCACTGTCGGTTAGTACCTCGATAGCCGACTGGGTATTTTCAAATCGTCCGCCACCTTTCACAGCCTCAAACCGAACCCGGGCGCCCGCCACCACATTCGCCCCGGCATCCGTCACCACCGCCACCAACGGCGCTGGCAGCACCTGCCCCACCACGCCACGTTGATTATTGCCCGAATTGATACTGAGCTTATCGCCCTGCGTCGTGGTCGCTGATGCTGAAAATACCAGCTCCCCTTCCATCCCCACTGCCGCAACTTTCACTTTATTGTTCGCCACCCCAGTGCGCAGGCCCACTTTAAACTTCGTACTGACCAGACCCTCTGCATCTGACGTCAGCACCACGGCACGACCTTCGGCCGCAGTACCCGCCGCCACCACACCAGAATCTTGCAACACCCGGAAGACCACCGCCTCCCCAGCCAGCCCCGCACCCTGGCTATCAACCACTTTAACCACCAGCGGCTGTGGCAACACCGTGTTGATGGCCGCACTTTGGTCTTGCCCTGACACCAGCACTAACCTTTTACCCACCGCTTGCTGGTACACCAGGTTGAATTCTTTGCGCTCAGTATTGCCCACCTGGTCCGACGCCACGATGCGGATCAGATTGCTGCCCGCAACCAACGGCACATTGCGGGCGGCATAACTGCGATTTTTCACTTCCGCTTCGATACCATTCACCCGTACCTGCGCCTGACTGGCTTCAATAGTGCCGCGCACAATATCGTTTACCAGCCCGGTGATGGTGACTTCCGGCTGATATACCACCTGGCCTTCGGTGTGTGATTCCAGCGTGACATAAGGCGGCGTTAAATCCAGCGACACCGAGACTGTATCCGTGACTTGCTCTGTGCCCAGACTGGCACTGGCAATGATGGTGTTGTAGCCCTCTGTCACTGTCACTTCAGTGCTGAACTGACCTGATTGATGCGCCACCTGATTGCCATTGACCACCAGCACTGCATCGGCTTTGTTAATCGTACCTTTAACCAGTACCGGCGAATGCCCCAGCGTCACTAACGACAGCGGCGAAGTGATTTTTATCTGCAGTGCATTATCATTACAGGCCGGATAATTGCCGGCACCATTGCTACAGCCTGGCTGCGCTTGTTGCAACTGTGGCCTGAACTGGAATACCTGACTGCCGCCGAGGATGGTCAGGGTCAGACTGACACTGCTGTTGGCCGCCAGACTTTGCCCTGCAGCCACCATCAGTTGATAAGGCCCATCGTTGCTGGCACCGGCTTGGTCTTTGAGTTGCACTGTGGCGGTTAAATTCTGCAGCACCAACCGAATTGGGCCTGTAAGCACAGCACCGCTGGTATTTTTCACCGTCACTTTAACGGTCGCATCCGGCGAGCGCCGGCTTCGGACAGGATTATCCACCTGGACACTGACTTTATCCGCAATATCCAACCAGACGGGCGCTGGCGTGTCAGCGGCAACTGAGTTGCTGCTGCCGCAGCACAACAAACAGAGCAGTAGTAGAGGTTTAACCTTTGCCAACGTCAACTTCGCTGACGCAACCAGCCAGGCGAAAAAGCCTGGCATCACACCAGACCGGGAGATCATAGAATTCATCACTGCACCTACAGTAAAAACCGTTTTGTCGCACCATCCCTGGTACTGCTACTGCAGGTGCGATATTCGTATGTTAAAAGTAACTGTTAATGTTTTGCTCTCTGTGATCTCAACAACCATCCAACAGCAGGCAGCATGAGAAACAACACTGCTGGCGCCGGAACTGTTTGAGATCTTTCAATAAAAGCTAAATTATCCAACGCAAAAACATGATTAAAACCATCATCTTCATCAGAAAGTTCAAAAGAAATAATAATGTTGTGGCCCGCTAACGCGGAAATATCGAACTGCAACAATTGTGCTGTGCTGGTTGCGATGAGGTTGTTAAAGATGAGGTCGAAGGCGGCGCCTGACTCACTGTACAACGCCAGTCGCAAATGATCTGGAAATAATGCAGAACCACTCTCGCTGCTATCAATGTCCGACGCCAGCAAGGTTAGATCGAAAGAGAAAAACTGACTGAGCGCAGGCACCGCAATTGCATTAATGAAGGTAAAACCACCGTTTTCGTCGTCACCCTGCATCAGCACAGCACTAAAAGGATCTGTGCCACTACCGGTAGATAACAGCGCCTGCCCCTGTTCAAACTTCACACTGCCTGAACCACTCAGATCAATCCAATCAACGGCACCAGCGGAAAAATCCGGGTTAATAATGCCAGCATAAGCAGGAAACTGCAGTGCCAAACATATCACCAAACCTGGGAGTAATTTCGTCAACATAAGGCATCCTTTTCTCTTAAGCCGCGTGATAACACAGATTGCCATTCGCTGTACCGGTAATATATCAGCTACAGCTTCAGCACATTTTTTGACCAAAAGAAAATATCAAAAATTGCCGCCTAGTCAAGCAATTCCGCCGCTGAATTCAATAAATTTTTATGACACAGACGCATTCGTTCCTGAAATCGTTTAAAACAACCTTTAATTGAAACAATCATAACAGACAGTAAATCTAGCCAGCCGGTAAATTGCCCCGATAAAAAATATACTTGAAAGATTACCGATCAAAGTAAATTTACTTACTGGTTATTGAGGTAATTTCATTATATAACGTTTTAAACAATAACCGAAAATATACATAGCGACGCCGAGAACTGACGGAACTGCAGCGAACAATAGATAAACTAAGCCAATGATGAAAAGTGCGTCGTATTCTACAAAACATAAAACATATAACAACTGCCCTAAAAATGAGCTTATAAAAAATAATGGCAGCAAAATTAGTATTCTTTTTAACGAGAACAATTCAATACGACTCGCAGCCAGCACACCAGAAATTAATACAATAAATAGCGATACAATAACCCAAAGAAAGGGTAAATCCCACATTTCTTTCTCAACACTAACCAGTGAAGCAAAGAGCCAAACTAAAAAACCAGAAATAAATAAAATGAAACATGCTTGAGTGTTATCCTTCATAGGGAGAAACTCATGAAACCAACACTAAATGCTGGCTGCATTTTTTTATTTTCACCAGGTATTTTTGTCAATAAAAAAACGCGCTCGTCATCGTAATTTAATGCCACAACTCGCCGGGCACCGAAACTACCCTGCCCTTTATTTACTTGTATAGGTGTTAATTTTTCATCATATCGATATAAAAGAACTTCTCTGCCACTGCTTCCAATCACACCTAGGATGTTTTTAGTCCCTACCATGAAAAATTTATTTAACGCTGCATTATCTGCTTGATGGACCACTGCAAGTTTACCTGTCAGCAGCGACTCAACAAAAATTTGTTGATTGAAATTCTGACTGGCATCGTACAAGACGAAAATATCATTCTGGGTTTTTGTTAGAGCAGGGTAACGACCCGAGATTGATTTTTCGTTTAACAATTTTCCATTGTTTGCGACTTTATTCAGTAAAATTTTCGAATAAGAAGGATAGAATTCACTGACAGCCGCATTGTAAGCGACACATTCAGACACAAAATAGTGCTGGTCATCAGCACTCAAATACTCACCATCGACGACATAAGATGTACATGTCAATTTCTCATTATTCTCTTTAAAATAAAATTTACTCGTCTTTCCTTCATCATCAATGCTGTAAACGACTGAGCTCATACCCTCACTCCCGCCTACATACAATCCATCTTTTGCTACATAAAGAAATGAAGACAATTCAACCGAACCATCGCCAAAAGCAGCTGAAAAATTTATCTGCGATAAAGTGTTAAAATCTGAAGAAAACTTCAACACTCTATAGTTACTGTCTTTTTTCAGTAAAAGATATATTTCATTTTTAAATACTTTCACGTCAAAAATATGTGCTGATATTAACTCCTTTGCCATGGACTTTAACTTTATAGACAAGTCAAATTTTTTTATTAGTTGTCCATATTGGTCAACCAGCCAGATAAAATAATGACTATCCGCGCCAGTCCGGACTAGAAAAATGTGATGACTCTGATCCAATTTATCAAAGGCGATTGGTTTATGATGAACGTCTTTTTCTCCTAGCTTGACATCATGGACTAACCCTAATGTAGCCATCGCTGAAAATGATAAAGCAGAACACAATACCAGGTAACAAAATAACAATTTCATATACGACCCTATCTGCTGCAACAATTGCAAACATTTTTCTGTGCATTCACATAAAACCTGTCTATCGACTCCACGACATCGGCATAATTATCGGCATTATCCATACAATCTATTCTGCATTCAGCCATCGGCACAGCACTACAAATCGAAACCATGCTATTACGAAACTCAGTATCTGTTTGTTGTTTTGGTTTATTACATTGGTCATAGCCAATATCATGACCATTACAAGCTTGGACAAAACTGGGTCTATTTACCCCTTCACCCAGAGGTGCTCCACATTGATTTAACAGGTTAGGATTATTAGGCACTCCAGTGCAGCCATTCGATGTCGCTGCAGTGCCATTTGACACCCGGTTAGGACATTGCGCTATATCTGCAATCGGGCTGTTCGCAATCCGCTTGCCTTGAAAACAACACTGACCATTGCCATCGGCTCCCGGCTCTTTGTTGGCTAGCGTCCCGTTTTTACATAACTTGCAGAATGCATCTTCCGGTTTAATGTCAGCATCATCCGTTTCCGAGGTTTTATTGCCAGCTTTACAGCCGGGCTTTTTACAATCGCCTTTGCTGTTATCTTGCGCTATGTCTGCATCATGAATATCCTTATCAGCCACCGGATTCATCCCCAAACAACCCGGCTTTTTACAATCGCCCTTGATGCTGTCTGTTTTTGGCACATCTGCACTATTTTCTTTCTGCCCGCCGCAGGTGGCTGTTTTACAGTCTTCCGGCGTTTGCGCTTTTAACGGCACATCCTTTTGTGACGGATCATTAACACAGGTGGTGCCATCACATTTAAAACAGGTCGGACATTGGGCCGCTGTGCCTGAACCACCTGGCTGCGAACCACAATGCCAGCCCGCTTTCACCACCCCAACACCCGGATTTGACCGAATGGTCGTTCCATCTTCACTGACCGTGCCAAGACCTATCGCAACAAACTCCTCCAAATCATGATCATACGAATACATCTCCACCTGCGCACCAACGGCATGACCGTCCACATTCGGTAACGACAACCGCGCTGGTGCATCAAACATCGTCCCCGTCGGCTGAATCGTCACTATAAATTGTGGTTGCATGCCATTAGGCGGCGCCATCGGCACCGCAGAGGCATTCACCGCCGTCACCGAGATATACCCTTCCCTTGCCCCATCCGGAAATGTCACTGAATCCTTCGCAATTTCCAATTGAAAACCCGGATATTTTGCCAGCTTCAGTACCACATCTTCCTTGCCAGCATACACTGCTTCTTTGGTATTGAGTTTTACCATATAAATCGGCGCCGCTAACGGATTATCGACCCCGGCGATGGTCACTAACCGGAAACTCAGGCTGGGGAATTCACCGGCAACAGTCGCTGTGGAACCATCGGCCACCAGATGGACTGGCCCTACTGGCACTGAATTAATCACAAAACGGCCTTGCTCATTACTTTGCGCTTTGCGACTGGTCCCTTCCAGATACAACGTCACGCCCGGCAGCGGATTGTCCTGATTGTCCAGCACCACTCCACTGACGGTCGTCTGACCCGCATCTGCCAGTTTGAACGCCGTCGCATTAAACCCTGCCAGTACCGGCTGCGCCCCTGCCGCATCCAATAACGTAGCGCGGATATGCTGCGCATCCAAACCTTCAACATCGCCCAACACATAACGCACTGTCGCCCGGCCATCACTGTCGGTTAGTACCTCGATAGCCGACTGGGTATTTTCAAATCGTCCGCCACCTTTCACAGCCTCAAACCGAACCCGGGCGCCCGCCACCACATTCGCCCCGGCATCCGTCACCACCGCCACCAACGGCGCTGGCAGCACCTGCCCCACCACGCCACGTTGATTATTGCCCGAATTGATACTGAGCTTATCGCCCTGCGTCGTGGTCGCTGATGCTGAAAATACCAGCTCCCCTTCCATCCCCACTGCCGCAACTTTCACTTTATTGTTCGCCACCCCAGTGCGCAGGCCCACTTTAAACTTCGTACTGACCAGACCCTCTGCATCTGACGTCAGCACCACGGCACGACCTTCGGCCGCAGTACCCGCCGCCACCACACCAGAATCTTGCAACACCCGGAAGACCACCGCCTCCCCAGCCAGCCCCGCACCCTGGCTATCAACCACTTTAACCACCAGCGGCTGTGGCAACACCGTGTTGATGGCCGCACTTTGGTCTTGCCCTGACACCAGCACTAACCTTTTACCCACCGCTTGCTGGTACACCAGGTTGAATTCTTTGCGCTCAGTATTGCCCACCTGGTCCGACGCCACGATGCGGATCAGATTGCTGCCCGCAACCAACGGCACATTGCGGGCGGCATAACTGCGATTTTTCACTTCCGCTTCGATACCATTCACCCGTACCTGCGCCTGACTGGCTTCAATAGTGCCGCGCACAATATCGTTTACCAGCCCGGTGATGGTGACTTCCGGCTGATATACCACCTGGCCTTCGGTGTGTGATTCCAGCGTGACATAAGGCGGCGTTAAATCCAGCGACACCGAGACTGTATCCGTGACTTGCTCTGTGCCCAGACTGGCACTGGCAATGATGGTGTTGTAGCCCTCTGTCACTGTCACTTCAGTGCTGAACTGACCTGATTGATGCGCCACCTGATTGCCATTGACCACCAGCACTGCATCGGCTTTGTTAATCGTACCTTTAACCAGTACCGGCGAATGCCCCAGCGTCACTAACGACAGCGGCGAAGTGATTTTTATCTGCAGTGCATTATCATTACAGGCCGGATAATTGCCGGCACCATTGCTACAGCCTGGCTGCGCTTGTTGCAACTGTGGCCTGAACTGGAATACCTGACTGCCGCCGAGGATGGTCAGGGTCAGACTGACACTGCTGTTGGCCGCCAGACTTTGCCCTGCAGCCACCATCAGTTGATAAGGCCCATCGTTGCTGGCACCGGCTTGGTCTTTGAGTTGCACTGTGGCGGTTAAATTCTGCAGCACCAACCGAATTGGGCCTGTAAGCACAGCACCGCTGGTATTTTTCACCGTCACTTTAACGGTCGCATCCGGCGAGCGCCGGCTTCGGACAGGATTATCCACCTGGACACTGACTTTATCCGCAATATCCAACCAGACGGGCGCTGGCGTGTCAGCGGCAACTGAGTTGCTGCTGCCGCAGCACAACAAACAGAGCAGTAGTAGAGGTTTAACCTTTGCCAACGTCAACTTCGCTGACGCAACCAGCCAGGCGAAAAAGCCTGGCATCACACCAGACCGGGAGATCATAGAATTCATCACTGCACCTACAGTAAAAACCGTTTTGTCACACCATCCTTGGTACTGCGACTACGGGTGCAGAAACCTGCGAAGAAGTGCATCATGTCACGTACAACGCCGAGTCTAAAGCTTTCACAACAAAGGCCAGCAGGTACTTGCCTGGGCTCGATTGAGCCAATAACAGCATCAATCGCCCCACCAGCGGTTCATGCTTGGCCCCATGAAAGTTAGCAAACCAGCACCGAGTGTCAAGCAAGCAGCCACAACAATTTGCACCTTGAAAAGGTCTGACAGACAGATCACAAGGCAGGCTGGATCTTGGCCCTGAAAACCAAATCAACCAGAGCGGTTTCGGACCAAAACCTTTGCTGTTGCGTTTAACAGCGGCAAAAAACGCTAGGTGTGGCCCCAAAGCTTGGTTATGATGACTATCGTTGAAAATAATTGTCATTTAACAGGAGTTTATATGCGTCTTCTCATCGCAGCGCTCGGCCTTACTGCCGCTTTTACTGCTCAGGCTAACTGGCAGCTTGATCCTGCCAATTCACAACTGCGTTTTGTGTCAATGAAAAATTCAGTGGTGGCTGAGGTACATAGCCTGAAACAATTATCCGGCCAATGGGGCAATGATGGCAAAGTCAGCATCAGCATTCCGGTGGCTTCCGTGGATACGCTGATCCCAATCCGCAATGAACGCTTGCTGGAGCATGTGTTTCAAGCGGCAACATTCCCAAATATCACCGCCACCACCACTATTGAACCGAAATTACTGGCCGATTTGATGGTTGGTGCCTCAATGCAGCACAACACAGAACTGAGCCTGACGTTATTGGATCAAACCCAGACATTACCGGTGCAACTGACGCTGACCAAACTGGCCGACGGTAAAGTTCAAGCCAGCACCCTGGCGCCAGTGATGGTGAACAGTGCCAGCTTTAAATTGGATGCTGGTGTGCGCAAACTGCAGGAATTGGCCAAGCTCAATGATATCAGCCTGTTGGTGCCAGTTACTTTTAGCGTGGAATTTAAACGTTAAAGATGGTTCAAACCATGGGGTCGTAACGACCCCATTTTCCGATTAAAACAACCAGTGTGCCATCAAGGCAATCACCGGCAGGGTGATCAAAGTCCGCAGAATAAAAATCAGTAATAAATCCCAGAAGTTGACCGGAATTTTACTACCCAGTAATAAAGCTCCGACTTCAGACATATAAATCAGTTGAGTCACCGACAAGGCCGCAATCACAAATCGCGTCATCTCAGCTGGGATCGCAGTGACCAGAATCGAAGGCACAAACATATCGGCAAAACCTACCATAATAGCTTTCGATGCTTCATCGGCAAATGGGATCTGCAACAACTCCAATAATGGCACAAAAGGTGCACCCAACCAGCCAAACAGCGGCGTATATTCGGCCACGATCAGCGCAAAAGTGCCCACCGCCATAATCACCGGCAATACCCCAAACACCATATCCAGCGCGTTATGCACGCCTTCTTTTAGGGTCTGGCCCAGACTTGGCGCCAGACTGGCCCGATGCAAACCATGCTGACAAGCCCGCCGCCACACCGAATGCTGATCAAACTGACCGCCTTCCGCCTGCATCTGATCCATACCGGTGATATAGGTATCCTTTTTCCACCTGAGCGGTGGTAAATACGGCAGCACAATAGCCGCAACCACCCCAGCCAAACAGATGGTGCCGTAAAACTGTACAAACATATGTTCCAGCTTGACCTGGCCTAATACCACCAAACAGAAAGTGACAGAAACAGCAGAAAAGGTGGTGCCAATGACGGCGGCTTCACGTGCGGTATAATAACCGGCTTCATACTGTTTACTGGTCAGTAAGATACCGACGCTGCCATCGCCAAGCCAAGATGCAATACAGTCGACTGCAGAGCGGCCCGGCAAGCGGAACACCGGCCGCATAATTTTGGTCATCAGAGTTCCAACCATTTCTAATAACCCAAAATTGAGCAACAGGGGTAATAACAAACCGGCAAAAATAAAAACACAGAATAAAATTGGCATTAAATCGGCAAACACCAGACCGCCGGTCGCTTTACTGGTGATAAATTCCGGCCCAGTGCCTGTGGCGACCAACACGATAAACAGCGCGCCAATCAATCGCACCGTCAGCCAAATCCAGCCGGGGCAAAATAATTTTTGCCAGAAACTGTCGCTGTCCGTTTGCGATCGACGCCAGCTAAACCAGCTGGTTAACAGGGCAGAACTAACCACAATGCCGGTTAACAACCAAGGCATCCAACCTGCTAAGGCGGTTTTCAGACTATTGGCTAGCATTGCCACTGGGATCGTCAAACCTTGCTCTGAAGCGATCGGTGTCATAAATAAAAACAAGCCGAGTAACGATGGAATAACCAGCACTGCCAGGTTACGCC
The DNA here is from genome assembly GCA_964525695.1 of uncultured Rheinheimera sp. Classification (GTDB taxonomy): domain Bacteria; phylum Pseudomonadota; class Gammaproteobacteria; order Enterobacterales; family Alteromonadaceae; genus Pararheinheimera. The sequence continues at coordinate 17,275 of CAZGHW010000046.1, read as the reverse complement.
AGCTGAAGTAATGTTCTGGAGGAGATGACATCATGTAATAGTTCTTCTGCGAAATTGAGCCTAAGAGTAATGACTTTAGTGGCGAAAGTCACTCACCCTTGCGGATATGCCTGAGTGGTTGCTTATAAATGCAGCGAGCCGGGGCGTGATCCCTGCCAACAGGCTGCCATGAGCCGAATTATTGCGGTTTTTTAGTTTAGTTCGATAAAAGACATACCGAGTTGGTAGATATCTTCCCCTTCCTGCGCGCAACGTACCACTTTGGCATGGGCGTCCAGTGGTGCAATGCTACTATTGGTTGATTCCAGCCGTAAGTGCAACAGGGTGCCCATCTCCAGCGGCTCGTCGACTTCAACCTGCATGCCATTGGCGCTGAGGTCACGACAAATGCCTGACAACACCCGGCCTGATTCCGGATCGTTAATCATCATTTGCACTTCAGTGTTCACCATCATCCGAAAATAGTGACGTTTATCGTTTCGACTCAGCATGACATCCCCTGCCGCTTAACAAAAACCTGCCTTGTTTATAATAGTTTCGCCCGCTGCTGTAAAGCGCTGTTTGCAGTTTGCCGGCCCAACATCACTCTGGGCCAGCACCACAGCGTTTGGACGGTGGCTACTTCAACTCTTGTACCGCCAGCAATACCCGTTTGGCTGAAATCGGATAAGGCGTGCCCAGTTGCTGCGCAAATAACGAAACTTTCAGCTCTTCCAGCATCCAGCGAATGGCTAATGCCTCTGCCGGGATCAACTTACCGGCATATTTACCCAGCAGCGCCTGATAGGCATCATTCGCTTTTTGATACTCGTGCATCATTAAGCGATCGCGCTGCGGATCAACAGGTAATTTTTCCAACCGCTTTTGCAGTGCCGCCAGATAACGCCGCACATCATCCAACTTGGCCGCACCGTGCGCAGTGACAAAACCTTTAAACAACAAGCTATCAAGCTGTAACTTAATATCGGCATTGGCATAGGCTAGTGCCAAATCGAGTCGACCGCGCAGTTTTTTCGAAATATCATGGCCTATGGTCAGAATTTGTTCCACTTTGAGCGCAATACTGACCACCCGTTCGCCAATATCGGCCCTGACCTGGTCCCGCAACTGACGAAAATCTTCATCACTGGCTGGCCATGGCGCTTCGGCAACCAGACTATCAATACCAGCCGCAATACAGTCATCAATCAGCTCCAGCACTTTGCCAAACGGATTGAAATACAAGCCAAGCTTGGCCTTATTTGGCAAGGACTCCTGCAGATATTTCACCGGTGATGGAATGTTTAATAACAACAACCGACGTAAGCCTAACGCCGATAACTGTCTGGCCTGCTCAGGATTATCTAATAACTTGATAGACACACTATGTTTATCGTCCACCAACGCCGGGAAGGCTTTGATTTCGTAACCACTTTGTATTTTGATGTATTCGCGGGGTAATTCACCAAAACTCCAATCGGTTAGCCGGTCTTGTTCAATGCCCTGCTCAGCCACTGCGCTCAACGTTTGCTGAACCTTGCCTTGTAACTCTTGTTTCAATAAATCCAGCGAGCGGCCTTGTTTGAGGGTATGACCTTTGTCATCGACCACTTTAAAGTTAAATCGCAGATGCGGCTCCAGCAGCGTCAGCGCAAAACTGTCATCCGGAATAGTGATACCACTCATCCGTTTCAGCCGCTGACAAACCACGTCCAATAATGGTCCCTCGCTTGGCTGAATACTTTGTAGCAATGCATCGGCATAGTTTGGTGCTGGTACAAAGTTACGCCGCAGCACCTTGGGTAAGGCTTTAATCAAAGCGACCAGTAATTCATGCCGCAGCCCCGGGATCAGCCAATCAAAGCCTTCATTGCTTACCTGGTTGAGCAGTGTCAGTGGAATCATCAGACTGACGCCATCATCCGGTGCCCCCGGTGAAAAATGATATTCCAGCGGCAGCGTCAGATTGCCCTGCCGCCAAAACTCCGGATAACTGTCAGCCGTGACGGCTTCAGCACCATGTTTTTTTAAGCTGTCGGGATCAAAATTGAGATATTTTGCGTCTTTTTTCTGCTGTTCGCGCCACCATTTCGCAAAATCGACGCGGTTATTCGCCCATTGCGGTACTTTTTCCGCATAAAAACCGGCCAGCGTTTCTTCATCGACCAGAATGTCACGGCGGCGGGATTTATCTTCCAGTTCGGTAACATCCTCAATCAAACGCTGGTTATGTGCCAAAAAGGCTTCTTTACTGCCAAGTTCCTGATTGACTAAGGCTTCGCGAATAAACAACTGATGACAAAGCGCCGGATCAATTTTGCTGTACAATACGGCTCTTTTGGCAACTATCACCAAACCATACAAAGTGACCTGCTCGTAAGCAATGACAGCACCACGCTTTTTCTCCCAATGCGGTTCACTGTAACTGCGATTGACCAGATGCTGCGCCAGCGGTTCAATCCATTCCGGCTCAATTTTAGCCAGGGTTCTGGCATACAAACGGCTGGTTTCAACCAATTCGGCACTCATCACCCATTTTGGTTTGCGTTTAAATAAACCACTACCTGGAAACACATAAAAGCGACTTTGCCGCGGCCCCAGATAATCACTGTCCACATCCCGCGTGCCAATCTGACCCAATAAGCCAGTTAATAAACTGCTGTGGATGCTGTGATAATCAGCCACTTGCTCGTTGAGCTTCAACTGCAGCTCCTGCACCACTTGCGATAACTGACCGAATAAATCCTGCCATTCCCGCACCCGCAAGTAATTGAGCAGTTCCATTTTGCACATCCTTCGGAACTGATTGTTACTCAATGCTTCTTGCTGTTGTTGCAGGTAATCCCACAATTTTAAATAGGTGGCAAAATCTGAATCCGGATCGGTAAAACGGCCATGCAATTCATCGGCTTTTTGCTGTTTGTCGAGCGGCCTTTCCCTTGGATCCTGGATCGACAAGGCGGCGGTGATCACCAACACTTCCCGCAAACAATGCTGACCAGCAGCGGCTAAGATCATCCGCGCTAATTTCGGATCCACCGGCAACCGACTGAGTTGCTTGCCCAAGGCCGTCAATTGCAGCCCCTGCTGGCGGCCAGGTGTCAAAGCACCGAGTTCTTCCAGCAGCTTGATACCATCATTGATAAAACGGCTATCCGGTTTTTGTAAGAAAGGAAACTGCTGAATATCGCCAAGACCCAGCGCCAGCATTTGTAAAATCACTGAGGCTAAATTGGTGCGCAAGATTTCCGGATCGGTAAATTCAGGCCGGCTGAGGAAATCCTCTTCACTATATAACCGGATACAAATACCGGCGGCGACCCGGCCACAACGACCTTTACGCTGATTGGCGCTGGCCTGACTGACGGCTTCTATCGGCAGTTGTTGCACTTTGGAGCGATAACTATAACGGGATAACCTTGCGGTCCCCGGGTCAATCACATAACGAATGCCTGGCACCGTCAACGAGGTTTCTGCCACGTTGGTGGCCAGCACAATACGACGGCCCGGATGGCTTTGAAAAATACGGTTTTGTTCAGCCGCACTTAACCGGGCATACAAGGGCAATACTTCGGTGTGCGGCAGCTTTTGCTTTTCCAGCGCATCGGCGGTGTCGCGAATTTCACGCTCACCGTTTAAAAATATTAAAATATCGCCCGGCGGTTCGCGGTACAGCTCATTGACGGCATCAAAAATCGCCTGCAATTGATCAGCATCTTTGTCTTCATTTTCAGTAGCGGGCCGATACCGCACTTCGACCGGATAGGTGCGGCCTGACACTTCGATCACTGGGGCATCGTGAAAATGTTTGGAAAAACGCTGCGGATCAATAGTGGCTGACGTGATGATAATTTTCAGATCAGGTCTTTTCGGCAAGAGCTGTTTGAGGTAGCCCAATAGAAAATCAATATTCAGACTGCGCTCATGCGCTTCATCGATGATGATGGTGTCATATTGGTTTAAAAAGCGATCTTGTTGAATTTCAGCCAGCAAAATACCGTCAGTCATCAACTTAATGTGCGATTGTGGTGAGCTGTGATCACCAAAACGAATTTTAAAGCCAACCTGCTGACCGAGCTGGCATTGCAGTTCATCTGCCAGTCGCTGCGCCACACTGCGGGCTGCCAGCCGTCTGGGTTGGGTATGGCCAATAAAACCAGCGATGCCGCGCCCCAATTCCAAACATATCTTCGGCAATTGGGTGGTTTTCCCGGACCCGGTTTCACCGGCCACAATCACCACCTGATGGGCGGCAATGGCAGCTTTAATATCTTCGCGTTTGCCAACTACCGGCAGTTCGGCCGGATAACTAAGCTTTGGCAGACTTTGCTGACGTTGCAGATACAAAGTTTTCGAGCGCAGAATGTCCTGACTGATTTTGTCCAGTTGTGCCTGCTGCTGCTCAGGAGGCAGCTTTTTCACAGCATGCAGCCGCTTGCGCAGACCATGCTGGTCTTTGTTCATACAATGGGTTAATTCAGCGAGTAACGCCGCAGCGGACTCCACTTGTGCAGGTACAACAGTCAAAACAACACCCTCATGCTAGCAAGGGCGGTATGCTAACTTGTTTGGCAGGGCAAAATCCAGCGATGCGACCTTTTCAGTTGGCAAAGCCAGTTGGCAGACCACCGCAACGCCGCTGCAATACCATTCAGCACGCTGGCGGTGGTTAGGCCAACTGCCGGCTCAACTGACAGCTCGGTAGTGCGAATGCAGTTCCTGATCAATGGCTCTGAGCACATCGGTGCGACTAATAACCCCTACGAGCACACCATTATCATCCACGACCGGATAGATTTTCGGCTTGGCACCAAGCATTTGCTGCGCCAAATCAATGATGCCGGTATAGGGTTTTACTGTCAGTACCTCAGTACGCATCACATCACGGACATGGGCACTGACCTGATCATGATAAGACGACAATAACATCCGCTGCAGACAATCTTGCTCTGATAAAAATCCAACCACTTTTTTGTCTTTATCAATGACAGGTCCACCGAGTTGACCGGCATCAGTCAAACGATCAACCGCAGTTTCCAGTGTCATTTCTGCGGTAAAAGTGACGGGATGGAGATTCATCTGATCGGCCACTTTAAGTAAATTCATGCACGCCCCCTTGATTTTGCAGCTACGCCAGTGCGCCTGTGGCTGGCAGTCACCGAGTTGATGCCAGCACTTTTGCTGGCTTGAAACGCCCACTAAGCCTAGTGCAAAATTCGATAAATCACCAAATAGCCACCGCAGCTAACTCAGGGTTGGCCGAACTTGGCCGCAGTTTCAGCAAAAATTGCGACTACAGCAACCTGACCTTGACTGCGTTTGGCGCGATACATGCCTTCAGTGTTAAAGGGCCAACTGATATTCCCTTGCCTATCCATCACAATCACGCCACCAGTGCCACCGAGCGGCTTTAACTGCTGTTGGATCACCTGTTCAGCCGCTTCAGCCGCACTAATGCCGGTATATTTCACCCGGGCGCAAATATCGGCGGCGACCTGATAGCGGATAAAAAACTCACCATGTCCGGTGGCGGATACCGCACAACTTTGGTTATCGGCAAAGTTACCGGCGCCAATCAGCGGACTATCCCCAATCCGGCCATAACGTTTTGCTGTCATGCCGCCAGTTGAAGTGGCTGCCGCCAGATTCCCCTGTTGATCCAGCGCTACGGCCCCGACAGTCCCCATATTCCACTGTGCTGGCCACTGCGGCGACAGTCGCAGCTGGTTTTGCTGTGCAGCGGACTGCACACGCGCTTGCTGTGGTGGTTTCTGCTGTTGTTGGTCTATCAGTTGTTTGGCTTTTTGCAGCGCTTGCCAGCGAAACTCGGTATCAAAATATTGATTGGTCACCAGTTGCAGCCCTTGCTCTTTGGCAAATAATTCAGCGCCCTGACCTGCTAACAGCACATGCTCAGACTTTTCCATCACTGCACGGGCCAGTAACACCGGATTTTTCACGGTACTGACCCCAGCCACTGCACCGGCTTGTAAGGTGTCACCGCGCATCACCGACGCATCGAGTTCATGCCGGCCTTCATAGGTATACACAGCCCCTTTACCGGCGTTAAACAGCGGCGAATCTTCCAGTATCAGCACAGCCGCCGTGACCGCATCCAAGCTGCTAGCACCGCTGGCCAACACTTGATAGCCAGCATCCACCGCGGCTTTGAGGGTGGTTTCATAGGCTTGTTGCTGAGCGGCGGTCATGGATGCACGGTTGATTGTGCCAGCGCCACCGTGGATCACGATGCCATAACGGTGACTTACAGGCTTGGCCTGAACAGGCTCAGTGGCAACAACAGGCCATGCGGCGCCAATCAGTAGCCAGGTCAGGACGGGGTAAAAAGATTTAGGCTTCATGTATTCACTCCTTGCGAGCACCGCGTTCTACGGCGCAGTCATCTTGTCCAGTAACACTGTTACGCGCAAGTCAGTCTGGTTGCAACCGAATGAGGCTGGTCGTCAAAAGTTTGCGTCAGATCAAGGCGTTTACAGCGGACAAGCCTTAGCATCAGCTTGATTCGATTGGCCAATAACGGCCGCTTGTTATGCAGCAGGAGATTGCAACATGAGTTTAGAAAAACACGACTTAGTGCACGAATTCCCGGAATTGCGCGACCGTATCCATCAGTTAAAAACCACAGATGCCCACTTTGCCAGGTTATTTGCCGAGTATCATCAGCTCGACCACGAAGTGCACCGCTTGGAACAAGGCGTTGAAGTCAGTTCAGACGACTATCTGGAACAGCAGAAAAAACAGCGGCTGGCACTGAAAGATCAGTTATACAGCGCGCTGATTGCCTGATAACAATGCTTTAGACATCATTGACAATTTTTTGCTTTACGAAAACCGGCCTGTTGCGCTTGCGGTTCAGAGCTGAACCAGCGCCGGTTCTTTTCACTGACCTGAGTAAAACCCGGGCAATGTGACAAGTGATACAACTTGCTGTTTTGATTGCCCAATACTGCTGCTCTGACCGGCGTGGTCACAGCATTCGTTGCATCGGTAGCGGACTGCGGACTGCTGTAGGCTTGCTGCTGCGCAGCAGTGGGACTGGCCAAACCGTAACGGGTCGGCTGATAGCCGATAAACCACTCGCGACTACCGGTGACAAAATAATTCGGCTGCCCCATTTGCTGGGCAATGCGTTGCTGCAACTGGCGTTCCCTGTCATCAACCGGATCGGCCTGGTGCCAATTTAACATTAATTGTTGTTGAGCCCGACTTAACTCAAAGCCATATTTATCTGCCATATAAAAATAAATCCGTGCGATGTCGCCGCGAATTTCAGCACGGGGCTCGGCCAGTTTGCGCTGAAAATCAATTCTGATTGGGCAAGCACCATGTTGCGGCCGGCTATCCGGCAACAAGGCAAAGGCAAAATTGGCACGGTCACCATTGACTTCGCCGATGGCGGGTTTGAGATTAAACAAATCAGCTTCCATCCGCTGGAAGATGCGATCTTTGCTGCCGCAGAGTTCCCGGCCACCTTGCTGCCAACAAGACAGCGCTTTGCCAAACTGATGCGCCGGTACCACATGTTCCCACTCGATACGATTGGCTCTGGGACCATTTTTACGCACCTGATAACCGCAGCCCTTAAGGTCTGCAATCCCTTTTCCACCTTGCCAACGCAGCGGGCAGCCACAATAAAAAGTTTCACTTTCATCGCTGTAAATGCGCTGGGCAATTTTTTTCGCCGCAGCAAAATCATCCGGTGCCGCCTGTAACGGCCCCACCACCATACCTAGCACCAAAGGTGCCAACCAATGCCATAACTTCATTTGAACACTCTTGTTTTGCAACAGATGACAGTGCACTGCAACTTCTGGCTGTTGATTATGCCACAGCCAGCCGGCGGGTTAAATTACTGCGGTCGATTTGCCTCGCGACTGCTTTGCCTTATACTGCCCGCATTTAGCGAAGCTGGCGGATTTGATTTTGGCTGCAACATTCTATTTTTATGACTTCGAAACCTGGGGCGCGGACCCAAAAAAGGATCGTCCTTCACAATTTGCTGGCCTCAGAACTGACAGTGAGTTCAATCCACTGGGCGAAGCGCAGATGTTTTACTGCCAATTGGCGCCAGACTATCTGCCGCATCCGGCAGCCGCTTTAATTACAGGTCTGACGCCACAACTGTGCCAGCAAAAAGGCTTGCCGGAAGTTGCGTTTATGCAGCAGATCCTGGCGCAATTCAGTCAGCCGGAAACTTGCGTGCTCGGTTATAACAGCCTGCGGTTTGATGATGAAGTCACGCGTTACGGTTTGTGGCGTAACTTTTTTGATCCCTACGCCCGGGAATGGCAGCATGGCAACAGCCGCTGGGATCTGATTGATGTCGTGCGCGCCTGTTATGCCCTCAGACCTGCAGGCATTGAGTGGCCACTGCGCGATGATGGCAGCCCGAGTTTCCGGCTGGAGGATTTAACCAAGGCCAATCAACTGACGCATCAACATGCCCATGATGCCCGCTCTGACGTCTATGCCACGCTTGCTATTGCTAAGTTGGTGAAACAGGCACAACCGAAACTGTTTCAGTATTTATATGAGCTGCGGAAAAAATCACAGGTGCAGGCGCTGATTGATGTGGCAGGCATGACGCCCTTGGTGCATGTGTCGTCAAAATTTCCTGCCGCTCAGGGCTGCTGTAGCTGGATAGTACCGCTGGCGTATCACCCATCCAATAAAAACGCGGTGATTTGTTATGATTTGCAGCACGACCCGCGGCCATTACTGGCATTAAGCCCTGCTGAGCTGGCCGACTTGTTGTATCGGAAAAGCACCGATCTGGCACCGGATGAAGTCAGACCCGGGTTAAAACTGGTACATTTGAATAAATGTCCGGTGTTAGCCAATGCTAAAACACTGTCAGAACAAAGAGCTGCAGAATTAGGCATTAACCGCCAAGCTTGTTTGGCCCACTTAGATTGGTTAAGGCAACACCGGCAAGTACAACAAAAAGTACTGGAAATTTATCAGTTGGAGCAGGCTTTTAAAACGGAATCCAACCCTGATTATCTGTTATATCAGGGCTTTAGTAGTGATGCCGATAAAACCTTAATGCAGAAATTACATCAGCTGGCACCGGACCAACTCGGCAATAGTGGACTGCTATTTCAGGACGATCGGTTGAATCAGTTGCTGTTTTTGTTCCGTGCCCGTAACTATCCACACACACTGACTGATGCAGAAATGAGTAAATGGCAGCGCTATTGTCACGATAAGTTAACTTTAGGGGTAGATAATCCTGCCAGAACCGTGGAAGATTTTACCTTGGCGCTGGAAAATGCGGCTGAATCGGTACAAACTGATGAACGCAAAATGAAAGTTTTGCAGGCGCTCTTTCAGTTTGTCAGTGCCGGTTGAAATTGCTGCTGCACTAAAATTAGTCAGCTGTTTCACATTCCGTTTTTATTGTGTAAGATATCGTCAATAGCAAGCAGGCAAGGGTGTCAGTCTGCTTTACAACTGAGAATGTCGAGCGCCAATAGCTAGGAGCAATGCCTTTAAAATTAAAGGCTTAATGATTTGGCCAGCTTTTTGCATAAACAAATCGAATTGGATTTCGAGGTATGAAGATGAACCAACAGCATGAATCACAAAACACAGCACTGAATCCACAGCCTGAAGTTACTCAGGGCGAAGCTTCAGCTCAGCTGTCGCGCCGCAAGTTTTTAACCCGCGCCGGTGCTGGTTCATTACCTGTCATCATGTCATTACAAAGCGGTTCAGCCTGGGGTTGTGTTGATCTCACCTGCTCACCAGGACATTCCAGTATCAGTAATACCCGTTCTGCCGTAGCTTCAGTGCAAACGCAGAAAAACTACAAACAAAAAGGCTTTACCAAGCCGAAATGGTCATCGCTTGATACCATCAGTCGAGTTTATTCCTCCGACTTTAATGACTATTTGTTATGGGATTATTATCGCGGTACCAGTGGTTATAGTGCTTGCCTCTATAGCGGTAAACAAAGCAATAAAAACATTTTGTGCACCAATATGAGCCTCGCGACTTGGTTGAGTACCGTCACAAAAACCGTTTATACCAAATCAGGCAGCAACTACAACAAATATACTGGTATTACAGAAAATAGAAATCCGACTTCAGATGCAGTACGCGTAATTAAACCAGCCATCTGGAATGGTCAAATTCTGAAAAAAGGCACTCCGATCAGTGTTTTTTTCCCGGGCATGCCTGGTAATCTGGAAAATTTTGCCAGTCATACCTACAAATATATTATTGCGGCCTTTATTGGTGCTTTGTGGGAAAGACACGAAGAGTATAAGCTGGCGAAAAATATCCCAAATAAAACTATTTGTTATCCGGAACCGCAAATAATTATTGATGCTTACAAAAAAATTGCTGGCAACCCAACTAAATTGCGGGATATGAACACCTTATTCCAATATTATTCCACTCCGGCTTAAGGTTTTTGCTTGGTTGTGTTTCCTGACTATGTCAAGGCACTGGGCATCAGCGATGATGATGTTCAGTTTCAAACGACGGATCATTCCGGCAATTTAGTGTTTAATTTATTGACACATGAAACCTGGATTGAAGCTGAGCCTGCTTTTCATAACGACGCCAGTGCTTTGGCTGAACGTAATGCAACGACAGCATTACTGGACCAGGACGCGCTGCGATTCAACTCTGACAATGACAATTCTCTATGCTGAGCATTTTCGGTCAGCAGCAACAATTTTTCCTGCATACGCAGCCATTTCGCTTCCAAATCCGCAGCAATAGTGCATCGTTATTTTCCCAAGTCAGTCAGTTGTATCCGGCAGCGCTGCTGAGCCAGCGGGATGATGAAAACATCATAGACTTTGTTGTTGATTTTAATAAAAATTTACTATCATTTAGCCAGAATTATGCCTTCCGACTTGGCAGTCAGCACTTTCGGTTTACCCCTCAGGCACAGCAACTCAGTGTGCTGGAATGGGGCATGAACTGGTGTATTTCTTCTTACCAAAACCGCTATTTATGTTTACATGCTGCGGTGCTGGAAAAGGACGGCCGTAGCCTGATTTTACCGGCGCCACCAGGCTCTGGCAAAAGTACCTTATGTGCCATCCTGATGTTGGAAGGCTGGCGTTTGTTATCCGATGAGCATTGCCTGATTGATCCGCACAGCGGTTTGATTGTGCCTTGTGTGCGGCCTGTCAGTTTGAAAAATCGCTCTTTGAGCGTGATCCAGCAGCGCTATCCGTTGGTGCAACTGCAAGGCATTCAGCAAAATACCTTTAAAGGCACTATGGGCTATTTGCCGCCCACCGCCTTGTCCTGGCAAGGTCGGACTGACGCAGTGAGCCCTAGGATGGTGATTTTTCCTCAATATCAGCCCGATGGCAGTGGCGTACAATTTGAAGCCATGACGCAATCCACCCTCATGCTGGAACTCGCGGTCAACAGTTTTAATTACAGCACGCTAGGTCAACACGGGTTTGAAACACTAAGCCTGCTTGCCGCACAATGCCCGGGTTATCGCTTGGCCTATACTGATACGGCACAAATGTTACAACAATTACAGGAACTGTGGGCATGAGTAGCAAATCCCCAGCCCAGTTCAGCGATCCTTGTTTGCGCTTCTTCTTGCAGCCTGCCACTTTTATCGCTGAGGCTAAGAGCGCAGACTGGACTTTGTTACTGCACCAAAGCCGTGATCAGGCCCTGCTCGGTTCTATGTACGTGTTATGCCAGCACCATCAGTTGCTAAAGTTATTACCGGCCGTGGTACTCGACCATTTTTGGTCTGGTTTTGTCTATGCCGAAAAACAAAAAAATACACTGGTACAAGAGTTACTAGAGCTGGAGCACTGTTTTGCCGGTGCCGCTTATCCCTGTGTGCTGGTGAAAGGTTGTGCTTACCGGCTTGGCCTTTATCAGTTTGCCAAGGGCCGCATTTTTTCCGATATTGATTTATTAGTTCCAGCCCAGCATTTTACCGATGCGCTGGCCAGATTACAGGATGCTGGCTATCTGGAATTTGAAATTTCCGACTATGATCGGCGTTATTATCAGCGCTGGTCCCATCAAAACCCACCGCTGACTCACTTTCTACGCGGTGCCGGCGTCGATTTGCACCATCATATTTTTCCAGTGTCTTCACAGGAAAAAATTCTGGTTGAACCTTTGATTGCCGCGGCAGCCCCCTTAGCGCTTTCAGTGTTCAGCCTACCCGCACCGGCATATCTGTTTGTGCATGCTGCTGTGCATCTGTTTTACCAGGAAGAAAGCCATAAACTGGTGAAAGACTTAGTCGATTTACAACAGCTGTATCTGGAAGTCTGTCAACGCCAATCCGTCAGTGCGATTGTCGAAGCTGCCGAGCAGTCACAAGCACAGGCGGCGGTTTTTTACGCGCTGGATATGTTGCAATGGTTGTTTCAGTTAGCTATTCCGGCAGCTGAGCTCCAAGCCTTACAGCCTTTTGCCTCCGAACGTCGTCGCCGCTACATGCGTTTTTTGTTGCAACAACTGCTGCAAAAACAGTCATTCTGGCATCGAAGCGCACATCTGTTGTGGTTTATCCGCGGCCATTTATTAAAAATGGGGCCGACTACTTTGTTGTACCACAGCGTCGCCAAGGCGTTGTTTCAGATTAAATTAAATCGAAAAACATCTAAAGAACAACAGCTTGCAGACAAGCAAACCAGACCGCAGGATGCAGGTCAACTTTAAAACTGCCATCATGTACCCGGCCCGACCAGCAGCAGATCGCGCCGACAGGCTTGCATTTGCCAAATTAAAGTCTTTATACTCATCGCCACTTGTCGGAGTGCCCAATTGGGCTGAGACCGCGTTTAGCGGGATCCGTTGAACCTGATCAGGTTAGAACCTGCGAAGGGAAACAAGGGTAATGTACCCCTGCTCTGTATCGTTTGCGATGGCGTCAGCCTGGCATGATACAGCATGTTGCCAGCTTAACCGCTGGTGTCGGACTGCATGTACAGCAGCGAAAGCTGCCAGCAGACCGACCATATCCTCTGAACTCCGGACAAGCAATTTGATTAACCCATTGGTTTATTAAGGATTGCTATGTCTACTACCCCAACACCAAATCGCCGCGTGCTGCGCCAGCAAGCCATGCAAAATATTCATCAGTTACAGCCTTATCAATTTACCGGCTCCAGCCGTACTTATTTGACGCCAGAACCGGGCATCCAGGTGCCCTGTCGCGCCGTGCAATTGTCCGATCCAGCCCAGAGCCAGGTGCTGCTGTACGATTGCAGCGGTCCTTATGGCGACAGCAGTTATCAGCCGGACGTGCGCCGTGGCTTACCAACGCTGCGGGCAGATTGGGTTGCAGCCCGGCAGGATACCGAATTGGTGACCCGCAGCTATCAGGACCCGGATATTGAACTGGAGCAATGGCCCACTGAATTTGCGCCGCAATGCCGTCGGGCAGCTATAGGTAAAACCGTCACCCAGTTGCATTACGCCCGGGCCGGTATCATCACCGATGAGATGAAATTTATTGCTTGTCGTGAAAATATGGCACGGCAGGATTTAGCGCAACAACAAGACAGTCGCCTGCACAGTCAACATCCGGGACAAAGCTTTGGCGCCCGTATTCCGGCATTGATCGACGCCGAATTTGTTCGCGCTGAAGTGGCCGCAGGTCGCGCCATTATTCCGTTGAATATCAATCACCCGGAAGCAGAGCCGATGATCATTGGCCGTAATTTTTTAGTCAAAGTGAACGCTAATATTGGTAATTCAGCGGTCGGATCCAGCATCGAAGAAGAAGTCGAAAAACTGATTTGGTCGGTGCGCTGGGGCGCAGATACCGTGATGGATTTATCAACCGGTCGTCGGATTCACCAAACCCGTGAATGGATCATCCGCAACAGCCCGGTCCCTATTGGCACAGTGCCCATTTACCAGTGTCTGGAAAAAGTATCAGGCCGGGTGGATGCATTAAGCTGGGAATTATATCGCGATACCTTGCTGGAACAGGCTGAACAAGGGGTCGATTATTTCACTATCCATGCTGGCGTACTGAAAGCCTTTTTACCGTTAACCGCGACACGGCTGACCGGCATCGTGTCGCGAGGCGGCGCTATTATGGCGCAGTGGTGCGAAAGCAAACAGCAGGAAAACTTTTTATATCAGCACTTTGCCGAAATTTGCCAAATCTGTGCTGCTTACGATATTTCGTTATCACTGGGCGATGGACTCAGACCCGGCTCTATTGCCGATGCCAATGATGCAGCCCAGTTTGCCGAGCTGCGCACCCTTGGCGAGCTAACCAAAATTGCCTGGCAATATGATGTACAGGTGATGATTGAAGGTCCGGGTCATGTGCCGATGCACCTGATTGAAGCCAATATGACCGAGCAATTAAAGCATTGTCATGAAGCGCCTTTTTATACCTTAGGCCCGCTGACCACCGATATTGCTCCAGGTTATGACCATATCACCTCAGGTATTGGCGCGGCGCTGATTGGCTGGTACGGCTGCGCCATGTTGTGTTACGTCACGCCGAAAGAACATTTGGGACTACCGGACAAAGAAGACGTCAAACAAGGTCTGATTGCCTATAAGATTGCAGCCCATGCTGCCGATCTGGCGAAAGGACATCCGGCGGCTCAAGTACGGGACAATGCCCTGTCGGCGGCACGCTATGATTTTCGCTGGCAGGATCAATTTAATTTATCGTTAGATCCCGACACAGCCCGTAGTTATTACCAGCAAAGCAGCCAGGGGCAGGCTGACGAGCATGCCGAGTTCTGCTCCATGTGCGGGCCTAAATTCTGCTCGATGAAACTGAATCAACAACTGCGACAACTGGCGACCCCAGTTGAGGCCGTCAGGCCTATGTCTGCTGCACAGGCAACAGCACTTTCAAGCAGCGTGGAGCCCGTGGTATGACGGTCCTGATGCACCAGACTTCCGCTGTTCAGGCAGAACCCACAGCAGCAACCCGTCCTATTGTCTGGGCCATCGGCGGCAGTGATAGTGGCGGCGGGGCCGGTATTCAGGCCGATATATTGACATTAAACGATTTGGGCTGCCATGCCTGTACTGTGATCACCGCCGTCACCGCCCAGAATAGCCTGCAAATCAGCTTGGTTAGCCCGGTCAATAGCCACACACTATTAGCGCAATTAACTGCCCTGAGCACGGATTTACCACCCAGGGTGGTGAAAATCGGCCAAATTCCAACACCAGCCCTGGCTGAAGTGTTGCTGCAATGGCTGACTGAGCACAAACAACAACTCGGTTTCACCCTGATTTGGGATCCAGTGTTGGCCGCCACTGCCGGTCAACAATTATCGGATTTGGGCCAGCCACTTTGCCTGCAACTGCTGGCGATGGTTGATATTCTGACGCCAAACTGGCAGGAATTGGCGATGCTGACGGCCTGCTCCACCGCTCAACTGCAGCACATGTTTAGCGATGCAGCGACAGATGCTGCGGCGCAATTGGCTGCGACTTTTGCCCAGCGGCTACCCACTTTTCGTGGCTATTTGTTGCTCAAAGGCGGTCACGCGCCTGATGCCAATGCGACAGTGCAGGATCTGTTACTCAGTTGTCGACCATCACAACCGCAGCTGCTGAAACTGCAAGCACCGCGCCTGCAGACCCCACATCAGCACGGCACCGGTTGTACCCTGGCCAGTGCACTTGCCGCGGTGTTGGCACGTGGTTATGAACTCAATGACGCACTGGTTGTAGCCAGAGCCTATCTACAACAAGGCCTCAGGCTCGGTTATGCCACCGGCCAGGGACCGGGGGTGCTGGCCAGAGCTGGTTGGCCAAAGCAGCCGATCGATTTTCCCCGGGTGTTATCACAGTCGCAGGCGCAAGCCCTGGCTGTTGCGCCGCAACTTTCTTTTGCCAAACTGACACATCCGCTTGGTTTATACCCGGTGGTCGATGATATTCAGTGGTTAAAACGATTGTTACCCCTTGGTTTACATACCATTCAACTGAGACTGAAGAATCTGAGTCAGTCCGAGTTAGAGCGTCAGATCTCGCAAGCTGTCGCTTTTTGCCGCGATTTTGATATTCAGCTGTTTATCAATGATCATTGGCAATTAGCCATTGAGTATCAGGCTTTTGGCGTGCATTTAGGCCAGGATGATATAGCGACCGCTGATTTAGCCGCTATCGCAGCAGCGGGTTTACGCCTTGGCATCTCCACTCATGGTTATGCTGAACTTTGTCAGGTGCTGGCACTACAACCTTCTTATCTGGCGCTTGGTCATATTTTTCCGACCAACACCAAACAAATGCCATCCAAGCCACAAGGTATTGCACGACTCGCGCAATATGTCCAAATCTGCGACAACACGCCGACAGTGGCGATTGGTGGGATTCAATTGGCTGATATTCCACAACTGTTAGCAACAGGAGTGCAAGGTATTGCGGTGGTATCGGCAATCACCAAAGCCGCGGAGCCAGAAAAAGCCTTATTATTGTTAAATCAAGCTTGCCAGCGTGGCAGGGTGTTTGCAGGAGCGCCTTATGCCAGTCATTGAAGATAGACTCATGCCTGGCCAATCTGGAGTTGTGGGGCTAGCGCCAGCCAACTTGGCTCCTGGCGCCATGCCACAACCACTATCTGATCAGGAATTTTTATATTTCAGTCGGCAGCTGTTATTACCTGATTGGTCCGAAGCTCGCCAATTGCAACTAAAACAGAGCCGGGTGTTAATTGTCGGTATTGGCGGACTCGGCTGTCCAACTGCAAGCTCTCTGGCGGCATGCGGCATTGGCGAGCTCTGGTTAGCTGATGGCGATCAGGTGGAACTGACGAATTTACCAAGGCAGATGTTGTTTCAACACAGCAATCTTGGCCAGAACAAAGCCGAAGCAGCAGCGCAACGCTTACAACAACAATATCCATTTCTGCACTGTAAAAGTTTGCCACGATACTTGGCACAGAGTGAACTTTGTTCGCTGTTGCCCAAAGTTGATCTGGTCATCGATTGTACCGACAACCAAGACAGTAAACTGGTATTGAACAAACTCTGTCAACAGCTACAGAAAAGCTGGCTTGGAGCCACGGCTACAGCTTATCAGGGCTACAGCTGGTTGTTGCACCCTGGCCGCGGCTGCCTGCATTGTTTGGGGCAAGACGTCCCCTTAGCCACAGGTGGTTGCCTGGCACAAGGAGCATACGCACCGTTATTGGCGCAACTTGCTTGTCAGTTAGTTAGCACCGCCATCGATGTGTTGTTACAGCAAGAGCCTGCACAGAATCAGTTGCAATTGTATCAACACCTACAGCGCCAGTTTATTCATTGTCGTTTCACACCTGATCCACACTGTCCGATCTGTG
>CAZGHW010000045.1:0-32861 GCA_964525695.1 uncultured Rheinheimera sp. | reverse complement strand
GGAGTTTTTATCATGTGTTCGATATTCGGGGTGCTTGACATCAAGACTGATGTTAAAGCCTTGCGCCAGCAGGCGCTACAGTTATCTAAGTTGTTACGTCATCGTGGTCCGGACTGGTCTGGAGTATGGAATGACAATAATGCCATCCTCGTGCACGAGCGTCTGGCCATTGTAGATACTGAAAATGGCGCGCAACCTCTGATTAATCCAAGTCGAAATCACATTCTGGCAGTGAATGGTGAGATTTATAATCACAAGAATTTAGAAAGCAATTTAACCGTCGATTACCAGTTCCAGACCAAGTCTGACTGTGAAGTCATTCTGCCATTGTACCTGCAACATGACGTTGATTTTATTGACAAATTACAGGGCATGTTTGCTTTTGTTTTGTACGACGCAGAGCAACAACGGTATTTAATTGCCCGCGACCATATAGGGATTATTCCACTGTATTACGGCTACGATGAGCATGGTCAGTTGTATGTTGCCTCAGAATTAAAAGCGCTGGTGCCGGTCTGTAAGCAAATGCAGGAATTCCCGCCGGGGCATTATTTCGACAGTAAAATTGGTAAACTGCAGCCTTATTACCGTCGCGATTGGCAAAGCTTTGACGCAGTCAAAGACAACCAGGCTGATTTAGCTGAGCTGCGGGCAGCCTTAGAACAGTCGGTTAAAAGTCATTTAATGTCTGATGTGCCTTACGGTGTGTTGTTATCAGGTGGGTTAGACTCCTCGTTAATTTCGGCCATTACGCAGCAGTTTGCGCGCAACAGAGTCGAAGATGACGGTCAATCTGAAGCCTGGTGGCCACGATTACACTCTTTTGCCGTCGGCCTGGCGGGTTCGCCGGATTTAGTCGCGGCACGTAAAGTGGCTGATGCCATTGGTACTGTGCACCACGAAGTCTTATTCACGGTGCAGGAAGGCATTGATGCGCTGCGGGATGTGGTGTATTTCCTGGAAACTTATGATGTCACCACTATTCGTGCTTCGACGCCGATGTATTTGATGGCGCGAAAAATCAAAGCCATGGGCATTAAAATGGTGTTGTCGGGCGAAGGTTCGGACGAGCTATTTGGCGGATATTTATATTTCCATAAAGCGCCGAATGCCAAAGAATTCCACGAAGAAACCTTACGCAAACTGGACAGATTGCATATGTTCGATTGCAACAGAGCCAACAAAGCCATGTCAGCCTGGGGTATTGAAGCCAGGGTGCCCTTCCTGGACAAAAACTTTATGGATGTGGCAATGCGCCTCAATCCACAAGCCAAGATGTGTGGTAACGGTAAAATCGAGAAGCATATCCTGCGTCAGGCCTTTGAAGGGTTATTGCCCGATGAAATTCTGTGGCGGCAAAAAGAGCAATTCTCTGATGGCGTCGGCTACAGCTGGATTGATAGCCTAAAAGCCTTTGCCGACAAAGAAGTGACCGATCAACAACTGACCACAGCGAGCTTCCGTTTTCCGGTCAACACGCCGGACAGTAAAGAAGCCTATTTGTATCGGGTGATCTTTGAAGAGCATTTCCCGCACAGTGGTGCTATTGCTTGTGTGCCTGGTGGTAAATCTGTCGCTTGTTCGACACCTGAAGCATTGGCTTGGGATGCTAAAATGGCACAACTGACCGATCCATCTGGCCGGGCTGTGCGCGACGTTCACGCCAAAGGTTATTAATTTTTACCTTGCTGACAGCAGCGCCCTTTGGCGTTGCTGTCAGCCTGATACATTAGCAGTCCGTTTTTCAGTCAACGCCCGCCCACATCTTGCCAGCCGTTTTAACTTAGTCCGAACAATGCCGCTATTAATCGTCTTCGGTATGCTGCCGGGCATTTTTCTGGTAAATTAGCCAGCTCTTTACTGCCGCTGTTTCGCCAGCGTTGTCTACCGCGTTTATGTAACAGTTTTGTTAGGATAGCTATGAGTCTGACTTGTCGTCGTGTTTATTTATTACTTACGGCTTTGTTGCTGTCGACCCCCGCCCTGGCCGAACAAGCCCTGACTGGCCAATGGATCCGGGATCAAGCCCAGCAACCGTTAAAAGATCCACAAACATCAGGCCTGACCTGGCGTCATGGTGAACTGATAAGTCTCGGCGACCAAAGCGCTGATCCGGCACTGCGGATGAAAATTTTCCGGCTCGACCCGGCAACAGCGACGCTGAATAAAGCGCCGATCGATATTACAGTGTCCGAACAGGTGCGCAATAGCTGCTTTGGTGACTATCTGGTCAACTCCCCAGACTTAGAAGCGCTGACCTGGGATCGGATTGACGACAAGACCCTGATCACTGTGACTGAAGATGCCAGCCGCGCACAATTAAGCCCGGCTTGCGGCCGCAAGTATGCCCAAACCAATTCCACCAGTTATCCAACTTTATTGTTAAAAATCAGTCTGAATGATGATTTTACTGCCGCTGAAATCACTGCAGTGCGGCCAGTACAATTCCCGCTTGATAGTAAAGTCGGCAATTTACCCAATGATGGCATTGAAGGCTTAGCGGTCGATGATTTTCAGAATCTGTATCTGGCGCTGGAAAAAAATAGCGCCAGTTTTCCGGCCATCTTTAAAACCCGGTTGACGGCTGATTTCTGGGCCAAAGATAACTTTGTCAAAGTCATCGATGCCAATCTGACGTTACCGCCCCTGGATACCAAGGGCCATCCGATTAACGGTATCGACTTCTTACCTAGTCCAATTCCAGGTCATCCAGGTTATCTGGTAGCAGTGGCCCGCAACGACGATCAACTCTGGATATTTGATCTGACCAACAGAGTCGCACCTTATGTGCAGCCACTGAGTTTTTATGTCGCGACCGATACATCCGGTTTGTGCCCGGCTTACGAGCGGATGGTCCAAACCGCGCTGGAAGGGGTTGCTGTACATGGCAACCGGATTTATCTGGTAAATGACCCGTGGAAACAGCATTATCCGGATAACATCCAGTGTGACGTTAATGCACTGCATTTTCAGCAAATGTCACCGTTATTATTCCAACTGGAAGTTGACCCGCGTTGGTTCACCCTCAGCAGACCTAAACTCCAGGTGAATTTACCGGGCATCAGCGCGATGGCCAAAATGGATCAGGACCGCTATTTGCTGGTACAGGATAAAAAAATCGATCAAGGTGGCAGCCGGCTTGGCGTGTTACAATTGACCGAGCATGGCGTACAGAGTTATCAGCCGTTGACGGTCAGCAACTGGCCCCAACAACAAGCCTCCAATGATCTGGAATCCGTCTGTGCCCTGCCCGGTCGGCCCGATGAGTTCCTGGCAGCTGAAAGTGGCAGTTGGCATGGTGAGTTTGGCCGGTTATTCCATTTTAAAGTGCAACAAAATCAAGCCACTATCCTTGGTAGTTACCCATTGCCTATTCAACAGGACAATAGTGAATCACAAGCGGGTGATAACTTCGAAGGGCTGGTTTGTGCAGCCAAAGCCGCCAACCGTTATTTACTGATCCTGGGTGAGCGTGGCGGTCGTGGCAATAGAGGCAAATTAATTGCTGGCGAACTGGATTTAGCCGCTGGCGACATTCTCTGGTCGGCACAGACCTTTGCGGCGCAGCCGCCACTGCCGTTTAGGATGGATCCTAGCTTGCGTGATATTGCCGATCTGTACCTGGAGTCGAATATTCTCTGGGCCAGCGCTGTGCGTGAAGCCAGTGATATTGGCCCTTTTAGTTCCATCATTTATCAGATTGCCTTGATTGACGTGCAAGCCGCCCAACCCATCAGCGTGATTGCCAGCAGTCAGGCCTTCTGGCAAATTGATGGCTTTAAAGTGGAAGCTCTGGCAGCACCAAGCAATTTGATTGCCGGTTCCAGCCTTGCCATCGGCACTGAAGATGAACATTTTAATGGCCAATGGCGGGCATTATTTGCCCCCCAGGGCCAATCGCCAGTGATCCCATGGCAATTGCCGGCTGCGGCATCTGAAGCCTTGCCAGCGCCAGCCGCCCCGGTAGCCGCCACGCCGCCAGCCAACACTGGCGCTGTCGACAAGGCCGCCAGCCAACCCACAACCAAGAGTGAGGCTCAACATGACTGATGCCAGTACTACACCAGTGCCCGCTCAAGCAGCGGAAACCACAGCAACGGCCAGCGCTGAACGCAGTCAGCCGAAAAACCCATTACATGGCTTTACCCTGGAACAAATTTTGTTAGCCTTATTGGCGCATTATGGCGGTTATCCAGCACTTGCCAAACAAGTGAAGCTCAAATGTTTCACTGAAAACCCCAGTCTGAAATCCAGTTTGAATTTTTTACGTAAAACGGCTTGGGCCCGGACTGAAGTTGAGCAATTATTTATCCGGCTCGCGTTATACCGTCAGGGCAGTCAGGGGTGATCCCTGACTGGCTCATCTTCACCAACTGATAACGTTGGTGCTTTTCTGAGGAATAGTTATGAACATGATTAAAACCCGTGCTGCTGTTGCCTGGGGTCCAGGTCAGCCATTGTCGATTGAAGAAGTGGATCTGATGCCGCCGCAACAAGGTGAAGTATTGGTCCGTTTGATCGCAACCGGCGTTTGTCACACCGACGCCTATACCCTATCTGGCGCCGATTCAGAAGGTAAATTCCCTTGTATTCTGGGTCACGAAGGTGCGGGTATCGTCGAAGCTGTCGGACCAGGCGTCAGCAGCGTGGCGGTGGGTGATCATGTGATCCCACTGTATACGCCGGAATGTGGCCAATGTAAGTTCTGCTTAAGCGGTAAAACCAATCTGTGTCAGGCCATTCGTAGCACTCAGGGTCAGGGTCTGATGCCAGACGGCACCACGCGATTTTCTAAAGATGGTCAGCCGATTTATCACTACATGGGCACCTCGACCTTTAGCGAATACACAGTACTGCCTGAAATTGCGCTGGCGAAAATTAACAAAGATGCGCCACTGGAAAAAGTCTGTCTGCTCGGTTGTGGTGTCACCACTGGTATGGGCGCGGTGATGAATACCGCCAAAGTGCAGCCTGGTGATACTGTGGCAGTGTTTGGCCTCGGTGGCATTGGTTTATCCGCTATTATCGGCGCTGTGATGGCGAAAGCTGGCCGTATCATCGCCATTGATATCAATGAATCGAAATTTGATATTGCTTTGAAATTAGGTGCCACAGATGTGATCAATCCACAGAAATTCGACAAGCCAATTCAGGATGTCATCGTCGACATGACGGACGGTGGCGTCGATTTCTCGTTTGAATGTATCGGTAATGTCAATGTGATGCGCTCTGCGTTGGAATGCTGTCATAAAGGCTGGGGTGAATCAGTCATTATCGGTGTCGCACCTAGTGGCGCTGAAATTTCTACCCGTCCGTTCCAACTAGTCACAGGTCGGGTGTGGCGCGGTACCGCTTTTGGCGGTGTAAAAGGCCGCAGCGAATTGCCGGATTATGTCGAACGTTATCTGAACGGTGAGTTTGAGCTGGATACTTTTATCACCCACACCATGCCACTGGAGCAAATTAATGAAGCTTTTGAGTTGATGCACCAGGGCAAATCCATCCGCACCGTGATTCATTTTTAACCCTGACGGGCAGAGCTCTGCTCTGCCCATCGTTGGAGTTACCATGTCATTACAACAAATCTCCAGTCAGCGCTGCTTTGGTGGCTGGCAACAACGTTATCAGCACCAGTCGGAGCGGCTTAATTGCAGCATGCCGTTTTCGGTGTTTTTACCGCCGGCAGCAGCTCAACATCCGGTGCCGGTGTTGTATTGGTTGTCCGGCCTCACTTGCACAGATGAGAACTTTTCCAGCAAAGCTGGCGCGCAGCGGATCGCGGCTGAACTTGGTATTGCCTTAGTGATACCAGATACCAGCCCGCGGGGCGAGCAGGTGCCAGATGCAGCAGATGCGGCTTATGACTTAGGCTTAGGTGCTGGCTTTTATGTCAATGCCACTGAGCAACCCTGGCTGGATCATTATCAGATGTTTGATTATATCAGCCAGGAATTGCCATCTTTATGCGAAGCTGAATTTCCGTTTAGCGGCAAGCGCAGTATTAGCGGTCATTCGATGGGTGGGCATGGCGCGCTTGTTATTGCACTGCGCCAGCCAGAGCGTTTTTGCTCGGTGTCGGCTTTTGCACCTATTGCTAATCCAACCCAGTGTGATTGGGGCAAAAAAGCTTTTGCCGCTTATTTAGGTGCTGATGAAACCAGCTGGGCTGCTTATGATGCCAGTCTATTGTTAGCGGCCAACAGCTGCCAGTTACCGATCCTGGTCAGTCAAGGCGAAGCCGATCAGTTTCTGACCAGTCAGTTAAAACCTGAAACCCTGTTAGCTGCAGCTGCACAAAGTGGCGCTAAAATCCAGCTGGAAATTCAGCCGGGTTATGATCATAGCTACTATTTTATTGCCAGCTTTATTGAGCAGCATTTACGCTTTCATGCCGCGCATTTAGCGGGTTAAGGTAATAAGTCCAGTGACATAAAAAAGTCGGCGCCAGCGCCGACTTTTTACTTTGACGCCCATGGCCTGCGGCCATAGGCACTACACAGATTATTTTGCCGTGTGTTGTTTCATCCAGGCAAAAATTTCGTTGTACCAACGCTCGGCATTGGCTGGTTTTAAGATCCAGTGATTTTCATCCGGGAACAACACCAGTTTGGAATCAATGCCTTTGCGCTGCAAAGTAGTAAAAGCTGCCAGACCTTGCGCGTATGGAACGCGGTAATCTTTCAAGCCATGGATCACCAGCATCGGCGTTTTCCAATTATCGACCAAGGCTGCCGGGTTAAACTTGTGATAGTCACCTTCTTTATTCCAAACCGGACCGCCCATATCATGTTCCGGGAACCAGAGCTCTTCAGTGCTGCCATAGAAGGATGGCATATCAAATAAACCAGCATGATTGACCAGACACTTAAAGCCGGTCGGCCAGTTGCCAGCAATCCAGTTCATCATATAACCGCCATAAGAGGCACCCAGCGCACAGGCGTTACTGCCATCTAACCAAGGTTGATCCTGGGTAATAAAGGCCATGCCTTTTTGTAAATCTTCCAATGGCTTACCGCCCCAATCGCGGCTAATCGAGTCAGTAAATGCCTGACCATAACCAGTGGAGCCATGGAAATCGATCATCACCACGCCATAGCCCTGCGCTGCCCACAACTGCGCATTCCAACGGCTATTGAACATATTGCCAAAGCTGCCTTGCGGTCCGCCATGCACAATAAACGCAATCGGGTACTTTTTGCCTTCCTGATAATTCCAGGGTTTCATCCAGTACCCATGCACAGTATCGTTATTGGCACCCGGGAAATTAAATTGGGCAAATTCAGCCAGTTGGATATCTTTTAAATTGTCAGCATTGCTCTGGGTAATAGCGACCGGTTGGCCGGACTCCCCTTTCATCTGATAGATATCGGCTGGTGCATTCAAGCGGTGATTTTTAAATACAATTTTGCCGCCAGCGACTTGTAACGACTCGGCACTACCATCGGCATAAACTTTGGATACTTCGCCAAAGCTGGTGCTGATGGCAAAAATACCTTTTTGCCCCATATCCTGTGCTGTGACATACAAAGTGCGGTTATCCGGACCAAACACATATTCATCGACCGAACGATCCCACTCTGCTGCCAGCTCTTTGCGCTCACCGGTCACCAGATCCAGTAACATCAGCGCAAAACGGTCAGCTTCGAACTGTGGCTTTTTCATTGCTTTGTAGGCCATAAAACGGCCATCGGCAGAAAATGACGGCGCCGCATCCCAGGCCGGATTATCTTTGGTCAGATTGATTTTTTCGCCACCATTGAGCGACACCTGAAAGATATCAAAATTGGTATGCCAGGCCTGATCTTTGGCCGGGATTTTGGCACTGAATACCAGGTTTTTACCATCCGGCGTCAGTGCTGCTTCGGCGATACCCGCCACATCGGTATTCCACTCTGGCATTAAGTCTTTGGCATTGGTAACTTTGTTGCCAGTCAAATCAGCGACAAACAAATGCACTTTTTTCTGATCTTCAAAACTATCCCAGTGCCGCACCATCAACTGGTCGTACACCATGGCGGTATCTTTGCGCTCAGTTTGTTTTTTGTCAAAATCAACGGTACAGGCTAAATCTTTACAACCAGGCACTACATCCAGCGTCAGTACTAATTTTTTCTCATCGGCTGACAGTAAATATCCTTGTACATCTAACGGTAAATCAGTGACTTGGCGTGCTTCACCGCCGCTCAGTGGTAATTGCCAGAGTTGAGTTGAACCACTGCGATCAGTCAGAAAATACAGGCTGCTGCCATCGGCACTAAAACGGACCGAATGTTCCATACTGTCACTTTCAGTCAGGCGTTTGACTTTATTGCCTTCGGCCAAATCAACCAGATACAAATCAGCGGTTTTATCAGCCGGTTGTAAACCACCGTTTTTCTGACCGTACACCAGATAACGGCCATCCGCCGATAAGGTAACCTGATAAATTTTATTTAGTTTATTGAGATGTTCAATAGTCAGTGGCGTCTTGGCCTGCGCTGACCCCATCACCAAAGCGGCGACGATAAAACCCCATGCTTTCATCTTGGTTGTTTCCCTGAATAGATGCGTCTGTCAGGCGCCTTGCGCCGACAGACGTCGTTGTTATGATGGACTCACTGCAAGCCCGAAACAAAGCTTTAAGCTGGTTGATCCAACTCGCCAATCTTCACTTTCCAGATGGCAGGTCCTTGTTTATGCACGTTATTACCTTGGCTGTCAACGGCGACTGTCACTGGCATGTCCACCACATCAAACTCATAAATGGCTTCCATGCCCAGATCGGCAAAGGCAACCACCCGGGCTTGTTTAATGGCTTTAGACACCAGATAGGCCGCGCCGCCAACCGCCATCAGATAGACAGCTTTGTGCTGACGGATACTTTCAACCGTGGCATCACCGCGTTCAGACTTGCCAATCATGCCCAGCAGACCGGTCTGACTTAACATCATCTCGGTAAATTTATCCATCCGGGTGGCGGTGGTTGGGCCAGCCGGGCCGACCACTTCATCACCGACAGCATCCACCGGACCAACGTAATAAATAAATTTATTTTTAAAATCAACACCGGCAGGTAAACCTTCACCGGCGGCGAGCATATCGGCAATGCGTTTATGGGCGGCATCACGACCGGTCAGCATCTTACCGGATAACAACACGGTTTCACCGGCTTGCCAGTTCAGTACATCGGCCGGTGTCACGGTATTGAGGTCGACCCGACGCACATTGGCGCCCAGCTCCCACGTCACTTCCGGCCAGTCTTCCAGTTTTGGCACTGGTAATTGCGCCGGACCTGAACCGTCCAGATGGAAATGGACGTGACGGGTGGCGGCACAGTTCGGGATCATCACCACTGGTTTGGAGGCCGCGTGGGTGGGTGCCGATTTGATTTTGACATCCACCACAGTCGTCAAACCACCGAGCCCCTGGGCACCGATGCCAAGTTTGTTCACTTTCTCATACAGTTCCAGCCGCAGTTTTTCTTCGCCGCTTTCTGCACCCTTTTCAATCAATTGCTGAATATCAACCGGCTCCATCAGTGCTTCTTTGGCCAAGACGGCTGCTTTTTCAGCCGTACCGCCAATACCAATCCCCAGCATGCCAGGTGGACACCAGCCTGCGCCCATTTTTGGTAAGGTTTCCAGCACCCACTCCACCACAGAGTCGGATGGGTTCAGCATCACCATTTTGGTTTTGTTTTCGCTACCGCCGCCTTTGGCAGCAATTGCCACTTCAATATGATGACCGGACACCAGATTGATATGCACCACAGCCGGCGTATTGTCTTTGGTGTTTTTCCGGCTACCGGCCGGATCTGCCACAATAGATGCCCGTAACGGATTGATTGGATTCATATAAGCACGGCGGGTGCCTTCATCGACCATCTGCTGCACTGTCATATCGGTTTTATCCCAGCGCACATCCATACCGATATTGACAAAACAAGTCACAATCCCCGTATCCTGACAAATAGGTCTGTGGCCTTCAGCCGACATCCGGGAGTTAATCAGGATTTGCGCGATAGCGTCTTTGGCGGCCTGGTTTTGTTCTTTATGGTAGGCTTTTTCCAGTGCCTGAATAAAATCCAGCGGGTGATAAAAAGAGATGTATTGCAGTGCATCTTCGATGCTGTCGATAAAGTCTTGCTGGCGAATCACGGTCATGTCATGCCCTCGAGCGTGCTGGCACTCCACCACAGAGGCGGAATGCCGTTGGTTATCACACAGGCACAGGTCGCTTGCTCAACCTGCGCTGCGCTGTTCTTTTTAAGCAGGGCTGGTATCATACCCCGCATCAAATCCAGCGGCTAGTCAGCCAATGGTGTTTTCCTGTGTCTTGGCCGGTGCTGTTGCCGAAATTTTCTGCAGCTTGACTGCAACAGAGCCCTGCCAGGCTTGGTTTGAAGAGATGTTGAATGTCATTTGCCTTGTTAATTGCTGAAAATCAGCGGGATTTATTAGCTTATTTTGCCGCTGTCGAACAGCTGCCTTATGCCATGTTGCTCGATTCGGCAGCAGTCGATCATCCAAACAGCCAGTATGATGTGCTGGTGTGCCAGCCTTTGGCCACGCTGGAAGCTTTTGGCACTGATTGCCGGGTTCAGTATGCCGACCATGCGACGCCAGTGCAGCAATCGCGGCAAGACCCATTTTTATTGCTCAAGCAACTACAGCAGTTGTTGCCCGCTGTGGCTGCGCCAGATCTGCCGTTGCCGTTTTACGGGGGCGCTCTGGGTTATGTCGGTTATGATGCCGGTCGGGTGATAGAACAGCTGCCACATGTAGCGCAGGCCGACATTCAACTGCCGGATCTGGCCTTTGGTATTTATGGCTGGGGCCTGGTGCTGGATAAACAGCAACAACAACTCTGGTATGTCGATTGCCGCGCAGCCAACCCGGCGCAAGCACAACATTATTATCAGCAAGTGCAGCCGTTATTTGCCAGCGCCTTGCAACAGCAACCGAGCACAGCTTTCACGCCTTTTGTATTACAAAGTGACTGGCAATCTGGTATCAGTCAGCGGCAATATTTGGATAAATTTCAGCAAATTCAGCAATATCTGCAAAGCGGCGACTGCTATCAGATCAACCTGGCGCAACGTTTCAGTGCCTGTTATCAAGGTTCAGAATGGCAAGCCTATCTGGCACTACGCGCAGCAAATGCCGCGCCTTTTTCGGCCTTTATCCGCCTGCCACAAGGGGTGGTATTATCGATTTCACCGGAGCGGTTTTTGTTGCTCAATCAACGTCAGGTTGAAACCAAACCGATTAAAGGCACTAAACCGCGTTTTGCTGATCCGCAACTCGATGCACAAAGCGCAGCAGCACTGCAACAATCGCCGAAAGATCGCGCTGAAAACGTGATGATCGTCGATTTATTACGCAATGACTTAGGTAAGGTGTGTACGCCAGGCACAGTCCGGGTGCCAGCGTTATTTCAAATTGAATCCTTCCCGGCGGTGCATCATCTGGTCAGTACTGTCAGCGGCGAACTGGCAAACGATTATCAAGCCGCCGATTTACTAAGGGCGGCTTTTCCTGGCGGCTCTATTACCGGGGCGCCGAAAGTGCGGGCCATGCAAATTATTGAAGAACTCGAACCCTGCCGCCGTTCTGTTTATTGCGGCGCCATTGGTTATCTCAGTCAACATGGCCGGATGGACAGCAACATCGCGATCCGCACCTTGATCTGTCAGCAAGGCCGTATTTACTGTTGGGCTGGGGGGGGCATAGTTGCCGATTCTCAAGCTGACAGTGAATATCAGGAAACCTTTGATAAAGTTGCGAAAATTCTACCGGTGCTGAGCGCTTTATCAACGAGCAATGCCAGCCAGGCTGAGGCCAGCTAATGCAGTGGCCGCTGCTGCGTCAACAGTTTCTGTTTCAGTT
Organism: uncultured Rheinheimera sp.; assembly: GCA_964525695.1. Taxonomy (GTDB): domain Bacteria; phylum Pseudomonadota; class Gammaproteobacteria; order Enterobacterales; family Alteromonadaceae; genus Pararheinheimera. Next base: position 20,994 of record CAZGHW010000045.1, on the reverse strand, counting down.
GCCATTGACCAGAGCAGAGGCGACAACCCGCGCGCAACCTGCCAATGCCGCCGTCATGCTGCTGCTGTTTGAGGAAAATGGGCAGTTACAGTTATTGCTAACAAGGCGCGCCGCCCATTTACGCCATCACCCCGGCCAAATCAGTTTCCCCGGCGGTAAAATTGAAACGGGGGAAACAGCTGCGGCCGCCGCGCTGCGGGAAACCTATGAAGAAACCGGCATTGAGCCGCGACAAATCCAGTTACTGGGTTCTTTAGCTGCCCTCAACACTTCCACCGGTTTTATGGTCCAGCCATGGTTGGGTTATCTGCCAGCCCGCCCCCGCCTGGTGCTACAACCAGCGGAAGTAGCGGCAGTACTGACGATGCCGCTGCAATACGCTCTGCCACAAGCGGATGGACGCAGTCACTGGCATCAATTGCAGTGTGGCCAACGCACCTTACATTTTTTGCCATTCGAGGGCCAATTGATTTGGGGCGCCAGTGCCGCCATGTTGCAACAACTGGTACAACAGCTAGGCCCTGTTCGCCGTTAGCGCCGAAGCTTTTGGCGGCATTTGTCACTGTTACGGTCACAAACAAAGTTGCTGGCCAGAAAAACGGACATTAAAAGAGACTGCCAGAGATAAAATCAACACTGACCAGTTACCAACCGACTTACAGAATCAGATAGCTTGGGCTACAATGCCGCATCAATTTTTGTTTAAGTAGTTTAATTCCATGATTATCAGTGCATTCGATATGTTCAGCATTGGCATAGGCCCATCCAGCTCGCACACCGTTGGCCCGATGCGTGCCGCCAAACAATTTACCGATCAACTTCAACAAACTGGCCTGCTGGCCAAAGTGCACAGCGTCAAGGCTGAGTTGTTTGGATCTTTAGGCCAAACCGGTATTGGTCATGGCACTGGTAAAGCGGTGATTTTAGGTTTTTGCGGTTATTTACCGGAAAACTGTGATCCGGATATGGTGCCTGGTTTATTAAAACAAGTGGATGAGCAACAACAGATCCGGTTAAACGGCGAGCATGCGGTCAATTTCCCACGGGAAGGGGCCATTATTTATCACCGGCGTAAAACGTTAAAAGAACATAGCAACGGCATGGAGCTGATTGCTTATGACGAAAATAAAGAAATTGTGCAGAGTGAAATTTATTTCTCTATTGGTGGCGGTTTTATTGTCAAAGCGGAAGATTTTGCCGCGGAAAAAGAAGCTGCCAGCCAGTTTGCCGCCGACAACCCGCCGCCCTTCCCGTTTAATTCAGGCGCAGAGCTGTTAAAACTCTGTAAAGACAATGGCTTGTCTATTGCTGGCCTGATGATGGAAAACGAGAAGGTCTTGCGCTCTGAAACACAGATCAAAGCTGAACTTGGCCTTATTTGGCAAACCATGTTTGACTGTGTGCAACGGGGCATCCGCACTGAAGGTATTTTACCGGGTGGTTTAAAAGTCAAACGCCGCGCCCCGGCTTTGCATAAAAGGTTATGTGCCGAAAAATCCTCTGATCCACTACAGGCGATGGACTGGGTGAATTTATTTGCCTTAGCTGTCAACGAAGAAAACGCCGCCGGTGGCCGGGTGGTGACAGCCCCAACCAATGGTGCCGCCGGTATTATTCCAGCCGTGCTGATGTATTATGATAAATTTGTCCAGCCGGTGACGCCGGACATTTATTGCCGTTATCTGCTAACCGCTGCGGCTATTGGCATTCTTTATAAGAAAAATGCGTCTATTTCAGGGGCTGAAGTCGGTTGCCAGGGTGAAGTGGGCGTCGCTTGTTCGATGGCCGCAGCTGCACTGACCGAAATCCTCGGTGGTTCGGTTGAAAACGTCGAAAACGCCGCTGAAATTGGCATGGAACATAATCTGGGCCTGACCTGTGATCCGGTCGGCGGCTTAGTGCAAGTGCCTTGTATTGAACGCAACGCTATGGGATCCGTTAAAGCCATCAATGCCTCCCGCCTGGCACTGCGCGGCACCGGTGAGCATAAAGTGAGCCTGGACAAAGTGATCAAAACCATGTGGGACACCGGCCGCGATATGCAAAGCAAATACAAAGAAACTTCACGTGGTGGTTTAGCGGTTAATATTATTGAGTGTTAATTCAAGCCAACCCAGCGCTATTTGGCGCTGGGTTGAATTTTGCTGGCATTGACCCGCTGATGTTGTGCTTTTATGCCATGTTTTTACCGACTTTAAGCTTTATTTTTCTTCGCATCATACAGTCGATAAACCAGATCACAACCCGCCAGCATCCATAGCCACACGAAAACCCCCGTCGTACTACTTATTTTTAATGCCAGCAGCTTTTTATTAAATAAATCGCGGCCATGGTGTCTTATTTGAATAAAAATATGCCCCTGGCTTTCGACTTCGATCCAATCACCGGGCTTCAATTCTGCTACTGAATCACAACCCAGCTCGACTTTATTGTGATAGCGGGCATCATTGTCCAGTCGTATCTGGACTAGGTAAAAACCGGCCCTTTTTTTATCTGCCTGACAAGACACCTCTTTAATCAATCCACTGACTCGATGCTGTTCAGACATGCTATTTTTAATGATCACAAAAGCAGAAAAAACAAAAATAGACAATGAAAACAATATCTTAAAATTAAACTTCATAATATTCAAGGTGCTCTGCGCCTGAGTAAGTATTGCTGAATCTGTCCAACCGTTCCTTATCCAGCGCTGGACACTGCTTGGTCTGTTTCATTAGTAACTATGTAAACATTTACATTTTTTACTGCTAGCTGCCAAAATCCAGCATGTCTAGTTGATATCTCATCGGCAAAAACCGTGAAAACTCCGGCAATACTATATGCCGTCACACACAACGCACTGATTATTACAGACATCGTCGCGTTGAAACAATCTTGATCAACTTACAGCACGTTATTTAATCAGCAGTGCTAAGTTTTCAGCAATAACGATGTATTTTTTTTGTCCACAAAGATGTGCTAGCTTAAACAAGCAGTTTTTAAAAAGTACCAAATCCGGTCCAATCACAGCCAGGGAGCAGCGTATGTCGATTAGCAAACAATATCTGAAAACCAAACCAGTCTGTAAAGTGACCTTTGTGGTGCCAGCGGCGCAAGCCAGTGCCGCCGAAACCGTTGCCGTACTCGGTGAGTTTAATGACTGGCAGGCGACCTTGATGAAAAAGCAAAAAAATGGCGATTTTAGCACCACTGTGACAGTGCCTAAAGATCATGAATTTCAGTTCCGCTATTTAATTGATGGTCAGCAGTGGCAAAACGACCATGAAGCTGATGCCTATGTGCCGTCGCCACTGAGCTATGAAGAGAATTCAGTCCTGCGGGTTTAACGCAGGACTGACTATTAGCAGTGTTGCAGTATTAAGCATCCGACTGAATAACCAGCGCCAAATGAGCACAGGACAGCCTTATCGCCTGACTGCAGTCCTTGTTTATGCTGATGAAACGCAATAATAGAACCTGCTGAAGCAGTATTGGCGTAAGTATCCAACACTAGCGGTGCTTCGCCAGCTTCAGGCTCACGCCCGAGAATTTTACGGGCGGCAAAAATATTCATATTGATATTGGCCTGATGCAACCATAACCGTTTTAACTGCTCTGGCGCTATTTCCAGTCTGGCCATTTCGGTTTGGATCACATCGGCCACTATTGGCAGTAATTCTTTAAACACCTTGCGGCCTTGTTGTTTAAAAAATGGGGTATCTGCATCGACTTCCGGATGACAATGATCGGTATAACTGACATCACAACGGATATTATTGGAAAATTCTGTTTTTAAACTCATGCCCAGAATTTGATAGCTGTTTTGTGCAGTACAAGTCTCTTTTGCTTCAATAATGGTCGCAGTACAGACATCGCCGAAAATAAAGTGGCTGTCGCGGCTGGTGTAATTGACCTGCGGCGAAGCAAATTCCGGATTGACCACCAACACCACTTTGGCTGTGCCACCGCGAATGGCATTCACTGCATTACTGATGGCAAAAGTCGCAGAGGAACAAGCCACATTCATATCAAAGGCATACCCTGAGCAGCCGAGCAGCTGTTGCAGCTCAATGGCCAAGGCCGGATAAGCACGTTGCAGATTAGAAGCAGCGCAGATCACCAGATCAACCTCAGCGGCGGTTTTCCCAGCCTGAGCTAAGGCTTCTTTTGCAGCAACCAGCGCCATTTCAACCATTTCCGGCACTTCACCTTCCAGTCGTTTCGGGAATACTGGCTGCATCACGTAGGGATCTAAAATGCCGGTTTTGTACAGAACATGACGCGCCTTGATGCCAGAGGCTTTTTCAATAAATTCGCAGCTGGAGTATTCCAGCGCTGTCACTTCGCCAGCGGCAATCGCGGCATCGTTTTCACTATTGAATAAATTTACGTACTGATTGAAACTGGCCACCAGTTCTTCATTGGTGATGATATCTGTCGGAGTGAATACTCCTGAGCCACTGATCACAACCTCTTTCATCTGATACTCCGCTACTGTCGCTGTCTATGTCGATGCGTTTTGTTTGTTGTTTTTATTGGCAGGCGGCGCAGTTCGAACACTGTCACCGGCCTATCTTGTCGTACCAGTATAACCGAAAGCGCGGTCTGTCCGCTGCCAAAATCTGCCTCTGTCAGCAGCTGCGATGCTGGCTTCTTTATTTTTACTATGAAAATCAGTGGTGTAATGGTCTTTTCGCCTGATGTAACCTGATCACAACCGTTGATGCCACTTTGTCCTGGATCGCCTGTCGGTTTGGATCCCAGAATACCTGTAAAAACCCCATTAAACCTGTGGCAAAACCTGCGCCATAACCGCCCTGCCGGCTAAAAGCGCCCCATAATGACAACTCTTGGCCATCAAGTTGAAGGACTTTGATTTTCATCAACTTTTTCCCAATCGTTTGGCCATGCGCCCAGCCAGTCAGCAGGGTAAAATAAAACACCGCCCAGCCAAAACCCAAGCCGAAATCGGCCAGAATGCCCTTGATCCAGCCCAGCACACTTTGAGTATCTGCCGACGGCTTATACCAATGTTTCTTAACGGGCTGTGCAGCAGTTGGAGGGTTCGTCGCAGCAGCGTTATCACTGCTGGCGCTCGCTTCGACACTGGCCTCAGCCTTGGCATGCGCTGCAGCTGCGGTATAATCTTGCATGGTGCGCTCCAGCAATTGCTGCTGCTCAGGCGCTGGCAGCTTGGTCATCGGCAGTAACTCCTGGAACACGAATTCGGCATCCTGGCTGGCCATGCCACTTTCTTGGAGCTGCTCTGACATTTCAGCCAAAGCTTCTTCAATACAGGCTTGTTGGCAGCTGTCCTGATTAAATGTCAGGGCTGCTTTAGTTAATACTGCGGCACTGATGAAATCAAACTTATGACTGCTGTTGGTGGTAACTGGTGTGCTGAGCCTATCGCTATCTTGCCAGAACTGTGGCATCCAATTAAAGGATGAACCAAGTAACAAAGTCAGTACCGTTAAAGCCGCCACTTGGCGGTATTTCTGCAGTTGCCAACGCAACCAACACAAATACCCCATCAATGGCAGTAGGACCAGCAAACTGGCACTGGCCAGCATTAAAATCAGCAAGCCATCAATCGCCATGGCAATAGCGCGCTGCAGTGGTGTTGCCAGCACAGTGCCAAGCAAGTCGGGTGATACTTCAAAGGCATAAGGGGTGACAATTTCCCGGGTTTCTTTTCGTGTCAATGCGCTGCCATTCTCGGTTGCAGCGACAGTTAAAACGACTGGCTCAGTCATAAAGTCCCTTTTTAAATTGCTATTTTTATCAGGATGCCTTGCTACTGCACGGCTGTTATTTCACTAACAAAGTACGGATCGCATCTGCCAAGCCACTGAGTGATAATGGATACATCCGCTCAGAAAAAATCTGGCCAATTTGACCAATCGAGGCATACTGCCGCCACCAAGCGACGGGTTGTGGGTTCAACCAGACCGCCTTCGGAAAATGTGCCAATAACCGGCGTAACCACACCTCACCAGCTTCGGCATTAAAGTATTCCACACTACCACCCGGATAGCTGATTTCATAAGGGCCCATGGTGGCATCACCGACAAAAATCAATTTGTAATCACGGCCATAGGTATTGATCAGCCTTTGCACTGACACGGCATCCTGCGGCCGGCGTTTGGCCGTTTTCCACACCTGCTCATACACACAATTATGAAAATAAAAATATTCCAGTTGCTTAAACTCAGTATGAGCTGCCGCAAACAATTGTTCGGCTTGATGAATATAATCATCCATTGAACCGCCAATATCAAATAACATCAATACTTTAATGGAGTTATGTCGTTCACTTTGAAACTGTAAATCCAGCCAGCCTTGTTTGGAGGTGGCACTGACGGTGCCGGCTAAATCCAGTTCAGATTTGGCACCACTGCGGGCAAAACGCCTTAATTGCCGCAGTGCCAATTTAATGCTGCGATTATTCAGCTCAGCGCTACTGTCAAGTTCAGCAAATTCACGCTGATCCCAGACTTTAACCGCCTTGCGCTGGCCAGAGCCTTGCTGACCAACACGGATCCCTTCCGGATGAAAGCCATTGGCACCAAAAGGTGAACTACCGCCAGTACCAATCCATTTATTGCCGCCCTGATGCCGCTCTTGTTGCTCTTTGAGCCGCTGTTTGAATTGTGCCAACAACTGCTCTAAACCGCCCAGACTTTGCAAGGCCGCTTTATCTTCCTCACTCAGTTGCCGAATGAGACCAGGTACTAACCACTCAGCCGGGATGGCACTGGCTAAATCCAATTGCGCGACGCCATCGAAATACTCGGCGCAGGCGCGATCGAACTTGTCATAATGGACTTCGTCTTTGACCAAACATACCCTTGCCAGCAGATAAAACTGCTCTACATCCGCAAACACTAGCTGTTGCTGCAGCGCTTTGAGTAAATCCAGCCACTCAGTGATGCTGACCGGCACGCCATATTTACGCACCGTCAAGAAAAAGTCGATGAGCATGGCTTAGCGCCCTTGCCTTTTGGCTAAAAACAGCAGTTTTTCTACCAAGGCCACATCCTGTTCATTTTTGAGTAAAGCACCATACAGCGGCATCAATCCACCCTGCTGTCGGCTTTGGGCCAGGGTTTGGGCTGGAATTTGTTCTGCCAATAATAGTTTTAACCAGTCAATCAGTTCAGAAGTGGAAGGTTTTTTCTTCAGTTGTGACATTTCGCGTAAACCAAAAAACAGCTCCAGCGCTTCACTAAGTAATTCCGATCGCAGGCCTGGCAAATGTACTTCGACAATCGCAGCCAGCGTTTCTTTATCCGGGAAGCGGATATAGTGGAAAAAGCAGCGCCGTAAAAAGGCATCCGGCAGCTCTTTATCGTTGTTTGAGGTAATGATCACAATGGGTCTTTGTTGCGCCCGAATGGTTTGGCCGGTCTCATAAACATCAAATGACATCTGATCCAGTTCGTGCAACAAATCATTCGGGAATTCAATATCAGCTTTATCAATCTCATCAATCAATAAAATCGGCCGCTGCTCAGCGCTAAAGGCCTGCCATAACTTACCGGGTTTAATATAGTTGGCAATGTCTTGAACCTTAGCATCACCTAATTGACTATCACGTAACCGCGATACCGCATCATACTCATACAAGCCTTGCTGCGCCTTGGTGGTGGATTTGATATGCCAGGGGATCAGCTTGGTTTGTAAACTGCGGGCTAATTGCAGCGCCAACTGAGTTTTACCTGTGCCAGGTTCACCTTTGATTAATAAAGGTTTTTCCAACGCAATAGCGGCATTGACTGCTAACGCCAACTCAGCACTGACAATATATTGATCATTACTTTGAAAACTCATCCAGACACCTGCTTATAACTAAATGTGGGTATAACTTATACCAAATGCTTCTTTCGCTTTTAAACCGAATCGTTATGCTGTGGCTACGACTGTAAATGCTGGAGCTTAGCATGGCTAAAATTTATGAAGACAACTCATTGTCAATCGGCAATACCCCACTGGTCAAATTAAAACGTGTTACCACGGGTAACGTATTTGCCAAAATTGAAGCACGTAACCCAAGTTTCAGCGTGAAATGCCGGTTAGGTGCGGCATTGATTTGGGATGCTGAGAAAAAAGGTCTGCTCGGCCCAGGTAAAGAATTGATTGAACCGACGTCTGGTAATACCGGTATTGCACTGGCTTTTGTCGCTGCCAGCCGTGGTTATCCACTGACCTTGACTATGCCAGCGTCGATGAGCCTGGAGCGTCGCAAACTGTTAAAAGCTTTAGGTGCTAATCTGGTGTTGACAGAAGCGGCCAAAGGCATGAAAGGCGCGATTGAAAAAGCCAAAGAAATTCAGGCGTCTGATCCAGATAAATATTTGTTATTACAACAATTTGAAAATCCGGCCAACCCGCAAATTCACTTTGACACCACGGGTCCGGAGATTTGGCAGGATACCGATGGTCAGGTGGATGTGTTTGTGGCCGGTGTTGGCACTGGCGGCACTATCACAGGTGTCAGCCGTTATATCAAACTGGAGAAAAAACATCCGCTGATTTCGGTCGCGGTTGAACCTGCCGACTCACCCGTCATCACGCAAAAACTGGCTGGTGCTGAATTAAAACCGGGCCCGCATAAAATTCAAGGCATTGGAGCCGGTTTTATTCCGGGTAACCTCGATCTGGAACTGTTGGATCGGGTGGAAACTGTGACCAATGATGAAGCGATCGCGATGGCTCACCGGCTGATGAAAGAAGAAGGGATCCTTTGCGGCATTTCTTCGGGGGCTGCTGTTGTTGCCGCCAAACGTCTGGCTGAATCAGCGGAATTTGCCGGTAAAAATATCGTGGTGATCCTGCCATCAGCGGCAGAACGTTACCTATCGAGTCCTTTATTTGCCGATATTTTTACCGAGAGCGAATTACAGGCTTAAGCAAAAACTGTCCCAAAAGGCCGCACAGCGGCCTTTTTCTTTACAGCGCATCGAAAAAAATGCACACTTCGCGCTGAATTTTTTCACAGGATTTTGCCATGCGAGCTATTTTGGCCGTGTTTTTACTGATATTACTCAGCAGCTGTAGCGAAGAACAACCCGCACCTGCTGCCAGTGTCGAAGTACCAGAATTGATCGCAGTGAAATTTTTTGAAGCCGTGCTGTTGCGCAATGACTTAACCGAAGCACGCCGCTACGTGGTGCCGACGATGGTCAGGGTGCTGGATACCTACTCGTCGGGCCGTGCTTACGCCCGCACTGTGCTGAATATGCGTTTTGATCAGGTCGAAATTAATGTCGAAGATACCAACAAGAGCGTGCGTGAGTTTTATACCAGCCACGCTGATGTGATGCTGATTTTTATTGGTAATTACGATGGCAGCAAACAAGTCGATATGCGGATGGTCAAGATGGAGAAACATCGTGGTAAATGGCTGTTGGCTGAAATCAAAGATGATCCATTTGCCCGACCCGGGGTTTAGCGAACGCTAACCCCTTGTCAATGAGCCGGCATTAACCACGACTAAAAAATTTGGTTAAAGCCTGCTGACAGTCCTGGCTATGCAACAATTGTTCAAACACAGCCAACTCCTGATGCAGTACCTGTTGTACTAATTGCTGTTGTGGTTGGCGTAACAACTTCTTCGACAGCTGCACCGCTGTGGCAGGCAATGCCGCCAATTTGGCTGCTTTTTCAGCAGCCAGTGCAAACAATGTTTCAGCCGGTACCAATTGATTAACCAGACCAAAAGCCGCCGCTTCTTCGCTGCTAAAAGCCTCGCCCAACAACAGATACTGCGCCGCTTTCTGATAGCCCATCAGTTTGGGCAGTAACAAACTGGACGCAGCTTCCGGGCAAAGCCCCAGGGCGGTAAATGGCAACTGAAAACGACAGCCAGGCGCAGCATAAACCAGATCACAATGCAGCAACGCCGTAGTTCCAATCCCGATGGCCAAACCAGCCACGGCCGCAATCAGCGGTTTCTCAAACTGGCTGAGCTGATGCAAAAACATCACAGTTGGATGTTCATGATTGAGTGAGCCAGCGGCGATAAAATCAGCCAGGTCATTCCCGGCACAAAAACAGTCCGGTTGGCCTTGTAACAACACCACATGAATACTGTCATCGGCTTGTGCTTGCACTAAGGCAGCGGTCAAATCCTGATACATCTGACCGGATAACGCATTTTTCTTATCTGGCCTTTGTAAGCTAATCGTCAGAACGCGTTCAGTGCGACTTAGTTGTATGCTCATTGTTCACCTTTAGTTCAGCCATTGCTTTGCCTTCACGCCGGGGATCGGCACCGCCCAGCCAGCCATTGGCTGTTCTTTTAATTAAATGCAAACCACTATTTAAATCTACTATTTTGACCTGATAACCTAAATCGCGGAATTTTGGCGCCAACCCAGCCAATTCAGTGCCGGCCTCTAACGCCAGATGGTCGTTGCGGTGGGTGATTTTGGCTAAGTCTGCCGCTTGTTGTGGATCAAGTTGCCAGTCAATCATCCCAACCAGCGCTTGTGCCACAAAGTTGATGATACGACTGCCGCCAGGTGATCCTGCCAGCATTTGTAATTGGCCATCGGCCGAAAAAACCATCATCGGCGCCATTGAAGAGCGCGGTCTTTTCAGCGCTTCAACCCGGTTCGCGACAGCTAAACCATCCAGCATTGGATCTAGCGCAAAATCTGTCATCTGGTTATTCAACAGATAACCATTGACCAGTAAGCCTGAACCAAAGGCATTTTCGATACTACTGGTCAGACTGACCGCGTTACCCTGACTGTCTACAATTGAATAATGGGTGGTATTGGCAAATTCTACCGCTTTACCACTCGCAAGTGGCGCAGCGCCCTCTGGTAAACCAGCAGCTACTTTGTTGCTATCGCGTTTAACATCAATCAGTGCCGCCCGTTGTGTTAAATAATTCGCCGCCAGCAATCCCGCCACTGGCACCGGACTGAACGCTGGATCTGCGACATACCGATCCCGATCGGCAAAAGCTAACCGGCTGGCTTGGGCAAATAAATGTAACGCTGGCACAGACTGTGGTTTGAATGAGGCCAATTCAAAATGTTGTAAGATGCCAAGCATCTGCAATACCGCCAAACTGCCGGAACTTGGTGGCGCCATGCCACACACCTGGTACTGGCGATAAGGTAAACAAATTGGCTCACGCAGCACTGGCTGATATTGGTCTAAATCTTGTGGTGTGAGTTGACCCGGATTCACCGCTGCCTGATTCACCGCCTGCACTATGGCTTGGGCATTCTCGCCCTGATAAAACCCAGCGGTCCCCTCCGCGGCAATTTTACGCAGAATTGCCGCGTATGCAGGGTTTTTCAATAATTGACCGGCCACTAATGGCTGGCCAGCCGGATAAAAATACGCTTTACCGGCAGCAGACTTGGCTAAAGAACCATCCTGATAGATTTGCAATAATTTCGCCAAGCGCGGTGATACCAGAAAGCCCTGCTCAGCTTGGGCAATCGCCGGTTGAAATAACTGAGCCCAAGGTAATTTACCCCACTTTTGATGCGCCAGTGCCAATGCTTTGATCACACCTGGACTGCCAACAGCTTTGCCACCGACGTAAGCCTGCGACCAAGGTTGCGGTTTGCCCTGTTGCATAAACCAATTGGGATCAGCAGCTGCCGGCGCTGTTTCGCGGCCATCAATGGTCTGTAACTGTTTTTTTGCCGCATCATAGTGCAACATAAATAAACCACCACCAATGCCAGAGCTTTGTGGTTCCACCAAACTTAACATCAATTGCACGGCAATCGCGGCATCTACCGCACTGCCACCAGCGGCTAACATCTGCTGGCCAGCTTGACTTGCTAATGGATTGGCAGTCACGACCATACTGTGCTGGCCAAACACCTTTTGCTGCTGAGAAATGCCAGTCGCAGCTTCCGGGTCGACAACCGAAGAACTGGCAGCTAAGGTAATGCTGTGGAGGCTAAGAAAACCCGATATCGCTACAACAGCAGCAGTACGGACAAAAGCAAACTTCATGTGATGTCCCATTTTTATTGGATGGCGATCACCTTAACTTATCTGGCGCAAACAGATCAATCAAAGCGAAAAATAAGTTAAGATAACCTTGTGAATGAAACACTTTGGCGTTATTCCTTTTGCAAAATTTTACCAAAGAGACTGAAAATTTGATATCAGGCACTTTTCTCCGGCAACAGTGGATGCCAGTGGCGCTGTTGTCATTGTTTTTATTGCTTCAGCTATTTCAGGCGGAGTTACAGCCCTGGCTTGCGTTTGATCGGCAAGCGATAACAGCTGGCCAAGGGTGGCGTTTACTGACCGGCCACCTGCTTCATACCAACAGTTGGCATCTGCTGATGAATCTGGCTGGTTTTATCCTTATTTTGTTGCTGCACGGCATGTATTACAGCGGCCGCGGTTTACTGCTGTTATTAATGGCTGGTAACCTGCTGATCGGCCTGGCGCTGTATTGGTTCAGCCCTGAGATCCAAATTTATCTTGGTTTATCTGGTTTTTTACATGCATTACTGGTCTGTGGCTGCTTGATAGATATTCAACGCAACTGGAGCAGTGGCTGGCTGATTTTAGTGGCGACTTTTGGCAAAGTGTTGTGGGAACAATACCGTGGTGCCAGCCAGGATGTCGCCGCCCTGATTGGCGCCGAAGTTGCTATAGACGCGCATTTGTATGGTGCGCTGACTGGTTTCGTGTTATTTGCTGGCTATTATTTCAGCCAGCAAATCAAACAACTGCCCCCCAGCCACGCGGGCTCGGGTTCAGGCTAAAGCCACCAGCCCAAGCACGTGCACGAAACCAAGTTACTCCTTGCTTAAAACGGTGTGGCGGCGCTGAACTCGAGCGGCTGGCCGGTCCGCGGCTGGACGAAACGGATAAAAGCAGCATGCAAACATAATCTTGGGTGCCGCTTGGCAAGCTCAGCACTGGCATACAAGGTATCGCCACTGATGGCATGGCCAATACTGGCTAAATGTAAACGTAGCTGGTGGGAACGGCCTGTGACAGGTTTGAGGAGTACCCGACTTAAATCCTGGGCGGCATCATAGTGCAGTCGCTGGTAATGCGTTAGCGATGCTTTGCCATTTTGCTGGCAAATTTTATACAAAGGCCGCCGTTCCGCATCTGCCGCAATAGGTAAATCAATACTGCCGCTTTCAGGCAACAACTCGCCCCCGACCAACGCCTGATAATGTTTTTCAATGCTTCTGGCTTGAAACTGTTTGCTGAGCTCAGATAAAGCTTTTTTATTAAGCGGTAACAACACCAGGCCCGAGGTATCATAATCCAAGCGGTGCACCACCTGCGCGCTGGGAAACTGTTGTTGCACCCGGCTGATCAGACAATCGAAATTGGCTGGATGCCGTCCAGGCACTGTCAACAACATGGCAGGTTTATCCACGACCAGCAGATCTTCATCCTGATAAAGCAATTGCCAGGCTTGTGTGGTGGCTGTTAATACTGTTAATTCATCTACGGCTGTGGTCATCCGGACACGCTTCCAACGCCAAAAAACTGTTATTATGCCACAGCCCGCGACAACCGGGTGTAGTCAGAGGATTTTTCCACACATGCCAGCGCCTTTTCTATACCAGCCGCCTCAGCAGCCGCTGCACATCATCCATCAGGATAAAGATCTGCTGGTGCTTGCGAAACCAAGCGGTTTACTGACCAATCCTGGCCGCGGTGAACAGCTGGCAGATTGCCTGCTCAGCCGGGTGCAACAACAATTTCCACAAGCCTTACTGGTGCACCGGCTGGATATGGCCACTTCAGGTGTGGTGGTTATGGCGTTAAGACGCAAAGCCGAAGCTAACCTGAAGCTACAGTTTGCCAGTAGGCTGGTAAAGAAAGTTTATCTGGCCCGGGTTTGGCAATCTCCATCTGAATCATCCGGCACTATTGATTTGCCGCTGACCGCTGATTTAACTGCTCCACCACGCAATAAAGTGTGTTGGCAACAAGGTAAAAGCGCACAAACCTTTTATCGCAGCTTGCCCGACACCACTTCGGACGGTCATCCCTTGCTGGCGCTCTTTCCCCATACCGGCCGCGCCCATCAGCTTAGAGTGCATTTGCAACAGATTGGCCATCCGATTTTAGGCGATGCGCTGTACGCACAAGAGGCAGCACAACAAGCTGCCGCTCGATTGTTATTGCACGCCACCCAGTTACAGTTACAGCACCCCTACTCGGGTGCCTGGTTAGCGTTTCAGCATTGGCCGGATCCGGTGGAATTTATGCTGCAACAGGCCTGGGATCCACTTTGGTTACAACGCTAAGTAGGTTGACACAGCCTGTTGCTGGCGGCGGAAACCAAATTTAAGCGCTAGGCTCAAAGACAAAAATTGATGGACCAGTAGCCTATCGGACAGTTTTCGTCATTGGTCAGCATTGGTGGCACAGTTGAATGACCACCAGCTGCCTGTGGTGTCAGTTCGTTGGGCAGCACCTGCGGATTGGGCAGGATTTCTTGATCCAGTGACAGGTTGACTAATTGTGACTTGAGAAGTGTTAATTTCATGCTTGTATTCCTTTTTGCGCGACACTGGAACCAATTCCAGCAAACACCAAACTAGCAACCAAGGCGATGAAAAAACAATAAATGACAAATATTTATCATATTTATATCAACTGCTGGTGGGTTAACATCAGCAAACTACGGCGCAGCCGGCGGCAGAAACGCTGCACATCACCACGAACTTTGGCCGCAATAGCTTCCTTATAAAAAATCCCCCGGCAAACACCGGGGGATTTTTTTAGACAACGAGACGCTCAGTGATACTGAGCAGTCTGTTTTACAATTCGCGCTCAAACAACTTATAAATTCGGCGATATTCATCCAGCCAGCTGCTGGGTTGACGGAAACCATGCGGTTCAACCGGGAAAATTGCCGTTTCAAAGCTATTGATTTCCTGCTCGATTAAACGCTGTACCACCCGCACCACATCCTGGAAAAACACATTATCATCCACCATAGGCGCATTGATTAATAACTGATTTTTCAGTCCTTGGGTGAAATAAATCGGTGAACTACGTTCATAAGCAATAGGGTCAACGTCTGGCGTATTAAGAATGTTGGAAGTATAACCATGATTATAATAAGCCCAATCGCCTACAGGTCGCAGCGCTGAACCGGCTTTAAATAAATCTGGTTGGGTAAACATCGCCATAAAAGTCATAAAACCGCCGTAAGAGCCACCATAAGTGCCTACACGATTGACATCCACATTGGCATTCGCGACCAGCCATTTCACACCATCCATCAGATCTTCGGTTTCCGGCGTGCCCATCCGACGATAAATCGCAGTGCGCCAATCGCGGCCATACCCAGCAGAAGCGCGATAATCCATGTCCAACACCACATACCCTTGTTGCGTTAACAGGTTATGAAAGAAAAATTCGCGGAAGTAATTGGACCAGCCTAAATCTGAGTTTTGCAAATAACCGGCACCATGGTTAAAAATCACCGCCCGTCTTTTTTGACCTTGTTGGTAATCCTTCGGCAGATATAACTTGGCGAACACGGGTTGTTGACCATGACTAGAAGGAACTGCAATCACCTGCGGCGCTTGCAAAGCCATGTTGCTGAACTGCTCTGAGGTGGTAAAGGTCAACCGTTGCAGCTTTGCGGCTGGCTGATTCTCCATCAGATACAGTTCAGGTAACTGCACTGAGGTAGAATAGGTCACTAAAATCTTACTTTCATCAGGTGACAACTGGTAACTGAGATTACCCGTCAACGCAGTCAATTGTTGTTGCTGACCTGAGGCTACATCCAGTTTAAATAGATTATAGATCCCGGGATGCGACGGATTGGCGCGAAAATATAGACTGTTACCATCCCGGCTTAACACTGGCTCACTGACTTCAAAAGTACCGGCAGTCAGTTTTTTAGCCTTACCATTGACCGGTTGCCAATACAGATGCGCGTAACCGGATTGCTCAGACAAATACCATAAACTATCGCCTGCTTTATTCCAGCCAAAGTCATTAAAACTGTAATTGACCCAGGCATCATCATGTAAGCGGTGCTGATTTACCAGCTTGGCTTGTTTCAGATCCACAGTGGCAAGCCAGCGGTCTTTGTTATCCCAAGCTCTGAGCATGACAGCCACCGCACTGCCATCGGCATTCCAACGCACCGGCGCATCATGACGTCCCCAACCACCTAACAGATTGATAGCACGTGGCGCTTTGACAGATTTGTATTTTTTCCCGGCCCGGGCTGCATTTTCAGCTTTCACTGCCGCCAGTACATCTTCATCAAAACCAGGTAAATCACTAAAAGATAATAAGCGTTGATGGCCGGTTTTCAGCTCGACCAACAGCAACTGCTGGCTTTCTGGCTTGGCATCATGCACCCGGCTGCGCACCGGTTGCGCGGCAATATCACCGCTGGCGGTGATATAGTTTGGCATGATATCCCGTTCTTGCTGACTGTCTTTTTCACCAAGTGCGACCACCAAGTGATCTGCTTGTGGTGATAAATAAGCGCCGACAATTTGCTTATCCGCCGCCAGATAAATAGGTTTTGGCGCTAACGCATCACTTTGTTGTTGTAATTGTTGTTGGCTCTGGAACCGGTCTTTGGCGTTTTTGTGTTCCAACGCCACAAAACCAATCAGCTTGTGCTGTTCGCGCGCCAAATAACTGTCCGGGATGGTCGGTTCTGTCGGTGCTTTGGCATTGGTCAGACTGGCTAGCAAGGTAACAGGGCCTTGGGCGAAGCCTTCGGCTGGAGCTGTCGCAGCATCTACCGCATAAAAATTCCAGCCCTGACGAAAGCTCAACCGGCCATCATAAAGGAACTGTAAATCTTGGTACTGCTGGCGATCGCGGGTGATTTGCCTGGTTAAACCGGTGCGGACTTGACGCAGCATCACCTGACCTTCAAAGGTCCAGGCCACATACTGCCCGTCGGCAGAAAAAACCTGCTGCTGCTCACCCATGTCATCCCAGTGCTGCAAACTTACTTGTTGCCCCTGGTTCACGCTGCTCACTGACTGGGCAAACCAATCACGTATTTCGCTACCTGGTTGCTTGCGCTGATAATAGACGGTTTTACTGTCAAAACCCCAGAATGCTGCTTCCGGCTGACGACCCAGCCAGTCCGGATGCGCCATTGCCTGCTCCAGGGTCATCAAGGTTTCGCCTGATTGCGAAGCCACTTGCACAGTCGTAGTTTGATAGGTTTGAGTTTCGGCCGATTGGATGTTGAATGGCTGCACAGCCAGTGCCAGCGTTGTTGCCAACAGCAAAGCATGCAAAGGAAATACGCTTGATTTCATTGATTTAAAATTTATGTCGGATTGAGGTGCATCTGTTATACAAAGGAAGTTAGAAAATTTCAAACTTCTGCGCTTAAGCACTGTTCCGGCAAGTCAAAAAGCAGTTGGTCGACTGAGGATAAAAAAAGCCACAATATGGCTATGGGGAACCAAATTGTGGCAAGGTACGAAACAATATGCAACTGCGGCAGGAGTCAGTGGCAAAGTTGATTCTTTATCAAGCTTAACGGCCCCCTCAACGGAACCATTGTGTGGCCAGATCGGCCAACTCTGCTTGTGCAGCGGCAATAGCGGGTTCTGCTTGGCCCATATTTAAGGCTTCAGCATAAACGTAATGCTGCTGTGTCAACCCAACAAAGTTAAAGAAGCTTTGTAAAAATGGCGTTTGGCTGTCATTTGACGTATCACGATAGATACCACCGCGGGTCGCGACCACCAAGACGGGCTTATTTGCCAATAAGCCGACAGGACCAGTCTCGGTATAGCGGAAAGTCACGCCAGCACGAGCGATCCGATCCAACCACGCCTTTAACTGGCTCGGTAAACCAAAATTGTACATCGGCACACCAACCACAATTAAATCTGCTGCCTGGACCGCCGCAATCGCATCATCCGACAAGGCTGCCAGCTGTTGCTGCGCTGCTGTACGCTCACTCTGTGGTGTATTCCATGCCGCTAAATCAGCCATCTCTAAGTGAGGCAATGGTGTTGCCACCAGATCAACTTGTTGCACTGACATTGTGGCAGGCACTTGTTGTAAAAAGAAATCGATTAATTGATTAGATTGACCCTGGCTCGCACTGACCGAACTTTTAATGACTAAGATATTTTTCATCATGCACCTCTTGATTTAATAACGACATTGTATCCATAACTTTTTAGATAGAAAATCAGATTAAATCGCTTTAACCATTCTATTTTATTCATTCATTGCTTCAAGTCCAACTGCGCTCACATTGCGTATCCATCAGCAGTAGCAAAATGCTTTGTTTGCCGGTTTTATGCTGGCTGAGGATTGAAATAATGTTGGATCCGTCGGGACTAACAGGTCATCATGGCGCGGATATCAGTCATCTGAGCACCTGCATGAGTTCACCAAATGAAATAACGCCAGTGCCTGCACTGGGTCAGTGGGAAGAAGCCTTAGGCATTATTGCGGTCCATCGCGACAAAAAAGCTTATGCCGGGCTATTTAGCTATTTTGCGCCAAGGTTAAAAGCATTTGGCATCAAAATGTTTGGCAACGAGCAACAAGCAATGGAAATGGTTCAGGACACCATGCTCAACGTGTGGCAAAAAGCCGCCTTGTTTGATGCCAGCCGTGGTTGTGCTTCGACTTGGATATTTACTATCGCCCGCAACGTCCGGTTTGACATGTTACGGAAAAAACAAAGCCGAAAAGATGACATCAGTGCCGATGATCTATGGGAAAACGGTGATTATCCCGAACAGGAAGGTAATCATAGTCAGCAGTGGGATCTGTATTTGGTGGCAGAAAAAGTGGCGCCTTATTTTGATGCGTTGCCACCAGCGCAACGGCTGGTGATGGAAAAAGTTTATCTGGAAGAACAATCGCACCAAGAGGTTTCAGAACAATTAGGTATTCCGCTGGGGACAGTTAAATCTCGGATCCGGCTGGCATTAGACAGATTAAGAGAGGCGATCGATGGCCCACGTAGTTAAATTTCATCCCAGCCTGAGTTTGCTGGAACAATACAGCGAAGGGACATTGACGCCAGAAGTTGCATTGGTGGTAGCAGCGCATTTGGACTTTTGTCCACATTGCCAGTCGTTGCACCGCGACATTGAAGCAGATTTAGCTTGTAGTCTGGCCCAACAACCTGCAGCTGCCGCTGAAGGCCAAGATTGGCAGCAGATGTTGGCATCGATTCTGGCGTCACCGGCTGCTGAGCCTGCCAGTAAAGCAGTTGCCAGTGAAGTTTTATTGCAGGTTGGAGAGCACCAATTTAAGTTGCCGAGAAGTCTGCAACGAATTACTGAAAAACGTAGTAAATGGTTGACGCTCGGCGGTATTGCCACCGCAAAGTTACCCGGCACGGCTGAACATCACCTCTCACTGTTATGTATCGATACGGACACTGAAGTGCCATTACATACGCACAAAGGTTTGGAGATCACCTTGGTGCTGGCGGGTGAAATGGTCGATGAAATGGGTCGTTATGCCGCAGGTGATCTGATTATCAATACGCCGGATCATACGCATACGCCGCGCAATTTGAGTGATGAACCTTGCTTATGTTTATCAGTGTTGACAGCCCCCCTGGAATTTAAGCAGGGCCTCACCCGATTGTTAAACCCACTGCAACGTTTCTTCTACTAACACTGCGGATGAGCAGATGTGCACCAGATTATTTGCTGCACATCTGCTCACCACCTGTCAGTTCAGCATCGCAATGCCGCCCTTGAGATTATAAATCTCTTGAAAACCGGCTCGGTTTAACACTTTTGCTGCCACTAAACTGCGGTTGCCAGACCGACAGACCAATAATAACGGTTGCGCTGGGGTCAAAGTACCATTCATCAGCGCATCACAAAGCCGGGTGAGTGGCAATTGCAGCACAGTACAACCCATCGGAATAAACTGCTGTAACATGCCTGCACTTTGTTCATAAGGCTCACGCACATCGACCAGCACAGTGTCTGGTTTCGCTTGCAAAAAGTGCGCTAATTCCGTAGTTTCAACCACAGCTTTGGCATCCGACCAGCAGACTTCAACAATACCGCAACTATATTGGCTCTGTGCCGCCAATGCGTCATTTTGTTGCTGTAACTGGTTCAGCCAGGCACTTGGCGGCTGCTGTTGCTGAATTAACTCTGCCAGCAGGGGTTGCTCCTGGCAGGCCAGGCGCCAACTGGTAAAAAAGCGCTGAGCATAATCATGGCTGGATAATAACAGCGTGTCTGCAGTGATATAACGCTGTAGTTGTGTCAAGGACTGACAAAATGCGACCGGGTCGGAATCGGTTAAATCTAAACGGCCGGTACCTCCTGGTAATAACAAATCGCCAACAAAGACCGCAACCAACTGTTGTTGCTGATACAGCAGATAACTGCGACTTTCAGCACTATGACCCGGCGTTGCTATTGGCTTCAACTGATATTGACCTAAACTCAGTTGCAACGTATTCGCTGGCCAACCCAGTGCATCCACTGCTGGTGTATGCTGACTTAACAACGTCATTAAATCAGCCCGCGCCGAGCGATGGTCTTGATGCAAATGGGTATCCAGCACCGCAATAAGATTAAGTTGATGACCTTGCACCATATTCGCCAGCCGGTTGGCTAAAGCGGGCACCGGATCAATAATCACAGCACTACGACTATGCTCACAGACCAGCAGATAACTGCACATATCTTCATGTTTAAGCTGCGTCAAGCCGCCAATCGCCAGATCAGCCAAAGGTTCAACATCAGATAACACCAGGCAACATTGTTGCACGATGCGGCTGAGTCGACGAATGGCAATACAAGCTTGCTGGCATTCCTCGACCGTCATCGCAGGCCCGAACGATAATCGGATAGCGCCTTGACTACGCCAGGTTTCCAATCCCATCGCATCGAGCACAAAGCTGGTCGGCACTTTAGAACTACAGGCCGAGCCAGAACTGACACGGATCCCGGCAGCATCAAATAAGTCCATGATATCTTTGCTGTAAAAACCTGGTACCGAGAAGTTTAGCGTGGTTGGGACTATATAAGGCGGTTCACTGTTCAG
>CAZGHW010000044.1:0-34119 GCA_964525695.1 uncultured Rheinheimera sp. | reverse complement strand
CCTGTTACCGCCGTGAAAGGGCGGTGTCCTAGGCCTCTAGACGAAAGGGACACATTAGATTGTCGCGTATATCATTGGCGTCCCTTAGGGGATTCGAACCCCTGTTACCGCCGTGAAAGGGCGGTGTCCTAGGCCTCTAGACGAAAGGGACACTGTTTACACAAATGTTCTAGTACTAATTTTTACTTGGCGTCCCTTAGGGGATTCGAACCCCTGTTACCGCCGTGAAAGGGCGGTGTCCTAGGCCTCTAGACGAAAGGGACACATCGTAAAAATTTTGGTGGAGCTAAGCGGGATCGAACCGCTGACCTCTTGCATGCCATGCAAGCGCTCTCCCAGCTGAGCTATAGCCCCACACCATCGGACTTAGCAGGCTCATCGCTGATTCTGCTTCGTCACAAGACGAGGCGCATTCTAGGGGGCAAGCCAAAATGTGTCAACAGCTTTTTTCGAAAGCCAAATCCGTTCGGACGTTTTTTGCCCAGTGCGGACAAAATGCGCGCTAAAACAGTAGCATCCGCCGCATTTTTGCTAATTTTCAAGCAAATCCTTTGCTTGGCGGCCGGATGCACTGTGCTATCATTCGGACAGTTTCGCATGCACGCCATAGGCTGTGCGTGCAGGTTCAATCAGGGAAAACAGACCGATGTACGAAGCGTATTACGGATTTTCACAACGGCCATTTCAATTAACGCCAAATCCGCAATGGTTTTTTGCCAGCAAACTGCATAAACGCGCCCTCGCCTATCTACAATATGGCCTCAGCCAAGGTGAAGGTTTTATTGTGATCACCGGCGATGTTGGCACCGGCAAAACCACCATTGCCAACCAATTACTGGCCAGGCTGGATCCACAACAGATAGTGGCACGTCAAATTGTCACCTCCAGACTGGAGCCGAATGACTTACTGCGGATGATTGCTTCAGTTTTCCAATTAACAGTGCGCGAAAGTCATAAAGCCGCTTATCTGGAAGCAATTGCCAATTATCTGACTTTGTTACATCAGCAGCAAAAAAGAGCCTTATTACTGGTGGACGAAGCGCAGAATTTACCACTGGAATCTATCGAAGAGCTCAGGATGTTATCCAACTTCCAAATTGCTGGCAAACCACTGCTGCAGAGCTTTTTACTTGGCCAAAATGAATTAAACAGCATTATTCAGTCAGCAGATATGGAACAATTCCGCCAACGTATTATCGCCTCATCCAATTTAACAGCGCTGAGCGAAGAAGATACCCAGGCTTATGTCGAATACCGCATCATTCAGGCGGGTGTGCATAGACCACTGCTGGCTGCGAGCTGTTATCCGCTGATCCAGCAATTTAGCAACGGCATCCCGCGCAAAATTAATAATCTACTCGATCGCAGTTTGTTGTATGGGTTTTTAGAAGAAAAAACCTTGCTCGAAGCCGAAGATATACAACAAGTGATCGCAGAGATCCGTGGTGAAGTGGCGCAACAAACCCCATTGCCGATGGCTGCGCCACAGTCGGCGCTCCCCCCTTCGGTAAACGCGATACCACAGCCACAGGTCAATCCCTATCATGCGATGTTGCAGGAATTATCCGGCCTGTTGGATAGTTCGCTTGAACATAAAATAAAAATGGCCAAAGAGTTAGACACTTTATTAAACCAACAACATCAGCAAATACTGCAACAGGAACAGCGCCAGCAGCATCAAGTCAGGGATGAAGCACAGCATTCACGCACTGGCACAGATGATAAAGGCAGCTAAGGCTGCCTTTATCGTGATGGCTTAACTTGTTTCGTTAAAACTGAAAACGAAATGCCAGCGATAGCCGATTTTCCTGATAGTCATCCAAAGTGTCTTTAAAGTCGACTTTGACATGTTTAGCGCTTAGTGTGCCGGTCAGTTGCGGTGTCATCCGCCGATTTAACGCCAGTTCAGCACTGCCTTGCTGGCCTTCCCGCTGACCAAAACCGCCGCCTGTACCAGTACCAAGCTGATTACCCTGGTATTTGACATCTGAAAACGAAGTATTCATCGATAAAGAATGCCGTTGTGACAACTGCCAATTGGCAGAGAGATTGGCAAAGTTATCTTTGGTTTCGGCATCTTGTTCCAGATAGATATCGCGCCGGGCGCCGAGCTGTAACTGTATCGTCAGCCGGCTAAAGACATAACCCAAACTGAAACTACCATTACGTCGGATCACTAAGGATTCATTCAGGTTGTCGTTTGGAATGGGTAACGTAATAAGCTGATTGGTCAAGTCCAGGCACAGCCCCTGAAAAAATTGTTGTCCAGGCGCACAAGTGAAAGACCCTGCCCCACTGAAACCCAACAGCGAATCCACCGAGTCAGAAAAGCTCAGCTGCATATTTAAATTTTTCAGATTATAACTACCGCTAACCGAAGCAGTGCGGCCAAAGAACCGCCGATCAAAGTTACCACTAAGCCGAGTGCGACGAGATGGCTGAAAACTAAATTCAGTACCTAAATACTCGGTGCCACCTTGTTGATCATCAATTTTGTTGTAGGTTAGATTCCACCAGGAGCGCTCGGTGATTCTCCACTCCAGACCCGCACCAACACTGTCATAATCGCGAAAATCAGCATAGCGGTTGCTTGCGCCGATATCGCTATTACTTTCATAAGAACCACGACCAATCAGCGCCAAACCTGATAACAGGGTCACCCCTAAGGTGGCAGAACCACGCCGGTTGTAATAATCCAGTTCGGTTTCGCGGTCAGTTTTTGCCGCATTTAAATCCAAATTCCAGAATACTGTGGAATTGCGGCGGGCTGAATTCAACGCGATATCAGCACTGTACCTTCTGTTACTCAAATCAAAGGCTGTCAGGCTTGGATCAAGCACTAATGGGTCATTAATGTTATCTGTTGCACTCTCATCGACACTCAGTGCAATTTTACTGTTGAGCCAATCCAGTTTATTGTTGCTAAACAACATTCTGGCACTGTGATTATCCACTGTGGCCATCTGGTCACCATTGGTGACCTCATCGGCATAACGTGAAAACTGAGTACCTGCTGCACGGTGGCTACGGGCTGAACTGAGCTGAAACTGCAGTTGGTCGCGCAAAAAACTGGCTCTGTTGTCAAAGCGAAAATTACTATAACCGCTATTGTCGCGCTGCTCATCACGGTAATACAGAGCTTCGTGGTCCACACCCAAATTAGTCTGTAACCAAGATCCCTGATAACGCAGATTCAAGCCGGGGTTGATACTTTGCGCCATACCGCGGTCAGTATCAGCGCCAGCCTGTTTCACGCCATAACCATAAGTAGAGAGACTCAGTGCTGGCATCAGTTCAACATCTGCCGCCACTGGCATGGAGAATAGCAGCATCAGCGCAGCCAGTGGCTGCAGAGCAAAACTGCGTGGTTGCCAACCGGAAGCGCTGTGGCCTTTATTCCGCATAATATCCATAACCGTAGCCATATCCTTTATCGCGACTGTAATAAGCTTTATTGATCACAAAACCAACGGCCAAATCCTTCGGCAACAGGCTGATTGCTTTGTCCAGCTCATCCAACTTGGTTTTATTCTCTTCCAACACCACCACGGCCTGGCCGCACATGCCAGCCATCACAGAAGTTTCGTTCACCCCCAGCAACGGCGGTGCATCAAAAATGACGATCCGATCCGGATAACGAGAAGCAAACTCCTGTACCAGATCCATCATCTTATCGCTGGCCAGTAATTCAGTCGATAAATGGTGCGGTTTACCAGCTGTGATTAATTTCAACCTTTCGACATTGGTGCTGTACATAATGTCACTGACATCGAGATTATCCGTACTGAGATAATCAGTGAGACCACGCGGGGTTGATATTTGTAAGGTTCTGGAGACATTAGGTCTGAGCACGTCGGCATCCACCAGCAACACTGTTTTATCTTGCTCCAGCGCGATACTCAATGCCAAATTGACCGAGGTAAAGGTTTTGCCCTCACCTGGTCTGCTACTGGTGACCAGGATCAGATTTGGATGCTTCAGCGAACTACTGAGCGGGCCAAAGGCGTTATTAATCAGCTTGCGCTTGATGACTCGAAACTCTTCATAAATCAACCGCCGCTCGGTGGCAATCGCCACAAAGTTGCGTTCACTCAGATTCTGCAAGTCAATTTCAACATAATTACGATTGCTCGCAGCGACGCTGCTGTCAGACTGGACTGCAGACGGCACAGCTGGCTCTGCCAACACCGCTTGATTGGCCATGGCTGCAACAGGCGCAGTAGCCGCTACCGGCGCTGCAGCATCAGACTGGGGCTCTGTGGCTGTGGCGGCAGATTCTGTTGGCTGAACCACAGTGCTGGTCGGCAAATTGCCCATTTTATCCAGCGCTTTTTCAATGGTACTCATAACAGGCGTCCTAGAATTTGCGCGGCGGTAATGCCAAATACCAGTTCATTGGTAACTAACAGACAATAACTGAAGATCAACATGCCGCTGAGCAGCAAAAAGTACAGCAGGTGCTTTTTATTCTGCCGTTGCAATTGCGCTTTGCTGGTATGAGAGACCAGACCAAACACTGGAAAGTCAGCAATGGTTTTCAGTTGCAAAGCACTGGTGACAACAGGAGAAATTTGACTGCGGGCAAAAGCCATAAAAATACCCAACGCAGCACCTGCCACTAACACCACAGTATAGAGTAAGACCCGCGGTGGTCCTGACGGTTTTAACGGCACATGCGGCGGTTCAATAATTTTAAACTGGACATCCTGCTGTGATTCATCGGCTTTTTGTGACAAATCAATCGATTCACGCCGACTCAGCAGTTGTTCATAGTTCATTTTAGTGATGTCGTAATCGCGGTTTAAACCGGCAAAACGAGCTTCAATATCTGGAATGATATTACGTTGCCGCTCCAACGCTGCCAGTTTATCAGCATAATTTTGCACCCGGACATTCACCGACGCCATTTCGTTTTCAAGCCGCGCCGCGTTTAACTTCATTTCCTGATAGACCTGACTTTGATTTAAGCCAGAACTGGCAGGGGCTGTTTGCGCCTGTTGTTGTAACACGGCCACTTCGTCATCCCTTTGCTGTTTCAGGCTATCCATCAGGCGACGAGTTTCGACCACATCAGGGTGATTGTCAGTAAAGCGGATCAATAAAGCATCAAGCTGTGATTGCAGCGTTTTAATGCGCTCGTCAAACTGCGAGGTAAAACCGGCCGGTGCGCCAGAGTTATAATCGAACATCACCGGATCTTCGCCTTCTAACTGGCGTCTGGCCGATGCCAATTGGCCTTCCAGCTCACGCTGTTGTAGTTGAGCCTCTTCCAGCCGCTGTTTTTCCGCTTCAATACGGGCATAAAAGCCCTGCTCAGCGCCCTGGGTTTCTGCCATCTGCGTTTTCTTAAATTCAGATAAACGAGCTTCAGCTTCAGCCAGCCGTTTTTCATAATCTTTGATTTGCGAATCCAGGAAATCGGCAGCTTTTCTGTTGTCAGCCACGGCATTACCCATCCGGCTTTCGACAAATTTATTGACGGTTTCCTGCACCAGCCGTTTAGCCAGTTGTGGCGAAGCGTTGGCGTAAGAAATTACATAGAGGTTTTCCCGTCCGGCGGAAGTTAATTTGATGTCGTCTTGCAAGTGATCAATCAAATTTTCATAGGCACCTTTATCACTGGCGGTCACGTCCATATCGGTCGCCCGGGCAATGTCTTCTAAATTTGGCCGGCTTAATAAAGTCCGGGCCATTAATTGCACTTCTTCATCCGGATCATTTCGCAGCGTCATACCAGCCAAAATAGGATCCAGCGCTGAGCGGGTCTCAATATAAATTTTGGCATTGGCTTCATAGGTTGGCGGCAGATTAAAGACAAATAACCAGCCAAGCGGACAAATCAGCCAAGCTGTGATAATGATGTATCGCCGCCTCAGCCAAACGCCCTGCAGATAGATGAGCAACATCTCTATTGCCAGGTTTATTTCCTTCATCGAACTACTCCAGCAACAACTCTCAGAACCAGGCTTCCGGAATAATTACGATATCACCAGGTAACATATCCACATTGGCAGAAATATCACCTTCACGGATGAGGTCATCCAATTTGATCAGGTAACTGACTTGTTTACCACCGACTGTCCGCACCAGTTTGGCACTGTTGCCACTGGCAAATTCAGTTAAACCACCAGATGCAATCATCAGATCCAGCAATGTCATATATTGACGATACGGATAAGCTTGTGGTTTGGCCGCAGCTCCGATCACCCGAACCTGTTCGCTGTAAGGTCCAACAAAGCCGTTGACTGACACAGTCACAACCGGATCACGGATAAACTTCGCCAGGATGGTTTCCATTTCACGCGCCAACTGGGTTGGCGTTTTTCCCGCGACAACGATGTCTTCCACCAATGAAGTAGTGATTTGACCATCAGGCCGCACAATAAAAGAACCTGACAGCTCAGGGTTGCGCCAGACAAAAATATTGACAGTATCGTTCGGTCCAATCAGATATTTATAATCTGTCACCGCAGTAGTTAATGAATTGTGTACAGTCGCTGTTGGCAGGGAAGATTGGCTACTGCAACCTTGCAACGCAAGGGCTGAGATAAGTGTAAGAAGGGTAAACCGACCAATTGTTGCATTCATATCTTGCGTCCTTATTGCTGATGCGAAAGTAATATAACTGAATTTGACATTGATGTGGCGACCGCCATAAAAAATTAATTTCAGTTTTAAAAACACGAGCGTATACTTCTCCACCAACTCCGCTTAGTCAAGTAGACAAGGTGGAAAACTGAATTCTCAGTAGAAAACCAGGAAGATGTGTTGATGAATAAGGCTGTTCGATTTGGTAAAAATACGTTAGCTGACAAACTCTTTTTGCTCGGTGAGATGCTGCTGTTATTGGTATCAAGTTTTGCAGCTTCGTATGTCTACTCCCTGTACCAGCCTGTTGATCAGGAAATGGCAGCCATCAACGCAGTGTTGTTCACTGGCTGCGTGATGCTTTGTGCTTTATCGGTCGGTTTGTACGATCAAAAGTTGCGTGAAGACACCGGCGGTGTGTTCAAGCGGGTCGTAATCACCTTAATTCTGTCGGGTATATTACTCGAACTGGTTATTTTCAGTATCGTGCCCTCTTTACATCTTGGCATTAGCTACAGCTTGATTGCGGCATTTTTATCGATGTTGACGCTGACCGCATTTCGGATGTTGTTTCACTACCACGATGTCACCAAAATCAGCCGGCGTAAGGTGTTGATCTTAGGTTCCGGTGAACGGGCATCAATTATCGAACGGCGGATGCGCCGTAACGTTGATAAACGCAATTTTGAAATTCATGGCTTTGTCTGGATTGAAGGCGACCAACCCGGCCATATTCCGGACAGTAAAACCATTCACTTTGACTATAAAAACACCTTGTATGATTACGCTTTTGAGCACGAAATTGACCAACTTGTCATTGCCTGCGATGAAAGACGTAATATGCTGCCGGTTGAACACTTATTTAAATGTAAAACTCGCGGTATCGATGTTATTGAAATTCTAGATTTTATTGAGCAAGAAACTGGCCAAATTGCCGTGAATCTGATTTACCCAAGCTGGGTGATTTACTCTAATGGTTTTGAAATGAACCACAGATTCAAAACCAGTCTCGACCACCGGCTGAATGCCCTGCTGGCGATTTGTGTGTTACTTGTGGTCTGGCCATTAATGCTGATCACAGCTTTGGTGATTTACCTGGATGACGGTCGTAGCACCGGAGCTTCGGTGTTTTACCGCCAAATCCGCATCGGCATCGATGGTAAACCTTTTCAAATCCTTAAATTTCGCAGTATGCGGCCTGATGCAGAAAAAAATGGTGCCACCTGGGCTTCCATTAATGATGATCGGGTGACCAAAATCGGCGGTTTCATTCGTAAATACCGCATCGATGAACTGCCGCAGCTGTTTAATATCATTATTGGTGATATGGGGTTTGTCGGTCCAAGACCAGAACGGCCTGAATTTGTCGAAAAACTGGTGAAAGAAATTCCTTATTATAATCAGCGCCATAATGTAAAACCTGGCCTGACAGGCTGGGCGCAGCTGAAATATCCTTATGGTTCAACTACTGAAGATGCCCAGGAAAAATTAAAATTTGACCTGTATTACATCAAGCACCGGACCTTATTACTTGATTTGGTGATATTAATCCGGACCGTTGAAATTGTTTTATTTGGCAAAGGGCGCTGATACAGATGAGTCAGGCGTTGAAGTTTAATGCGTTAACCATTGATATTGAAGACTATTTTCATGTAGCTGCTTTTGAAAACAATATCAATCCATCGGATTGGGATCAGATGGTGCCCAGAGTCGATCGCAACACCCGACAATTGCTTGATCAGTTTGAGCGCAATGGCGCCACTGCCACCTTTTTCTTTTTAGGTTGGGTGGCCGAGCGTTTTCCGGAGCTGGTCAAAGAAGTGTGTCGCCGCGGCCATGAAGTGGCCAGCCATGGGTATGCCCATACCCGGGTTCATCAGCAAACTCCGGCCGAATTCGCCGCTGATGTGCACAAAGCAAAAGATTTACTCGAACAATTGACCGGTCAGGCGGTGCCAGGTTACCGGGCGCCTAGTTTTTCTATCAATAAACAAAGTGAATGGGCCTTTCAGATTTTACGCGATGCTGGTCACAGCTATAGTTCCAGCACCTACCCGGTGAAACATGATCTATACGGTGTACCAGATTGGCCACAGCAGCCATATCTGCGACCAGAAGGTATTTGGGAAATTCCGATGCCGACGCTGAATATGTATGGCCGACAACTGCCAATCGCCGGTGGTGGCTACTTTCGTCTGATGCCGTACTGGCTGAGTAAAAGACTGATCCGGCGTTTTATCAACGATGATTTAATGCCATATATGTTTTATTTTCATCCATGGGAAATTGACCCGGCACAACCCCGTATTGCCGATGCGGGTAAAAAGTCTAAATTCCGCCATTATGTCAATCTAGACAAAATGGAACATAAACTTGACCTGTTACTGCAGGATTTTCAATGGCGTAGTCTAAGCCAGGTGTATCAACACACCTTAGCGGATTAGTCGTTGCCTGCCCTGCCTGCCAACCGCAGGCAGTTTGATGATAAAAACTCGCTGCCAGGCGTTGCGGGCGGCAGCTAAAAACCAGCACATCAAGGGATCCAGATGTACCAGATTGCAACCTTAGCGATTGATGACCAACCACGACGTGCCCAGTGGGATGCTTTTGTTGATCAGCGCGCCGACGGCACTTTTTTTCACTTATCCGGCTGGCAGCAAGTCCTGCAGCTGACGTTAGGCCATCCAACTTATTATTTATACGCCACACTGGACGGTCAGATTGTCGGCGTCCTGCCGCTGGCCTGGGTCCACAGCAAACTGTTTGGCAATGCGCTGGTGTCCACGCCATTTTGTGTTTACGGCGGTGCTGTCGGTGAACCTGAAGTCAGACGCCTGCTGGAACAAAAAGCAGTCGAAATTGGTACTGAACTCGGCGTTGATCAGGTTGAACTGCGCTATCGCGAGCCACAAGACAATGATTGGCTAACCCGCAGTCAGCATGCCACTTTTGGCATGCCTTTGGCGCCAGATGATGCTGCCATGCTGGCTGCCATTAAAAAGAATCAACGGGCCTTGATCCGCAAAGGCTTACAGTCTGAGCTCAGTTGCCAAATTGAACAGGATCTGACTGATTTTTATGCCATTTATTCCGAAAGCCTGCGTAACCTTGGTACCCCGGTATTTTCAGCCCAACTGATTAAGGCACTGCAACAGGCCTTCCCTGACCGGACTGATATTCTGACCGTGCGTGCCGCGGGCCAGGCGGTGTCCTCGGTGTTTAATTTTTATTATAAAAATCAGGTGCTGCCTTATTACGGCGGCGGTAAACCTGTGGCGCGTGAACTGAAAAGTAACGACTTGATGTATTTCCAACTGATGTGCCACGCCAGGGCAGCCAAAGGCTGTGATTTTTTTGATTTTGGTCGCAGTAAACTTGATTCCGGTGCTTTTAGTTATAAAAAACACTGGGGCATGCAGGATCAGTTACTGCATTACCAATTTAAACTGGTAAAAGCGCAGCAGTTGGCAAACCTGAGTCCCAACAATCCGAAATATCAGCTGTTTATCCGGTTATGGCAAAAATTGCCGTTGCCAGTAAGCCGTTGGTTAGGTCCAAAACTGGCACATTATCTGGGATAAATGATGGCAAAACCTAAACTGCTTTATTTATGCCACCGCATTCCTTATCCACCAAATAAGGGCGATAAGATCCGCTCTTTTAATATCTTAAAAGCGCTGGCTGTGCATTATGATATTTACCTCGGTTGTTTTATCGATGATGCCTTTGACTACCAATATGAGGCCCAACTGGCAAACTGGTGCAGCGAATATTATTGTCGGCCGCAACATAAGCTGATGGCTAAATTCAAAGGACTGACCAGCTTTGTCAGTGCCAAGCCTATTACCCTGCCCTATTATTTTGATCAAAAGCTGCAACAGTGGGTCGAGCGTACTATCCGCGAGCAGAAGATTGATACTGTGTTTATTTATTCTTCGGCCATGGCACAGTACGTCGATGGCAAAATGTATGCACATTTGCACCGGGTGTTAGATTTTGTTGATATTGATTCGGATAAATGGCGGCAATATGCGGAAAAAAACCACGGCCTGATGCGGTTGATCTATCAGCGTGAATTTCGGTTGTTAGCGCAAAAAGAACAATATTACTGCAAAACTTTTGATTACAGTTTGTTTGTATCCGATGATGAAGCCAATCTATTCCGCCAGCAGACTCCTGCCATCAGTCAAGCCAAAGTCAAAGCGCTGCTGAACGGGGTTGATACGGTGTTTTTTGATCCGGCCTTTGCCGATGTAGCCCTGAGCTCATCAACGCAACCCCCTGAACCAGCCTGCCATCAGCCTTATCTGGTGTTTACTGGCGCGATGGATTATTGGGCGAATGTCGATGCGGTGCGCTGGTTTGTTACTGCAGTCTGGCCGCTGCTTAAACAGCAAAGGCCGGAACTGTGGTTTTACATTGTCGGGGGCAATCCGACAGCTGAGGTCGTGGCGCTGGCGCAACAACCCGGCGTCGTCGTCACCGGCCGGGTGCATGATATCCGGCCTTATATCGCCAATGCGGCGTTGGTGGTTGCCCCACTTCGCATCGCACGCGGTATTCAGAATAAAGTACTCGAAGCAATGGCAATGAACAAAGCCATAGTGGCCACCGGCATGGCAATGGAAGGCATTAATGCACCAACTGGCGCTTATTTACAACAATCAGACGATGCGACCACATTTAGCCAGTTTTGTTTGCAATTACTGGCGCAACCAACCACAGACAACCCCAACCGGCAATGGGTGATTGACCACTTTACCTGGCCTGCCACTTTGGCTCCATTGTTGAGTATGGTTGGTCGGCAATGAAAATATTATGGCAAGATAAAACCGCCCTGATACGACTGTTGTTGCTGCTTGCAGCCTGGTTTGTGCTGTTCTGGCCCAGCCTGGTAGCGATGGAAGCCGTCTGGCGCGGCTCTGATACCTATACCCACGCCTATGCGGTGCCTTTGATTATCCTCTGGTTATTGAGCACCAGTCAGCAACCCTTATCCGGCCAGCCAAGGGCCGATTGGCGGCTGAGTTTACTGCTCTTGCCGTTATTGCTGCTGTGGTTAGTCGGTTATGCCGCCGAAGTTGCAGCCCTCAGCCAACTAATGGCGGTGTTGGCATTGCAACTATTGCTGATCAGCTGGCTTGGGCTGAAATTAGCCTGGCAGTTAAAGTTTCCAATTTTTTATCTGATTTTTTTGCTGCCTTTTGGCGAAGAACTGCATCCAATGCTGCAGGATATTACGGCCGATTTAACGGTGTTTTTCCTGCAACTGAGCAGCATACCGGTATTTCGCGAAGGCTTGTATATCAGTACCCCGGTTGGCCATTTTGAAGTGGCGGTAGCCTGCTCTGGCTTAAGGTTTTTAATCGCATCACTGGCAATTGGCACTTTATTTGCCCATTTGACCTTTCGCAGTTTCCGTCGTCAGTGTGTGTTTTTGCTGGCCTTGGTTCTGGTGTCAGTGCTGGCGAATGGTTTACGCGCTTTTGTGCTGATCCTTATCGCTGAACAAAGCAATATGGCCTATGGCTTTGGTGATGATCACTATATTTACGGCTGGCTGGTGTTTGGTTTGGTGTTGCTGCTGATGTTTTATCTTGGCGGCAGATTTAGTGATTTTCCGGCAACCGCCAGCAGTGATGCAACAAGCGCCACCACAACGCCAGCACAAGCACTGCCTCAGCCCGCAACAGCATGGTTACACACTATACTCAGTCTCGGTTTATGTGTTCTGTTTTGGTGCTGGGGTCAGCAATTGCCACTACAATCGGCACCGGCAACACCTGCCGCAGCCTTGCAATGGCCTGGCAGCACGCCACAACCCGACCATCACAACGATTGGGGCATTTATTTTCCACACAGCCAACGCCAGAGCTTGTTGCAATTGCCTGGTCAACTGACGTTGTTTCGGGCTGAATTTGGTCATCGTCAGACCGAGGGTGAACTGATCGGCTGGGCCAACCGCTTGTATAACCAAAAACGTTGGACACAGACGGCCAGCCGCGAACTACAGTTGGGTCTGATCAATGCCAGACTGACCGAGCTAAAAAGTCTGAGCGGTGAAACCCGCTTGCTGGTGCATTGGTATCAGGTTGGCAATTTCAGCGGCCATCACGACCTGGCAATAAAACTGGCGCAATTGCGTGCCTTGCTCAGTGCATCACCGGACCTGGGGCAAATTAATGCTGTCTCTGTGCTGGTGACGGATCCGGCGCTAGATGAAAGCAGATTACTGCAATTAGCGGCGCAGTTGGCAGCCACCTCAGCGCTGCCGCCCGCTGCAGCACTTGACCGCGTGGAGCATGCACAATGACTGTCGTCACAGCAACCCAGCAGCCGGTGATCCATATTGTGCATTATGTCTGGGGTTTTCACACCGGTGGACTGGAAAATGGCATCGTCAACCTGATTAACCGCTTACCGGCAGCGCAGTATCGTCACAGTATTGTCTGCCAAAAAGGCCATGATCCGGTGTTCTTTGCCCGCATCACCCATCCGGTTACTCAGGTGTATCATTTAGCTAAACAAGATGGCCTCGATTTAGCCTTACACTGGCGGCTGCTGAAGTTGCTCCGCCAGCTAAAACCGGACGTATTCCATAGCCGTAATCTCAGCACCATGGAAGGCCAACTGGTGGCTGCGTTGCTGGGTGTCCCCCTGCGCATTCATGGCGAACATGGCTGGGATGTGAATGATTTGGCAGGCACTAATCAAAAATACCAGCGCCTCAGACGTTGGCTCAAACCGCTGGTGCATCAGTTTGTCGCCTTATCGACTGAAGCTGAAGCTTATTTACAGCACCGTATTGGAGTGCCACCGGCCCGCTTGCAGCGCATTTGTAATGGCGTCGATGTCGACAAATTTGCCCAGGCGGCAATAAGCAAAGCTGCGCTTGAGCCCGCCCTACCGCAACCGCTGCACAGCGATGATCTGGTATTTGGCACTGTTGGTCGGATGGCAGTGGTGAAAAACCAGCGATTATTGCTGGAAGCTTTTATTTTGCTCTGGCAACAATTCCCAGCCTGGCAAGCGCGGCTGAAACTGTTATTGGTCGGTGATGGCAGTGAACGCGCCAGCTTAGTGCAACGCGCTGAGCAAGCAGACGTTAACGCTGCCGTGATCTTTGCCGGCAACAGAACCGATATCCCGCTGTTGATGGCACAAATGAAGGTCTTTGTGTTGCCGTCGCTGGCCGAAGGGATCTCCAATACTATTTTGGAGGCGATGGCGGCTGGCCTGCCGGTGATTGCTTCCCGTGTTGGCGGCAATCCGGAATTAATACATCCGGCGCATCAGACCAGTCATTTATTCGACAGCAATAATGCAGCGCAGCTGTGTCAGGCGATGGCGCTTTATCTTAAAGATCCGGCGCGGCAGGCCAACGACAGCGAACTGGTAAAAAAACACTGCCAAAACAACTTTAGTCTGGATACTATGGTGCATAAATATCACCAGTTGTATCAGTCGGTCAGCAACAAGGAACTTCGTTAGTATGTGCGGAATTGCCGGTATTTATTTGCCAACCAGTCAACAACTGCCGGACGCTGAGATGCTGCGCCGGATGAATGACCGTCAGTTACATCGTGGCCCGGATGCCGGTGACTATTTCTTTGCGCCTGGTGTTGGCCTGGCGCACCGCCGTTTGTCTATCATTGATTTAGACGGCAGTCCGCAGCCGATGCGCACGCCAGATAACAGCGTCTGCGTGGTGTTTAATGGCGAAATTTATAACTTTAAAGAGTTACGCAGCGAACTGCAGGCCAAGGGCTATCAGTTTATCAGTCAGGGCGATACCGAAACCATTTTGCACGCCTGGCGCGAATGGGGCGTGGACTGTGTGCATCACCTGCGTGGCATGTTCGCCATTGGCATTTGGGACCAGCAACAGCAAAGTCTGTTTTTAGCCCGCGATCGACTGGGCGTGAAACCGCTGTTTTATGCTTTGCTGCCCGGCAACGAGTTTGTGTTTGGCTCTGAACTGAAAGTGCTGAAACAACACCCAAAATTTGACCGCACTTTAAGACACACTGCCATTGAAGATTATTTCAGTTTTGGCTATGTACCAGAACCTCACACTATCTATCAGCATTGTTTTAAACTCGAACCTGGCCATCGGATGCTACTGACGCCAGGCATCACTAGCCTGCCACAGCCTGAGCAGTACTGGGATATCCCAACCCAGTGGCCAACTGAGATGAGCGCAGCCGAAGCTGAAGCTGAACTCATTAACCGCTTTAAAGAAGCCGTTGGCATCCGGATGGTGGCGGATGTGCCGCTCGGTGCCTTTTTATCCGGCGGTGTGGACTCCTCTGCCGTGGTCGCTATGATGTCGCAGTTGCAAACTGAGCCGGTGAATACCTGTGCTATCGGTTTTGATGTGCCGACATTTAATGAAACCGAATTTGCCCAGCTGGTGGCCGACCGTTATCACACCAACCATCAGGTGAAAGTGGTCAGTCAAAATGATTTTGACCTGATTGATCAATTAGCCGGGCTTTATGACGAACCTTATGCCGACAGTTCTGCCATGCCGACTTACCGGGTTTGTGAAATGGCGCGGCAACAAGTGACTGTGGCTTTGTCTGGTGATGGCGGTGATGAATTATTTGCCGGTTACCGTCGTTATAATATGCATATGAATGAAGACAAAGTGCGCAACAGCTTACCACTGGGGCTGCGGCAGACCATTTTTGCGCCTTTGGGTAAATGGTATCCGAAACTGGACTGGGCACCGAAATTTTTGCGCGCCAAAACCACTTTCCAGTCGATGGCGATGGATTCAGTACAGGGTTATCACAATTCGATTTCAATTTTACGCGCTGATGAGCGCGCTAAACTGTTCTCCAGCGACTTTACACAAAAACTGCAGGGTTATAACTCACTGCAGGTATTTCGCCGTCATCAACAGAAAACTAGCGGACTAGATGCACTAAAAACAGTGCAGTACATTGATTTAAAAACTTATTTAGTTGGCGATATTCTCACCAAAGTCGACCGGGCTTCAATGGCGCATTCGCTGGAAGTGCGGGTGCCGTTTTTAGATCACAAGTTTATCGAATGGGCCTTCCGGCTTGAATCCGATGCCAATCTGGGTAATGGGGTTGGCAAACTCACACTGAAAAAAGCGCTGGAGCCACATTTACCGGATGATGTGCTCTATCGCAAAAAAATGGGTTTTGCCGTGCCACTGGCCGATTGGTTCCGTGGTCCTTTAAAGCAAAAGCTGCAAGATGATGTGTTATCCAGCCGGATGTTAGAGTCCGGTATTTTTAACCCTCAGCAGCTCCACAAGCTGGTGGCGGATCATCTCAGTGGTTTAAAAGATAACAGTGCTGCGCTCTGGACTCTGATGATGTTTGATCACTTTTTGCGGTTGGATGCTTAAATGGAACAAACGCCAGCAGCAATGACCGACCTCTCTATCGTTATCTTCAGCTCGCGAGATCCGGCAGCCACTGTGTTGCAGGCGATTGACCACGCGCTGCTTGCCGCCGGTAGTTACAGTTATCAGCTGCATTTGTTTTTTAATGGCGATGAGCACAGGGCAAAAAGCCTGACCGAACTTATCAAGCAGCATTACCCGCAAGATAATGTGCAGGTGTGGTTTTTTGCGCTGGCTGACAAAGCCAATTGTATGAATCAATACTGGCACCAAATCAAACCTGCTGCCCGAATGCATTTTTTTGTCGACGGTTATGTCCGGTTGCAACCAGACAGTTTTAGCCAGATCATCCAGGCCCATCAGACATCAGCAGCACATGCCTTTACCGGTATTCCGGCCAATGGCCGCAGCAGTGCCAAATTACGCCAACAAATGCTTAGCACCGGTGGTATTCACGGTAATTTGTATATGTTGCCTGAAGCTTGCTTGCAACAATTGCGCGCGGTGCAGTTTCGTTTACCCCTTGGTATTTACCGGACTGATCCCACCATGGCAGCACTACTGTGTTTTGATTTTCAGCCACAGAGCCAACCATGGCAACCAAACAGAATTCAGGTGGTCGCAGCCTCGGGTTGGCAATTTGAAAATTTGCGCTGGTATAAGTTAAAAGATCTGAAAGCTGATTTGTTACGCAAAAAACGCCAGGCGCAGGGTTATATCGAAAACAAAGCTGTGCGACAACTTTTTGCCATCGAAAAGCAAGCAGCAACGGCGCTGCCAGAGTTTGCCACCGATTTATGTCTGCATTATTTACAACAACATCCGTTGTCATGGCGTGAGTATCTGCGCAATCCGTTGTTGTATTTTGCCATCAAAGATTTGAAACAACGCCAATCACAGCAGGCCAAGCTGGCCGAATTGAAAGCGGCTTATTGGAAATTTAAATGAAAATCCTGCATTTATTTGATCATTCCATCCCGTTACATAGCGGTTATACCTTTCGCTCGCGGGCGATTTTACAGCAGCAACAAGCTGCCGGTTACCAGACTTGCCATGTCACCAGCCCAAAACAAGGGGCCTGTCAGGCCGATGTTGAGACCATTGATGGCCTGCAATTTTATCGCACCCAGCCACCAACAGGCTTTTTAAGTAAGCTGCCGGTGCTGGATCAACTGGCGCTGATCCCGGCGATGAAAAAACGTTTGCTGGAAGTTATCGCCATCGAAAAACCCGATGTTCTGCATGCCCACTCGCCTGCACTGAATGGCATGGCGGCCTTGCTGGCTGGCCGTGAAACCGGCTTACCTGTGGTGTATGAAGTGCGCGCGTTCTGGGAGGATGCGGCGGTCGATCACGGCACCTGCCATGAAGGTGATTTACGCTATCGTTCCACCAAAGCGTTGGAAACTTATGTGCTGCGTCATGCCAATGCGGTGACCACCATTTGTGAAGGCTTACGGCTGGATATGCTCAGCCGTGGTATCCAAAGCGATAAAATCACCGCTATCCCGAATGCGGTCAATGTCGAACAGTTTCAATTACTAACCGAAAAAAATCGACAGCTGCAACAGCAACTTGGCCTTGCCGGCAAAAAAGTGCTGGGTTTTCTGGGCTCTTTTTATGCTTATGAAGGGTTAGATTTATTAGTCGCGGCCATGCCGGCTATTTTACAGCAGCAACCTGATACGGTGTTATTGCTGGTCGGCGGTGGACCACAACAGCAAGCTCTGCAGCAACAGATCCGCGATCTGGGTCTGGAACACGCGGTGATCATGCCGGGCCGGGTGCCGCACTCAGTGGTCAATAGTTATTACAGTCTGGTTGATTTGCTGGTGTATCCGCGTAAATCAATGCGATTAACCGAACTGGTGACACCGCTTAAGCCGTTAGAAGCCATGGCGCAGGGCAAATTATTGCTGGCTTCTGATGTCGGTGGCCATCACGAATTGATTGAACAGGGTAAAACCGGTTGGTTATTTAAAAAAGATAATCTGGCCGATTTAACTCAGCAAATCACCAGCATTTTGGCCGAGCTGCAGCCTGCAGCTGCCGGGTTGCCTGAGCGCTATTGGCAAATTCAGCAACAGGCACTGGCCTTTGTCCGCCATCAGCGGACCTGGCGTAATTCTGTCGCCAATTACCAGCAAGTGTATCAACGGGCTTTAGCATCGTTATGAAAATACTGGCGCTGACTTCACTGTATCCAAATGCTAGCCAGCCACGGCATGGTATTTTTATTGAAACCCGCTTGCGTAAGCTCAAAGCCTTATATCCGGATCTGGCGTTGGAAGTACTGGCGCCTATTCCCTGGTTTCCATTGGCAGGTCGGTTTATCGCCAGTCGCAAAGCCTTAACCGAAGTGCCAGCGACTGAAGTGCGGCATGGTATCCGCTTGTATCACCCCAGATACCTCGCGATCCCCGGCCTTGGCAT
The DNA here is from genome assembly GCA_964525695.1 of uncultured Rheinheimera sp. Classification (GTDB taxonomy): domain Bacteria; phylum Pseudomonadota; class Gammaproteobacteria; order Enterobacterales; family Alteromonadaceae; genus Pararheinheimera. The sequence goes on along the minus strand of CAZGHW010000044.1, from coordinate 15,716 downwards.
GTACAGCAACCCATTTTTTATGTTGTTGTCGCTGTTATGGTTTTATTGGCGCCAGCCAGATGTGATCAAAAATGCCGACGTGTTGGATGGCCATTATATTTATCCGGATGGGGTGGCGGCTGGCTGGCTGGCACGCTTATTAAAAAAACCTTTGCTGCTGACGGCCAGAGGCAATGATATTAGCTTACTGCCCAACTACCCGGCGATCCGACCCTTGATTGTTGCGGCGCTGCAACGGGCCAACGTCTGCGCCGGTGTCTGTCAGGCGCTGGTCAATGAAATGCGCGAGCTGGCACCACAGCAGTCGAATTATGCAGTACTAAGAAATGGTGTTGATTTGGCGCTGTTTCAGCCACTTACAGCAACTGACCGCTTACGATTGCGTCAACAGCGTCAGTTAGACGGCCAGTATGTGCTGCTGTGTGTGGGTCATTTTATCGAACGTAAAGGCCAATATCTGATTATCGAAGCCCTGTCTGCCTTACCTGGTGTCAGCTTGCTGCTGGCAGGCGACGGTGAGATGCAAACTGAATTGCAACAACAAGTGGCCCGGCTGGGTTTAACCGCCCGAGTGCACTTTCTGGGTCATCGTACGCCAGAGCAACTGGTCAGCGATTATAACTGCGCCGACTTACTATTGTTACCCTCCAGCCGCGAAGGCTGGGCCAATGTGTTACTCGAATCGATGGCTTGTGGTACCCGCGTGCTGGCAACCAGCGTTTGGGGCACGCCGGAAGTGGTGGCAGCGCCAGCCGCCGGTACTTTACTGACCGAACGATCAGTACCGGCATTACAGGCTGCCATTGCCGCAGAAATGCAACAACCGGCCGATCGGGACGCCACCCGACTATATGCCGAACAATTTTCCTGGGATGACACAGCGCATAAAATTTATGCGCTGGCGCAACAACTGAGTCAGCCGCATGCTTGATAGTTTATTTTTATTAATGAATGTCGTCGCTATGGTGGTATTGATTTTATGGTCAATCAAGCACAATGATCAGGATAAATAACCATGCGTGATATTCTGATTGTCGCGTTATTTTTCTTTGTGATTTATCACTCCTTCCGCCGACCTTATATTGGTGTTTGTGCCTGGATCTGGATAGCGCTGACTGCCCCGACCGCCTGGGCTTTTGGTTTTTCTACCAGCCTGCGGATGAATCTGACCATCGTTATTATCACCTTTCTGTCTTATCTATTTGCGTTTAAAAATAAAAAACTCACCCTCGGCGGTGTTGGCTGGCTGATGCTGTTGTTTTTACTGCAGGTCAGTATTTCGACCATGGCACAGAATACGCTGGATGCCACCGACGTTGTTGGTTATTACACTGAGCATTTAAAAACTGCACTGTTATTTTTCTTTATTGTGCTGGTCCTGCGCAGCAAAACCGAGATTATTACCTTTATCTGGTGCATTATTTTTTCTGTGTCGGCTTATGCCGCGATGGAGGGACTGAAATTTATTCTGTCGGGTGGTAGCCATGAAGTTATTGGTCGGGCTGGCGTGATTAAAGATCGCAACGACTTCGCAGTTGCAATTAATATGACAATTCCGCTGATTTTTTTCCTGATCAGTGTCACTGAACATAAATGGCTTAAACGCGGCTTATGGCTATTGGCCATGCTTAATGTAGTGGCGGTGGTCGGTACTTATTCCAGAGGTGGTTTTATCGGTTTATGTATTATTGCCGGAGCTGCCTGGCTGCGCAGTAGACATAAATTAGTATTAGCGCTCGCAGCCTTGTTATTGCTACCCACTTTATACCTGAATACACCGCAAGAATGGCGCGAGCGGCAAAGTACCGTTTCCACTGCCGCCACTGAAGATGGCTCATTTATCGGTAGGCTATGGGCCTGGAAAATCTCGACCCTGATTGCACTTGACGATCCGATGACGGGTGGCGGTTATCGCGCTGTGACAGATCCGTCGTTATGGCACTATTATGGCGGCTTTACTCCAACTTTTGGACCGGTGGAAACTCCACCCATCCCGGATGATTTGACGCCCAAGGCAGCCCATAATATTTATTTTCAGGTACTTGGCGATCATGGTTTTCCTGGTCTCATGCTGTTTTTACTGATCCTGGCTAATTCTTACCTAAACAATTACCGTAACTATAGGTATGCCCGCAAACATGATATTCCGTGGATGGCAAATTTATCCGGAGCTCTGAATGTGTCTTTTTTAGGTTATGGCATTACCGGACTTAATGTCAGCATGGCCTATTTTGATTTGGCTTATGCCTTAATAGGACTGGTAATAGTACTAAATTTAATCCGGCATCAGCATCAGGCCACATTACTGGCCAGTCAACAGCAACATCATCGTCTCAGACGGAGATAGCTGCGGTATCAAAGCCAATTGGCAAGTTTTAGAGGACAGAGTCATAGCATGAAGGCGCAGCAAGACCCCAACCAGCACTCAGTGCTGCTGATTGCATTTCATTACCCACCTATTCAGATGAGCAGTGGCGTGCACCGTGCTGTGGCATTTAGTCGTTATTTGGCCGAACATCACTGGGATGTTGATGTACTGACAGTCACGGCCTCTACTTACGAGCAAACCAATAATCTGGCGGCAGATTTGATCCCAAAGCATGTGCGAGTCATCCGCTGTAAAGCCTGGGATACCGCCCGCGATTTAGCCGTCAAAGGGCGTTATTTTTCCTGGCTGGCGCAACCCGATCGCTGGTCCAGCTGGTTACTGACAGCTGTGATCAAAGGCTGGTGGAAGTTAAAACCAAACCAATTGATCCTGAGCACTTATCCAATTGCGACCGCTCATATCATTGGTTATTTGTTGCATAGGCTTACCGGCAATCAATGGATTGTGGATTTGCGCGATCCGATGTTGCAACAAGACTACCCGTCCGATCCAACCCGACGGAAAATTTTCCAATGGATTGAACAAAAAATTGTCCGGCATGCCAGTTTTGTGATGCTCACCAGCCCAGGGGCTATTGAACTGTATCAACAACGATATCCAGACAAAGCAGCGGATTTTTGGCGTTTAATGCCAAATGGTTATGATGAAAAAGTTTTTACTGGCTTAACAGCTGCACCAAATCCAGTAGCGCCGCGGCGCTATACGCTGTTACACAGTGGCACTTTGTACCCGCAAGAGCGTGATCCGACCGCGTTTTTTACTGCTTTACAGCAATTAAAACAACAAGATCCGACCTTGCCTGCCAGATTGCAGGTGGTGCTCAGAGCCAGTGGCCACGATGCGTTATTACGCGAGCAAATTGCTTTTTATCAACTCGCTGATCTGGTTGAATTAAAACCCGCCATTGATTACCGTGCTGCCGCACAGGAAATCCTCAATGCAGATGCTTTGTTGTTATTGCAAGCCGCCAGCTGTAACTATCAAACGCCAGCCAAAGCTTATGAGTATATCCGCGCCAGGCGACCTGTACTGGTGCTGGCTCCGGCGCAAAGTGATACCAGCCAACTAATGCTGCAATCTCAGGTTGCCTGCCAGGCCGATTTAGCCGATGCCAGGCAAATTGCAGCCGCCCTCACTGAGCTGCTGCAAAAACTGCAGCAACAACAGTTCAATTTTCTGGACGAGACGCAAATTCAACGTTTTAGCAGAACCGCTACTGCGGCTTTGCTGGCCGAACAGTTACAGGCCATTTATCAAAAGGATCAGAGCCGTTGAGTACTATGTTGTACCAAGCCACCTTTCTGATGCTGGCGGCAAGATTTTGTGTTAAAGCCATTTCGGTGGTGAGTTCAGTCATACTTGCCAGATTATTATTACCGGAAGATTTTGGCTTAGTGGCGATCTGTATGTCAGTGTATGGCCTGATCGAATTACTCAGTTATTTTGGTTTTGGCAGTTATCTGATCCAAAAGGCCGATGTCAGTGAAGCTGATTATCACTCAGCCTGGTCGTTGCAATTATTGTTTGGTGTATTCAGTGGCGTAGCTTTAGTTGCACTATCCGACTTCTGTGCTGATTTTTTTGCCGATGACCGGGTTCAACCGTTATTATGCCTGCTCGGATTGGTGGCGCTGGTATCAGGCTTTAGCAATATTGGCACTGTCAATTTTCAAAAAAACCTCGATTTTAAAGCCGAGTTACGCTTTCAAATTATCCCAAAGTTTCTGACGTTCTTTTTTACCATCAGCACAGCCTGGATCCTGAGAAACTACTGGGCTTTAGTGGCAGGCATGTTGGTCAACGCCTTGCTTAATGTGCTGCTTAGCTACTGGATGTCCAGTTTCAGGCCTCGTTTTGAACTGAGCCATGCCCGCAGCATTTTTAGTTTTTCCAAATGGATATTGCTGGATAATATCGCCGGTTATCTGAATAAAAAATTACCCGCCGTTATCAGTGGTCATCAATTAGGCCCGGCTGACACCGGGCTATACACTTTGTCCGATGAAATCGGTTCTTTGCCAACGGCAGAAATTACCGCGCCCATTAATAGAGCAACCTATCCACTGTATTCTGCCCACAAGGAAGATCGGACTGAGCTGACCAATATTTATCTGTCGACACTGAATTTAAACGCCGTGTTGTCGCTACCGGCAGCTGCCGGTATTGCATTAGTGGCACCATTCTTCGTCCCCGTGGTGCTGGGGTCACAATGGCTGGCGGCGGTGACGGTGTTACAACTACTGGCTTTGGCAGGTTTTTTTGCCAGTTTATCAACCAATGTAGGTTATATTTTCCTGGCAAGGGGCTTACCCAGATATTTACTTTATATCAATGCGGGTCGGGCTTTGGTCACTATCAGTTTATTAATACTGCTCACCCCGCTATTTGGGCTGACCGGATTGGCTTTTGCCTTACTATCGTCTGCCATCGCGATGTTATTCATCACCCAACTGCTGGCCCGGAAAGAAATTGATTTAACCATCAGCGCCTTTATCCGCGCTATCTACCGTCCGGTACTGGCTGTTGCCATGATGGCTTTGATGCTGTTGTTCCCGCAATACCAGAGTAAGGCAGCAGATTTGCCAACACTGCTACTGCTGATTGGTTATGGCGTTGCCAGTTACGGTATCACTTTATTGTTGTTATGGTGGCTTGCAGGTAAACCCGCAGGCATAGAACAAAAAATTGTAGACCGCTGCTGGCGCCGTGCCAGCAACGGCTAAAGTGGCAGGCGACTAGAACTTAAACCCTTTGCGCTGTAACTGATTTTTCAGCCAGGGCAATGGATAGCGAAGCTCATAGGCGCGCTTGGCGAAAGGAAAACTTTGCTCAAATTTACCTAATTTAAATAGATACAAACCGAGCGCATAATTCAGATCAGCAGATTTTTCGCGCCATTTCTCATCAATAGCCAACAGTAAATCAACCGCCTGCTGTAACTGGTTGGTTTTAGCCAATTGCCGCGCTAGTTCAATCCTGGCTGGGATATAGTCTGGATTTTTCTGTATTAATTGCTGTAACAGCGACTTACTGGCATCTTGTTGTCCCAGCAAAAAGGTCACTTTGGCTTGATTCAATTGCATTTCACCGTACATGCGGTGATCTTCAAAGATTTTCCGGGCACTGAAGCTAATTTCCCGCAGCGCCATATTCAGAATATATTGTTTTTTATCCGCTGTTGGCGCCACTGTCGCTCTGGACATATATACCATACCAGCGCAGTAGTGCCAGGCACCACCTGCCCGCTCGGCATCGGCTGTGGTCTCGCGATGTTCTGTGGCAGAAAAGCGCATGGTAAAACCCAAGGTACGGCCAATCTGAGTTACCGAATAAAATCTTTTGCAATTATCACTTAGCATCCGGAATTCAGTTTCGGAGATCACAACATCAAACGCCTGCGCCAGCGGGCTGCATAAAATAGCTGTCAATAAAGCAACTCGGCAGGCAAATCGTGACATATGGGATCCTTTGTCCTCGCATCTATTAAATGTAAGTTTAAAACATCGATGCACATTACAGCACAATGCACTGAACTGCACGGTCATAAGGTTTAGCTTGGCTCTGCCAGCGAGCGTGTTGTACTGGCTCAATCCAGCCGTCGAACTTGGTGCCGAGCCCTACCTATTACCACTCAGCTGCATAAATAACAAACTGAGAATGCCAAAATACCAGTTGGGCTGACTGATTTCAAATGAATAAAAACTGTCTGGTTGCAGCCAACAAGCAACTAGCGTTAAGCAAGCAAACGAATCGGTCAGCATTTGTCACTCGCGAGCTGCCACTGCTACAACAGCCAGATGACAACTTGGCAAATCTCACTCGCAATGCTATGCAAATCGCTGGAAAAAAGGTAACTTATTCAGCAATTAAACTGTGCAGGGATATCTGGGTTGGTATGTGGATCCGCAATCAGGACAGCGCTGAGCGCCAGCTGAGTTTCAGTCGTCAGCAAGACGGGCAACATTACCAGTTTAATTGTTATGTTCGCCAGCAAGTTGCAGTTGCCGAACATAACGATGCCATCTTGTTACTGTTTGGCCAGGTGCGGCCTTACGGGGCAGATTATGCCTTGCAGTCGCAGGCGGATTGGTTACTGGCGTTGTTATTACAAAATCCTCAGCAGTATTACCCGCAGCTGGCTGGTTTTTTTAGCGCGGTATTGCTGGATAAACGCGATGGCAGTATCCGCTTTATCAATGATCATGTCGCCGCAGTGCCGCTGTATTACCAGCTGTCTGATGCCGCCAGCGGCTGGTGTAGCGATTATTTAAACCATCCGGCGGCCCGGGCTTTACCCTTGGCGCCACAAGCCTTGTTTAATTACTTTTTCTTTCATTGCATTCCATCCGGCCTGACTATTTACCAACAGACCTATAAATTGCCGCCTGCCACTGAACTAACCTTCAGCCGCAATGGCCAGCAACAGCAACGCTTGTTGTACCAGCCTGCTTATGCGTTTTCGCAGCAAAGCCCGCAGCAATTACAACAAAACTGTCGCGAAGTGATCGCCAATGCAGTGCGACTGCATGCCACTGCCAACGACAACCAGCTCTGCGCCGCCTTTTTAAGTGGTGGTCTCGATAGCTCCACTGTCAGTGGCTATTTATGCCAAAACCAGCCAGGCGCCCGCACCTTTTCCATCGGTTTTGAAGCCAAAGGTTATGATGAAACCGAATATGCGCTGGTTACCGCCAAACACTTTGGCAGCAATCATCAGGTGCATTATTTAAAACCGGCTGAAATCGTCGACAATTTTGTCGAAGTTGCTGGCTATTTTGATGAACCTTTTGGTAACTCTTCCGCCATGGCCGCTTTTATCTGTGCCCGTGTTGCCAAACAACAAGGCGTCACAGTGATGCTGGCTGGCGATGGCGGTGATGAAATTTTTGCTGGTAATGAGCGTTACGCCAAACAAAAAGTGTTTGAACATTATCAGCAAGTACCAGCGCTATTGCGCAGTCCGTTGGAGCTGCTGCTGCATAGCCCACTCGGCCAGCTGCCAGGTTTTAGCAAAGCCCGCAGTTACGTGCAACAGGCCAAGGTGCCATTACCGGATCGGCTGGACAGTTATAACTTTCTCAACCGCTTTGCCTTAACCGAGATGTTTTGCCCGGAGTTTCTGCGCCAGGTGGATGCCGAACAACCGGCGGCAGCCAAACGGCAACGTTATCAGGAGTGTCAAGCCACAGATCCGGTTGAACGAATGATGTATCTGGACTGGAAATTCACCCTGGCCGATAACGATTTTGTCAAAGTCAGCAGCATGTGCCAAAAAGCCGGGATTGATGTACGTTTCCCATTGTTTGAAAAAGAAGTGGTCGATTTTAGCAGTACAGTGCCGACAGCGCTGAAATTGCCAGGCAGCAAGCTGCGCGATTTTTATAAAAACAGTTTCCGTGGATTTTTGCCAGATGCGACCCTGGCCAAAAGCAAACATGGTTTTGGCTTGCCGTTTGGCGTGTGGATGAAAGAGCAACCGGCGTTGCAACAACTCACCCGCGATAGTTTAGCCAGTTTAAAACAACGGGGTATTTTACGGCCTGAGTTTATTGAGCAGGCCCTAACGACTTATCAATCTGGCCATGCCGGTTATTATGGCGAGCTGATTTGGATCATGCTGATCCTGGAATTGTGGTTACAACAGCATGGGAGCGCGCACTAATGTTGCATTGGTTATTGCAACAAAGCGGTCGTTTACTCAGTCGCGGCAAGCTTTCGATTCTGATTTATCACCAGGTGCTGGCCGAGTTTGATCCGATGCGGCCAACCGAACCGACCGCAGCGGTGTTTGACTGGCAGATGCAGCTGTTAGCCCGTTATTTTACTCCACTGTCCCTGGACCAGGCATTGCAGCATCTGGCCGACAATAGCCTACCGCCCAATGCTGTTTGTGTCACTTTTGATGATGGTTATCTGAATAATCTGACCGTGGCCGCCCCTATTCTGGCCAGATATCAAATTCCGGCCACTGTGTATATTGCCACGGCTTTTAGCGCTGGCAGTAATATGTGGAATGACCGGATCATCGATCTCTGCAGCGATCCGAGCCGAAGTCAGTTAGCAAGTCCGCTTGGGTCTTTGATGCTCACCGATCCCGCCAGTCGTTATCAGACGTCGTTGCAACTGATTAAACACTACAAATATTTACCTGTGACCGAGCGCCAGCAAGCCGTTGATAGCCTGTATCAGCAAAATCAGGCCAGTGACTACCAGCCGCGGATGATGAATGCCAGTCAAATTAAACAACTGGCTGATACTGGTATCACCATTGGTGCCCATACTTTGCAGCATCCGATTTTAAAAAGTATTCCGCCAGCTGAACAACAACAACAGATAGAACAGAGTAAAGCCTGGCTGGAACAGCTGTTGGCAAGGCCTGTGCTGCATTTTGCTTATCCCAATGGTGTCGAAGGCCGCGACTTTGATGACACTACCGTTAAGCTGGTGCAACAAGCTGGTTTTTTAAGCGCCGTAGTGACTGACTGGGGCTATAACACCGCCAGCAGCGCCAGGCTAAAACTGAAACGTTTTACGCCCTGGGATCAGCAACCGGTTAAATTCCACTTACGTTTACTGAAAAACCTGCTGCCATGAACCAGTTTGATAACCGCCAGCGTTGGCAAATTAAAACTGCCGCCGAAGTAACTAGCACTGACTTTGACCATTGGCAGCAATTGGTGGAGCAACAGCATCAAGGCAATTTGATGCTCAGCGGCAGTTTTGTAAAGCATTTAATGCAGGTATTTCGACCTGAGCATTATTTGGCCAGTTGCTATCAGGCCGACGAACTCAAAGTGATGTTATTAGTACAACCAGCCAAATATGGCATTTGGAGGTTGGTGCAGCCTTCCCAGGCACAATCAGCTCTGATGGTCGGCGCCCAGCATTTTCAACCAGATTTTGCCCTGTTATTAACTTCCTTACCCGGTTTAGCTTGGCGTTTTGACTTTTTTTGCCTCGATCCATTGGATCATGCCGCTGTAATTGCTTCTCTTCAAAACCACGCTATCGAGAAGTCACTGGATAATATTCAGATTTCATGTTTGTCTTCTTTCGAAGATTATTGGCAGCAACGAAGTAAAAACTTGCGTAAAAATATTCATCGCTATGAAAACCGACTACGAAATGAAGAGAAAAAATTTGAATTTGTCTTTCACCGTTCATTAGAACAATTAGCCGTAGCGGTCGACCGCTACGGTATTTTAGAGAGCCAGGGCTGGAAAGGTAAAAACGGTACTTCAGTTCACCCCTCAAACTTGCAAGGTATTTTTTATCAGCGCTATTTAAGTCAACTCAGTGAGAATAATCAAAGCTTAGTGGTTGAGCTTTTTATCGATGGTAAGTTAGCGGCTTCCCGGCTTTGTTGTTTTAATAACAATATTTTTATCATTTTAAAAACCGCATATGATGAAAATTTAAAAGCTTACGCGCCTGGAAGATTGTTGTTGATGGAAGTAATCCGCTATGTTTTTGAAAAAAAACTGGCACATTGCATTGATTTTTATACAAATGCTACCGAAGAACAAATTGAATGGAGCTCCGAATTGAGAGCAATGTTTGCAGGTAGTTTTTATCGATGGCGATGGCTGAAGAAACTTGAACCAAGTCTCAAGTTAATAAAGAAAAAAATGAGCTAAATCACAAACCTTCACAGTCTAGAAAAGTCTTAAAATATATCATACCCAAGCACTCCACCTAACCAGCGAGTTTAAATGCAGTCATGTCTAGCAACGCAGAAGTTTTAAATCAGCAGGGTGCAAATCCTTTTTACCGGACTCGTTTCTGGTTTCATACATTACATCAGCATGTTTTCCCACAGTGCCGCACCATCGAATTTAAAGTCAACGATGCCGTATTGCCGCATTTTGAATACCGCAACCAATTAAAATTTATCAAATTGAATTGTTTGCATAGTTTAACCAATTATTACAGTCCTGAGTTTTTGCCGGTACAGGCTGACAACAACGCTGACACTGATCTGGCTGCATTTTATCAGCATCAGCAACTCAGTCACTATGAAATGATTGATTTATCGCCACTTTCGGCCAGCAATGCTGATGCGGTCATTACAGTATTGCAACAGCAGCATTTTTACTGTGAAAAATATCAACTCACCACTAACTGGACGCATCCGGCTATCACTGACTTTGAGCAGTTCTGGCAGTTAAGACCAAAGAAAATGCGCAATATTTTACGCAGCAAAAAAACCAAGCTGGACAGAGATCAACACTATAGTATCGAAATACTCAGTGACGTCGAAGATCCGCGCTTAGAACAAATGCTGGAAAGCTATCATCAGGTATACAACAAAAGCTGGAAAAACAACGAGCCTTTTACTCAGTTTATTGATGACATAGTGCGGGAAGAAAATAAACAAGGTCGGGTCCGGCTTGGCGTTTTGTCTATTCAAGAGCAAGCCGTTGCAGCGCAGATTTGGTTTGTTCATCAGCAAACTGCATACATTTTTAAGCTGTCTTATGACAATCACTATCGCAATGAAAGCGTAGGAACCATTCTGATGGAAGCCATGTTTCAGCAGGTCATTAGCAAAGACCATGTGACCTGTGTCGATTTTTTAACTGGCGATGATAAATACAAAGCCGATTGGATGACCTGCGCCAGACCTTTATATGGCATTAAAGCCTATAACAAAAAAACCATCAAAGGTTTTATCTGTTCAGCACTGGTTTGGCTGAACCAGCAAATAAAGCGCCTGCGAACTGACATGCCACAGCAAGCAGCATAATTCAGCCTGCTGTGGCCTGCAGTGCTTGCACTATGTCCGCCAGTTGCTCTGGCGTCAGTTCCTGATGGCAAGGTAACTGGATTAGACGGCTGCGGTAGCTGGCACTGACCGGGCAGTTACCGGGAGCCAACTCTTCCCAACGCAGTACTTGCAAACCACGGCGTCTGAGCATGTCAAAACCTGCGCTGTCATTTAATAAAAATGGCACCACATAAGGTGCACTGTCAGCAGAGAGTTCAGACCACAACAAACGCCCGAGCGCAGAGTGTTGCAATTGCGTTTGCAAAAATCGGGCATGCTGCTGGCGGCGTGCAAAAATTTCAGTCGTATTGGTGCAGCGCAATTGCCAGCTTGAAGCCAAATAACTGCCTGAGCGCTGGTGTATTGGCGTCAGATATCGTAATTCCGAGTTGCAAGATTGACTGTTCGCCATCACTGTATTGGCGGATATTGCCGTAGAATGGATGGGAGGATACAACCGACTGTTTTGTGTATTGCTCAATCGTTCAAGGATCTGTTGTCGCATCAAGCCAAGTAAATTTCTACTTTCACCTATCAGACCCTGACTTTTCAGTTCTGCCTTTACAGGTCGTTGCAGTTGCAGCATACCGCCATCAGCACTGGCAATAAATTTTTTTAGACTACAGATTCGGGCAGACGCATGCAGTGGCTGCTGCAGGAAGGTTTTTAAGTCATGGGCGCAATCGTCAAAGGTGACAATGCCACGGGCGGACAATTGGGCCAGTATTTCATCTGTATTTAATGAATTGCCAAAATATCTGACGACTAGACAATGCGTGACATCATCGCTTAGCAAAGCAGCTAGTTGATCTGACACGATGCTAAGATCAGCGGCCAGCGGATAAAAACGGATTTGATAACCAGCAGCTATAAATGGCTCGACCAGTGCCGGGCAATGGTAGGCAGGTAACAACACCACATTCTTCGCCGCTTTTGCCAACGTTTTTGCAGCAAAAAATAAAGCGCCCCTGCCACTGTGGAAAAACTGACTCTGTGCCAGCGCAGGTGGTTGCTGCAACGCAAAGCGAAAAAAGCTGCAGGGTTGCACTGGACTCACTTTGATTCGAACTGGCGGATAATGGCTGGCATCCGCCAACGGCGTTGAAAAATTTATTTGGGTCACAGTCATCCAGCCTTGCTAAGGGTTGTCATCGTTAAAATTTAATCCAAAGGCAAGCCAACAATACCACAGCCTGGTGTATATTACTGCCAGCAAATTTTGACATTTATGAGTAAAGCATTGCCATGCATAGTGAATTTATCTGTCTGCAGCAACGCCGACTGTTTGTAATCCAAAGCGACGCCAGCATGACAGCCCAGCAACCGACAGTGACAGTCCTGCTGGGCGCTTTTGCCGAAGAAATGAATAAATCCCGGCATTTATTCAGTCAGTGTCGACAACAGTTGGCGGCCTGTGGTGGCAGTTATATGCAAATGGATCCCTATGGCACCGGCGACAGTGACGGCGATCTGGACCAAACCACGGTGCTGACGTGGCGGGCCGATTTACAAGCCTTATTGGTTTTGCTGCAACAGCGTGGTTATCAAGCCGTTAATTTTATTGCCATGCGTTTTGGCGCCTTGCAACTGTTTGATTTATTGGCGCAAACTGATCCCTTGCCATTACAACTGCATAAAATTGTGTTGTGGCAACCGTTTTTGCAGCCCAGTCAATTTTTACAACAGTTTTTCCGGTTAAAAGTAGCGGAGCAAATGGCACTGGGTGAAAAAACCAGCCAGCAGCAATTGCAGCAACAACTGGACCATGGTGAAGTGCTGGAAATTGCCGGTTATCCGCTGACGGCAGACTTTGTGCAAAGTGTTAAACAAATGGCGGATGTTCACCAGTTAGCTGCGAGCCAAGCACAGAACACTGCAGAAAAAGCCAGCTTATTATGGCTGGAAACGTCCACCCTGCCGAACTTAAGCCCAGTGGTGCAAAAAAGTGCCGAACAACTCTCGGCGTTATTTGCCACCAAAGTGACTTTATTGCCAGGCGCCCCCTACTGGACTGCCACTGAGCTGGTGGCTTGTCCTGAACTGATTAGCGCCACCGTCAATTTTTTGCAGGAAGCATGATGCAGCACACTGAATTTGCCAGCACTCCACAGCCGCCAGCGAACGCCGAGCAAGCGGTGCTATTTAACAGTCAGCAGCAACAACTGAGTGGTATTTTTACCCCTGGTCAGCAGCCAACCGCCTTATTGCTGGTGGTGGGCGGCCCGCAGTACCGGGTGGGCAGTCACCGCCAGTTTGTCAAACTGTGCCGGGCGGTCGGTGCGGCAGGTTTTGCCAGCTTACGCTTTGATGTTGCCGGTATGGGTGACAGCACGGGCGACGCTTGTGCTTTTTACCTGCAACAAGCCGATATTCAAGCTGCCATTGATCAGCTGTTTTTATTGCAGCCTGGTTTGAAGTCAGTGCTGCTGTGGGGCTTATGTGATGGCGCCAGCGCTATTTTACTCAGCCAGCGGCAACAACCCGACCCAAGAGTGAGCGCCATGGTGCTGCTCAACCCCTGGGTCCGGCAACAACATTCTTATGCCCAAACGCTGGTCAAGCACTATTATTTGCGCCGCTTTGGCCAAAAAGAGTTTTGGCAAAAGCTATTTTCCGGTAAGTTTCAGCTGACTGATTCTGTTAAAGCCTTGTGGCAAAATTTACGACAGGCGCGCCAGCAAACCAAAGCTTCCCCTGCCCTTGAGCACAGCAACGAGCAGAATTATGTCGCCCATATGCAACAAGGCTGGCAGCAATTCTACCAGCGCGCTGGTCAGGTCACTGTCATTACCAGCGGTAACGATTTAACAGCACAGGAATTTTTGGATCTCACCAAGGCCGACAGCCAGTGGCAACAGCTCTTGCAACAAGCCAACCATCAGCATCTGCCAGAGGCCAACCATACCTTTTCCACTGCACTCTGGCGGCAGCAAGTGGAGCAATTCACTTTAGCAGCACTCAGAGATTGCTAAATACCATATGGGCTAGGATGAACTGAAGGAACAAACAGATGCGCTGGCTAAAAAATTATTTTATGTTGTGTGGTCTATTGGGGCATGTATTACTGGCCACGATCTGGTTGACCTGGCCCGAGTTGGTGCTCAATGCCAAACAAAAACTACGTTTGGAATTACAGGGGGTCGGCCTGATTGCTGCGCCCGCCGCTGTCGAAGCTGTTGCCAGCGATTTGCCAGCGCAGATCAGTCAGGTGTTTAAAGCCTGGCAAGCCGATCCGCAGCCGCAACCTGAAAAAACCGGTATCTGGCTTAATCACCAGCAAGTCGCTGATTTAACCACCGCCATGCAACAACTTAAAAACGGCGATTTGCTGCAAATTGGTGCCGGTACTTATCAGCAGGCTCTAACCATTCAAGCGGATGATGTCACTATCGAAGGTTTGGGGGCAGTCTTGTTTGAAACTGCCACCGTCAATGACAAAGCGATGTTTTTAATCAAAGGCAATCGCGCCACTTTGAAAAATCTGCAATGTCGCAATATTAAAGTCAGCGATGGTAATGGCTCTTGTGTCCGGCTGGAAGGTCAGGGTCTGACGCTGGATCATATCTATTTTTATGCCAGTCAGTCCGGGGTGCTGGAAACATCAGCCCAGGGCGGCACTGTCTATGTCAATAACAGCAGATTTGAGCAATTGGGCCATGGCGGTCAGGCGCATGGCATTTATCTCAATAGCGCCAATTTGCACTTTCACCGCAGCCTGATGATAGCGGCCAAAGATGGCGGCCACGGTATCAAAAGCCGGGGCGGTCAGACCATTATCAGCGAAAGTATTCTGGCGTCGCTGGGTTCGGATGATAGCCGGCTGGTCGATATTTCAAATGGCGGTGAACTCAGTATTGAAGATTCAATTTTGCAAGAAGGTGCGCAGAGCCAGAATTTTCAACTGATTGGTTTTGGACTGGAGGGGCTGAAGTATCTGAACAACAAAGTACAACTGCAACGAAATCTGATTTTAGCGGACCGCGCAGGTCAGAGTCAGCTGATCAAAGTAGCCAATGACAGTGTCAGTGTGATTGCCAAAGAAAACCTGCTGATTGGCGATATACTGCAGGACTACCCGGATAATAGAGTGATGTCAGACCGGGAGCAAGCAGGTATAGCCCAGGCGCCGGCGCTGCCCTTTACCAAAGCGATTTGTGGCAGCGCTGGCCAGGATAACCCGCGTTGCCCGTTACAAGCAGCCCCAGCGTCGTCTCCATAAAGCTGGTCGGACTCAGCATAAAGTGCTGACCGGCTTGCCGGGTAATCAGACACGTGGCATATGACGTCCAATAAACATGATGAGATTTACGCAAGCCATTGATTTATTTTAATTTTAGTAGGTCGGACTCGACCGGCTTGCCGGTCAGTCCGACAGGTGCGGTGGATAAAGGTTACGCTGATAGTGTTGGACTGCCACGGCGCTGCCGTGTCGAGTCCAACCTACGAATATATTGAACTCAAATAACAAAAATCACACAAAGCATTGATTCTTAAGTTATTTAAGTAGGTCGGACTCGACCGGCTTGCCGGGCAGTCCGACAGGTGCGGTGGATAAAGGTT
>CAZGHW010000043.1:0-34844 GCA_964525695.1 uncultured Rheinheimera sp. | reverse complement strand
CTCCAGCTCCAGCTCCAGCTCCAGCTCCAGCTCCAGCTCCAGCTCCAGCTCCAGCGAGTCAAGCACGGGCCAATCGCTATGGCAATATGGTGACATCCACCATGACCAAGCCTGTCGCCGCTGCAGATGAAGCCGTGGTGGAAGCACCTACGGCAAAACCGGCAGCTGAACGTCCGGTGGTGATCTCTAGTAGCAGAACAGCTCGCCAGATCAGTACTGCACCTATGACCAAACCACAATCAGTCGACGAGTAACCAGACTGAATCCAAAGCTGTCCCTGACGGGGGCGGCCGCTAGATCGCAAAAGGCCCACACGGGCCTTTTTTATTCTGCTGATTTGTTGCACGGCGGAGCTGTCGCAACTGTCAACATCCCTGTTGCCAACTGCAGCCAGCAATAGCAGCAATTGACAAGTGCGAAGCTTAGGGCTGGTAACGGCTAAAAAACTGCTCGATAGCGGTCAGCGCCGGTAAACGGTAGGCGTCAGCCTCAATCAATAACTCATGCTTAGCGCCAGCGATCACCTTCACAGCACCGCCTTCACAGTGTTGGCCTAAGGTCTGACAAAATTGCTGCTGCGCTGCTGCAGTCACAATCGTATCTGCTCCCGCCTGTAATACCAGCACCGGCGTATTAATTTGGCTAGCGATCTGCGGTATTTCCGCCGCAACATGACAAGCCTCTGCCAGCCATTGCCAGCTCGGACCGCCCAGCTGTGCCTTCGGGTATTGCTGGTAAGCCGCGCGAAAACGCTGGTAACGTATCGCAGAATGGGTATAAGGGTTGTCTTGCAACGGACCTGCCTGATAGGGCTGCGCAGTAAAACCGGCATAACAATCCGGACAAGTCCAACTCAAGGCTGCAGCCAGATAACAACCATCAGATGGCCCAAACAGCAACTGAGTATTGGCCTGGTGCATCGGCGAAGCCATCACTGCCGCTTGAAAAGTATCTGGATATTGCGCCAGATAATAACTCAGAATGGCTCCCCCCATCGAATGCGCCAATGCCAGCGGTTTGCCGACAAATTCGGGCTGCATTTTTTGGATAAAGAGCTGCAGATCATCGACATATAATTGAAAATCTTCCACATGACCGACCTGAGGATCGGCTAACATCCGGCCTGACAAGCCTTGCCCGCGGTGATCATAAGCAAACACGGCATAACCTTGCCGACTGAGATCATACAAGAGTTCCTGATATTTCACTACCGACTCAGTTCGGCCCGCAATCAACACCAGACTGGCTTTGACTGCAGCAGGTTTGACATAGGCAAAATGCAGTGGCACGCCACCCGCACCTGTGAAACTGCCCTGCACCACTTGTTGTTGCCAAAATTGCTCAATCTGCGGCCCCTGAGTGGCGAGTTCAGCTTCCGTCAGCCAGGACACAGCACCAGCGGGTCCAGACACTTGTTGGGCTGACAGCGCTGGTGCCAGCAACAACGCCACCAACAACCTAAGGTTGCCAAGCGAAGAAAAGGTTAATTTCATACTGCGGTTACCTGTCGGCTTAGTTTTACCAGAGCTTGCAGTTGCTGTTGAATAGCAGTTTGGATCCGCTCATCGACTAAACTGCCGTCGGCAGCAAAGGTACCGGCAAAAGCATTGGCGAAGACTTCAGGTTTATTGACAAAATGCAAATCAAGATAGACGCCAATCTGACGCAAATGATATTGCGCTCTGGATGTGCCCATCCCGCCCCCAGCGCCCATGATGGCCGCAGCTTTGCCAGCCAGCAGATGATTATCAGGTTCGCGCGATAACCAATCCAGCGCATTTTTCAACGCCGGAGCGACCGAATAATTGTATTCCGGACAACCGAATAACAAGGCGTCTGCGCTGGCTGCTTGCGCGATTAATTGCTGCACAGCAGCGGGTTTCTCCGTTAAATCGGCATTATAAAACGGCACTTGCTGTAAATCTGCCAACACAATTTCAACACCTGCTGGAGCATGTTGCTGGGCATATTTTAATAAGGTTAGATTGTGTGATTTGGCGCGTAAACTGCCACAAATCGCCAGAATTGTCAGTTGGCTCATGTTCACTCCGTGCTCATTAACAAGCCGCAGCTGTGCGACTCTGGGTTGCGATGATGTGATCAGTAAGGCCAGCCACTACGGTCAGCGCAATGCCAGCAGCAATGGGGCTTTACTTCGCAAAGTAGTATGAACGCCAGCATCAGCCCTGACAATGGCCGACAGATGAAAATCAGCCACTTAGCTGGTCAGGAAACTGCAATAACCGCGACTAGCGGCTCAGCGCAAAAGGGTAAGTAAAGAAACATAAATGACTAAAATTCAGCAGCGCGTGCGCCAAAACCGCTAGCCATAAGCGGCCGCTGTGCAGATAAATCAAGCCATACAACAGGCCTGCCACAGTAGCAAGCAGCGCATAACTGATACCACCCGCCAGATGGGCCAAGCCGAATAATGAGGATGCTGTGACTAAAGCTGGCAACACGCCAAACTTGCGTTGTAGCTGTTGCTGGAGATATCCGCGGAAAAAGGCTTCTTCCACCAAACAAGTCAACAGCAAATTATTCAGTAAAAATAACCACCACCAGCTTGGTAATTTTAGTTCAGGCCGGACAAACCCTGCCAGCATCGCCAACACACTGAGCGTTGTGATTGACAGCATAAGCAATAAGCTAAAGCGCAACCATTCTGCCCTAGTCACTCTGGTTGTAGCTGGCAGCCAGCCGGTCAACGTCAATCTGGCTCGAGGCTGGCAAAGCTGTGGCATGATCATAACTAAAATAAACAGTGCCAGCGGTTTATCCAGATTCAGATACATCGACCAGAGCGCGCTGCCAGGGCCTGCCTGCACCTTTGACAATACCAGCCAATTATCAAAGCCAGGGATCAGATGCAGACTCAGCGCCAGGCAAGCCGATACGGCCAACAGATGCATCAGTACCTGCCAATAGCCAGCGCGGTGTCGGCACCAGCGCAACAGTGCCAACAGCAGCAGCAATGCGACCAAACTCGACCACTCTAGCACTGCAGTGTACCAGCCAGAGCCAAGGGCGGCGGCCAGCAGTATCCAGCTGAGCGTGGCAGTATCGAGCACTGGCCGCTGACCCGCAGCCGATAATCGCCGCAGCGGTAGCCATTGCAACAACATAGCAGCGGCTAAAAACAGCCAAACCAAAGCTTGTGGTTGCTGCAGGTTCATCCAGAATGCGGGGACAGACTCAAGCATGCTCCACCCTCGCAGCCTTGATAGTAGACGGTAAATACTGTAACAAAATCACATCATTACCGATAATTTCCAGCGAGAAACCGTCACGAGTCGCCAGGTATTGAAAAGTTTGTTGGCTGAAAAAACTGACATGTGTTGGATCATTTTTATAATGCCAACGGGAAAAATCAGCTGCGGCTGGTCTTAGTTTAGTCATCAAGCCTAACCAACTACCGGCTTTGAGCATGCGCAACCATAGTTGCCACTCCTCGGCCGGTTGATAAAAATGTTCGATGGCTTCAGTACAACAAATCACATCATAACGATGCTGCAGCACACTTTTATCGGCGGCAAAATAAGGATCATACAGTGCCATCTGCAATCCTGCTTCGCTCAACATCAGGGATAAGGTGGGTCCTGGACCAGCACCAAAATCTAACCCCAGCAGCGGTCGCTGGCTAGCATCAGGTTGGCGTTGCAACCTTTGCAGCAAAGGGCTGGCTAATTTGGCCAAAAACTGCCGGTAACGCGGATCGGTCGGATCATTCTGATGTTGCTGATAAATTGCCAATTCGGCCTGACTGTCAAGCAAACTGGCGGGATCGGCAAACACCAGGTCACAACAGGCGCAAATAAAATAACCACGCCTTTGGTCCTGACTAAACAAGGCCGTCTGTTGACTGTGGCAAAGCGGACAACTCAAAGCACTGGCAAGTGACAACTCCGACATCAAAACTCCATCAATCCCAGAAAAAGCAACATGATAGCAGACAGACTTTATCTCGGCAGGCAGATTCTGTTCAGTCACAGTTTCTGTTAGAATTGCCGCGCCTTTTTTCCACCGACAGAAGAAGTGAACATGACTCTTGCAACTCAGGTCCTGGCGGTCAATGACGATCTGCCGATCCGTACTCATTTACCGGTCCACTCCGGCAAAGTTCGCAGCGTGTACTGGCTGACTCCGGCTGATAGCGCCCGTTTGATCCGTGAAAAAAACTATCCGGTGCCTGCCGATACCGAACTGGCGATTATGGTGATCAGTGACCGCATTTCTGCCTTTGATTGCATCTGGCATGGTCAGAATGGTCTGCACGGTGTGCCCGGTAAAGGCGCGGCGTTAAACGCCATTTCCAATCATTGGTTCTCGCTGTTTAAACAGCAAGGTCTGGCCGACAGTCATATTTTGGATATCCCGCATCCGCTGGTGTGGATAGTACAAAAAGCCCGTCCGGTGAAAATTGAAGCCATTGCCCGGAAATATATCACCGGTTCGATGTGGCGTGCTTACAGCAAAGGAGAACGTGAATTTTGCGGCATCACCCTGCCGGAAGGTCTGCAAAAAGAACAAAAACTGGCTGACATTCTGATCACGCCGTCTACCAAAGGTATTCTGACGGGCCTCGCTGGTGTGCCTGAAGCTGATGATGTCAATATTGCCCGCAGCGATATTGAACGGCATTATCAAGCCTTTGGTTTTGCCAAAATGGCGGATATTGACCTGTATGAAAAGCTGCTTAAACAAGGTTTTGCCGTCATTAGCGACGCTTTAGCGGCGCTGGATCAGATGTTTGTCGACACCAAATTTGAATTTGGTTATGTCAAAGCCGAAGACGGCAATGACAAACTGATTTATATGGACGAAGTCGGCACACCGGACAGTTCACGAATTTGGGACGGTGCCGCCTGGCGCGATGGCCATATAGTTGAACAATCCAAAGAAGGTTTCCGTCAGTGGTTACTCAACCATTTCCCGGATCCGGACATTCTACTCAACAAAGACCGGATGCCTGAGCGCGCAGCGCTGGCACGCGATAACGCGCTGCCAACAGAGGTGATGATGGATATTTCCCGCACTTATCTGGGCATTGCTGAAAAAGTCATTGGCAAGCGCATTGAGCTTACCGCCAATCCTAAAGCTGAAATTATTGCAGTACTGACGACACAGTATCAGTTGATTGATTAGGCTTTTTTGTCTTTGATATCACAACCATAAGCCCGCTTGCTGCGGGCTTATGGTTGGCTGTAAATACTTAAGCTTACATCGAAATACCACCATCGATTTCGACCACCCGACCGGTAAAGAAATCGTTTTCAAAGATATATTTCGCCGTATGGGCAATTTCAGCAGCTTCACCTAACCGCCCAACCGGTTTCATTTTTTCTAACCGATCACGCGCTTCTGGTTTCATCGCATCCGTCATCGCAGTACGGATCACGCCTGGTGCAATAGCGCCAACCCGAATGCCATAACGGCCAAGCTCGCGTGCCCAGGTGACTGTCATCGCCACGACCCCGGCTTTGGCGGCCGCATAGTTGGTTTGGCCCATATTGCCGGCACGAGCCACGCTGGACATATTGATAATGACGCCTGGACGACCACGTTGCACCATCAAGGCGGCAGCTTCGCGGCCACATAAAAACACGCCGGTCAGGTTGACATCAATCACCGACTGAAATTGCTGCAACGACATTTTGCTTTGTAATTGACCATCTTTATATTTCAGCAATAAACCATCGCGTAAAATGCCAGCGTTATTAATCAAACCGTCAAACCCAGCAAAATCAGCATCGATACGGGCGAAAGTCTGTTCAACTTCAGCTTCAACGGCGACGTTGGCAAGGTAAGACCGGACAGTCACGCTCTGAGCCGTCAGTTCAGCAACTGCGGCCTGCAACTGCTCAGCATTCATATCAATCAGCGCCAGATGAGCACCAGCAGCAGCGCACATCCGTGCCATTTCCAAACCAAGGCCTTGTGCGCCACCGGTGATCACTATTGTTTTGCCTTGTAAATTCATCTTCAACCTTTTGAAAACTTGTATCTGAGGATGGATGAACATCTGCGATGCTCGTCCGCGGCGCTGCCAGAACAGACTGCCAGCGCTTGGTTTATCCGCTATTTGCGGCCAAATAAACGGAAAATACTGGAAAAGTCCAGCTTGCCATTACCCTGACGCTGATGCGTTACATATAAATTGCGCGCCAGTGACCCCATAGGGGTCGCAGATTGACTTAACTGCGCACACTCAGCGGCCAGACCTAAGTCTTTTGCCATCAAATCGACCATAAACCCGCCCTGATAATCGTTGCTGGAAGGCACATTCGGCAGTACATCCGGACAAGGATTATATAGTTCCAGCGTCCAGTTGCGGCCTGAGCTTTTCAGCATAATGTCGGACAGTACTTTTGGATCCAGACCGTTATCAATGCCTAATTGCAGTGCTTCACTGGTGCCGGCCATTAAAATTGATAACAGCATATTGTTACAAATTTTCGCCACTTGACCGGCGCCGATATCACCGGCGTGAAACAGATTTTTGCCCATCGCCGACAGTACCATCTGCGCTTTGGCAAAATGCTCAGCGCTGCCACCAACGATAAAGGTCAAGGTGCCGGCTTTGGCACCACCCACCCCACCTGACACTGGCGCGTCAATAAAAGCGATGCCTCTGGCTGCCAACCCAGCACCGACCTGACGGGCAGTGGCGGCATCGATAGTTGAGCAATCCAGCACCAGCGCGCCGGGCGCAATGGCAGCGGCCACCCCTTGTTCACCCAGATACAAAGCGGCGACATGTTTGCCAGCTGGCAACATTGAAATGACAAACTCAGCACCTTGCACTGCTGCCGCTGCGGAAACTGCCACTTCACAGCCTTCGGCCGCGACTTGTTGCAGCGCCGTGGCGGATAAATCAAAAGCCTGCACCTTGTGTCCGGCTTTGTGTAAGTTGATGGCCATTGGACCACCCATATTGCCTAAACCAATAAACGCGACTGTTGCCATCTGGTAATTCCCTGTTGTTTGCCGTTGACTGCTTGAGCAGTTCTATGCACCGGCGCATGGTTAATCAAATTGTGTCGAGCAGCACCTCTTGTGCTTTTTCACTGTTGAGGTGGACATAGCACCGGGAGGCTTTAGTGCACCCGGCCCAGCTCTTGTAACGGATGGAGTTCAGCAGCCCAGGGTGAACTGAATAATTCGTCAATCACCGCTGTTGGCACTTCTTGCACCGTTGGATAACGCCAGGCCGGTTTTTGATCTTTATCAATCAATAAAGCCCGGACCCCTTCGGTAAATTCACCCAGTTTGCCACATTGCACACTCAAACCCAGTTCCAGCCGGAAACTATCGGCCAGAATTTTTGACTGTCCCAGCTGTAACAGCCGATAGACAATATGGGCGGTAATGGGACTACCATATTGCAATGACGCTTTGGCTTTCGTTAACCAGGCATCTTCATTGGGCATTGATAAAATCGCCTGTATGGCACTGGCTAAATCCTGGCATTGGGTTAAAGCCGCAATATCTGGCTGATGTAACCGGATCTGACTGGCCGGTTGTTGATTGCGGGATAACTCTTCCAAATGCAGTAATTCATCAGATAGTTTCTGATGATTCAACGCAACAGTATTACCCCAACGGATGGTTTTTAATTTGGCAAAAACGGCTTCTTTTTGATTGTGCGGAATAAAATGGTCCGCTAAATCAATCAGTTTAGCATCGGCTGCGTTGATAGACGCGCCTGTCAGCCCCAAAAATAAACCACAACCAGCTGGCATCCGGTTTAAGAACCAACTGCCACCCACATCTGGATACAGACCAATTGCCATTTCCGGCATGGCAATACGCGAGGTGCTGGTGACAATCCGGTGCGAGGCACCCGCCATCAGACCCAAACCACCGCCCATCACGATGCCATTGCCCCACACCAGCACTGGCTTATCGAAGGTATGGATCAGATAGTCCAGATGATATTCTTTGGTAAAAAACTCAGTCACATAAGGCTGAAACACCCCAGGTTGCTGTTGCATATTGTGATATAAATCACGGATATCACCGCCGGCACAAAAGGCTTTATCGCCAGCACCTTGCAGCACGACCATCACCACTTGTGGGTCTTCTTTCCAGGCCTGCAACTGCGGTAATAACAGCTCGACCATCGGCAGACTGAGCGCATTCAGCGATTTTTCGCTATTTAAGGTGGCCAGCCCAATCAACTTGCCATTGTCGGCCCGCATGGTGTCAAACAACACCACGGCTGATTGTTGTAAAGTGTCAGTCATTAGCCATTCACCCAGTTTGCCTGGCGTTTTTGTAAAAACGCGTTTACGCCTTCGACTTGATCCTGACTGTCAAACAAGCCGACAAATAATTCCCGCTCCAAAGGCAAGGCCGCGTTGATGCTGCCACTACGGCCTTGTTGGATCAGTTTTTTGCAAGCACTGACTGCAACCGGACTTTGCTCCGCCACTTTATTCGCTAGCAATAACGCCGACTCCAGCGCTTGGCCTGTCGCCACCACTTCTTCCACCAGACCGATTTGCAGCGCCTTGGCTGCGCCAATGCGCTCACCGCATAAAATCATCCGTTTGGCCCAGCCTTCACCGACCAACCAGGCTAGGTGCTGCGTGCCACCGGCACAAGGCAATAAGCCGACTTTCGCTTCTGGCAACGCCAGTTGGGCTTGCTCCTCTGCGATGCGAATATCACAGGCCAAAGCCACTTCTAAGCCACCGCCCATGGCGTAACCATTGATGGCCGCAATAGATACACCTCGAAAAGCCGCCAGTGTTTCGAAGGCTTCGCCAAAAATTCGCGCCATATCACCGGCAACCGCTTTGTCGCCGCTGGCAAATAGATTTAAATCAGCACCAGCTGAGAAAAATTTCTGCCCTTCGCCGGTGATCACCAGCGCATAAATATTTTTATCTGCGGCTAAAGATTTCACGGCATCCCGCAACTGAGTTAAGGTCTCACGAGTCCAGGTGTTGGCGGGCGGATTGCTGATAGTGATAAGGGCGGTGTGACCGCGTTTTTCCAGTTTCAGTTGCGACATGGCAATTCCTTGTTCTGTTCACTGTAGCAACCAAACCGGCTGCCACAGGGATTGAAGACTATTATTAAAATAAGTTGCTGAATTTTATCAGCAATATTGCACAATAACCTTACAAAATGTCATTGGCCGCGCTATCGAGTAAACGCCGGCCAATAATCAGCCGCATAATTTCGTTAGTGCCTTCTAAAATCTGATGCACCCGTACATCGCGGAAATGCCGCTCCAGCGGATATTCTTTGATATAACCATAGCCACCATGAATTTGCAGGGCCTGATCGCAGACCTGAAAACCGACATCAGTGGCAAAACGTTTTGCCATGGCGCAATAGGCGGTTTTTTCAGCGTCATCACAATCGAGCTTAAAAGCCGCCAAGCGTACCAGTTGCCGCGCCGCCACCAGTTCAGTCGCCATATCAGCCAGCTTAAACTGCAAAGCTTGAAATGCCGCCAGCGGTTTACCAAACTGCTCACGCTCGTGCATATAGTCACGGGCAGTATTTAATGCTTGCTGCGCCGTGCCAATCGAACAAGTCGCAATGTTAATACGGCCGCCATCTAAACCTTTCATCGCAAAGGTAAAACCTTCGCCTTCATTGCCAAGTAAATAATGGGCCGGGATCCGGACGTTATCAAAAGTAACCAGTCGGGTTGGCTGCGCGTTCCAGCCCATCTTTTCTTCGGCTTTACCATAAATCACGCCTGGAGCATCGGCTGGGACAATAAATGCCGAAATTCCCTTTGGACCCGCTTCACCGGTACGCGCCATCACCACTAACACTTCAGTAGCGCCAGCGCCGGAAATAAACATTTTCGAACCATTAATCACATAACTGTCGCCGTCTTTTTTCGCACTGGTCCGCAGCGAGGCCGCATCTGAACCAGAACCCGGCTCGGTCAAACAATAAGACGCCAACTTTTCACCTGTGACTAAGCCCGGACACCATTCGTCTTTCGCCGTTGCAGTCCCCCAGGTGGCAATCATCCAACTGGCCATATTATGAATCGTCAGCATGGCGGTGGTGGCAGTGCAGCCCATCGCCAATTGTTCGAAAATGATCGAAGCATCTAAACGCGACAGACCCAAACCACCTGCATCTTCCGGCGTGTATAATGAGCAAAAACCGAGCTCCCCGGCTTTTTGCAACACGTCTTTCGGGAAATGGTGACTCCGGTCCCATTCGGCAGCAAAAGGCGCTAATTCAGTTTGCGC
The DNA here is from genome assembly GCA_964525695.1 of uncultured Rheinheimera sp. GTDB lineage: Bacteria > Pseudomonadota > Gammaproteobacteria > Enterobacterales > Alteromonadaceae > Pararheinheimera. Next base: position 24,615 of record CAZGHW010000043.1, on the reverse strand, counting down.
AAACTGACGGGCGGTATCAGCAAAAGCTTGTTGATCTTCGGTTAAATTGAAATTCATAGGTTACCTTTTTCGTACTGATAGCAGCTGGCTATCGATGATCTTGTCCAGCCTCTGATTGGTTCTGGCTAAGTGGAGCCTCAAAAGCCGCGCGGGAAGCGCGCGGCAGGTCCGCATGTCAGAGCCGGTCAAACAGCTGTGACAGCCAGTGCCACATTAACGCAAGTTAATCGACATATTCGGCCCAGTGGCCGCCATATCCTCTTCAAACCAACGCGCGGTAATAGTTTTGGTTTCAGTGTAAAACCGGACCGCTTGTTTGCCATAGGCATGTTGATCACCGTAGAAAGAACCTTTCCAGCCAGTGAATGAGAAAAATGGCAGTGGCACTGGAATTGGGATGTTGATCCCGACCTGGCCGACTTCAACTTCGTGCTGATATTTACGCGCAGCATGGCCACTGGCAGTAAAAATAGCTGTACCGTTGCCAAAAGGACTGGCATTGACTAAAGCAATGGCTTCATCCAGTGAATTGACCGTCATGGTATTGAGCACAGGGCCAAAAATTTCTTCTTTATAAATCGCCATCTCAGTGGTGACATTGGCAAACACGGTCGGGCCAACCCAGTTGCCGTTTGGATAACCATCTACCACAATGGTCGAACCGTCGACCAAACAGGTTGCCCCTTCCTGCTTGCCTTGTTCAATCAGTGACAAGACCCGGGCGCGGGCTTGCGGGCTGATTTGCGGCCCATAAGCTGCATTTGGATCGGTATAAACACCAGGCCGGACTTTGGCAATAGCTGCCGCGACTTCTGGGATCCATTGTGCGGCAGCCCCTACAAAGACCGCCACAGAAATCGCCATACAGCGCTGACCGGCAGCTCCAACAGAGGCTCCCACCAGTGCATTGACCACCTGGTTTTTATTCGCATCCGGCATGATAACCATATGGTTTTTGGCACCGGCAAAAGCTTGGACCCGTTTCAGATTATCTGTGCCGGTTTTATAAATGTACTGACCGACATTGACTGAACCAACAAACGAAATTGCTTTGATATCTTTATGATGCAGTAATACATCCACTTGCTCTTTGGCACCATGCACCACCTGCAACACCCCTTTCGGGGCGCCAGCTTGCTCAAACAGTTCGGCAATCCGATTGACCGTCATCGGATCCTGCTCCGATGGTTTCAATACAAAAGTGTTACCACAGGCAATCGCCATCGGGAACATCCACAGTGGGATCATGGCCGGGAAGTTAAACGGAGTAATACCAGCACAGACACCCAGCGGCTGAATATAGCTGTAAGTATCAATACTGCGCGCTACGTTCTCAACCGTTTCTCCCATCATCAGCGACGGAATATTGGCCGCTTGTTCAACCACTTCAATGCCACGCCAAACATCGCCTTTGGCATCTTCAACGGTTTTACCCAGTTCACGGCAAATGATATCGGCGATATCGGCTTGATGCTCTTTTAATAAGGCAGCAAAACGCATCATCAGGCGGGCCCGCTCTGACACCGGCGTCTCTTTCCAACTCAGAAAGGCTTGTTTGGCTGAACTGATCGCCAGTTCCATCTCGTCCATGGTGGCGCAAGGCACCTGAGCAATCACTTCCTGCGTGGCAGGGTTGGTGACCGGGATGAATTTTTCACTGGTTGAGTGTACAAATTCGCCGTTGATAAACAGCTGAACTTTGGTCATAGCTTTGTCCCCGTTTGGTCCAGCAGCAACACTGCTGCGGGACTGATGTTTGTTAACCCTGTTATGTGGTTAACGCTGTTGATTTGATTATTGTTATCTTGAATAACCGGCTGGCAAAACTGCAAACCGGTGCGACGCTGTCAACGCCGTTATACTTCCACCGCCAATGCTACCGCTTCGCCACCACCAATACATAAAGAGGCAATACCGCGTTTCAGACCGCGGGCTTTCAGCGCATGGATCAAAGTGACTAAAATCCGCGCTCCCGAGGCACCAATAGGGTGACCCAGCGCACAAGCGCCGCCATTGACATTGACTTTGGCTTCATCCAACGCCATGGCTTTCACCGCCAGCATCGTCACCATGGCAAAAGCTTCATTGATTTCCCACAGATCAACCTCGGCTTTATCCCAGCCTAACTGGTCGAGTAATTTAGTCATAGCACCCACTGGAGCCACGGTAAATAATGCAGGTTCCATCGAGTGGGTGGCATAACCAACGACTTTCGCCAGCACCGCGCGACCTTGCGCTAAGGCATCTGCTTCGCGCATCAACACCAGAGCAGCAGCACCATCTGAGATGGAACTGGAGTTAGCCGCGGTAATAGTGCCGTCTTTGGCAAAAGCCGGTCTTAAGGTCGGAATTTTATCTACTTTGGCATTGCCAGGCTGCTCATCGACCGCAAACACTTGCTCACCTTTGCGGGTTTGCATTGTCACTGGCGCAATTTCTGCAACAAAAGCTGCACTGGCGATGGCGTGCTGGGCGCGGGTTAAAGATTGCACGGCAAAGCTGTCCATCTGCTCGCGGCTAAAATCTTGCTCATTGGCGGTCAATTGGGCAAAACAGCCCATCGCCTTGCCATCATAAGCATTTTCCAGGCCGTCCAGCATCATATGATCTTTCACTTCGCCATGACCCATCCGCATGCCGCCGCGCGCTTTGGGCAATAAATAAGGCGCATTGGACATCGACTCCATTCCGCCTGCGATGACCACATTGGCACTTCCGGCTTTTAATAAGTCAGCCGCCAGCATCACCGCTTTTAAGCCTGAACCACAGACTTTATTCAGGGTGGTCGCGCCTACGGATAACGGCAGGCCGGCTTTTAACACCGCCTGACGCGCTGGTGCCTGACCTAAACCTGCTGGTAACACGCAGCCCATAATCACTTCGCTGACCTGATCGGCGGCGACGCCAGACTGTGCCAGCGCCGCGCTGATGGCGGTGGCGCCCAACTCAGTGGCCGAAACCTCCGCCAATCCACCCATAAAACCGCCCATCGCCGTCCGTTTTGCTGCCACGATGACGATCTGTTGTTGCTGAGCCATCTATTTTTCTCCGCGAAAAGATGTTTGATAATTGCCGATGAGCCTACACCAAATTTACGTTTACGCCAACGTCAAGCATGCGCAGTTTGCAGCAATTCCATCGCAGCAGCCACTGTGACTGTCTGAAGTTTGACACAATAGTTGGCATCTAATCTTTACAACAGACGCTACAAAGCGCTGATTCAGACAATGCCGATGAGTTTTAGCATGGCAGCTTAGCGCGCAGGTCATTGAATCTAAAGCGCGGACTGGCAATGAATTGTTTAAATTAAAACAAAAGTTTCGAGCTATGGATTGACCTACTTCTGCTGAAAGTTCGCCGTTAAAACCAAGCGGTGACCGCAATAGTCAGCTGCCACCAGCTTTACCTTTACGTAAACTTCACTTATAGTTGTCTGCGATTTTTACGGTGGCCAACATGACAGACAAAGACGATAAAACTTACAGTATCAGCGAACTTGCCAAAGAGTTCGACATTACCACCCGCAGTATCCGCTTTTATGAAGATCAGGGACTACTGACGCCATTACGTCAGGGTCAAACCCGGATTTATAGTAAAAGAGACCGCGTCAGGCTAAAACTGATCCTGCGAGGCAAACGCTTAGGCTTCAGTTTGGCGGAAACCGGCCAATTATTTGAGTTGTATGACGCCGATAAATCCAGCGTTACCCAACTCACCATCATGCTGAAATTAATCGAACAAAAAAAAGCCGAACTCCATCAGCAGATGGATGACATCAAAGTGGTCTTGATGGAATTGGTTACTGTAGAAAAACGTTGTCGCGAAACCCTACAGGGCGCCAAAACCACAGAACCGAAAACTCATAATTACGCGCAAACGGGGACATCTGATGATTAGCAATTACAAATCACTTAACTTTGATCTGGGTGAGACAGTGGATATGATCCGCGAGCAGGTGAATGCCTTCGCCCGGGAAGAAATTGCGCCCCGCGCCGCTCAAATTGACCATGACAATGAGTTTCCGGCCGATCTGTGGCGTAAATTTGGTGATTTAGGCCTGCTCGGCGTCACTGTCGATGAAAAATATGGTGGTTCAGGTTTAGGTTATCTGGAACATATTGTCGCAATGGAAGAAATCAGCCGCGCTTCGGCTTCGGTTGCCTTGTCATACGGCGCTCATTCCAACCTCTGTGTGAATCAAATTTTCCGCAACGGCAATGAAGCACAAAAACTGAAATATTTGCCAAAACTGTGTTCCGGTGAACATATCGGTGCGCTGGCGATGTCAGAGCCAAATGCCGGCTCTGATGTGGTTTCGATGAAACTGCGCGCTGAACTGCGTGGCGATCACTATGTACTGAACGGCAATAAAATGTGGATCACCAATGGTCCGGACGCTGACACTTATGTCATTTATGCCAAAACCGATATCCATGCCGGTTCCAAAGGCATCACCGCTTTTATTGTCGAGCGCGGTTTTAAAGGCTTCAGCCAGGCACAAAAATTAGACAAGCTGGGCATGCGCGGTTCGAATACATGTGAACTGGTGTTTGAAGACTGCGAAGTACCGGTTGAAAACGTATTAGGCACTGTTGGTTCCGGCGTGAAGGTGCTGATGTCAGGCTTAGATTATGAGCGTTTAGTGCTGGCCGGCGGCCCGCTTGGCATTATGCAGGCTTGTATGGATATCGTCATACCTTACATCCATGATCGTAAACAATTTGGCCAGGCCATTGGCGAGTTCCAGTTAGTCCAGGGCAAACTGGCGGATATGTACACCCAGATGAATGCCGCCAAAGCTTATGCTTATACCGTCGCCAAAGCTTGTGATCGCGGTGAAACCACCCGCAAAGATGCCGCTGCCGTGATTTTATATACCGCCGAACTGGCCACTAAAATGGCGCTGGATGCCATTCAGTTACTGGGTGGCAATGGTTATATCAATGAATACCCGACAGGTCGGTTATTGCGCGATGCCAAGCTGTATGAAATTGGTGCTGGCACTTCGGAGATCCGCCGTATGCTGATCGGCCGAGAGTTGTTTAGCGAGTCGAATTGATGGCGTTGCCGTTTATTGGTCTAAGACGGGTTGCCACATGCAAAACGCCGACACGCCCATCAACCCATCCATGGGGGGCTCGGTTCGCAGCATCCATGCTGCTCAACGGTCGGCTTATTTGCAAGTGACACCCATCTTGCTGCAATGAACAAACACTGCATACCACATATTCGACGCTGGGGCTGCGCCCCTGCTTTTTGTTTCAAGGGCAAAGTGCGCAGTGACGGTGACAGGCTTAGCGTGACTGCCAATTTTTGCTACACCCAACATCATTGATGATGCGGGTTGGCGAGCGAACGAAGACAACAACCCCGCATCTTCAAGGATGACGGGTAAAAAGGTGACAAAGTGACCCGATTAACCAGCAAAGTAAATCCTAGATCTGCTGAATTTTTGCAAAATGCCGCAGCGATGCAAGCGGTGGTGGATGATTTGCATGCCAAGGTGCAGCAAATCAAACTGGGTGGCGGTGAGGCCTTGATTGCCCGCCATACCGCGCGCGGTAAATTATTTGTCCGTGACCGGATTGAAAAACTGCTGGATCCGGGTTCACCATTTTTAGAAATTGGTCAGTTTGCCGCTTGGCAATGTTATGACGACTATGTGCCAGCCGCCGGAGTGGTTGCGGGCATAGGCCGGGTCAGTGGTGTCGAATGTATGATTGTCGCCAATGACGCCACAGTCAAAGGTGGTACCTATTATCCGCTGACCGTGAAGAAGCATTTACGGGCACAGGAAATTGCCGATCGTTGCCAATTGCCTTGTATTTATCTGGTCGATTCGGGTGGTGCTAACCTGCCGCGTCAGGACGATGTGTTTCCGGATAAACTGCATTTTGGGCGGATTTTCTTTAATCAAGCCAATATGTCAGCGCGCGGCATCCCACAAATTGCCGTGGTGATGGGCCTTTGTACTGCGGGTGGCGCTTATGTGCCGGCGATGGCGGATGAGTCTATTATCGTGAAAGAACAAGGCACTATTTTCCTGGCCGGTCCACCGCTGGTGAAAGCTGCCACCGGTGAAGAAGTCTCAGCCGAAGATTTAGGCGGTGCCGATGTACATTGCCGCATTTCTGGCGTGGCCGATCACTATGCACAAAATGATGAACATGCGCTGCAACTGGCGCGCAATAGCATTGCACGCTTAAACCGGGTGAATCCACAGCTTCGGGATGTCAAACCTTCACAAGAGCCGTTATTTGATGCCAAAGAGCTGTACGGCATTGTTGGCACTGATCTGAAAAAACCATTTGATGTGCGGGAAGTGATAGCGCGGATTGTCGATGGCTCCGATTTTGATGAATTTAAGCAGTTATATGGCGCGACCTTAGTTTGTGGTTTTGCACGTATTTTCGGTAATCCGGTGGGCATCGTTGCCAACAATGGGATTTTATTCTCTGAATCGGCGCAAAAAGGCGCACATTTTATTGAGTTGTGTTGCCAGCGCAAAATTCCGCTATTGTTCCTGCAAAATATCACCGGCTTTATGGTTGGCCAAAAGTACGAAGCCGAAGGCATCGCCAAACATGGCGCAAAAATGGTCACTGCAGTGTCTTGCGCCAAGGTGCCGAAATTTACCGTACTGATTGGCGGCTCTTATGGCGCGGGCAACTATGGCATGTGTGGCCGTGCTTACGACCCCACCATGATGTGGATGTGGCCCAATGCCCGTATTTCGGTGATGGGCGGCGAACAAGCTGCGGGCGTGATGGCCCAAGTCACCAAAGATGGTTTAGCCCGTAAAGGCGAAACCTTATCGGCGGATGCCGAAGCGGCACTGAAAAAACCTATTATCGAGCAGTACGAGCAACAAGGACATCCTTATTACGCCTCTGGCCGGTTATGGGATGATGGCATTATCGATCCGGCGCAAACCCGGATGGTGGTTGGGCTGTCGTTAGCCGCATCTTTAAATGCACCAATTGAAGAGACACGCTTTGGCGTGTTCCGGATGTAATGGAGCTGCTATGGAAATCGCCATGAACACTTACCAATACATCAGCACATCGATCGACCAGCGTGGTGTCGCGCAGCTGGTACTCAATCGTCCTGAGGTGCATAACGCCTTTGATGACATCATGATCGGCGAGCTGATTGAGGCGCTGGATGCCTTTGCTGCCGATGAGCAAGTGCGGGTTTTACTGCTCAGATCGAACGGAAAAAACTTTAGCGCCGGTGCCGATTTAGGCTGGATGCGCTCAATGGCCGACAAAAACTACGATGAAAATCTGCAGGACGCCGCTGAGCTCGCTAAATTAATGCAAAAGCTCGATACCTTCCCTGCTCCTACTATTGCTTTAGTGCAAGGCGCGGCTTTTGGCGGCGCAGTCGGCTTAGTCGCCTGTTGTGACATCGCCATTGCGACCGACAAAGCCAGCTTTTGCTTAAGCGAAGTCAAAATTGGCTTAATCCCGGCAGTGATCAGCCCCTACGTGGTGCGGGCTATTGGCGAGCGCGCCAGCCGCCGCTATTTCCTCACCGCAGAACGGTTTTTTGCCGCAGAGGCGTTGCACTTTGGTTTGTTGCATCAGGTGGTGAGCGAAGATGAGCTGCATGGGGTGTCCGATGCAATGGTGCAAACCTTACTGGCCAATAGCCCGGCCGCCGTTAAAGCGGCGAAAGATTTGATTTTTACCGTAGCCAATCAACCAACGACGCAAGCATTAATTGATGAAACCAGCCGTCGCATTGCCGCGATCCGGGTATCGGTGGAAGGTCAGGAAGGTTTATCGGCCTTTTTACAAAAACGCCCGCCAGCCTGGTTGAATCAAGACCCAGCAGCGGCAAACACCGGTATTTCTGCAACCGTATCCAAAGGACAGGCTTAATATGTTTGATAAAATTCTTATTGCCAACCGCGGCGAAATTGCCTGTCGCGTGATTAAAACTGCGCACCAACTGGGCATCCGTTGTGTCGCCGTTTATTCCGAAGCGGACGCCAATGCCCGTCATGTGCAAATGGCCGATGAAGCTTATTTATTAGGCCCGGCGCCAAGCAAAGAGTCGTATTTACGCGCCGACAAAATTCTGGCAATCGCGAAAAAATCCGGCGCGCAGGCCGTTCATCCAGGTTACGGTTTTTTATCGGAAAATGAAGGTTTTGCCAAGGCCTGTGCCGAAGCGGGCGTGGTGTTTATTGGCCCACCGGTGCCGGCTATTGCTGCCATGGGGAGTAAAAGCGCTGCCAAAGACATCATGAGCAAAGCCGGGGTGCCGCTGGTGCCGGGTTACCATGGCGACAATCAAGATGAAGCCTTGTTAGCGGCAGAGGCTGATAAAGTGGGTTACCCGCTGCTACTGAAAGCCGCTTACGGTGGCGGTGGCAAAGGCATGAAAGTGGTCTGGCAAAAAGCGGAGTTTTTAGAGCAGCTACACAGCGCCAAACGCGAAGCACTGAACGGTTTTGGCAACGACAAAATCCTGCTGGAGCGTTATCTGACTAAACCACGCCATGTCGAAATTCAGGTGTTTGCTGATAATTTTGGCAACGCTGTTTACTTACATGAACGCGACTGCTCCATTCAGCGCCGTCACCAAAAAGTGATTGAAGAAGCCCCTGCCCCGAACTTCTCACCCGCCCAGCGTCAAGCCATGGGCGAAGCCGCAGTGAAAGCCGCCCAGGCCATTGGTTATGCCGGTGCCGGCACGGTCGAGTTTTTGTTTGACGAAGATGGCTCTTTCTATTTTATGGAAATGAACACCCGGCTGCAGGTGGAACACCCGGTCACGGAAATGATCACCGGCCAGGATTTAGTCAAATGGCAATTGTTGGTGGCGAGCGGTCAGCCGCTGCCCCTGACTCAAGAAGATATTCCACTCGATGGCCATGCCATTGAAGTGCGGGTCTACGCTGAAGATCCGGATAATAACTTCCTGCCTGCCACCGGCAAACTGACCTATCTACGGCAGCCGGACGCCAATCGCCATGTGCGGATTGATACCGGTGTGGTGGAAAATGATGAAGTATCACCGTTTTATGATCCGATGATCGCGAAATTAATCGTCTGGGATGAAAGCCGCGATCGCGCTATTGCCAGGATGCGCCGCGCTTTGGATGATTACCGCATTGCTGGCGTGAAAACCAACCTGAACTTTTTAACCCGGTTAGTAGAACACCCAGCTTTTGCCAAAGCTGAGCTCGACACGCATTTTATTGAACATCATCAGGCCGAGCTCTTTGCCCCCGAGCAAAACGAGCCAACCCAGGCGCTGATTTTGGCGGCGCTGTATTTGCTGTTAAAACAACAACCGCAAACCCAGGCGAGCTCGCCATGGCAATCGGCCATTGGTTGGCGGATAAACGAAAACGCCAGTGTCAGCTTTAATTTAAGCCAGGGTGAGCAGCAACAAACCGTGCGTATCACTCAACAGGCCGATACTTTTGTGGTGGCGGTGGCTGACTTGAGTCTGTCCATCAAAGCCCAACTGCAACAGGACGAACTGCTCGCCAATATCAGTGGCCATCAGTGCAAAGTACGGGTTAGCCAATTTGGCGACACAGTGTCGGTCTTTATCAAACAACACCGTTTTGATTTTGACTATAAAACCCTGGTGGAAGTGGCCAGTAGCGATGAAAGTGCCGGTAGCTTAAAAGCGCCAATGAACGGCACAGTGGTGGCGGTATTGGTCAACGCCGGTCAAAAGGTTGAAGCAGGCCAAACCCTGTTGGTGATGGAAGCGATGAAGATGGAATATGCCATCAAAGCACCTGCCGCTGGCATCGTGAATGCGCTGTTTTATGCCGCCGGTGATTTAGTCAAAGATGGCGCGGAACTGGTCGATTTTACTGCCGTCGCTGAGGCATAACATGAATGTATTGAATCCTGTTGGTGCAGCCTTTCCTGCCTCAGTCCGTGTTGTTGAAGTCGGTCCGCGTGATGGTTTGCAAAACGAAGTGGCGGTGTCACTAGAGGCAAAAATCGCGTTGGTCAATGCGCTGACCGATGCAGGCTTAACCACCATTGAAACCGGCTCTTTTGTCAGCCCCAAATGGGTGCCGCAAATGGCGGACTCGGCGACCGTTTTTGCTGGCATCCGCCGTAAAACCGGCGTCTGCTACACGGCACTGACGCCAAATTTACAAGGCTACCAGGCGGCCAAGGCCGCTGGTGCCGATGAAGTGGCGATTTTCGGCGCTGCTTCAGAAGCCTTTAGCCTGAAAAATATCAACTGCAGCATTGCGGAAAGCTTAGCCCGCTTTGAACCGGTAGTGGCAGCGGCAACGGCTGACGGTTTAAAAGTGCGGGGTTATGTCTCTTGTGTGGTCGGCTGCCCTTATCAAGGCGAGGTTGCGCCCGCCGAAGTGGCACGCGTTGCCAAAGCGTTGCTGGAGATGGGCTGCTATGAGATATCCCTGGGTGATACCATCGGCGTGGGCACACCAGTGAAAGTATTGGCGATGCTCGATGCTGTACTGGCCGTGGTACCTGTTAACAAAGTTGCAGTACATTTTCACGATACCTACGGCCAGGCGTTAACAAATATTTACGCCGCGCTAAGCCGCGGTGTGGCTGTGATTGACAGTGCCGTAGCCGGGCTTGGTGGCTGTCCTTATGCTGCCGGGGCGTCAGGCAATGTTGCCACCGAAGATGTGGTGTATTTGCTAGATGGGCTTGGCATTGCGCATGGTGTTGATTTAAATACGCTCGCCCAAGCTGGCTGGGCTATTGCAGCGGCACTCGGTAAGACGCCCGCTTCTAAAGTAGGATTGGCGCTGAAGGCCAAATGTCAGCAGAAGTAAGCAGTTTTACACTATTGATCATCTTTATTGATTCAGCTGTACCCTAAATATTATAAGACCAACAAAGAGGACTTCACATGGCAGGGTTTAATAAGGTCGTACAAAGTTACGACGAAGCAATGGCAGGCCTGCAAGATGGCATGACTGTCATTGCCGGCGGTTTTGGTCTCTGTGGTATCCCGGAGGGTTTAATCGGCCAAATTAAAAAAATGGGCACCCGCGACTTAACCGTCGTCTCGAACAACTGCGGTGTTGATGGTTTTGGGCTGGGTATTCTATTAGAAGATCGCCAAATCAAAAAGATGGTGGCATCTTATGTCGGTGAGAACGCCTTGTTCGAAAAACAATTACTGAGCGGCGAGCTGGAAGTCGAACTGACGCCGCAAGGCACGCTGGCAGAAAAGATCCGTGCTGGTGGTGCTGGTATTCCGGCCTTTTTTACCGCCACAGGTTATGGCACACCGGTGGCCGAAGGCAAAGAAACCCGTGAAATCAATGGTCGTCACTATGTGTTAGAACCTGCCATCACTGGAGATTTCGCCATTGTCCGCGCTTGGAAAGCCGATCGTTATGGCAACCTGGTGTTTCGCCATACTGCGATGAATTTTAACCCAATGGTGGCTACTGCTGGCAAAATCACCGTGGCTGAAGTGGAAGAAATTGTCGAACCAGGTGAGCTGGAACCATCGCAAATCCACACCCCAGGGATTTATGTCCAACGCGTCATTCAAGCCAGTTTTGAAAAACGCATCGAACGTCGGATGGTTCGCCAAGATGGTCATTCGACAAAAGGAGCAGCATAATGGCCTTATCCCGTGAGCAAGTGGCCATGAGAGTGGCACAAGAGCTGAAAGATGGTTATTACGTCAATTTAGGCATTGGTATTCCAACGCTGGTTGCCAACTACGTGCCAGCTGGCATTGAAGTGATGCTGCAATCGGAAAACGGTTTGCTGGGGATGGGTCCTTACCCGACCGACGCCGAAGTGGATGCCGATATGATCAACGCCGGTAAAGAAACCGTCACCGCCATTAAAGGCGCGGCGATTTTCAGCTCGGCCGAAAGTTTTGCCATGATCCGTGGCGGTCATGTTGATTTAACCGTATTGGGCGCTTTTGAAGTGGATCAAAACGGCAATATCGCCAGTTGGATGATCCCTGGCAAACTGGTCAAAGGCATGGGCGGCGCTATGGATCTGGTCGCAGGTGCGCAAAATATTGTTGTCACCATGACCCATGCCGACAAATACGGCAGCTCCAAGTTACTGGAAAGCTGTACCCTGCCGCTGACTGGCGTAGGTTGCGTGAAAAAAATTGTCACAGATTTAGCGGTGTTGGAAGTTAAAAACGGTGCTTTCCATTTACTGGAACGCGCACCAGGCGTCACTGTAGCAGAAATTCAACAGAAAACGGCTGGTCACCTCATCATTGCTGGTGATATTCCGGAAATGCAGTTTAATTAATTCGTTTTGCTGCCAGACTGGCTCAGCATGAGTCAGTCTGTATGCAAAGCCTGCCCCGCCTCCACTGCAGCCATCAATGACGCTGCAGCTTTTTGCTAAGGGTGGCCGGCGATCATGCCGACCCGTTGAATATCACCGCTAATGAGTGCAATCATGCCTGGGGTACGTACCAAGGTAATTTCCTGATGGTCACCAATCAACATCACAAAAGCCAGTTTCTGATTTTGCAGCAGGTACCAGCCCACTTTATAGCCGGGTAAATGAATACCGTTCACCAAAGAATCTGGCGTAAACTGACCCAATTCAGTCTTATCCAGCACACTGATGTTACTTTCCGGTAACGTTAAGCCAGTGATGTTGGCATGATAGAAACCGGCTTTGAATTCCAGCCTGTTTTCAAACACCCAGACCTGGTTCTGACTCAGGGTCCAAGACAACCACAGAAAACCACTAGTCAAGCTTAACAGCGACCATAATACTGGTTTTAATAACTGTGGTTTAAAACGATAAAGCCCAATAGCCAGCATGGATGGCATCACAACCATCAGCAGAAATAACAACACATAAAATTGCCAGCCGACACCCAATAAATCCATACATTCACAATTCGCACATATAAAGTTATAAAATTGTATCACAATCATGCCGCAACAGCTGACAACTTGCTGATTTTTTTTATCTGGCCGTTTAACTGTTCATTAAATATGCAAGCATGCTTGTTTAGGATGTACTTTTTTTGTCAATAACTGCAAAAAAAAACCGCCTCAGCTACAACCAGCTGTAAGCGGTTTCATTGTAAGCGATTGATTTTATTGAAAGCGCTTTATTAAACTGGAAGTATCCAATCGCCCACCACCCTGCGCCTGTAATTCAGCATAAAATTGATCCACTAACGCAGTCACGGGTAATTGCGCACCGTTTCGTCTGGCTTCATCGAGGGTAATGCCCAAATCTTTCCGCATCCAATCAATCGCAAACCCAAAATCAAAGCGCCCTTCGACCATGCTGTAGCCACGATTTTCCATCTGCCAGGACTGAGCAGCCCCTTTGCTGATGACATCCAACACAGCTTTACTGTCAAGTCCGGCCTGGCTGGCAAAATGCAGTGCCTCAGCCAATCCCTGCACCACGCCAGCAATACAAATTTGATTGACCATTTTTGCCAGTTGACCTGAACCAGCGGGTCCGAGCAAACGACAACTACGGGCATAACTTTGCAGTACAGGCGCTGTACGCTGAAACACCTGCGCATCGCCGCCGACCATGATGGTCAGTTGACCATTCTGAGCGCCAGCTTGACCACCAGAGACAGGCGCATCCAAAAAGCTTAATTGGCAGTTGAGTGCTGCCGCACTGAGTTCACGGGCTAAATCTGCCGATGCCGTGGTATGGTCGACCAAGACTGCGCCAGGCTTCATACTGGCAAAAACACCACTGTCGCCATACACCACGGAACGGACATCCTGGTCATTACCAACACATAACATCACCACATCTGCGTCTGCCGCGGCCAGTGCTGGCGTCTGTACAGCATGGCCTCCATACTGCGCTACCCAGTCTTGTGCTTTGCCAGCAGTGCGATTGTATACCGTGACCTGATAACCCGCTTGTTGTAGATGGCCCGCCATCGGGTACCCCATCACGCCAAGGCCAATAAAAGCTACTTTGATCTGCTGTGATAAAACTGCCATATAACTGTCTTAATTCTGTGAAACACTGCTAAGCAGCTTACAAACTTATGATACAAATAGCAAAAGCCACTTTTATGCAAGCCTCTGTGCTATTGCCATGGCTTGCGCCGCTGTGTTGTCGTACCAAAGCTATCGTACGATATCAACCGATAAATACCATTTCAGGAGGTCGCATGACCAATGTCCACCATTTTAAAGTCACAACCAGCACAGGTGAACTGCTGGATTTAAGTCAGTTTCGGGATAAAGTACTGCTCATCGTCAATACTGCCAGTCAATGTGGTTTTACCCCGCAATACCAGGAATTGGAGCAATTGCATCAACAGTTTGCCGACCAGGGCTTAGTGATCCTGGCATTTCCTTGCAATCAATTCGGTGGTCAGGAGCCGGCCTCTAATCAAGAGATCCAACAATTTTGTCAGTTGAATTTTGGCGTCAGTTTTCCGGTGATGGCTAAAATCCAGGTCAATGGCCCAGAAGCCGAGCCATTGTTTGAGTATTTAAAAGATCAGGCCCGAGGGTTAATGAAAACCCGTGCTATCAAATGGAATTTCACCAAATTTCTGGTTAATAAACATGGCGTCGTCGTTAAGCGATATGCCCCAAGAACCAAACCAAGCCAGTTTGTGCCAGCCATTGAAGAAGCACTGGCATGACAAAAATATGCCATGACCAAAGGAGTCACAGCGGGCTGATCTTTACTGTACGCTGCTAGAGGTTTGATCAAGCGCACAACTACCAGCATGGCTGGCAGGTTAAAATAAACTTTTCCACCTTCAAGGGAGTGTCCGATGAAAGTAGCGGTGTTTAGTGCGCAAAAATATGATCAACAAGGATTTACCCAGTGGGCCGATGCTAGCCTGCAGTGGCGTTTTTTGCCGCAGCGGCTGGACGAAACCTCGGCGCAAGCCGCCGCGGGCTGCGATGCGGTCTGTGTTTTTGTCAATGACCAGCTCAATGCCGCTGTATTACAGCAACTACAACAACTCGGCATCCGTTTTGTTGCGCTGCGCTGTGCTGGTTTTAATCAGGTCGATTTAGCGGCAGCCAACAATTTGGGGATCCAGGTTGCCAGGGTGCCAGCCTATTCGCCGGAAGCTGTGGCAGAACACACAGTCGGCATGATGTTGTGCTTAAACCGGAAATTCCATAAGGCTTATAACCGCACCCGGGATAACAATTTTGATCTCAATGGTTTGCTTGGTTTTAATCTACATGGCAAAACGGTGGGGCTTATTGGCACCGGCCGGATTGGCCTGGCGACAGCACGTATTCTGCAAGGTTTTGGCTGTCAGTTACTGGCTTACGATCCCACGCCAGTCAGCCCAGCACCGGCTGGTTTACGTTATGTCAGTCTGCACGAGCTTTACACCAGTGCCGACATTATCAGTTTGCATTGTCCGCTGACACCACAAAGCCATCATCTGATTAACAGCCAGAGTCTCGCTGCCATGAAAAGCGGCGTGATGCTGCTCAATACTAGTCGCGGCGCGCTGGTCGATACCAAAGCAGTGATCCAGGCGCTGAAAAGCGGTCATATTGGCTATCTGGGACTGGACGTTTACGAACAAGAGGCAGATTTATTTTTTAAAGACTTATCCGACCAAGTGATTGCAGATGAAATCTTCCAGCGTTTGCTGACCTTCCCTAATGTGCTGATCACCGGCCACCAGGCGTTTTTCACCACGGAAGCACTGCAGCAGATCTGTCAAATCACGGCAGAAAATTTGCTGAATTTTCAGCGGGGCCACCCAACGGCCAACTGGTTAACTGAGCAGCGTTAACGAGCCGGCGGACTACAGCGGCCCCAACCTGCCAGCGCAAGTTGGGGCACACTCAAGTGTTGCTTTATGGCCGAGTGCTTTGCGGCCGCTCGGCTAAGGTGCGGTCAAAAAAGCTGGTGATGGTTTTGTGCAAATGGGTTTGCACTTGCTGACCAAACATGGCGTGTTTGCTGCCAGGATAAGTCATCATTTCAAACATTTTGCCCTGCTGCTGCAGTTCAGAAAACAGTTTGGTACTGTTACTAAACAACACGTTGTCATCTGCCATGCCATGATAAATCAGCAAATCGCCTTTTAAACCGCCAGCATAAGGAAAGACTGCACTTTGGCTATAACCTTCGGCATTGCTGGCCGGATGACCGAGGTAACGCTCTGTATAATGGGTATCATACAAACTCCAGTCCGTCACAGGCGCGCCTGACACACCAGCGGCAAAATAATCGCCAGCTTTGAACATACTCATAATGGCCATATAACCACCATAACTATGACCGTAAACACCAATTCGGGCCGGATCCACAAAGGGCAAGCCGCGTAAAAATTCGACGCCAGTGATTTGGTCTTCCACTTCCACCACGCCCAGTTTGCGATAAATTGGATCTTCGAATTTCTTGCCGCGGTTTTCTGAACCCCGGTTGTCCAGTTGGAAAATAATATAGCCGCGCTGCGCCATATAATGGAAATACAGGTCTCGGCCACTCCAACTATTGGTGACACGTTGTGCGCCTGGACCACCATAAACACTGACAATCACCGGATATTTTTTACCTGCTTGCTTGTCTTTCGGTTCAAACATTCGGTAATGCAATGTCTGGCCATCTTTGGCAGTCAAAGTACCAAATGTGGGTTTGATCAGGCCATCCCAATACGGCGTCAGCGGATGATTTGCATCTAACTCATTGGCTTCAAGTACTGTCAACACTTTGCCATTGCGATCATTGAGCTGTACCTTAGGCAAGGCATTGACACTGGAGTAACTATCCAGAAAACCACTGCCATCTTTCGCCACCACCACTGCGTGGCTGGCCGCTGCGGACGTCAGTCGTTGTGGCTCGCCACCTTTGAGCGGCAACCGATACAAATGACTTTCCAGCACCGAGTCTTTGCGACCACTGAAATACAAGTCGCCGGTTTTTTCATTGACACTTTCCAGTTTGTTCACCACCCAATCGCCTTTGGTCAGCTGTTGTTTCAACTGCCCTTTCAGATCAAACAGATACAAATGTTTAAAGCCATCGCGTTCTGAAGCCCAGATAAACTCGTTGTTATTCGTCAGAAAATGTAAGTCATCATGCAGATTGACCCAGGTATTGCTGGTTTCGGTCAGTAAAGTGCGCTGTTGGCCAGTACGTAAATCCGCCAGCCGTAATTCAAGCTTTTGCTGATCACGGCTTTGCCATTGATAACTGAGCAGATTCGGATCCTGGGTCCATTGCACCCGTGGCAGATAGATATCCTGCGCTTGCCCCAGCTCAACCCAATTGGCGGCACCACCGGCAACGGGCACTACACCCAGCCGGATTTTCACGTTGGCTGCGCCGGCGTATGGATAACGTTGGTTGTATAACTTAATTTCCGAGGCATAAATTTCATTGCGTAACACTTCAGCTACACCCGATTCGTCAAACTGGGTAAAGGCTATTTTGCTGTCATCTGGTGCCCACCAGTAACCGGTCATTCGTCCCATTTCTTCCTGGGCAACAAATTCAGCCATGCCATTTTTGATCGGACCCTGACCATCTTTGGTCAGTTGTTGTTCTTGACCAGTTTTTAAATCCAGCACAAAAATATTTTGCTCGCGGACATAAGAGACAAAACGCCCTTTTGGTGAAATTTGCGCGTCAGTTTCAAATTCTGCCGTATTGGTCAGTTTTCGCGATTTTTTGCTGCCAAGCTCAAAATAGTAGATATCGCCGTTTAACGGAAACAACAGCGCTTTGCCATCTTTTGACCAGCTGTAACTGACAATGCCACTGGCAAATAAGCGCAAGCGCTCGCGACGGGCTTTTTCTTCATCCGATAAGGTTTCCACGCCACTAAACAGGCTGTCTGAATCAACTAACAGGCTATGCTGACCAGATTTAATCTGGTACTGCCACAAATCAAGCCGATTGGCATCACTGGCTTTGCCTTTAAGATAAGTAATACGGCTACCATCCGGTGAATAACTTAGCGATTTTGGGGTTGAACCACTCAGAGCCGGATCGGCAAATAATCTCTCCAATACCAAAGGTTCCGCCGCATACGAAAGCGCAGTATTCGCCATGGTCATTAACGCCAGACTAAGCCCGACAACAGATTTTTTCATTCAGATGTTCCTCGTTTTTTTTCTGTTGCTATCTAATGCTAGCCAGCATTTTTTTGCAAGCCAATACCGGTTGAGTCACCAATTAATCCGGCCCATTCCTGCCAGAGCAGTCTTCACAGATTGATAAATAGCCGAAAACGACCTGGTTCACTGCATCACCTCAGCTATTTTTCGAGCAAATAATGAACAGCGCAGCCATTTGGTAGCCAGGCTGTTGAAAATTAAAGAAATGTTCCTGAAAAAGGATAGTTCAATTTATTTACGTTTTTTTTTGCCAGCCATTAGACAAGGTCAGAGTTGTTACCTATGTTTTGTCTGACCATCACAAAAATAATTAATTGGCAAATAGAGAATCAGGAACTTTTATGAAAAAACACAACACAATGAATCCACTTGCCAAGGCAGTTCACTATGCATTGGCAACAAGTCTGTCGTTAAGTTTCTGTGCTGTGGCGCAAACCACTGAGCCCAAAGCTGATGATGAGAAGATTGAAAAGATCGCCGTGGTAGGTTCCAGAGCTGCCCCCCGCTCTATTGCTGATTCGCCGGTACCTATTGATATTGTCGGCGCCGAAGAGCTGACCAAATCTGGCAGCAGTGATATGTTGAATATGATCACCACCACTGTGCCTTCGTTAAATGTGCATTCCATGCCAATTAGCGATGCCGCAACTTTAATCAGACCTGTGAACTTGCGGGGCCTCTCTTCAGATAGCACGCTGATCCTGACCAATGGCAAACGCCGGCATAAAGCATCTGTCATTGCTTTTCTCGGTGGCGGTATCAATGATGGTGCCCAGGGCGCCGATATTTCAGTGATCCCGGGGATTGCCATTAAACAAGTTGAAGTATTACGCGATGGTGCTGCGGCACAGTATGGCTCAGATGCCATTGCCGGAGTATTGAACTTTGTACTCAAAGATGCTGATGACGGCGGCAGTCTGGAAGTCAAAAAAGGCCAGTTTTATGAAGGCGATGGTGACAGCACTGAAGTCGCTGGCAATATCGGTTTACCTCTGACAGAAGACGGTTTTGTCAACGCCAGCTTCCAATTGAAAAACGCTGACGCGACCAGCCGTAGTGTGCAACGCCAGGATGCGCTGGGTTTTATCGCTGCGGGTAACACCGCCATCGCACCTCTGACTCAGATTTGGGGCTCGCCTGAAATCAACGACGATATCACGATGTTCCTCAACTCTGGTCTAGATTTGGGTGACAACCGTGAGGCCTACCTGTTTGCCAATTATTCTGAACGGGATGTGACCGGTGGTTTTTATTATCGAAATCCACACAACAGAGGCGGCGTATTTTCAAATGATGAAGGTAAAACCCTGCTAGTTGCCCAACTGAATCCAAATATCGCTTGCCCTACTGTCAATATCACGACGGCAAATGTATTAACTCAAGCAGATTATGCCCTCATCGCTGACAAAAATACTGATGTTGGCAAAAACTGTTTTGCTTTTAATGAAATGTTCCCTGGCGGTTTTACCCCAACCTTTGGTGGTAATGTCACTGATACAGCCTTAGCCATGGGTACCAAAGGGACTTTCCAAACCGGTTGGTTGCATGATGTGATGTACGATTTTAGCGGCACCGTCGGTCGCAATGAATCGACCTATAAGATGACCAACACCATCAACGCTTCACTTGGCCCTGAAACTCCGACTGAGTTTAATCCAGGCCGATATATTCAGTTGGAAAAAACCTTCAGTGCTGATTTTGTTAAATTTGTACCCGCGGGTTTATACGAAGATGTCACTTTGGCTTTTGGTTCGCAATGGACCGAAGAAAGTTTTGAAGTTGTCGCTGGCGATGTGGATTCTTATATTCCTGGTCCATTTGTGGCACAAGGTTTTAGTATCGGTTCTAATGGATTTCCTGGCTTCAAGCCGGAAGATGCCGGTATTTATACCAGAAGAAACTATGCAATCTACACTGACGTGGAAGCGGATGTAACGGAAAACTTCCTCGCAGGCGCAGCATTACGTTATGAAGATTATGACACTTTTGGCTCGACGCTCAATTATAAAGTGCTGGCTCAATACCGGCTCAATGATGAGTGGGCGCTGCGGACTTCACACAGCACGGGTTTTCGCGCACCAACCGTTGGTCAGTCGAACGTGAGTAATGTACAAACCAACTTATCTTCCGGATTGTTAGTAGATTCCGCATTATTACCTCCAACCAACCCTATTGCCCGTGAATTAGGTGGTAAAGAATTAACACCTGAAGAATCCATCAGCTATGCAGCTGGTTTGGTCTATACCGGTGATGATTTTTTTGCCACGCTTGATTATTACAATATCGAAGTCACGGATCGAATCACTCAATCTAGTAAAATTAACCTGACGCCAGCCAACAAAGCTGCCTTGAAAGCTGCTGGCGTTAAAAATGTTGATTCAATTCAGCAGGTCAGTTTCTTTACCAACGACTTTGATACCACCACCCAAGGGATTGATTTTGTTGCCAGTTACAGCACTAACTGGTTTGATGGTTCTACCAATCTGAACTTTGCCTATAACTGGACTGACACCAATGTGGATCGAGTGGGAGCCCCCATCGGCGGACAAGCCATTACAGGTTTTGATAAAATTTCCAGACTTGAAAATGATTTACCCAATCATCGCGCAACTTTAACCTGGAGCCAAAGTTGGGCCGACTGGAACATGTTTGTACGTCAAAACTATTATGGCGAGTATCAGGGCGTGCATGTGGATTGGGTTGGTACCCCTGGTTCACCCGGCACTGAAAAAAATGCTGCGGCTAAAGTGACCTTTGATGTGGAAGTCAGCTACAACTTCAATAGCAGCTGGGTTGTTTCCGTTGGTGCGCAAAATATCTTTGACACTAAACCAGAGAAAATTGATCTTTCCGCAGCGAAAACGCCAAATAATAACTGGGGTGGTGTGTATTATGAAACCTCACCAATGGGCATTAATGGTGGCTATTATTACG
Organism: uncultured Rheinheimera sp.; assembly: GCA_964525695.1. GTDB lineage: Bacteria > Pseudomonadota > Gammaproteobacteria > Enterobacterales > Alteromonadaceae > Pararheinheimera. The sequence continues at coordinate 3,614 of CAZGHW010000043.1, read as the reverse complement.
CCAAAGGTGTTTATCGTTTTTAAGTAACGCGTCTGTCACAGCTGGTTCCAGTTCACTGGAATCAGCTTTTATGAAAATGTCTGCCTAAGCAAAGACTTGAATCCATCAACTGAACGTGGCATCGTTGCGTTTTGAACTAGTTCTGGGTGTAGTGTGCAGTTAGAGCGCTGGCAGTTTCCAACAAACCGCGGTTTTACTTTACGCGGTTACCACTCTATTCCTTCCGGTAAACCGCTATTGCATATGCTGCATGGCAATGGTTTTTCTAGCCTGATGTATCAACCGATGCTTAGCATACTGAGTGAACATTTTGATTTATTTTTATCCGATGCCCAAGGTCATGGCGATAGTGACCATGGTGGGCTTTTTGTCGGCTGGAATCAAAGTGCAGAACTTGCTCTGGCTGCGTTACGGGCGCATTTGCCGCTGTTTGCTGACGTTCAGGTGTATGCCTTGGGCCATAGCTTTGGCGCTGTGTTAACGGCAATGATCAACAGTCAGGCCGATAGTCCGTTTCGTCAGGTGATTTTACTAGATCCAGTATTGTTCACCCCCTGGATGCTTAGAACTATGCAAGGACTGGATCTGCTTGGCTTGTATCGCTTGAATCCACTCGCGAAAAAAGCGTTAAAAAGACGACAACATTGGCCGGACTCAAGCCAAGCGACGGCATATTTGCAGCAAAGAGCTTTATTTGCCAGTTGGCATCCGGATGCTTTATCGGCTTATATCCGTCATAGTATGAGCCAACATCAAGATGGATTACGCCTTAAATGCCGGCCTGAACGCGAAGCGGAGATTTTTGCCTCTTACCCGAAACGCTTATGGCAGTCTTTACGTCAGCCCTGTAGCGACACCCTCGTACTGTATGGTGATCAGACTTACCCTTTTGTTGCGAAAGCCGTGACACGCTGGCAGCAATTGAATCACGCTGTGCAGATCCGTCAGGTCAAGGGCGATCATTGTTTTATGCAACAACACCCCAGTCAGACTGCAGCTTTGATATTGCAACATTGGCTACCGGCAAAAACAGGCTGAACCGGGTTAAAGATCCGACAAAAATCGCTGCCGGTCATCCGATACTTCCATTATAATGGCGGCAATTTTGTGTCAGCCAGAGCGAGTTGAAGTGATTAAACGTAGTTTCCTGTTAAGCGCCGTGTTGTTATCGGCCTGTACCACAGTGCCAGCACCAAAGCCTGCACCCGTCGCAATCAAGCCCGCCGAACCTGTGGTGGTGAAACCAGACTTGGTGCCGGATGAAGTGGTGCACTCGGACAATGCACAACCCATTGCCACCGATTTCGGCCTGATTTTTATTGAACGGGATATGACGTTTACCGGGACTTTGCCTTGCAAAAAATGTCCTGGCGTCAATTATCATATTAACGTGTACCAGGATGGCAAATTTGAAGCCCGCCGCGAATTTATTGACCGTAATCAGATAGAACTGATTCAGGGCGAATGGCAACTGGATGAACGTACTTTGCATTTTACCAGTCAACACAGCAGCATCCCCTCTTTCCTGTTTGCTAGCAATCGCCATCTGACATTAATGGATAGCGCCGGTAAACCTATAGTTTCAGCCGAAAATCAAACGCTAACCCGCCAGACTGAATTTAAAAAATTGGACAGCCGGTTGCCGTTATTGGGCTTGTACCAGCTAAAAGACAATCAAGCCAGTTTTACTGACTGCCGCTCAGGCACCAGCCATCAGATTGCCATGACCCAACATCATATGCCAATGATGCGCAGCTATCAGACCAACCCAGCACTGAACGGTAAAACTGTGGTCGCAACCTTAACCGCGCGCAAAAGCCCGGAGCAGGACAACACTTTATTCATTGATAAATTCGAGCAGTTCTGGCCAGGTGCGACCTGCCCGGCACAACAAGGGGCTGATAAAGTTGAAGGCATTGTCTGGCGGCTCAACTCAGTGTCGCAGATTGGTGTGCCGCAGAAGCTGAATATCCGGCTGATGTTTGATCAAAATAATAAGGTGTACGGCTATTCCGGCTGTAATAACTTTAATGCCGGTTACCAGAAAAATGACAATCAATTAAAAGTGTTACCGCTGGCGATGACCAGAAAACACTGCGCTGATGCCAACTTCTATGAGCAACAGTTCACCCGTCAGCTACAACTGGCCGACCGGGTTGAAGTTAATCAGCAAAAACTGCAGTTGTTAAAAGATAATCAGGTGATTATGGAATTCAGTCAGGCGGTTAACTGAACAAGTTGCTGCTTGCAAGCTAACAGCTAACGTGTGATATGACGATGGGGTTGGAATTTATATTCTGATCCCATTTTTTTCGTCATCAAATCGCAGACACAAAAAAGCCACCCGCAGGTGGCTTTTTTACTGCTCAGATTAATTAAGCAGTTAAAGCTTGTTTCGCTTTTTCAACTAAAGCAGCAAATGCGCCTTTGTCGAATACTGCGATGTCAGCCAGGATTTTACGGTCGATTTCAACAGATGCTCTTTTCAGACCATCGATGAAACGGCTGTAAGATAAACCGTTTTGACGTGAAGCAGCGTTGATACGCGCGATCCACAGTTGACGGAATTGACGTTTACGTTGACGACGGTCACGGTAAGCGTATTGGCCGGCTTTGATAACTGCTTGGAAAGCTACACGATAAACACGGCTACGGGCACCGTAGTAACCTTTAGCCTGGTTTAATACCTTCTTATGACGCGCACGTGCGGTCACACCACGTTTTACTCTTGGCATTTAAAATTTCCTAATATTATGCGTATGGCATGCAGCGAGCGATACCAGCGACGTCAACTTTTGCAACTAACGTTTTTGGACCTAACTGACGCTTACGCTTAGAAGACTTCTTCGTCAGGATGTGGCGAAGATGTGATTGCTTACGTTTAAAACCACCAGAAGCGGTTTTTTTAAAGCGCTTGGCAGCGCCTTTGTTGGTTTTCATCTTAGGCATAGTTAAATAACTCGCATTGTTTAATTACAACGAATAATAAGGCGAAAAACCTCAACCCACCGTGTTGCCACAGTGGGACAGGGTTTTTACTTGTATGCGCTTATTACTTCTTATTTGGGGCCAGCATCATGATCATCTGACGACCCTCAACCCGACTTGGGAAAGATTCACAAACAGCGATGTCTGTCATATCTTCTTTAATCCGGTTAAGCATCTCAATACCGATGTCCAGATGCGCCATTTCACGACCACGATAACGCAGTGTTACTTTAGCTTTGTCACCCTCTTCAATGAAGCGACGCAGGTTGCGTAGTTTTACCTGGTAATCGCCTTCATCAGTTCCAGGCCGGAATTTAATTTCCTTGATCTGAATCTGCTTTTGCTTCTTCTTCTGCTCTTTCGCAGCTTTACCCTTTTCGAAGAGGAACTTACCATAGTCCATTAACTTACAAACAGGAGGCTCAGCTGTTGGACTGATTTCTACCAGATCACAACCACCTTCTTCTGCCAATTTGATGGCGTCTGCGGTACTTACTACACCTAATTGTTCACCTTCCAGACCAATCAAACGCACTTCGCGGACGTTGATTTCTTCGTTAATACGATTCGGTCTGTTCGTTGGTAACGGTTTCTTTCCTACTTTAATGGTATGTTCCTCCAAGAAT
>CAZGHW010000042.1:0-35906 GCA_964525695.1 uncultured Rheinheimera sp. | reverse complement strand
CCCAGTAAATATCCACACAGAAAGTAATGCCAGTCAGCTTAACTGACTGGCATTACTGACAGCTTGTGACCTTTTTTCGCCACATCAAACAAAGGCACAATGCCAGCGACTGCCAGCATCACAGAGCTGCCACTGCCACCATTAAAGGCATAGTCCCAGCCCGTCATGGCAATGTTACGCACATCGCCGACCACCACCAGATCGGTGGCAAAGGCAGCGCCTTGACTTAAATGGCGTTCCAGCGGTGTCTGATAGGCGGTACGATCAAACTCACCATATAAAGCACCATTCAACGCAGCGCTGAGGGCGTAACCAACATCCTGCAACAGGGTACGGTTGACCGAGGTCTGGTCCATCGGCGTAAAGCTTTGCCGACCACCTGCCTGGCCGCCATTGATCAAAAAGCCAGCCGCCCCGGTTGTCGGATCCAGCACGATATAACCCAGCCCGAGCCATTTCCCCACTTTCAGTTGCTGTTTCGGCGTGATCACCACCCGCCAGGCAGCAACGGCCTGCTGTATGCTGGTTTTCAGTTGCGCTGGTAAATCCAGCTTGGGCAATTGGGTATTAATATTGCTGCTGTTAATGCTGTAAATCGGCACTTCATGACTGGCAGCAAACCGCAGGTAAGAAATGGTCGATACCGACGGCCAGCCCGCTGTTTTTTCAAACACTGAGTGTTCCAGTGCAGAAGCACCGTAGCCAACGGCCATCAGCGTCGCCGCCGAGTTAAACGCAGCATCATTGTTACTGCTGAACAAGCTGTAAATATTGCGCGGCGCGTCAATCCCGCGCTGACCAACCGACATCAGAAACTGGCCACTGCCATTGGGCCTGGCGGTCAGATCAATGGAGATCAGTGCTTCTGAAATCTGATGGAAAATAATGCTGTTGCTGCGACATAATCGACCGTCAGCCGGCTGGCGGCAACTGCTGGCATGCTCAGCTTGTGGTTAAAGCCCGGCACTGCAACCTGCACATGCTGCCGCACAGCATCCGTCAGACTGTCGAGCCGTTTTGGTGTGCCCTGAATGGTAAAAGGCAAGCTGACTGGCAGGCTGTTCACCGGCTGACTGACCACAGCCCGTTGCACCACCAGTTGTGCAGGGGTCAGATCAGGCCTGAGCTGAGATCGACATCATTACCCGCTTAAAGCTATGTAAAAAGGCTCAAAAGTGTATTGCTGTAAAAAGTGGCGATAAATTGCCAGCGGATCACGGTTCAGACTATCAGCCAGTTGCTGAATATCGCTGGTGATGGTGGTCTCGAGCTGGTGACATTACTCAGACTGGCACGGCTGGCCAGTTGGGGTTGTGCAGGTTGCAGCGCACTGCTGGGTTGCAGACTGACCGGTTGTGACAGCAGTTGCTGTGTAGCCTGTTGCTGCCGATTTGAGTTTGGCAGGGTACCGGCAGCGAACCGGCGTGCTTTCGCCGCCTGTTGTTTAGCGGCGGCTGACTAAGTGACTGGGTTTGTTGCTGCAGACGAACCGCGCATAGCTAAGGCTGTCCCAAAGGCTGAGACAGGGACGTCAGTTATTCCGTCCAATACCAACTGGTAACGTTATAGCGCCAGAGGTCGGGGGCAGCATTTTGCAGCGGATTGACCCAATGCTCGGAGCCAGCGGAGCAAGGGTCAAATAACACGCAACGGTTAAACAGCGGTGCTATCTGCAGCGGCTGACCGGCTTTTGCGGCAAATACCAGCTCACCGCCCTGCCCTGGCTGCCAATCTTCATTTAAATACAATAACATGCATATTTCCCTGCCCGGTGAATCATCGGCATGCTGATTGATAAAATCGCGCGCGCCAAGCCGGAAATAGTTGGTATTAAGCGCTGGATTGGCCAGGTTGAGGTCGGTAATAGTCACGCTAAACATTGTGCTTAATAGCGCCATAAATTCGCGACTGCGTAAAAAGGTCAAAAAATCCAATGCTACAGTGCAGCTTGCATCAGCCGCCTGTCGCTGCCAGAGATCCCGTTGCACAAATCTTTCACTGGGTGGCGTGATTTGCCACTTAGTTTCACTGACATACAATGCTGAATAAGTATGCTTTTGCGAGGACCAACCTCGCTCCTGTTGCAACACCTGACAAACTTGTTGCAATTTGTCTATGGCAAACAAACCATCTATCACCACCATTCGTGGACAATGATCCGCTATAGTCTGACGATAACCAGCTATTTTCTGTTCAGTTATCTGCTTTGAATTCAACCACATCTTAACAATTCCCAGAATTTAAAAATTTTTTTCGCACCCGCAACGCCCCGCAAAACAATCAACTGTTCGCAAAAAAACACATAATGTAAAAAATAAATTACAAAAAACACTCTGCAAGATTACCTTTTAACCAAATTCGCAGCATTAAAACTAATAACCACTTAAGTTCTGCTAAAAATTGAAACTTTTACAAATTCATTTTGTCGCAACTGGTTTTACAATCCCCCCTCAACATGTTAAAAGAACGAGGCAATTATTTACAATTTAGGGGATATATAACAATGTATAAAAAAACTACAATTGCACTGTCTGTACTTAGCGCTTTACTGATAAGTCCATTAGCAACATTTAACGCTGTTGCAGCGGTGCAAACTGCAGCCCAAGCAGAAACCGATACGAAAAATGTTGAACGTATTGCGGTTACAGGTTCAAAAATCAAACGTATTGCAGCAGTTGCACCTTCACCAGTCGTGGTCATCGGTGCAATTGAATTAGCTGATGCAGGTGTCAGCAACGTCAACGATTTTCTCGCTGAAATGCCTTCTACTGTAGCAGGCCTGAACCCAGAAAACTCCAATAATTATATTTACGCCAACGGCTTAAATACCACCGACTTACGTGGCCTGGGCTCAAGTCGTACTTTGGTATTGATCAATGGCCGTCGCTTCATTGGTGGTTCAGCCGGCGATAATACCGTTGATTTAAACAACATCGCCACTTCAATGGTGGAACGTATTGAAATTTCTACCGGCGGTGCTTCGGCTGTATATGGGGCTGATGCTGTAGCCGGTGTGGTAAATATTATCACTCGCAAAAGTTTTGATGGTGTTGAGTTCGATGCGTCAACAACCAAACCGTTAGAAGGTGGTGGTGAACAACAATTTGCGTCATTCACTTTTGGTAAAGAGTTTGATAAAGGCGGCTTTATTGTTGGTTATGATTACGCCGATCAGAAGCAAATGGCGCGGCAGGATAAATCTTGGTGGTATGACAATCCAATCAGCCTGCAAGCCAATCCAAATGATAAAACTGGCAGTGACGGCATTCCGGCAAACCTTCCATATGAAGGCAGAGTCCATTATGGCCTCTACGACGATGCCAGCGAATTTACCTTAGGTGGTAAGCAATGGACTTTTGATGAAAACCTGAATTTACGTCCATTTAAAAATGGCTCAGGTTTATTACCAACAGGTGGTCTGCCTGGCGCAGCGAAAAACTGGAACTATGGTGGTGAATTTGGTGATGGTATTGCAGAAGGTCAGGATGAGTTTTTCCGTACTCCACTGACTCGCCACACCGTCAATATGGCTGGTCATCAGGAAATAGCAGAAGGCCATGAATTAAGCTTTGATATCGTTTATGCTGAAAGCTCAGCATATGGCCAGAGTACTCCGGTATTTTTCAGACCTGGTGACTTGACTATTCAACGTGATAACGCTTTTATCAAGCCAGATTTAGCGAAGTTAATGGATGACAACAATGCCACTAGCTTAAACTTCAGACGCTTAAGTGATGACTTTGGTCCACGTAAGTATAAGCAAGATCGTACCACTGCACGTGCTTCTTTAGGTTTGGACGGCCAAATTAACGATAACTGGTCGTATTCTACTTACGCACAACAGGGTAAATTAACGCAAGATACCTCTTGGTTAGGCGAAATTATTTTTGATAACCTAGTCAATGCTATCGACGCAGTGAACTTTAAAGGCAATATTGTTTGTGCTGAAAGAAATGATGACGGTGAAGTGACCGGTGCAAAAGCTGGTTGTTCGCCAATTAATTTCTTAGGCAAACCAGTTCATTCACAAGCTGCATTGGACTATATAGGCACCACAGCAACAGCGAAACAAGGTGGCTCGCAGTCTACGGTCGGGATGTCTGTATCTGGTGATGTGTTTGAACTGCCTGCAGGCTTTATCAGCTCTGCATTTTCGACTGAATGGCGTAAAGAATCTGCTTATGAAGCACCAGGTACCGGTATTGCCAAAGGCATTATTTTTGGTAACTCTGGCAAACCATATGAAGGTGAACTAACAGTTAAAGAATATGCGGCTGAGTTTTTAGTACCGTTACTGGCTGATCATGCATATGCAGAAGAATTAAACGCTGAATTTGCTTATCGCTTTATGGATTACAGTTCAACTGGAACTGATTATGCTTACAAAGCGGGCTTAACTTATCAGTTAAATGATGAATGGCGTTTCCGTTTGTCAAAAGCCCGTTCAGTCCGGGCACCCAATATTGGTGAGTTATACTCTTCTACCGGTACACAATATGCTGGCCGCACCGAAGCTTGTGCCGCCGATGAAATTGCCAGAACTGATGCCAAATACAAAGCAAACGTCATCAAAAACTGTGCTGAGGATAATATTCCAGTGGGTTGGGTGCCAAGTGCTAAATGGCGCGAAAGTGGTTCATTAGAAGGTTTGGTAGGCGGTAACCCTAGCCTGAAAAACGAAGTTTCCAATGACTTAACGGTCGGTTTAGTTTATACACCAACCTTTATTGAAAACTTTGACTTCGTATTGGACTACTGGAGTTTTGATATTGATAACGCCATCAGTGCTTACACTTATGCCAATATGATGAACTACTGTTACCGTGCTGACAGCAAGGATAACCCGTTCTGTGGCCAATTTAGCCGTGACAAAACAACATTTGAAGTCACGACTTACACAGAAACCAGCTTGAATGCTGCAATTGAAAAATTAAGCGGTGTCGATTTAGAGTCCGTGTATAACCTGGATACTGATATCGGCCGCTTTGGTTTTAAAATGACAGCGACCTATATCGAAAATCGTGAACGTAATGCGACCGGTAATGCTATTGATAACTTGCTGACAGCTGGTGAAGAAGATTTTCCACGCTGGAGAGCCCGCTTTAACGCAACTTATCAAAGAGATGATTTGCGTCTGTCATTCACCACAAACTACCGTCATTCAGCTGTTGTTAACAAAACTAGCTGGACCATCGAAAATCATAACAACAATGAACTACCGTCATACACAACATTCGATTTAACCGCCAATTATCAGGTGGTCGATAATGTTGAATTACGGTTAGGCATGCAAAACATAGCTGACAGAACTCCACCACGTAACCCGCTGATTTTCAGCGATGTTCCAGGTGAATATTATGACGTTATCGGCCGCCGTGTTACTGCGGGTGTCAACGTGAAGTTCTAAACCGCATAGTTGAATTACTGAAACTAAAATCCCAGGGCTGGCCCTGGGATTTTTTTGTCCTACGGTTATTCGAAGAAAACTCAAGCTTGAAACATTCGAACCAGCGAGTTTGCCAACTTGACCGCCAAATACCAAAAGAATACTACAAGGTCGCTTGTCTGCGAGAATTGCATTGGATCATCGACAGCAGAAAGTTTGTACAGCGACATACTGCAGCATTGTGACTTATGTTCAGCACTGCAAAGTGCATACTTGCAGTGCCAGCACTAACCCGATATTGGAAACTGCGCCGCCATCCGTTGCAGCGTGTCACCGGTGACACGATTAATGCGCCAGTCGTGCAACATCACAGCACCCAGCGACTGATAAAAATCAATCGCCGGTTGATTCCAGTCCAGCACCGACCATTCCAGCCGGCCACAATCCCGGGCGACTGCCAGTGTCGCAAGATAAGTGATCAGCGCTTTGCCAATACCTTTGCCGCGCAGGGAAGGATCAACAAATAAATCTTCCAGATAGAGACCGGGTTTAGCCAGAAAAGTAGAATAGTTATGGAAAAACAGCGCAAAACCGGCCGGTTGGCCCTGGAATTCTGCTAACACCACCTCTGCAAAGGCTTTATCGCCAAACAAAGTTTGCTGCAGTTTTTGCTCAGTGGCCACCACTTGATCGGCCAGTTTTTCATAGTCGGCTAAGGCCTGAATAAATTGCAAAATTTGTGGCACATCGGCCACAGTCGCCAGTCGTAATTGCAAACCAGCGATGGCGGTGTGGATGGTGGTCGGAACTGGTGTTTGCATCACTTAACTCTCAAAAAGCAGGTTAGCAGGCCTGACGCTGAACAGCAGGCCATGATGAACGCCATGTCGCCATGACGTCCGTTGTATCTGTTACGACCGCTCGACAATACCGGCCTGACTAACACCGCCAGTCAGTTCGACCGCTTTTAACCGGGCCGCAAGTTCCACCGCAGCCTGATAACGCGGGCTTTGTGACAGCATGGCATCGGTCAGTGAGCTGCGATGTTTCAGTTTTTCCAGCCGGCGGCTACTATGCTGCCAATACTGTTGTGGCAAGGTATCCAGCACTTCGATAGCACCAGCGCTGTCATTACAGACCAGTACCATATCACAACCGGCGCTAAAAGCCGCTTCAGCACGTTGCTGGTAATTACCGGCTTGATGCGCACCTTTCATTCCAAGGTCATCAGAGAAAATCACGCCATCAAACTGCATTTCGGTGCGCAGCACGGTTTGTAACCAGTACGGTGAAAAGCCAGCGGCTTTGTTACAAAATGCCGGATAGACCACATGGGCTGGCATTAATGCATCCAGCGCACCGAGTTGCTGTAACTGCCGGAACACCGCCAGATCCAGCTGTTCGATGGCGCTTTTACTGCGATTATCCACCGGCAGCACTAAATGCGAATCTTCTTTCACACTGCCGTGACCCGGGAAATGTTTGCCGGTCGTGATCATACCTGCTTCGCGCATGCCCTTGGCAAAGGCCTGCACCATGGCCACCACTTTGTCAGCATCGGTATGAAAAGCCCGATTGCGGATGACATCACAGGCGCCCCAAATATCAGCCACTGGCGCAAAAGAAATATCAATATCCTGTGCCAGTACTTCGACCGCCATCAGCCAGGCCATTTCAGTGGCATACTGCTGTGCTAATTCCAGCTCACCGCCAGCACCAGGCCAAATTTGCCCCATCGCCGGAATTAAACTGAACTGGTGTTTAAAGCGCTGCACCCGGCCACCTTCATGGTCCACCGCCAGCAATAAAGCTTGTTTGCTGGCCGCCCGGCTTTGCCGGACTAACTCCTGTAATTGGGCTTTGTCATGATAATTGCGGCTGAAATAAATCACGCCACCGACAGCAGGATGCGCCAGGATTTCTTTTTCTTCTGCAGTAATTTCCGGACCTGCAAGATCCAGCATAACGGAGCCGATCATCAATTGGTTCTCTTGTAATAAAGATGCAACCCCGACATCAGCTGCCGGGGTTGTTGCTAATTAATCGCTTTACTTTACCGGAAGCGCTTGCACAAAAAAACCTGTTGCAGGAAAAAATGCCTTCCTGAAGGGGCAAAACCGGCTGTCGGTTTTTCGCCGTGCCGGGTTACAACCGGAACTTCTGCACCAATCCCATTAAAATGGCGGCCATGGATGTCAGCTCCTGACTGGCGACATTGGTTTGATGGGCGCCGGTGGCGGTTTGTACGGATAAATCCCGAATAGTGACTAAACTGCGGTCCACTTCCCGCGCAACCTGAGCTTGTTGCTCTGACGCTGTAGCGATCAATAAATTGCGATCGTTAATATGGCTAATCGAGGTGAAAATTTGCTCCAGCGCCTGCCCGGCTTTATTGGCCAGCGTCAGCGTGACATCGGCGCGTTGTGAACTTTGTGCCATCGCCTGCACCGCTTGTTGCGTACCTTGCTGAATCTGCTGAATTAATTGCTCAATCTGACGGGTCGAATTCTGAGTCCGATGCGCCAGTGCCCTTACTTCATCTGCCACTACGGCAAAACCACGACCCGCCGCACCAGCCCGAGCTGCTTCAATCGCGGCATTTAGCGCCAACAAATTGGTTTGCTCTGCCACAGCTCTGATCACATCCAGCACCTGACCAATATCTTTGGCCTGCGCCGATAGTTGCGACACCAGCTCAGTAGACTGCAACATTTCATCTGACATCAGCCTGGTTTCAGCAATAGTAAGCTGCATTTCCTGCCGGCTTTGTTGTGCCAGTTGATTTGATGCTTGTGAAGCCTCTGACGTGGATACCGCATTTTGCGCCACATCTTCCACCGCCACCGTCATTTCATTGACTGCCGTTGCTGCTTGCTGCAATTCAGCATTCTGCATGGTTAAATTGCCAGAGCTTTGCTCAGTCACCACACTGAGTTCTTCTGCAGCGGCAGCCAGTTGACCTGCAGTCTGATTGATCTGGCTGATGGTATCACGTTGACTTTGTTGTAAATGCTGCAACCCTTCGAGCAGGCGGCCAATTTCATTTTGATGTTCGATAGCAATCACCCGGCTTAAATCGCCAGCTGCCATCCAGTTAAAATGTTGACCGGCTAGTTGTAACGGCTGGATCAGGCGTTGCTGCATAAACCACCAACTCAGTGCTAACATCAACAGTGTAAAAAAAATAAACAGCACAACCAGCGCAGTGGTCAGATTAGTTCTGCTAGCAGACTCTTGCATCGACTGATTATTGGCCTGCTCAGCGAATTGCATAAATTGATGCACTTGCTCCTGACAAATGGCATTGGCATCGCGCGCTCTTAAATTAGCGGCAATATAATGTTCGACCGAACCTTCACTCAGTGCTTGTGCTGAGTCCTGAATCGCCTTGATATAAGTGGCAAAAGATTGTTGCAACTGCGTTGCCAATCCAGCTTGCTGACCGTTCACAGCGACAGACAGAAAGCTGTCAAATTTAGATTTAGCTTCAGTTAAAAACTTTTCTGAACGACCAGCACTAATTTCCGCTTTATCCTTTTGACCCGCCTGTAATTCGACAAAGCCTGCGGCCAGCGCAATCCGGCTTCGCATCAGGGTGCTATACGCATCTGTCAGCGGGTTCACTTGTAATGCAGAAAGCTGATATAACTCAGTAATCCCTGTTTCACTTTGCTGAGCATTAAACCAGGCATAACCACTGATCCCAATCAGTGCGGTGCCAAATGACAGCAACAACCAGATGATTCCGGCCCGGATAGATAAATGTTTCAACATGTGACTTCCTTTTAGTGGCGGATGCAGCCTCGGGTGCTAGTCATCCGAGAACGAGTGGTTGAACAAAGCGACGGAAAATGCACCAGACTAAAATGGAATTGTGATTTTTGCGGCAGAAACAAGGAAATATCGGATATAACCTTGCTAATAGCAGGGTTATTTGGTGAAAAAGCACAAAGCCAGCAGATGCTGGCTTTGTGACAACAACAGAAAACTTAACCTTTGATAGCTAAGCCTTCCAGCTCACCAGGTTTAAAACTATCGACGCTGATCGCAGCAAAACGCAATGCATTCATCTCGTCCAGCTGCGCCGCTTCGGCCGCTGTTAGCACATTAAGCTCTAACGCCTTGGCAATGCTTTGCTGCAGCGGTAGCTTACGGGCAATTTTACCCTCTTTTTGCGCGGCATAAATTTTCTTCATCAACGGCTGGGCCTGATGAACCGCCAAAAACGCTTGCTCCATCGAACCGGTTGGATCTTCTTTACCAGCGCCGAGGTAACATAGGTGGGTCAGGCGGTCACGAATCACACTTGGTTTAAGTAATGCATCAGAAATTTGCATCGACACCTCGTCATCCGGCATCTGGTAACCAATCCCAAATGGAAACACCAGTGTTTTTAATAACCGGCCAACCACTGCATTGGGGAAGTTACTGAAGAAACCAGCAAAAGCACGGCCAATTTCATACAGATTACGCTGAATGCTGTAATGAACGAAGGGTAAATCTGCCACTTGCCGGCCATTGTCTTCATAAAATTTCAGCACTGTGGATGCGATATACAGATGACTTAACACATCGCCTAACCGCGCCGACAGCATTTCTTTACGTTTCAGATCGCCGCCCAGCATCAACATAGAGAAATCCGCACTTAAGGCTAAGGCTTTACTCATCCGGCTCAATTGCTTGTAATACTTGGCAGTATCGCCACCGACCGGAGAGCTGTTAAAGGCACCTGCCGTCAGACCTTGGAATAAAGCGCCGAAGGTATTCCCCAGCGCAAAACCGACATGCTTCAGTAACAGACTATCAAATTGTTTTAAACCCGCTTCCGCATCCGGATTGGCCGCAGCTTCCAACTCTTTTAACACATACGGATGGCAACGAGTGGCCCCCTGACCGAAAATCATCAGGTTACGGGTCAGGATATTGGCGCCTTCCACCGTGATAGAAATTGGTACGCCCATGTAACCATGCGCCAGATAGTTTTTCGGACCACATTGAATGGCGCGACCGGCGTGCACATCAAATGAATCATTGAGTAAAGTACGCGACATTTCGGTCATATGGTACTTGGCAATTGCCGTCACCACCGAAGGGCTTAATTTCAGGTCAATAGCCCCTGCTGTCATCACCCGCATCGCTTCTAAGCTATAGGTTAAACCACCAATGCGACCTAATGATTCTTGTACCCCTTCAAACTTGCCAATCGACATACCAAATTGTTGCCGCACATAAGCATAAGCACCAGTCATGCGGGTGGCTAAGTGACCTGTGGCAGTACCAAGCGCTGGCAGTGAAATACCACGGCCGGCCGATAAACATTCCACCAGCATCCGCCAGCCACGACCGGCGTACGACGGACCACCGATAATCCAATCCAGCGGAATGAAGACGTCTTTGCCGTAAGTGGTGCCGTTCATAAAGGCCATGTTCATTGGGAAATGCCGATCACCAATTTCAACACCTGGATGTGAGGTTGGGATCAGAGCACAGGTAATGCCCAATTCTTCCTTCTCACCCAACAGTTTGTCAGGATCGGATAACTTAAAGGCTAAGCCCAGTACAGTCGCCACTGGTGCCAGCGTAATATAACGCTTGTCCCAGTTCAGCCGGATGCCGACCACAGTTTCGCCTTCAAATTGCCCCTGACAGACGACACCTGTATCTGGAATACCGCCAGCGTCAGAACCGGCTTCTGGCCCAGTCAGCGCAAAACACGGCACTTCGGTACCGGCAGCCAAGCCTGGTAACCAGCGGTCTTTTTGTTGTTGGGTGCCGTAATGCATCAACAATTCGCCCGGGCCTAAAGAGTTTGGCACCATCACTGTCACGGCCGCCGTTAAACTGCGGGTCGCGATGCGCGAGACAATGGTTGAGTTGGCAATGGCAGAAAATTCACGGCCACCATAGGCTTTGGGAATGATCATGGCAAAGAAGCCATTGGCTTTGATGTAGTTCCAGACCTCTGGTGGTAAATCACGCTGTTCGTTAACTATCTTATAGTCGTCCAGCATTTTCAGCAGGGTTTCAACTTCATTCTGCATAAAAGCTTGTTCATCTGCCGACAACTGTGGCTTCGGAATAGCATGCAATTTTTTCCAGTCCGGCTTGCCTTTAAACAGCTCGCCATCCCACCAGACGTCACCCGCTTCCATCGCTTCACGCTCAGTATCAGACAGCGGCGGCAGAATTTTCTTAAAAATGGCAAAAATAGGTTTAGTGATCAGGTTGCGACGGATATCCGTCACCCCCAACAACACTACCAGCGCGAGAATTAATACAAATAACATAAACATCGGGCTTATCCTTAATCGGAAGGTTTTAGTCAGACTGCAAAGGTGCGGCAATCCCGGCCGCCAGATAAGGGATTAAACGTTTAATCACCCCATCAATTTCCACCACTTCGTTAAAGTCGGCTGCTGCAATATCTTTTAACGCTTCATTGGAAGCCATAGTGAATACTATAGTCCCCAATGAAAAATGCAGGCGCCAGAAAATTTCACTGGCCGGTAAATCTGGACAACTTTGCTGCACCAACAGCACAAATTTATCCAAGGTCCGACCATAATGATGGTTAAAAAACCAGCGCAAGTGCCCTTGCACATCGGTATACCCTCGCCCCAACAATTGCAGGAACAAGGTGGTGCCGCGTTGCTGAACTTTATTCAGTTCCAGCAAGGGTGCAATAAACACCGACAGCACTCTGGATAAATCGTTCGGCTGTTGTGATGCCAGCAATAAGGTAAATTCCTGATCCAGTCTTGGCATTAAAATCGCCAGATAACGCTGCAATACCGCCTGGATCAATTCTTTTTTTGAACCAAAATGATAGTTCACCGACGCCAGATTCACTTCCGCCATACTGGTGATTTGTCGCAATGAGGTGGCGGCAAAACCGGTTTCGGCAAATAAACGTTCCGCTGCATCAAGAATTTTTTGTTGGGTATTTTGCTTACTGGTCATATCAGTCGACAAATTTAAACGGGTGTTTGAAATGTACGTTTGAAAACACCGGAAGTCAAGCGAGCGGCTCAATTTTCTCTATCGCATATTAGGTCGTTGGGGCAGATCCAAGCTGAACTGTAGTCCAATTGCGGCAATTTTTTTGCAATAGCACTCTTTATTTGCAGGCATTAATGCAATAATGCGAATTGTTTTTATTAATAAGCTAACCAAGGTGTGATTCATGGCAAAGTATTTCTTGCTGGTATGCTTCTGTTGCTGGAGTTCTCTGGCAATGGCGTCCGATAAACTGATCCAACTGATCGAATACATAGGCGCAGATTATGCCGCTGCAGTGGATAAAGGGACCATTATCAGCGCAGGTGAATATGGTGAAATGCAAGAATTTTCCAACCTGATCCTGGCCGAAGCTCAGCAACACCAGATGACAGCGTTGCAGCCGCTGGCGACAGAATTACAGCAATTGATTGCCAATAAAGCCGATGTAACCGAGGTTGCAACTTTAACAGCAACCATGCGTAAAACAGTGCTGGCCGGGATGCCACAATTGCCACTGCCAAAACAAGTCCCTGACTTGGTGCGAGGCCAGCAGTTGTTTAATGACAATTGTGTCGCTTGCCATGGTCAAACCGGCCATGGTGATGGTATTGCTGGCGCCCAAATGGATCCTGGGCCAACCAACTTCCACGAAGTTGAGCGTTACAGCAGCCGCAGTTTATTTGGATTATTTAATACCATCACCTTGGGTGTCGCCGATACCGGCATGGTTGCTTTTAGCCAATTAGATGAGCAAAGCCGCTGGGATTTGGCTTTTTATGTCGGTCATCTTGCCAGCACAACGCTGTCGACCGCGGAAGCACCACAAGCATTGGTTCACCCAAGCCAAATCAAGCAATTATTAACCGCGACGCCAGCCGATTTAACATTGCAATATCAGCAAGGTGGAACGGCTTTGATGGCATTGTTCCGCCAACAACCGGCGTTGTTTTATCAGGCCAGCGCAATATCCCCCTGGGCAGTCGCAGTCAATAATCTGCAACTGGCTAAGCAATTACTGTCAACTAATGCAATGGCCAGTTATGACCTGACGGTGGCGGCTTATCTGGATGGCTTTGAGTTAGTTGAATCGCAGTTAGATGCTGTTAACCGCCAGCAGCGTAATGAACTTGAACAAGCTATGATGCAGATCCGGACCGCAGTAAAAAATGAGCCTACAGCACCAGCGACCGCAGCAGCTATCGATCAGGTCGTGTCTGCGTTACAGCAAGCGGAACAGATGTTAGCCAACACTCAGTTGTCGGCGCAGAGTATCTGGTTGTTATCTTTATTGATTTTATTGCGTGAAGGTCTGGAAGCCTTGTTAGTGGTGGCCGCTATTTATGCGGTTGCTGTGAAAACTGGCCGCACTGAACTGAAAAAAACCGTCCATACCGGCTGGATCGCCGCGCTGGCATTAGGCGCAGTGACCTGGGTTGCCGCCAGTTATCTGATTAATATTTCAGGGGCAACCCGGGAACTGACCGAAGGATATACCGCCTTGATTGCGGCAGCCATGCTGTTTTATATGGGTTTTTGGATGCATAGCAAAACCAGCGCTGGCGAATGGCAACGTTTTATCCAAAGTAAAGTGCAAACGGCAGTGCAAGGTTCTACTCAATGGGCACTGGCACTGGTGGTTTTCCTGGCAGTTTATCGCGAAGTCTTTGAAACTATTCTGTTTTATCAATCATTATGGTTACAAGGTGGTGCACTGCATCAAACAGCCTTTATCGGCGGAATTATCAGTGGTTTCCTGTTATTGGCTTTGGTCGCGGTTGGCATTTTAAAATATGCCGTCAAATTACCACTAAAAACCTTCTTCGGTGGCACCGCCCTGCTGATGCTGCTGTTGGCAATTGTGATGACAGGTAAAGGCATCGCGGCTTTACAGGAAGCTGGTCAACTGACCGCTATTGCGTTGCCAGTTCCTGCTTTTAGTTGGCTGGGATTCTACCCAACGCTACAAGGTGCTGTGGCACAGGGTATTCTGTTACTGCTGGCACTGGCATTTTTACTGTCGGCACGTCGGAAGTAACAGCCCGGCATCTAGCGGTCGGACTGTCGCGGCGCGCATGGTGGTCATACACCCTAGCAATATTTCAGTGCAACTTTCAGATTTATAAGCGCTTAACCCTTGATTGGAGTCGCCCCGGCAAAGCCGGGGCAGTCCGACCAGCGTGATGGACCCATGTGCAAAAGGACGTTGGACACCAAGTGTTGGACACCAAGTGTTGGAGACCAGATGTTCGGCAGCTGGTTGCACTTCATAGTTAGTCCAAGCCCTAGCCCAGGCTTTTTGGAGCCAGCCTTACATTTACTTAAAATGCAAGATTGAACCCACCACGATTAATCATTATAAATCAGTAACTTGATTATGATTTGAGTTGATTTCAACAAAACAACCCATAAAAAAAACCGTGGCAAGCCACGGTTTTTTCAGTCACAGATCGAGATTATTTTGCGTACACTTCCAGCACTGTGCTGTCTTGCTCTTTGCCTTTAGCGTCAAAGAAGCTGGCAACACCCATATACGGCAGGCCACCGGCCACCAGACCACGTGTGGTCACAGTGACGATATTTGGCCGGCCTTCGTTAGCGCGGGTACTGGTATTGATAGCACTAGTTGCCGTATTGGCTTTATCCACTACCCAATAAGCCATGGTGTAATTGGTACTGGCTGCGCCTTTTAAGTCTTTACCATGCACCCAAACCAGGTAGACATCACCATTGACATCATCATTGGCAGGTTCTGGGTTGATCAGTGTCAGATCTTCATTGGCTTTATCACCAGTAGAAGCATTGATAAATGAACAGCTCCAGGCCGCACATTTGTACAGATGCATATCCAGGTTGGCATCAGCCACATTGGTCAGGCCATTGCGCAGACTGAAACGTGCCACTTTAGTGCCGGCAGGTACTGTGAAGAAATGCAGGCCTAAACCTGGCTCATTAAAAGTGAAAGCACCATCGGCGTCTTGCGCTACAGTACCGCGTGAACCAAAGGCCTGCTGTAAACCTACCAGCTTGGCACTGGTGGCACCGCTGTAGCTCATATTAGCCAGGAAAGTCACCCGACCTGATTTCGCTGGTACTTCTACTGTCATCGATGCTGGCACATCAATCAGTTGCGGCTCCAATGGTTTTACTGCGATTGGACTGCGAACTTTATGCACGCCGTCACTGAGCGTCATGCTACCAAAGCTCCAGGCACCAAAAGTAGCATTCGCTTTACTTGTCAGTGTGACCGCGTACACAGCTTTACCTTCAGCTGGTACTTCCAGGCTGTTGGCAGCAACCAATAAACCATCACTGTTCAGTGTTTTAAAGGTAACTTCAACACCAGCAGGCGCTTCAAAACTCGGCGTGTACACTGAAGCAACACCTGAAACGTTGGTCACTTCACGTACCACGGTCCGGCTACCCACTAAGGCACCAACACCGATAGCCGGTTGATTTAATTGCGCAGATTCTGTGGCATAACCAGCCTCCGTGAAGGCGGCACAGCTAAAGCCAGATTGATCTTCAACGAAGGCAGTTTTACCGATACCGCACAGGAACGCGAAGTAATCGTTAGCGGTTGTGTCATACACCAGACCTGGTGTGGCAGCCAACACTGGTTGCGCATGGCCTGAACCGAAGTCGAAGATGCCTGCTGGCACTGCTGAACTGGCTTTAGTCACATTCTGACCGGCAGTTGTCATCAGCGCAGATTTAATCATCGCTGGGGTCCAATCCGGGTGCTGTTGTTTCAACAATGCAGCCATACCGGCAATATGCGGGCTGGCCATAGAGGTACCAGACATATAAGTGAAATTGCTACCTTTTGGCTTGGTGAAGGTTTCTGGCGTACCTGCTGCCAGTACATTCACACCAGGAGCTGTAATATCAGGTTTGATAATATCGTTTACTGCTTTGTTCGGGCCTTTTGACGAGAAGTCAGCCATTGCATTACTGACAAAAGCTGGATCAAGCGTAACTGACACAGTTTCACCTGCAGCAGCGGCATTCCCAATACGCTGACCATCTGCCAGACTGACCATCACGCCAGGGATCACGTTCGCCGGATTGGTCCCACCCATGGCAATTGGATTACCCGCTGCGTTGTTAAAGACCACCACAGCTTTGGCGCCTGCAGCCTGCGCATTGGCAACTTTGGTGACGAAGTCACAAGTACCCCGTTGTAACAGCACGACTTTACCCTGCAACGCAGCAGCATTGCTCAGTGGAGTACAAGCATTTAGTGGATTGGCAATAGCGATATCGCCAGTGACCGCACCGGTCAGCGCCAGCGCGCGGGCTGCACTACCTTCAATGGCACTGATTTTGCCATTCACAGATGGTGAAGTTACTTCAATTGCATTTACGGTGAAACCTGAAGCTGCCACACTGATCACCCAAGGTGCAGGCGTGCCGACAGTTTCAATTTTATTGCTGGCACCATCATTACCCGCAGCCACGGCCATGACAACACCAGCTTGGGTGGCGCGTAACATCGAAGCGGCAGAAATGGTGGTTAAATCGGTCAGGCTGCCACCGATGGAATAGTTAATTACATCAACACCATCAGCCACTGCTGCATCGATAGCTGCCATGGTATCGCCATAGAAACAGCCGCGCTCTGCAGTGCCATCCGGCGCTACATAATCACTGTTCCAACAAGCCTTATACATAGCGATGTGCGCACGTGGCGCTATCCCTGATACTGTGCCTTGCGCAGCACCGCCGATTTCAGCAGCAACACCGGTGTTACCGGCAGCTGTAGCTGCAACGTGTGAACCATGGCTATCGGCATCGCGTGGCGAAATAAATTCACCAGGTTGGATCTCATACGCAGATTCAAAGGACTCTTTGAAGTAACGGGCACCAATCAGTTTGTTATTACAGCTAACGGCTGGACTTTCTTCACCCGCGTCACAAATCCCTTTCCAGTTTTGTGGCATGGTGTAAGTACCGTCATCAGCAAAACTTGGATTTTCCGGCCAAATCCCCGTATCGACGATACCGACTACAATGCCATCACCTTTGATGTTATTGGTGTGCTGTCCGCCTGGTCCGGTTAAACCCAGTAAAGCAGGCGTTCTGGACGTTTGCACTTGCTCTGGTTTATCTTCCCAAACACCGATAACTTGCGGATTGCGACGTAAGTTTTCCGCTTGTTCACCTGTCAGCTGCGCTGAGAAACCGTTAAAGGTGTGGGTGTAGGAATAAAGTAAACCAGCACTGCCGTATTGAGCCGCCAGCTGTTTGTGCAATTGTGACAGACCGTTGTTGTGCGCTTTGACCTTAGCGCTTTCACTGTTGTATTGATTTAACGCCGCGCCGACTAATTGGCTCGCTGATTTTAATTCGCCTAAATCAGCAGCTTTTTCGATACCGGTCTTACCAGCCACTTGTACGATATAGTTTTTGACTTGTTGATCAGCCCCAGCGACGCTGAATTTGTTCGCATTTAATTTTACTTCATAACCATTTGCCGATACTTGTCCGGCAGTAAAGCTGGCAGCAACAGCAAGTGCCAGCAGAGTAAATTTTGGTTTAGCCTGGAATTTCATCAAATCTCTCCAATTTGTTATTTTTTGCTGTGGAGCCTGTAACAGAAACAACGTTCATCCTGCTGTCATGTTCTGGTTTTATACTGACCGCAGTTGCATTTAATTTGGCGTTGTAAAAATTTCTGACAGACAACATCGCTTTCTTTAGTTACAAATAATTACGACTGTTATGTAGATGCCACCTTGGCAGCTGGATTGTTAACAGTTTTCCCGTTGTTTATTTCAATCCAACTGTAAAAAAAATAGACATCTAACACAGATTGATAATTATTGTTTTGCTTTGCGACGCAGCATTAAGCCAGCAAAACCCATGAAAAACAGCGCTGCAGTGGCTGGAGCTGACACAACACGAGTGTCAGTTACACTGACACCATTGGCAAAAAGTTCATCATTAGTCGTGGTGTTGTACAGATCAGCGGCGGCGATTCCATCGGTGTCACTGAAGAAACCTTTAAAGGTCACATCGTTCAGTAAATCCTGCACATCAAATTGTAAAAAAGTGAAGCCAGCTTGCAAATCGTCGATATTAAATTCAGCGATAAAGTCATAAGCGATATCAACTTCTTTGCCAAACAGCGTGAAGCTTGACCAGGTAAACGCTTGATAAATATTGTCAATCCACTGCTGACCATCATCAATATCGACTTTAACTGAACCAATCAGTTGTTGAGAGCCATTATCAAGATTGGCATAAAAATCTTTGACCAGAATGGCACCGGCATGGGCAGGCTGCATGATACTGGCACCAGACAGGGCAACTACAAAGGCGCTTGCGATTAATTTTTTTAACATATGTTCCTCATTACTTTACTGGATTTTTATAATATTCGGGTAAAGCCGCGCAACGGCTTACAATGTCTTAGCATGAAGGGTGCCAACTTTAAAGACTAAATTTACTTCGCACTTACAACTGCGGGTGATTTGTACAAAACCATTTTTTAAAGCTAAAAATCAACCAGTTCCATGATCCGCAGTTCTCAGACTCTCGCCTCCCCGCCGGATCGCGCATTGCCACGGCAGCCGTCCGTAAAAAGGCACCACAACACGGATATAATCGCTGCTGATAAAGCACTGGTGAGCCGCGGCGCTTTGGTTTAAAATATGCGCCCATTTTCTGCAAGGTGTTTTACTGATGTCGCAACCTAAAGTTGGTTTTGTTAGTCTGGGCTGTCCGAAAAATCTGGTCGATTCAGAGCGCATTCTGACGCAACTGAAAGTTGAAGGTTACAACATCGTGCCTTCTTATGATGACGCCGAGCTGGTGATCGTCAACACTTGTGGTTTTATTGACAGTGCGGTGCAAGAGTCATTAGATACCATTGGTGAAGCACTGGCCGAAAACGGTAAAGTCATTGTCACCGGCTGTTTGGGTGCCCGTGAAGATGAAATTCGCCAGGTGCATCCAAATGTGCTTGGCATCACCGGGCCGCATGCTTATGAAAACGTCTTGGATCAAGTGCACCAGTTTGTGCCAAAGCCAAAATATGATCCGTTTTTACAACTGGTACCTGATACCGGCGTAAAATTGACGCCAAAACATTATGCTTATTTAAAAATCTCCGAAGGTTGTAACCATCGTTGTACTTTCTGCATTATCCCGTCGATGCGCGGTGATTTAGTCAGTCGCCCTATCGGCGAAGTATTAGATGAAGCGGCACGTTTACAAAAAGCCGGTGTAAAAGAGTTATTGGTGATTTCGCAGGATACCAGCGCTTACGGCGTGGACGTGAAACATCGGACCGGCTTCTGGAATGGTCAACCGGTAAAGACTTCCATGCAGGCATTGTGTGAAGCCTTGGCTGATCTGGGCATCTGGGTCAGACTGCATTATGTTTATCCATACCCACATGTTGACGATGTGATCCCACTGATGGCGGCAGGCAAGTTATTGCCTTATCTGGATATTCCATTCCAGCATGCCAGCCCGCGCATTTTGAAACTGATGAAAAGACCAGGTCAGGCCGAGCGTACGCTGGAGCGGATTAAGAAGTGGCGTGAAATCTGCCCTGAACTAACCATCCGCTCGACTTTTATCGTCGGCTTCCCGGGTGAAACCGAAGCTGAGTTTCAGGAACTACTGAATTTCCTCGAAGAAGCCCAGTTGGATCGGGTTGGTTGTTTTAAATACAGCCCGGTAGATGGTGCTAAAGCCAATGAATTACCGGATCCAGTGCCGGAAGAAGTGAAAGAAGAACGCTATCACAGATTTATGGCCACTCAGCAGCGGATCAGTGCTGCGCGTTTGCAAGCTAAAGTGGGCCGGACTATTAAGGTCCTGATCGACGAAGTGGACGATGAAGGCGCCATTGGCCGCAGTTTTGCCGATGCCCCGGAAATTGATGGCGCGGTCTATTTGAATGGTTTGTTTGAGGTAAAACCAGGTGATGTGATTGATGCCGTGGTTGAAGCCGCCGATGAATATGATTTATGGGCCAGTGTCAGCGCTTAATCAGCGCTTTGCTGGTCACCATCTGAGCCCGGTCAACACCGGGCTTTTTTTATTGGCGGCAAGCTCCGAGCCGATACGGCATAAATCCTCCGTATGACTTGTTGCCATTTTTACGTAATGTCAGTAACTTAACATCTTTTATCGCCTTATAAACCTGCTGGTTATTCAGATGCGCCAACTTAGTTTCGATGCTGTTATTTTTGCCCTGCTTTGCCTGATCCTTATTTGGTCGCCAATTCCGCTTGGCAGTAACAGGCCCTGGGCTTGGTCTTTATTGGAGATAATGATTGGCCTGACTTATCTGCTACATCTGGCCCACAGCTTCCGCGCCAATGGTCCTGCCCTCTGGCAAGGCTGGTCTTGGCCCGTGATGTTACCTGTGGCGTTATTACAGCTGTATCTAGGCTTACAACTCAGTGGCCTTCTGCCAGGTATTACCACCGCTGACGCCAAACAAACTGAAATCATGCTGATCAAAGGCGTATTTTTCCTACTGTGGTTACATTTATTACATACCTACTTACATAACAATCAGCGGCTGAAAATGCTGGTGCTGATGGTGGTTTTGGCTGGCTTTCTGCAGGCTTTTTATGGCTCGGTGTTGAATTTAGCCGATCTGAGCCAATCACCATTATTTAATTTGAATGAAAACGGCCGGGCCCGTGGCTCTTTTGGTTATCAGAACCATTTTGCCAATTATTTATCCATGTGCCTGGCATTGGCGATCGGCTTGTTGTTATCACAGTTATCCAGCCAGAAAACACAGTGGCAATTTAAACTGATCCTACGTGATACTGTCAGCAGTTTGTTAAGCAGCAAATTGATGTTGCGGCTGGCGATTGTGGTGATGGTGATAGGTCTGGTCCTGAGCCGCTCGCGGATGGGCAATGCTGCTTTTTTTGCCGCGCTAGGCCTGATCGCTTGCTATAGTCTGTTTTTCTACAAAAGACCGCCAGCTTTATTAAAGCCGTTGATTATCAGTGTATTATTACTGGATATGCTGATTATTGGCTCCATGTTCGGGCTGGAAAAATTACAGCAAAGGTATCAGGAAACCTCTTTTGCTTCTGAAGCACGTGATAACGTGGTCATCGACAGTTTACCTTTATTGCAGCAACATGGCCTCACCGGCACTGGCGGTGGCACTTTCTATACGGTATTTCCGGCTGTGCAGCCAGCGCCTTATTCCGGCTTTTATGATCACGCCCACAATGAATACCTGCAATTTGCCATTGAAGTCGGTTTGCCGGTCACTGCGATGCTTGGCTTGATGTTGTTGTGGTGTTTATGGCAAAACCTGCAGGTGATGCGTGTCAGCGACGACAAGTTGCATCGTGGTTTAGCATTCGGCGCGGCCATGGCCATTGTGCATATGCTGATCCATAACAGTGTTGACTTTAACTTACAGGCGCCGGCCACTGCATTGTTATTTTTAACCATCCTGGCACTCACCCAATGCCTCTATTGGCGGCGTCATCAGAAAATCAGGCGTACATACCCATCTTGAACAAGACAGCTGCGGGTTGCGGCAGATGCAGCTGTTAGCGTTGGTTAAAAACGGCAAAAGCTTGCTGCACCGCTATGGCGGCGTCGACAGCGCCGGTTTTGTGCAGCAACATGGCAGCGCATTCTGCAGTACACCAACCAGCCTGACGCTGATTGCGCCTGAGCAGATAAGCCGAGTCCTGCCGGCTTTTTAACATCAGCGCTGGCATCTGTTGCAGATAAGGGCTTTGGTTAAACATCTTTTGCGCCAGTTGCCAGGTTGCATCCAGCAGGATCACGCTGTGAATGTGCTCAGGTAGCTGCGCCACTGACGGATCATCACAGTCCAGCAACTGGGCCTGCGCTGTCGGATACAACAGCGCATAACCAGCCATCGCTTGCAAATCTGCATCGGGAGCCACTCTGGACCAGGGCAATCGCAGCACCTGATGATCGGCAAAGTCCGCCAGTGCCGGTGCCAATAAAACACCGGTATTACTGGCTTTGTGAAACTCGGTCGGATGGGTGAGTAATACCAACCGCCATGGTCTGGACTTGACCATCAACGTGTTAACAACGGCACCACATAAGTAGGCTCGCTGGCAAACTGTAGTTCGCTCTTTGGCGCCGCAGCCTCTGGGGCCAAAGCAGGCAGCAATTGGATCTGACAAGCACTGCCCTGACACTGCACTCTGGATTGCAGTGCGGCTGGTGCATGTTGCAGTACGGCATCTTTGGCAAAATGCACAGTCACGCCGGTCATTTCCGGCAAAAAGTATTTACCAAGCCCAGCTAAATCACGCAGTAACAATTGAAATTGCTGATGCATTTTTGCCAATTGGCCCCAACTGACAGTCGCATCCAGCGGCATTTTACTGCGTAAGCGAAAATTTAAATCACAAGGCACAGCTGCAGCAGGTTGTTCAATCACGATCAGCGCTTTGCGGTTATTCAGCAGCTCTGAATAAGGCAAAATCAGTTCACCATTGCTGGCCAGTGTTAATGGCTCCGCACTGATATCGGTGGTGATCATGGCTTTATCGATTTGACAGCTATCTGTACTGCCCTGTTTTTGAAGTAAAAAAGCTAAAGTGATATCACTGTATTCAGCTTTTTCACTTTTTTTCATCCGGGCATAAAAGCCATCATAATTAAACTGTGTGTTGGCAGCAGCCGGTAAAGACATACTGGTCATAACCAGTAACATGAAAGAAAACACGCGCATTAACTTTGTTCCAGCAGTTTATCGTTGGCCGCTATCATATCCTTTATTTCCAGCACATAGCGCTCGCCACGCTCAGAATAACGAATTAAACCATGCACTAAATGTTCACCCGTCACTTCTTGCTGCTTTGCACGCAAATCTGCCCGGATAGCCCGCAGATCTTCGTAGACATAAAAAGTATTCAGATTATAAAAATAGGCATTCACACTTTCGGCAATATGTTCAAACATCGCCACTTCATGATATTTACCAGCACTGCGACGGCTAGGAACCACGCCACAACCGGCTTTAAAGCACCACTGACCAAAAAAATTATAGCCTTCGGCGGCAAATCGACTACTGCCCCAACCGGATTCTTTGGCAGCCTGATTTAGCACTAAACTGACCGGTAACACATCGACCTTGGTCAGTAAATCTTGTAAACCGCGTGCATCAGCTTCCGGATAATCAACTTTAAATTCATCAAACAGACTGTAAATAAAGGCATATTCTTCCAGCGTCCAGGCTTGTTGTAATTGCTGCTTCGCCTGTAATTCCAGCACTTGCTGGCGTAATTTCAACAAACGACTATTTTCACGTTCGATAAAAGGCTCAAGATAAGCAAAAAATGCTTTTTTGCGTTCGACATTATCTTTAATTGCCGCAAAATCAGGAACTGCTGTTAAAGTCGGCATCTGCTCAGGATAGGTCAGTCTGGCCAGTAATTTCTGTTGATCAGCGCCCTGCAAGGCCGATAACTTGGTCGGCACCTGCCAAGGCGCGAGCTGCTGGGCCTCAGACATCACATCGGTGCGAAAAAATGGATACGCCAGCGCAGCAACAACCGTTAAAGTGGCCGTTCCTTGTGCCAGTGTTTTTAACCAAAATTTCATCAATAAATGTTCCTGAATTATTTGCAGTCAGCGCGTTTCCACTTCGGCAGCCACTCACTTTTTCAGCAGTCATTGTCAGCATTTTATGCTGACAACAGCTGCGTTTAGCGGCCTATTTTAGCGGTAGAAACCCGTTTTTTCGACCAAAAATTACAAAATAGCCGCAAAACCCTGTAACATCAGTTGCTATCTAATTGAAATTATTAGCTTTAAATTTTGATTAAAAAACGTATCTGCCAGTACTAAACTGTCACTTTCTGGCTGAATGGCCGCTGAAAAAACGAGCTTGCAACACTTTTTTAGCAAAGTTTGTGGCAGACTCTGGAGTGCTGAAATAACCAGCAACGGGAGTCGCGCCATGCTATCTAATGCACGACCTGTTGCCAGTGGATTTCCGTCCGCCAGTATTGGCTTAATTCAGCTTTTAAATCGAAAAAACTCGTCACCGTATTTGTCCGTCCAGTGATACAGCTACAGCAAAATCTGTGGCAATTATTTTGGATCAAATCATAAGGCTGGTAGCTGTAAATATGTTGACTGGCCCTGTCGGCTACTGCCGGATTGGCCAACACCCGCCCGCTGGCATCACAGGCAACCAGCAAATGATTGCCGGAACGGCCTTGTAAAAAACGTTCAACTGAAATAGCCCTGACCAAGCCAGTCCCAGAAAGCTCCACAATCAGGCCATCACCGAGGTAAATGCCGCTATGTTCAAATAAGTGATAAATTTCACACACCACCAAACTACCGGCTGCCACTGCAGATAATTTCAACATCACCCCCAAGACCTTGTCGCTACCACAGCAAGTGGCCGCTTTTTTTTGCGAATTTTCGCTCAGTATGATTGCAAATGCCTGCCGGCTGTGTAAAAAGGTGTAAGCAATTTTTTTCATCACTAGTCCTCACTGCCCAGAGGACATCCAGTTAATCCGGCCGATGGAGGCAAAAAGGTAAGCGGTATGAAGCCAGTTGAGCGCTCGAAAAAATTAGATGGTGTTTGTTACGATATTCGTGGTCCCGTAGCCCGTGAGGCAAAGCGGATGGAAGAAGAAGGCCACCGGATCTTAAAACTCAATATCGGTAATCCCGCCCCCTTTGGTTTTGAAGCACCGGATGAAATTCTCAAACACGTCATCCACAACCTGCCAACGGCGCAAGGATATACCGACTCACAAGGTATTTATCCGGCCCGGGTGGCAGTGGCACAATATTATCAGCAGCGTGGCATCTTAGGCGCTGGTGCCGATGATGTGTATATTGGTAATGGTGTTTCTGAGCTGATCCTAATGTCGTTACAGGCGCTGCTGGATAACGGCGACGAAGTGCTGATCCCCTCGCCTGACTATCCGCTGTGGACAGCAGCGGTCAATCTGGCAGGCGGCAAAGCTGTGCATTATCGCTGTGATGAACAAGCCGACTGGTACCCAGACACGGCAGATATCCGCAGTAAAATCACCAGCCGGACCAAAGCCCTGGTACTGATCAATCCTAACAACCCAACCGGCGCTGTGTATGACAACCAGATGTTGCTGGATTTGCTGCAAATTGCCCGTGAACATGGCCTGGTCGTGCTGAGCGATGAGATTTACGACAAAATTTTGTATGACGGCGCCAGCCATACTTGCAC
This sequence comes from uncultured Rheinheimera sp., assembly GCA_964525695.1. Lineage (GTDB taxonomy): Bacteria > Pseudomonadota > Gammaproteobacteria > Enterobacterales > Alteromonadaceae > Pararheinheimera. The sequence continues at coordinate 10,311 of CAZGHW010000042.1, read as the reverse complement.
TGCCGCCTTGGCCGATGATTTAGTGCTGTTGACCTTTGGTGGTTTATCGAAAAATTACCGTATTGCCGGTTTCAGGGTCGGCTGGTTGTTTATTTCCGGTGCCAAACAAGCGGCGCGACATTATATTGAAGGCCTGAATATTCTGGCATCCATGCGGTTATGTGCCAATGTGCCTTGTCAGCACGCGGTGCAAACCGCACTTGGCGGTTATCAGAGTATCAATGAATTGATAGTGCCAGGCGGCCGTTTATATGACCAGATGGATTTAGCCTATCAGTTAGTCAATCAGATTGATGGTTTAAGTTGTGTCCGGCCTAAAGGTGCGATGTATCTATTCCCGAAAATTGACCGGAAAAAATTCCCCATCAAAGACGATGAATTATTTGTGTTGGACTTTTTACGTCAACATAAAGTGCTGTTGGTGCATGGCCGCGCCTTTAACTGGCCGGAACCTGATCATTTCCGCATTGTGTTTTTACCGCACAAAGAGCAGTTAGAACAGGCGCTGAGTAAACTGGCGCAATTTTTACCGGGGTATCGTCAATGACCAACCCAACTGAGTTGGAGACGCCAGGTCAAAGTCATTTTTTTGCCCAGTTGTTTCGGATGAAACTGATCCAGCGCTGGCCCTTGATGCGCAATATCAGCAAGGAAAATGTGGCAGAGCACAGCCATCAGGTGGCAATGGTGGCGCATATGCTCGCCACTATTGGTCGCCAGTTGTATCAGAGCGAGCTAGCGCCGGAGCGAGTCGCCACTTTGGCGTTATTTCATGATGCCAGTGAAGTATTAACCGGCGATCTGCCAACGCCGGTGAAATACTTTAATCCCCAGATTGCGGTCGAGTATAAAAAAATCGAAGCCATCGCCGAGCAACGGTTATTGGCGTTATTGCCGGCAGAACTGCAACAAGCCTATCAACCTTTGTTGTTGTCCGAGCAGTACAGCAGTGCAGAAAAGCAGTTAGTGAAAGCCGCGGATCATTTATGCGCTTATGTGAAGACCATTGAAGAAATCAGTGCTGGCAATCATGAATTTATTCAGGCACAGCGTCGTTTGGAAAAGATGTTGCAAGCCTACCCGCAACCTGAGGTGCAATATTTCCTGCGGGTGTTTTGCCCCAGTTTTGCTTTGTCACTGGATGAAATCAGCCAGGAAGACATCTAACCTAAGGCGTCGGTTGACGCCTTAGTTATCGCGTAAAAGATGCAGTTATGGATTAGCTAACACCGCATAATCACCATCATGTTGGAGGCGGATCCAGAAGCTTTCTGTATCCTGCACCCCAGCGATGGTCTGGCAGTTTGCCGCCACATCTGCAGGTAAACTCGTTAAAAATCCACTTTGATAACTGAATTGACTGACACAGCCCTGATTTAACAAGGATTGCCACTGCTGTTTATCCGTTTGCCAACGTCCAAGTTGGAACTGACCGGCAGAAAGCTTCACGCCAGCCGGCAAAGTAATTTTCAACACGAAGCTATCTCCAGCCTTATCATCAGCCAAGTTAAAGTTTGCTGTGACTTTCTGGCTGGGTAACAACACCGGTAACTTCGCTTGCTCCGAACCATCACCACGACTACCGGGCAAACCTGATACTTTATCAATAGCTTTGAGTAAACCACCGGCATCCATATAAGTACCGTCCTGCCCTTGGATGCCACTGATAATAAAAGTTTCAGTCAGCGCTTTTTCATGTTTGGCGGCAAAGCTGAGTTGCAGATGCTTCTTTAAATCTATAGTAGTCGCTCGAATTTCAATTTTTTCATCAGCAGTTCCCGCATTGATGAGACGCAGGCGCTGACTGTTGTTCAGATTTGGACGATAGCCCTCATGCTCAATATTCAGCCAACGGAATTGACGCGCCAGCAGAGCCGCATTGCTAGCTGCTGTGCTCGTACCGGCAGTCACAGTTTTACTGCGATTTCGAGTGTCGTAACGGTTAAAAATCTGGTTTTCACCATCGATAATTTGCAATTTTAAGCCTAGGGCAGATTTGCATTCTACCGTGCGGTAGGATTTATCATGCAGCATGTTCAACTGATTACCAAGAGGAATACTGGACGGAAATACCAATTTGTCACAGCGCTCAGCTGCATAGCTAAAACGGTCTAACAGCTGCCAATCGGGTGTTGGCAAAGGACCATCTTCATTCTTTTTTAACCTATGACTATAAAACCAGGACCGGTAATCAAGCCGCTTACCCTGAAATTGAAAAATACTGGCATTCAGATCCGTCATACCGGTAGCCGCCGGATCATTGACCTTAAACATCAGTTGATGCTGGATGAGTTCACTTTCGCCAAATCGACTGTCATAGCCTTTAAAAGAAGCATTACCAGCCACAATCTCGGTAAAATAACCGCCAAATTTACCAGCGATCTGACTACGTAAATAAGCATGTTCATGGCCTGCCAGATAAATCACCTGATGATCAGCCAGTAACTGACGTAAAGCTTCGTGCATAGTTAGAAATTGCTGATCAGCCGCCGAACTTTCATAAGCATCGACTGCCATTTCACGAATATAGCCATTCCGACCACCGACCAGTGGATTATGGGTCGCCAGTAATACATGGTCGAAACGACCACTGTTGCTTTGTAAGCCTTGTCTTAAAAACTCCAGCACATAAGGCATATGACCATAAGAAACATTCAGAAACAGCACTCTGTCTTTGAGCCAGTAATAAGTTTTCCATTCCTGACCCGGCAGATGTACGACATCGGCTGGAAATAAATCATGCACTGCCTGATACCAATCCAGATCTGTGCCCTTGATATCATGATTGCCCTGGAGCGGCAGTATCGTCATTTTGCCTTTATACGCATCAGCAACCTGGCGCCACTGTTGATATTCGGCCACAGTGCCGTTTTCGGTTAAATCACCCAATGCCAACACGACCTGCACTTGTTGCTGCTGATAATAATCCAATAAAGCACGCATCGGTGCTTGCGCGACGTTAAAACCACCGCCTTGGGTATCGGGCAGCAAACCTACTTTAAGCACAGGCGCTGCAACAGGCTGAACCGGCTGCACCACTTCTGGTTGCACTACTGGTACAGTTGGATGTTCTTGACGACATGCAGTCAAAATCAAGGCAACAGCCACAACACCGGCTGTCATTGTACGAGATATCTTCATAGAGTCCTCTTGACGGTTAAAATTCCGTCAAGGTTATCTCGTCCCGATGACAGCCATTAGTATCTGTTATTGCAACACAATGACAGTGTGTTGGCACCGATTGTTAATGCTCAGCATCGCGACAGCCTTCATCCGGCGCTTCAAATTCAACTGTGGTGTGCGCCAGGGCAAAAGGTTGTAATAACTGGCGGATTTGCTGTTTATAGCCGCTTAGCTGCGCACTATCGCTGTGCGTTTTTAGCACCAGATGCACAGTCAATACGTGCTGCTCGCCATCGAGCGACCACAGATGTAAATGATGCACGTCACGGATAAAAGCTAAACTTTGTAGCTGTTGTTGGATGGTGCTATTCAGTGCTGGATCCGGGCTCACCTGCAAAAACAACTGTAAAGTGCGGCGTAAATTACGCCAGACATTCAGTAGGATAAAGGCAGTGAAGCCGATGCTGAGCACAGGATCTATCCAGGCCCAACCGGTGATATAAAGTAAAATACTGCCGATCAGTACCGCAGCCCAGCCCAGTACATCTTCCAGCAAATGCCAGCTGAGTACCTGTTCATTTTGGGTTTTACCAAAACGTAATTTATACACTGCGGCACCGTTCACCAGCACGCCCAATACCGCCAGTGCAATCATGCCTTCTGCCACTGGTAATTGCGGTTGCCATAATCTAGGGATGGCCTCAGCTAAAATCCAAACCGAGCCCAGCACCAGGATCACGCTATTGATCAAGGCACTGAGTAACGACCAGCGCCGATAGCCATAGCTGTACCTAGGGTTGGCGGCTTTACCAGAAATCTTACTCGCCAGCCAGGCAAAAGCTATCGCCAGGCAATCGCCCAAATCATGCATCGCATCAGCCATTATGGCCACACTATTGGTCAGCCAGCCTCCGACAAATTCAATCAGCGTGAAACTAAAGTTCAGCCAGAAGGCCACCGCGATATTATCGCTTTCATGATGATGGTGACCATGCTGATGGCCGGCATGAGATGAGTGATGATGCGCAGCAGGCTGTCCCTGCGCTGAATGTCCATCGTGTGGCATAATGCAATCCTTTAAAAGCGTGATGGTTAACATATACAGAAGCGGCTTCGCTGGCAAGCAGGGCCGCAGCGGGATTGCTGCGGCGACTAAAATAGTACATTAAAGCAGCAAATTCACGGCAACAGCTGAGAATAACTTGCAGCCAGCGGGTCGGCACTATAGGCTGGCAACCTAGGCCCGCACTGGAGTTTTACTGTTGTCTTCTGTTGTTATTGATCCGCTGTCAACCTCGCCTAGTGCGACCTTGCAACATCTACCCGCTTTCGCCCTGTGGCGTCAGAGCCACAGGGCTCTGTTGCTGGCGCTGACGTTGCTGTCAGGGACCGCGCTGGCGCAACCTGTCAGTCAAGCCCGTTTTGTGGCAGAAAAACCGCAGTTGAGTGCAGGTCAATGGCCAGATAACAGCCAGGACTTGTGTTTTGTCGCCGAGGAAACAACCAAGTATCTGGCCAAAGGCCAGGCTTATGATCCTGCCGCCATTCATGGTGGTAAATTACCGGGCTTTACCCCTGAACTGAGCCGGGTACAAGCCACTCTGGAATTCATCTGTCAGGTACAACAGCAGGATCAGCAAGCAGGCCAGCCTTCCCGACTGACACAGCCTGAGTTTATCCAGCAACATTTTGAATTTGTCCGCTGGTATCCAGACCGAACGGCCGCCGCCAAACTGAGCAAAAATAAACCTTTACTGGCGAATATTCCGGCCGATAAAATTTTACAAACCAAATACTATGTCCGGATAGCCAGCGCCAGTGCGCAAAAAACGGCCCAGCATAATCAAGCGTTGTATGGCTTGCCCTTTGATGAAGCCAACCTACCACTGGCAGAGGCCGATCAGCTTGGCAAAAAAATCACCCGTTTTCAGCTAGGTAAGCAGCAGATAGTGCAAGGTGCCCTGGAACAACAACCACTGCGCGCGCCAGCTTTGCTCTGGTTGAGTCGGGCCGATTTAGAAGGTGCATTATTACAAGGGACGGCAGTGGTGCCTGCCGCCAAGGGTTATCGTTATTTTAATGTACACCGGCACAATGGCATCAGCTACGACCGCACCTTAACGCCGGAACAGCAACAAAGGTACTGGTACTTTAAAGAAGTCCAAAGTGTACTCGGTTACGGCAAAGATGCGGATTATAAAATACCGATAGCGCCAGCAGTCACTGTGGCCGGTGATATCAACCATTTTGGGCTGGGTAAATTGGTACTGCTGGCAACATCCGAAGGTGGACAATTGCATTACCGGTTGAATATCCTGGCCGATACCGGCGGCGCTTTTGCCAACAACCAGTTTCAACTCGACTGGCTGAGCGGTTATTACCGTGATTGGGATCATTATTATCAAGCCAATAAACATCGCGCTGATTACAGCCAGGCTTGGTTCTTACTGAAAAAGCCTTAATCGGAGTGGGTTTGATGGCAGTTGTGAAATCGCGCTACGGTCTGTGCATCGCCGGTCTGGTGTTGGGCCTGACTGGGCATGCTCATGCCAGTCTTGACTACGCGGCTTGGGCTGGCAGTAATAAAGACGGCAGTTGGACCCGACTGGCCGAGCGTGCAGTCAGCGCCGCAGCCTTACCACGACTAACGCCAACAGATATTGGTTTTTTCTGTCCCCGTTACCCGGCATTAGCCAACCATGAGCGGCAAAAATTTTGGGTGGGCTTATTGTCTGCTATGGCCAAACCGGAAAGTAACTTTCAGCCGCAACGATATTACCGGGAAAAATTTGTTGATCGGCGTGGCGAACCGGTGATTTCGCGTGGCTTGTTACAAATATCCATTGAAAGCGCCAATCAAAAGCGCTACAGCTGTGCTATCCCCTATCCAGCGAAATTACACGATCCGGCCACCAATCTACATTGTGGCGCGAAAATTTTAGCACTTTGGGTCAGTACTGATGGTGTTATTGCGCACAGCACCAAGGTAGCGCCAACAACCAGCACGCCTCAAGGTGGCGGTCGTTACTGGTCGGTATTACGCAGCAATAAAGGCCATCTGCCACAAATTGCCGCCTTTACCCGCCAGTTACCCTTTTGTCAGTCCAACCGTTCGCCACGCCCTGCTTACGGCCGTTAAGTTCGGCGCTTAGCCCTGAACCATTTGTATTTTACCCGCCAGCGACTAGCATTAAATCCAACAGGGACAAATGTTAATTTGCACAAGGCAGCGGGCGTCGATGAGGAACAGTTTTCGCAGCATCAAGCTCAGGCTAACCGGTAAACTGATGGTGGTGATGGCCGCATTATTAATGTGCTGCCAACTACTGCTGTCGCTGCTGCATTTGTATCAAAACCGGCAGCAATTATTAGCCCACCATCAGCAAAAATTGCAAAACATCAGTCAAACCTTAACTCAGAGTATTGCTATTGATGTCTGGAATTTTAATCCGGCCAGTTTGGAAATGTTGGTCGGGCCTTATCTGACTGATCCTGCAGTACGACAAATTGAGATCAGCGATTTACAAGGCAATCGCCTATTATTAACCAATCCGAAATTGCAAACGACAGCGCAGCAGCAGCGCAGTTGGTTATTGCCACAAAGTGCAGCCTGGACCGAAAGTACCATCCGGTTGAAACTGGCAGGCGATGAACAGCTGGTAGGTCAATTCAGATTGCAGGCTGATCAGAGTTATATCAGTGCCCAGTTACGACAAAATATGCTGATCCAGACCGGTGAACTGATTTTATTGATCCTGATTTTGGCGCTGGGACTATCGCTTGCCCTGTCATATCTAGTACTACAACCCTTGCGCAAGCTGAATGCCGCTTTAGCAAGTGCCATCCAAAGTCAAGACGGCGTCGTGCAAAACCCATTGCATGGTTTAGAAGATGAGTTTGAAGAAGTGGCTGGCAGTATTGCCGGCTTATCCGTCCGACTGTCACAGGATATTCAGCAAATCGGCGATGCCAAAACCGCTTTGCAGCAAGAGAAAGAAAAAACGGAACAGGCACTGCTTGATTTGAAGCAAACCCAGGATGCGTTATTACAATCTGAGAAACAGGCATCTCTCGGGGCGCTGGTAGCTGGCGTGGCCCATGAGGTCAATACCCCGCTTGGTGTCGTCATCACTAGCATCAGCTGTATTGAAGATAGTATAAGTCAGCTTAAAACTGAGGTTGACAGCGGCAAACTCTCCAGGCAACAACTGGAACAACAGTTGATCCGCATGCGCGAAGCGACGGTTCTGACGATCAGTAATGCCAAAAGAGCTGCTGATTTGATTAACAACTTTAAGCTGCTGGCGCAGGAGCAACATGGTGAAGTTGAACGTTGGTTTGATTTAGCCTGTTACATTCGGGATGTGGCCGAAAGTCTGAGTACGCCGTTGGCACAGTATCAAATCAAGCTGCAACTTGAGCTGGAAGAAGGCATTAGCATTTATGCCTCACCGGGCTTATTTGGCCAGATCATCAGTGCATTATTGTCCAATGTGATGCAACACGCTTATCCGCTGGATGTCGGCGGGATCTGCTGGTTAACCTTACAACGGCGAGATCATCAACTATGGTTATGTTGTCAGGACTGGGGAGATGGCATTGATTTAAAACTACAAAAGAATGTCTTTGACCCATTTTTTACTACCAAGCTAGGCGTCGGCACCAGCGGCCTTGGGTTGGCAATCGTCTATCGGATAGTCAAATTTAATCTCAAAGGCGAGATTAAATTACACAGTGATGTGAACAAGGGGACAACATTTGAAATCTGGATCCCGGACAGTCAACCGGCTGCTTAATACACTTTGTTATAGTTGGCTATTCGCTGCGGCAAGTTTTGCCCAGCACGCCTGCGCTGAATTGGAATTGCATGGGTTTGGCTCAGTGCGGGTCGGTAAAATGCTGCCTTCCGCCAACAACCCCAGATTGGTTGATATGTATGCCACTGAAGGGTTCATTTGGCGGGATGAAACCTTGTTTGCCTTACAGGTCAACAACGACTTAGGCCAGCAGTTGCGATTGACACTACAACTGATGGCTAAAGGCTACGCCGACTTTGAACCACAACTGAGTCTGGCCTTCTTAAGCTATCAGTTAACAGCGGACAGTCAATTGGACCTGGGGCGCATTGCCAATCCGTTATTTTCGCAATCCGACACCCAATATGTCCGTTATGCACACGACTATGCCCGACTGCCCAAGGCGGTGTATTGGAATTTTGAATTTGAAACCATCGAAGGCCTGGCCTATCAGCACAAATGGTTATTAGGCGATTTGGCGGTCAAAACCCGGTTGGTCAGTGGTGAATTCAGCGGCAATACTTTTAAAAGCGTGACCCCAGCCGGCATCCCGGTGAAAATGCATCAAATTGTCAATCTGAGCAGCGAAATTTCAGGCCAGCACTGGAGTTGGTTTGGTGGCTGGATGCAAGCTGATGCTGATGGCAGCGAAATAAATAATCGCTTCATTTTTCCGCAAATTCTACCAGCACTGCAAGCTTCTGGTACCAGCCAAGCGGCCCAACAACAGCTACTCGATGCCATCAGTTTATCAAAAAAAGCCCATTATTATTACGTGGGAGCCCGCTGGCAGTGGCAACACTGGAAAATTGAAGGTGAACGCGCCAGATACGGCGTCCGTGATAGCGCAGATCCGGAAAACACCGGCACTTATCTCGCGATCTCTCGCCGTTTTGAACCTGTGATCCTGACGTTTCATCATGAGTGGAACCAACAGGATATCAATGATTTTGGCTTTCTCGACGCAATCCAAGAGCCCGTATTACGCCAACTTGGCCAACAGATTTACCAACGGCTGGCAACACCGAATCGTTTTCGGATGAACGTAGTAACGCTGCGTTATGACTTTCAGGACGGCGCCAGCTTGAAACTGGACTATTTTCAGGGTAAAGATAAATTAAGCACAGTAGGGAAATTCCGCGGCTTTAGTCTGGGGGTGGATTTTGTGTTCTGATCCAGCCATCGGCAAAAGTTTCCTATTTCTATTGTGCTTCCTCTGGTGCAGTTGTCTGGCCAGTGCAAGTGCCACCGATATCGACAGCACACTGGCTATTGCGGTCCATCCCGACAATAGGATTGCGCTGGATCAGCAACAGATAATTCAACTGTATCTGAATAAAATCAATAGCTTTCAAAACGGCCAAACCGCCAAAGTATTACATCTGCCACGCAGTTCAGAGCAACACCGCCAATTTTGTCTACAAATGCTGAATTTATCGGCCAGTCAATATCAGTCCTATTGGTCCAGAATGTTATTTACCGGCACAGCCAGTGACATGATTTTTATCGATAACAGTCAGCAACTCCTCAAATTGCTGCACACAGATAAAACGGCAGTAGGTTATTTACCTGCCAGCGAAGCGCAGGGAGTCAGGATCATTGGTTATCTAAAGCAAGGTCAGTGGCAAACTGCTGACCGTCAACCACAGTAACAGCGCCATCCAAATGCTAAGCTGCCGCTCAGCGCCACACTTTATTTAAGATAAATCAATTGGTTGACCTTATACCATTCCATCTAATTTTATGTTCTGATTGAAATTAGTAGGGACTCCCCACGAAGTGCGACGCGCAGCGGCAGTCCAACACTTGGCAGCAAGCGAATAGCGGGTTGGCGATATGTCGGACAGACCCATTGAGAACATTTTTATGATTGGTTCGTATTAGCCAGTCGTTGAAATTGAGAACGACGAGGCGATTCAGAATGCTGGCAGCGCTGAACAGACTTTAAGATGGAATGGTATTATTTTGAAAGACAATAACTTGAGGGAAATTTTTGATTCTTTTGGTACAGCAATCAGCTAAAACGCAATCGCAAAAATGCCAGCTGATATTAATCAGTTTGCAGATAAAACTTTAGAGGAAATAAACAAGATGAATTTGGTGGAGCTAAGCGGGATCGAACCGCTGACCTCTTGCATGCCATGCAAGCGCTCTCCCAGCTGAGCTATAGCCCCATCATGATTGGTGCCAACTGGAATTGAGGCAACAAGATGGTCTTGCAGAAAGAATAGCAACTAAGTGGCGTCCCTTAGGGGATTCGAACCCCTGTTACCGCCGTGAAAGGGCGGTGTCCTAGGCCTCTAGACGAAAGGGACATCCTAGGTGTTGATAGCAGCGTGGCGTCCCTTAGGGGATTCGAACCCCTGTTACCGCCGTGAAAGGGCGGTGTCCT
>CAZGHW010000041.1:19428-38493 GCA_964525695.1 uncultured Rheinheimera sp. | reverse complement strand
CAGCGCCAGTTTATTCATTGTCGTTTCACACCTGATCCACACTGTCCGATCTGTGGTGAAGCAAGCCAGGGAGTCAATCATGTCCGTTGACACAACCATCGCTATTTTTGTGAACGGTGCTGCCAGCTTCATGCCAGCCGATAGCACAGTTGCAGCCTTAGTGCAGGCTGAAGCGGCGGCACAGCCCGTCGCAGTTGCGCTCAATCAGCAAGTGCTGCCAAAACGTTTGTGGGGCAGCACCCAACTGCAACCGCAGGATCAGGTGCTGTTATTTCAACTGGTGGCAGGAGGTTAATATGTTGCAACTTGGCGGACATCGCTTTTCCAGTCGGTTATTACTGGGGAGTGGCAAATTTGCTAGTCCAGAGCTAATGCAGGCTGCAGTAACAGAAAGTGGTACTCAGTTAGTGACGCTGGCATTAAAACGCTTAAAACCGGGCGAAGCTAGTTTAGATCTGGTCGCGCCACTGCAGCAGGCAGGCGTGCAATTATTACCCAATACCTCAGGTGCAGCCAGTGCCAAAGAAGCGGTGTTTGCGGCAGAACTGGCGCGCGAGTTATTACAGACCAATCTGCTGAAACTGGAAATCCATCCGGATCCGCGTTATTTAATGCCAGATCCGGAAGCCACCTTACAAGCGGCGCGGCAACTGGTGAAACTGGGGTTTGTAGTACTGCCCTATTGCAGCCCAGATCCCGTGTTATGTTTGCGTTTACAAGAAGCTGGCTGCGCAGCAGTGATGCCCCTTGGCTCGGCGATAGGTTCTAATCAGGGACTGCAAAACCGCGCTATGCTGGAGATTATTATCGAACAGGCCAAGGTGCCGGTGATTGTTGATGCCGGTATTGGTCAACCTTCACACGCTTGTGATGCGTTGGAAATGGGCGCGGCGGCAGTGTTGGTCAATACCGCCATTGCGACAGCTACCGATCCGGTACGGGCTGCTTATGCTTTTAAACTGGCGGTGGCGGCCGGACTGGCCGCACAACAGGCACGCTGCGCTGCGCCAGTGCGCCAGGCCAACGCCACCAGTCCGGTGGATGCGCTGCTGGCTTATTTAGGATGACGACGCCCTTGTTTGAACCAACCACAGACAGCTTTAGCCAGGTATTGGCTGGCTTAGATCAATCTGAACTCCAACTGACAGCTTACAGTGGTGCCGATGTAACAAGGGCTTTACAGCAAAACTCACTCGGTCTGAGCGATCTGATGGCTCTGCTCAGTCCGGCGGCAACCGAATTGCTGCCGGAACTACTGCACAAGGCCAGCCAGTTGACCCGGCAACATTTTGGCGCGGCACGGCAATTGTTTGCGCCCTTATATATGTCAAATTTATGTGCCAATGAATGTACCTATTGTGGCTTCTCTATGAGTCAGGCGGTCAAACGCCGCGTCCTCAACTCAGACGAATTACTACAGGAAGCACAGGCCGTCAAAGCCATGGGCCATGATCAACTTTTATTAGTTGCGGGCGAGCATGAACGAAAAGTCGGCATGGCTTATTTCCGCCAACAGATCCCGTTATTACGCCCCTTATTTAGCCGTCTGATGCTGGAAGTTCAACCGCTGGCAACACATGAATATCTGGAACTTAAGCAACTCGGTATTGATACTGTGCTGGTCTACCAGGAAACCTATCAGCAACAGGCCTATCAGCAATATCATTTAAAAGGCAAAAAAACAGATTTGGCCTGGCGCTTAGATACGCCGGATAGGCTGGGTCAGGCTGGCATGGATAAAATTGGGTTGGGTATTTTGCTGGGTCTGGCCGATTGGCGCACGGACGCCTTGCGTTTGGCAACACACCTGCGTTATTTGCAGCAGCGCTATTGGCGCTGTCAGTTCAGTCTGGCGCTGCCCCGCCTCAGACCCTGCAGCGGTGGTATCATGCCAGCGGTTGAAGTGTGCGATCGCCAATTAGTGCAACTCTATGCTGCCTTTCGCATTTTTGCGCCAGAGCTTGATTTAACACTGTCGACCAGAGAGCCAGCGGCACTGCGTGATTTATTGCTGCCACTGATGATCACCAGCCTGAGTGCAGGTTCTAAAACTCAACCTGGTGGTTATCAGGTGGCGCCACAAAGTCTGGAACAATTCAGTATTGATGATGACCGCAGTCCGACTGAAATGGCGCTGCAACTACAAAAATTATCATTGCAACCGGTCTGGACCAATTGGCATCCGGCACTGGGCCGTTAGATAGTTGCAATGTCAGTGGCATGCTAAGTGAAAGCAGCGTCCTGCCTCGTGCGAAGGTCGGACGCTGCGGTTGCTTACTTAGCAGAAACGTCAGCCGCAGTAAAACTATTGAGTGAAATAACTTTGGTTTTACTGATGCGGTGCCGGTAAATTTCCCGCAGATATTTAATGGCTTTAATCACACTTTCTCGGCTGAGCCTGATATCGTTAATCGAAATAAATTTGTCTTTATTGGCAATCAGTTCGCGGTATTTCTTTTCATACATAGGTTTGATTGCATACCAGTTGGTATCGAGAATTTTGGCCGGATTTTCAAACTCATTGAGCATCTGTTCAACCGAAGCTTCATCAAAAAATTCGGCTTTAATAAATTCGACGATAGCCTGGTCCAGTTTTTCATCAAATCTGTAGTTGTCTTTGGCAAAACAGCGTTTGATAAAGGCCACGATTAGCGTCAGGAAATCATCGCTCAGGCACGGACTTTTGACAATCAGCGTGGTCAGTGAAATATTAGCCGAGGCGCCAATGACTAAGGCATAACGTTTTAAGGTGGTATTAGGAAATAAACTATTTAAGTGCGATTTCAGCCGGTTTAAGTCCATGAAGGATAATTTATAATCCTTCGGTAACGACACTATCGACACCACCGACGAGCAATTTTTGAAAAAATGCAGATCTTTTAATTCGGTGGCGTTGTAACCATTTTTAACATAACTGGCCAAGGTTTCACGATAACGCCCCGATTCAATGGGCAATAAACTAATGCCTTCAATTGCTTGCGTCACTTTATTAAAATGCGGTAAATCAATAGAACGAAAGAACAGATCGTCAATATTCAGTCCTTGATTGTTCTTATCAAACATTTTGTTCAGTTTATCTGTAGGTCCAGCCGTCGTGGTCGGCACCACAGATTCAGCATAAGCCACCGCCACAGGCCCGGCCAGACTCATAAATAAATCGTTGGCATCAAGCCGGATGGTTTCACCGATATCAATACCGGCGCGGCGGAAATAATTTTCATCGTAATCTGTAGTCACCGCCTGCGCGGTTAAAATATTAAAAATCTGCTGTGAAATATACTGATTGGCGTATTTCTCCATGGCATTGACATCAATATGTTGGATATCACCGTCATCAGTTTCTTCGGCGTAGCGCATAATGTCGTTTGAAATCAGCATCATGGCATTCCACGGCCGAATACGGTGCATCACACTGGATTCGCTGCTGTCTTCATTGTCGAAGTTGTAGGAAAAATCCCATTCTTCCGCCAGATACTTGCACAGCAGTCGGCCAGCGTTAATATGCAAGGCTTCAGACATTTCGACACCATGGTCAGAAATATTTGGCAGGATACAGATACCACTGGTAAAAATAGGTTCAAATACAAAGGAATGGCCACGATTCTCTGCATCTTCGGCCAGTGGTCTGGTGTCAAAGGTTTTGCTCATATAGGCATATTGTTGCGCCAGACCAAATTCCGATGCCATGCCCGAACCTGTGCCGCCACCGGCACTAAAAATATAAAAATATAATCTGGACTGGTTGGCTTTAATACCACAGGAATCAATGAGATAAGAATGAGTAAATTTCCAGTCCGGATTAGAGAAGCGCTGCGTGTCTTTATTGAGGATTATTTTTGCCAAGTACTGCCCTAAAATCGGCGCATTACCAGCACCGCCGGCATGCACTTCAGATAAGTCCATAATTTTCATCTTGGTATAATCGTGTAAGAAGCCACTTTTTTCACTTTTATGCGAAAAACGGATCCGCCCTTCAATGTCTTTATCCAAATCGCCGAGCATGACCAGGGGTTCAATCAAAAACACCGGTTTAACACTATGTTGACCTGACAGATGCAAACTGCGCTTGATCCAGCGCATCGGCCGGTATTCCTGCTCCCTGGTTTGTTTTTCTTCAATATTAAATTCATTCAGATAAAAGTTTCGGGCGTTGTAGACCAAAGATGCCACATCCAAGGCAATATTTGAGCCGCAACGGCCTAGCCCAATCAGGCACACCGATGGAAAGTTCTGTTTCTTTTGCCCAATATTTTCATGGTCCTGCGAACTAAGCGGAAAAATGCTGTTGCGCAGTGCATCCAGATTCGTCAGGATTTTGCCCAGATCACGCTCAGTAAAGTACATATAACGGTCGCTGGCGAATGAAGTGTTCTGATGCTGTAAGGTAGACGAAGCCAAAGCGGCAACTGGAGCTGTGGCCGCGGCGGCAGTCACCCCGTTGCTCACTGCCGCACTGGCGGCAATTTTACTGCTGAACTTTTTTACCGAAACAATCTCATCATTGTCATGATCATTGGGGGTGACTTTATTGGCCATAAGGCTACATCCTGTCCTGGGCGATTATCAAATTCAGATGGGACTAACGCCTTAAAAGGTAGCAGGAATAAATGCTAATACAATGTTCTGTATAAAAAAAATGCAATTAATTAGACTAAAAGCTAAGCCAAATTGTCATATTTGCCAAAAGGCCAATCAATCAACTTGCGCCTGTTATTGACCTATCTAACAACCTGTTGCAAGTCTGTGCGCAAATGATGAACCAGCCGCCAGTAGTTGTCGCCCCAATGCGCCTAAGCGGATGGATATAAATGCAGGACGCTAGTTAAACAAGCGGTCACTGTTCCCTGTCAGCACAGTTGAACATGCACCATGTTATGCTGGCAGTGGCCGCGCCAGGCAAGGTTCAAGAGGCAGGTTGCCAGCACAGACGCTGGCAACAACCTTGTTGCTTGGTACTCTGAGCGACAACAATTTAAGCGGCTTGATGCTGACGCTGATTCAGTTGTGTCACGGTATTTTCCGCAGCAGATTCTGCGGCAGCATGATTGACGCTGCTGGTTTCGGCTGCCACAGACTCAATCGTGGAGTCATTTTTTTCTTTTTTCACTGTTTTAGCTTTGGCACCAAGCGCTTGTAATAATTCGTCTTTGTGTTGTGCTAAGTAAAATGCCAATTGCTCTTGCTGTTGTTCATCAGCCACTAACTGGCTTTGTACTAACAAACTAAACAAATCATCTGCCATGTCCAGCATTTTGTCATAAGCATCTGCTTCACTTTTGGCAGCAAAAGTCATTTTTTCTACTCCATTGCGTTCGACTACATATTTTACGATCACAGCCATGATAAGTTCGCCTCTGTTTTCACCATTGATCTAATACTGTGTATTTATACAGAATGCAAATATCAACTGTCTAGTCACTGGATGAAAATAACTGGATAAATTTACAGTTATCCTCTACTGAGAAGCCGTCGACCCCAACTGTGATTTGGCGTAGCATAGTTTGACTGTATTCCAAGGAACGACCAACCATGTCCATCTGGCAACTCAGACGACAGACAGAACATAGCAGCAGGCCGCATGATCAACGGAGCCCCTGGCAACGAGATAAAGCCAGGATCCTGCACAGCGCAGCATTTCGCCGCTTACAGGCAAAGACCCAGATCATGGGCGTTGGCCAAAACGATTTTTATCGCACCCGCCTCACCCATTCGCTGGAAGCAGCGCAAATTGGTAGTGCCCTCACCGCTCAATTGAGAAGACAGACAACAGCTCAGCCAGACTTAAGGCCGCTATTCGAATTATTACCAGATGACAGTCTGATTGAAGCTTTGTGTCTGGCCCATGATATCGGCCACCCGCCTTTTGGTCATGGCGGTGAAGCTGCATTAGATGTATGTATGGCCACTCAGGGCGGATTTGAGGGCAATGGCCAAACGCTGCGGATTGTCGGTAAACTGGAACCCTACACCGCAGAAGGCGGCATGAATCTGACACGCCGCACTTTGCTTGGATTGTTAAAATACCCGATCTTGCAACCGCTGCAACGACCGCCGCAGCCTCAACACAGCGGCCCGCATAAACCCTGTAAAGCGGTCTTTCGGCTGGACCAGGATTTATTGGACTGGATCTTAGCACCGCTGAGCCCTGCCGATCAGCAGTTATTCCAGAGCACAGAGCAACTGGCACAGCCCCCTTTTATCAAATCCCGCTATAAATCGCTCGATGCTTCTATTATGGAACTGGCGGACGATATTGCTTATGGTGTGCATGATCTGGAAGACGCCATTGTCACTGGCACTGTCAGTCTGGCGCAATGGCAGCAGCAACTGGCGTTACAGCAAGCCGAACTTCCAGCTGAGTCTGTTGATTTTTTACAACAAACCGGCACTTTGTTATTTAAAACCGAACATTACTTACGCAAGGATGCGATTGGCGCCCTGGTCAACCGGCTGATCACCAGTGTCCAGTTGCAGCTGGTGCTGCCATACGCAGCAGAGCCACTAGTCAGATACAACGCCTGCTTGCCACCGGCCGAGCAACAGTTGCTACAACTTCTGAAAAGCTTTATTTACCAGCAGCTGATTTTACAACCTGAACTACAGCAACTGGAGTTTCGTGGTCAACACATCGTTAGCCAATTATTTGCCGCCTTTAGTGCTGATCCCATGCGGTTATTACCACAGAATACCAGACAAAGGTATCAGCAACTTGCCTTGCAACAACAAGGTGACCGCGCGGTCTGTGATTATCTGGCCGGAATGACGGATGAATATGCCGAGCGGATGTTTCAGCGTTTATTCGGTCGGCTGGGCTGACGAAGCCGCGAGTTTTTAATCTAAGGAGTTATTTTGTCTTTCCCGATCCAAATCCAAGCTGGTGCTGAAGCGCTGACCAGGATCCGCCAGCATGGCTTACGTGCTGAGGATATCAGTATGCTGGTCGGTGCCAGTGGCGGTCCGAAGTGGTTTTGTTTATATGGACTTGATCAATATTTTACCAGCGAATTTTTTGCCCATCGGCAACAACCCTTACAACTGCTGGGTAGCTCAGCCGGGGCCTGGCGTTTTGCTTGTTATGGCCAGCAAGATGGCGCTGCCGCCTCCGCCCGTTTTTGTCAGGCTTACCGGACTTTGTGTTATGCCAAAGACGCCAGTCGCTCTGAAGTCAGCGCTAAATCGCATGACATTTTACAGGCGATTTTTCCAAGCCATGACCATATTCAGCAAGTGATTGATAATTCAAAGTTTCAGCTCAATTTAGTGGTGGCAAAAAGTGGCCGTATCACAGGACGACGTTCAAACGCCGCTTTGCTGGCGAGCTTGACACTGGCGGCAGGCGCCAATCTGCTAAGTCGCAAGCAGCTGGGCTGGTTTTATCAGCGGTTATTGTTTCAACACCCCGCTTCTACTGCGAAACTGGCGGATTTGACGGATCTACCAACCCGGCGTCTGCAACTATCGCGCGATAATTTGCTGCAAAGCCTGTTGGCCACTGGAGCCATTCCATTAGTGATTGACCCTGTGACTGAGATTGCTGGCTGTGGTGCTGGTCATTATGTCGATGGCGGGATCACCGATTATCATTTTGACTGGCCTTTTGTCAGCGAGGGTTTGATTTTATACCCACATTTTTACCCAAGCCTGAGTCCAGGTTGGTTTGATAAAAGCTTGCCGTGGCGACAACGTCGCACCGCCCCCAGCAACAAGCTGGTATTGCTCAGTCCGACAGCGCAATGGATACGCAGTTTACCTTATGGCAAAATTCCGGATCGAAAAGATTTTACTCAACTCAGTGATCAAGCCAGGCTTAGTTATTGGCAGGAAGTGACAGAGCGTTCGTTTGAACTCAGTGCAGCGTTAAAAGCTGGGAATTACCAGTTGACGGGTTGGTGACAGGCGGCTGGTAGCAGGCAACTGGACAACGGCTGAAAAACAAAGCGCGGAGCGAAAACAAAGCTCCGCGCTCAATCAGGCCTTAACTACGCGCTGGGATCCGTGCCAGTACGGCAATCAACAATTGCCAGTATTGACCCACAGTGCTGATCTGTACCATTTCATCCGGCCCGTGCGGGAAACGAATGGTGGGTCCAATCGACACCATATCCATCTCTGGATAAGGCTTTTTGAATAAACCGCATTCCAGGCCAGCATGGATCACCATAATCACCGGTTCTTTGTGATAAATATCCTGATAGGTTTCGCGCACAATCGCCATCACCGGTGACGCCGGATTAGGCTGCCAACCCGGATAACAGCCGCTGAACGCCACCTTTGCCCCTGCTAAAGCCGCCAGCGAACTGAGCATGGCTTCTACCTGCTCCCGGCCACTGTCAATCAGCGAGCGGATCAGGCAAAGCACGGTAATCTGCTCAGCGCTGGTGGTGACCACACCGATATTCAGTGACGTTTCGGTCACACCCGGCACTGCATCACTCATCCGCATCACGCCATTTGGACAGACATTGAGTAAATGCAACAGCTGTTGCTGCAACGCTGGCGAGAACACCTGCGTTGGCAGTGCAGTTGGTTGTAAAGTTAAGCGCAGCGCTGGCTCGGCCAAAGCTAATTCCTGCTGCAATACTTGTTCAAACGCCAGCACTGCTTGTTGTAAAGCCTCAATCTGGCTGTGCGCCACGGTGAGGATGATGCCTGCTTCCCGTGGAATGGCGTTCCGCAATGAACCGCCATTAAAAGCTGCCATGCTCAGTTGCAGCGGATTGGCATAAGATTGCATAAAACGGGTTAATAGTTTATTGGCATTGGCCCGGCCTAAATGAATATTGACACCGGAATGGCCACCTTTCAGGCCACTGATGCGAAGTTCAAACGCGGTTTGATCTGTAGCCACTGCTTGCCAACTGGCTGCCAAACTAAACTCGGCATCCACGCCGCCAGCGCAGCCCATATAAATTTCACCTTCCTGCTCGGAGTCGGTGTTGATCAAAATTTCCGCCTCCAGCAAGCCGGCTTCTAAGCCAAAAGCGCCGGTCATGCCAGCTTCTTCGTCCACAGTCAGCAACACTTCCAACGGACCATGTGGCAGATCCTGGCTGCCTAAAATGGCCAGCGCCGAGGCCATGCCGATACCGTTATCAGCGCCCAAAGTGGTGCCTCTGGCTTTTACCCAGTCCCCATCGATATAAGCTTCAATTGGATCTTTAGTAAAATCATGCACTTTGTCGGAATTTTTCTGCGGCACCATATCCAGGTGCGCCTGGATCACCACTGTTTTGCGGTTTTCATAACCGGCAGTGGCAGGTTTTTTGATAATTAAATTGCCGACTTTGTCTTCCAGCACCGTCAGACCCAGATCTCTGGCCCAAGCCTGAATATGCTGGCTTAATGCTTGTTCATGCTTAGATGGATGGGCAATGGCACAAATTTGGCTAAACCACTGCCACAACGGCTGTGGATACAACGCGGATAAATCAGACACAACAACTCCTGCAACAGACAAAGTAACAGTCGTCATTCTAACAGGCCAGCAACGCCAGATAAAAGCTTGTCTGGCGCTGAAAACAAGCAACCCCGCTGATGCGGGGTTGCTTAAGCCAGGTTTTTCAGACCAGGTCAGTGCTTTTTAGAAGCCTAAACTGACGGTCATGGTGATACTACGCTCAGCACCTAATAAATAAGCACCTTCGCTACCACCACTGATATAGGAGCGGTCCGTCAGGTTATTGATCAGCAGTGCGACATCCAGTGAATTAATCAACAGATCGCCGGATAACGACTTCTGATAACCAAAATACAGATCCCATAAGGTATGTGCTTTAATCTGATCGCGGTTCCAGACTGAGGTTTTACCGACAAAACTATGCTTGGCAGCACCATAATATTCGCCCTGATACTTGGCATTGATGCCGGCACGATAAGCATCACGCTGGTAATTCAACCCCAAAGTCATCATCTGCTCCGGAATACCGGCAATCATCTCACCTTTTTTGTATTCGATGATATTGGCCGCTTTACCATCGGCGTCTGTCGCCACACCCAGCACGTCATCTGAATAGGTCGAATCGTTCAGCGTTAACGTGGTCGCCAAACCTAGAGTATCGGTCAATTGCCAGTTCAGACTGCCTTCAAAACCCTGTGAATCGACACCACCGATATTGTCATAATCACCATCACCGACCGCATCATAGTTTGGCGTACCGTCTGCTTTGGTCTGATAGGTCAATAAGGCGACGCGGTTATCAAACTTCACTTTGTAGACAGTGGCAGAGGCGCGGATGTCGCCCGCCTGATAACGTAAACCTAAATCCAGGTTATCTGCGGTTTCGGGTTCGATTTCGGTCAGCTGCGCTGCTTTTTTCTTCTCCAGCGGTTTGTCGGAAATGGCTTTGAAGTTTTGCGAGAAACCAGCAAACACTTCCAGCTCAGGACTGATTTGATAAACAAAACCAGCACTTGGTAACAGATCTGAGTCGCTGTTTAACTTGTCATGACCACGACCATTCAGGTTATCAGTCCGCTCTACATCCACCAGATATTGTTGGACACCTAAGGTCAGTTGCAAATCACCGAGTGTGATCTGATCCTGCAAATAAGCTTTCATCACTTTATTGCTGTAATCATCGTCAAACTGCACCCAGTATGGCGTTTCATCAAAGTGATGATAAATTTTCGAGTCAATCACGGCATGCCAGTCGCGGATCTGGTTACGCTCTTGCTGTTCAACCCATAAACCGGTGCGGATCTGGTGCGAATCCAATTGCCATTGCAGGTTGGCTGTAGCGCCAAAACGCTCTTTTTCATAGTGGGTGTGGCGATAAGAAGACACCCGTTTGGCAGCTGTTACATCTGCTTTTGGATCCAGAATGGGCTGGCCGGCTTTATTCACATGGGTAAATTTAGTGGTCTTCACATCCCCAGCGGTAATACGGTTACCTTTGGCATCCACTACATAATGCTGGTAAGGCGGTAACCAGTCACCACGGCCATTTTGCAGATGGGCGTATGGTGTGATGGATAATTCTAAATTATCGGCCAGGAAATAATCGGCTTTGACATAAGCCAAGGTATTTTCCCGCAGCGTAGACCAGGCTTCCGCAAAGTTTTGGTCGATGTCCGGATCACCTGTCCAGGCACTGGTTAAGCCATCCCAGCGTGGGGTTTTGTTAAATTGCGCTAACGACACCGGCTGATAGTTATCTTCATGGGTATCATCATAAGACAAACGTGCCGTGTATTTGCTGCTGTCGAATTCAGTGACAGATTTAGCTTCAAAATGCAGACGGTCACTAAAACCATTGCTGCCAGTGCCAATCCAGCGGTTGTTAAAACTGTCAGACAAACTGACATAGGCTGTGGTGTTGCCAAAAATCTGGCCGCTGTCATAACGTAAATAATCTTTGCGGGCATTAAAACTGCCCCGGGTATGGGCAAAACGGGCGCTTTGCTCGGCTTCCGGATTGCTACTGACAAAGTTAATGGTACCGCCCAAAGCATCCAGCGAGGCTGACGCGATATCAGAAGCACCCTGACCTACTTCAACAAAAGCAGTGTTTTCACTGTCCAGATAACGGTTGGCTTTACTACCACCAGCATAGGCCGAGCCACCATTTGGCACGCCATCCACGGTAATACCTAACTGTTGGTCAGCACGGTCAATGACAAAACCACGCATACTGATGGTGGTCGTGTAATCATCGCCACCAAAAGCATCGCCTTGGGAGACATTGACACCAGGCATATTCTGGATTAAATCCATCACGTTGCCGATTGGCGCTCTTTGCAATTTCGCCATATCGTCGGTGGCATTGTTGGCATAAGCCACTTTCTTGCCGGTCACCGACACAACTTCCATTTCAGCTTCAACAGCAGTGGTTTCTGCCAGAGCCAGAGCTGGTTGTAATGCCAGCAGTAATCCTAAAGTGATTGGACTTAAGCGAGTGGATAACACCTTGATATCTCCCAAAATTACACCTGTGTTGTTGTATGGTCGGACAAGTTCCGACGGCGGCGTTATCTTCGGTGACTTTGATGACTGGGATATGTCCAGATTGTTACAAATTAAATATTGTTAGCTAAAATGTTTAGAATTTGCGTGACTTATTCACATGAAAAACGTTTAATTTCCCAGTAGATGGCAAGCGGCAGTGCTGATGGAAATCTTGAAGGCAAGGCGGATTTAGCAACCCATAGTGTCAATACTCACCAAGCATCCTTGGATATTTAACAACTACAAAAACTCTTGTATTGATCTGATTTAATAAGATTTTTTTCAGTTTTTACTTGTCCAATTGCCACACGAGTGACACTGGCAAAAGCCTGAATAAGACAGTATCTGATCATAAGCTGGCGTTTAAGTAAACTACCAGCTTGATTTGGTCAAAAAATGTTAGCGATCATACCCTGATGCCCAGGTTAATTCTGCTGTTTGTATATTCAATGTTGTTCAAGCTACACAATTACTTTACTATTCATGACCAATGCTCAGATTTTTGTCGTATTTTGATACGGCAATCAAGGCAGAAGTAACAGATAAGTTCAGGTTATTTAGCCCACGTATTATTTAGCACTGCTTGCTGCGATAATTGCAGCTCAAGTTTCAGTTTTTCAGCCAGCAAAGGGGCTTGTTTATAGACAAACTGAGCGTTTTCGCTATCCGACATAATATTTTTTCCAGCAATACAAAAGTGGTCGAATGCTGTTACTGCACCTAACAGGTCACCTTTTACCACTATACTGTATGGCTTTCTCTCCCGATAAAGAGAACTTCCTACCGCCGAAAATTCATCATTGAATCCTAGTAGATCAAATGCGGTCGGTAATATATCTAACTGACTTGCCAGCATGGCATGGCGCTGTGGCTTAATATTTTGCCCTGGTCGGTAAATCCATAACGGGATATGAAATGCACCTTTGATACTGGTATCTTTGGCATTAAACAGCGTGTGATCAGCCAATATCATAAAAGTGGTATTTTCATACCATGGCTGTTTTGAAGCTGCCTCAAAGAATGCTCGGAGTGCATCATCGGTATAACGCAAAGTATTTAAAAAGTCGGTAAATTTGTCTTGCCCATAGGGGTACACCTGCAAATGTTTCGGCGTTTCAACATATGGCATATGGGTGGTACCAGTAAAAGAAAAGCTTATAAAAGGTTTGTTACTGTTATTTGCAAGCTCAAGTGTTTTCATCAGCATTTCATAATCCCAACCAAACTCAGCACCAGTCGGATCAGGATAATCAGTCCTTGTGACAGGGATATCACTAAGGCCTAAGTATTGCTGAAAGCCTGCATAGTCTGCAATTGCGTCTAACCGGATTGAATCACGTTTTGAGCTTTGTAACATTTGTGTCTGGTAACCATGTGCCTGAGCAATATGACCAATTTTAGTCAGCCGCGACAATTCAAGGCCTCCTCCGATATAACCAACACTATTTAGCGGAGGGAGACCAAATAAACTTGCCTGAATACCTAAATAACTACGCTGACCGGCAGCATAAAAATTATCATAAACTTCTGATTTTTTTGATAGCTCATCTAAAAATGGCGTCGCTTTATAATTTGTTCCAGCTAAGCCATCAACATAGGCATAACTTAATGCCTCAACTAAGATGATGACTAAGTTACGACCATTGGGTTTATTGTCCGTAAATTTCTGTACAAAAGGAAACTCGTACACCTGCTGTACGCTTTTATGATTCGTTGCAGCAATTTGCTCTGGTGTAAAAAACTGGTAATCAGCTCTTTGGAAACTTAACATCGTTCCCTTGGCACCAGTAAAGAGACCATTAAGAATTAAATTTGCTTGTTGCTCATTCTGACTGCCATAAGCATCAATAATGCCTAATGGTTTGCCTTGTAAATCCAAACCGCGCAAACCCAAAAATAATATAGGTATTGTTAGCAAAAATACACAACATTGAGACAGAAGCGATTTACAGGGTTGCGCCACATAAAAAATATCGCGCCATCTTTTTAGCCATAAAATAACCGCAGTCATTATTAACACGAAGCCAAAAATGGTCAGCATTTTATAGTCTTTTAGTAAAAAAGGTATCACAAAAGCTGTTTCGCTCATCAGCAAAGGCAAATCATTAAAAGTATGCCTGTTCACGACACCAAAATAGATAAAATTGCCCATCAGCGCCAGCGAGGATAATAGTAACAATACAAATCCCAGTTGCAACCCTGAGACTTTGAGCACAGAGGCGAGTCGTGCTTTCGCCGGCGTAAGGATCAATAAACAGGGTAGAATCATGACGTAACATGTGGTCATCAGGTCAAATTTGACAGCTTTCGGTAGTATCTCAATAACGTCAAAACTTCCGGCGAAATAACCCTGATAGACTAAATAGTGAGCAAAACGGGAACCAGATAGAATTAATAACATCAATAAAACTAAAAACAAAATAGCTCGTAACTTAGACAACCGCATAAAAAACCAACTAAATAACTAAAAAAAAACAAATTATACATTTTTCATTCATTGGAGCAATGTGGGAATACTTTGTACTTTATTCTAATTCTCACATCATGCCGCGATTGCGAAGCATATCTGTACGCCAGGTCGTCAATCCTGACTGTATTGTCGCCCAGTGTCGGACTGGCGTTTTACGTTTGGCATCAGGAATCGAGTCCAACGCCGCCTTGAAAACCACTTACTGATTTATAGCAAAGTAGCCGTAGATTCTGGACTAAGCGCGACGCGTGAGGCTGTTCGACAGCTGCAGTGCCGATGACGCCAACTGTTGGAATGCAGCTGGCGGCGAGTCACAACCTATTCATTTACATTTGCACAACAAAACGCCGCATCTGGCCGGGTTTAATCAAATTCAGTATCAGGCTTTTTTGGCCGCTGCGGTCGTTCTTCGCCTTTGTTGCAGGTTTTTTTAACAGTAAAAAAAGGCCTGAATGATCAGGCCTTGGTTAAGAGTTCGTCGGGGCTGTTACTGCTGATATTTGCCATCCATCGGTACAGCCTGCTGACGGGCGCTACTGCGCCGCACCCACCAGGCTTTTAACCGGCGTTTGCGCGATTCCAAACTGTAGTAGAAAGTCGGTACTACCAATAGAGTCAGTACGGTCGAGGTAATAGTGCCGCCAATCACCGCAATACCGAGTGGCCGGTAAAAACCAGAACCTTCACCAATCCCGATAGCTACCGGCAACATCCCAGCCACCAAGGCAAAGGTTGTCATCAGGATCGGTCTTAACCGCTCACGGCCAGCCATAATCAAGGATTGGGCTAAACTAAATCCCTCCGTTTCTTTTTTCCGGGCACAGTCGATCAGCAAAATGGCATTTTTCACCACGATGCCCATTAGCATCACCACCCCAATCAAACTCATCAAATTCAGCGTGGATTTAAAGGCCAGCAGCGCTAGGACTACGCCGATCAGTGACAATGGCAACGACATCATAATAGAAACAGGCGCGAGGAAACTGTGGAACTGCAGCACTAAAATAAGGTACATCAATACCACAGCAAGGCCAAGTGCACTGAAAATGCTGCCAAAGACTTCATCCTGATCACGCGCTTCACCGCTGACCATCAGATCGTAACCTGGTGGGAAATCAATTTGCTTGGCTAGTTTCATCGCATCAGCATAGACTTCACCAAAGCTGCGGCCTTCTATGTTAGCGCCAACGGCCATCATGGTCTGGCGATCCAAGTGCTCGATCAGGGCTGGACCCGTGCCTAAAGTCACGGTTGCCACTTGCTCTAACGGGATCATAGCGCCGGTTTTACTGGACAACAGCGGTAGTTGTTCCAAATCCTGCACAGTGGCGCGTTCTTCCGGCCGGATCCTGACAAAAACGTTACGGGTTTCACCATTGGGATCCACCCAGTCACCAATTTCAGCGCCAGCAAAAGCCA
The DNA here is from genome assembly GCA_964525695.1 of uncultured Rheinheimera sp. GTDB lineage: Bacteria > Pseudomonadota > Gammaproteobacteria > Enterobacterales > Alteromonadaceae > Pararheinheimera. Next base: position 22,660 of record CAZGHW010000041.1, on the reverse strand, counting down.
ACCGTAAAGCACTGGCCGCATCATTCATCGACAAGCCCAAGCTGGAGGCTAAGCCGCGGTTAAATTCAACCTGTAGCTCTGGTTTTGGATCCTGCGCCGACAAACCGACATCCACAGCACCAGGGATATGTTTCAGTTTGGCCATATAATCCAGCACTATGCCCTCTAACACGCGGGTTTCCGGACCACGGAACTGGATCTGCAACTTTTTACCATCACCGCCACCGCCATTTAGATTGGCACTGACGGTAAATTCGGCGCCAATTAAACTTTTCACCTGACTGCGGATTTCGGTGGCTACTTCTTCGGCAGAACGCTGCCGATCTTTCTCCGGCACCAGCCGGACAAAGACCTGGGCTCTGGTAATATTGCCAGAAGTGCCGACTGTAGTCTGAGTGTACCTGTGCTCAGGCAAGCGCTGGGTAATTTCCGCGACCTGGGCTGCTTTTAACCGGGTGTACTCCAAACTGGACTCCGATGGTGCTCTGATTTGCACAATAAAACCACCATCATCCGTCTCGGGCATAAAACCAGAACCGCCAACCGTTGCCTGCAATACAAGAGCGCCGACAAAGCTGGCAAAGGCTAAGGCCCACATAGATTTGCGATGCTGCAGTGCCCAGCTGATCAGTCTGGAATAACGCTCGGCCTGGCCATCAAACCAGTGATTAAAACGGGCAAACAATTTACCCAGGCCACGCCGTTGTTTGGTCTTATCATGGTCCGGATCATGCCAATAAGCCGACATCATTGGATCTATAGTAAAAGAGATAAACAACGACACCAGCACTGAACAGGCCACCGTCAGACCAAAAGGTTTAAACCATTGCCCCGTCATGCCATCCAAAAAAGCGATCGGAATAAACACTGCCATAATCGACATAGTGGTCGCTGTAACGGCCATACCAATTTCTTTGGTGCCCTCTCGAGCCGCCGTCATATTGTCTTTACCCATTTCCATATGCCGGACTATGTTCTCCCGCACTACGATGGCATCATCAATCAGCACGCCAATCGCCAGCGACAAACCTAATAGCGACATAAAATTCAGCGTAAAACCGCAAGCCCAAACGGCAATAAAAGACGCTAGTACTGAAGTCGGTAACGCCAGAGAGGTGATTAAGGTCGAGCGCCAGGAATTTAAAAACACAAAGACCACAACAATGGTTAATAAAGCGCCAAGACCTAAGGCTTCAGTGACATTGCGCATACTGGCGGCTACATCTTCGCCCTGGTCCCGCACTACCACCAATTCCACGCCTTTGGGTAAAGTCGGTGTGATGGTCGCAAGCACAGCTTTGATGTCATCAGTGACACTGATGGTGGAAGCTTCACGTGCTTTGGTGATATCAATGCCGAGGGCTTTTTTGCCGTTAAAAAAAGACAAACGGCGCTGCTCGGCACCACCATCAACAATGTCTGCAATTTGCCCCAGACGGATGGCCTGATCGCCATTTTGTTTCACCACCATCTGCTGAAATTCACTGATATCTTTCAGCCGGCCTTGTAAGCGAATACTTTGTTCTTGCAAACCACTCATGACCCGACCCACCGGCGCCGCCAGATTTTGACTGCGCAAGGCATTGGTGACGTCCACGGCAGAAATTTTGGCTTCACGCATGGCGTTACTGTTGAGGAAAATGGTCATTTCCCGTTCCAGTTCCCCTTCCAGCGAAACTAAAGCAACACCGGGGATACTGCGCAATTGCCGGCCAATGTCGATATCAGCCAGCCTTGATAACTCCAGCGGACTGAGCTCATCAGAAGACAGTGCCAATGACATCACAGGTTGTGCGTTCGGATCAGCTCTGTTGATAAAGGGTTCTTTCATCTCAGCCGGTAATTTGTCGCGCACGGTAGAAATACTGTCTCTGAGTTCCTGCGCCGCCGCGGTTAAGTCTTTGTCAAACTCAAACACCACCACAATAGTGGCGCTGGAATCACGGGCGTAAGAGCGAATTTCCCGGATCCCTTGTATGGTCGACATCGAGTCTTCGACCCGGTTTAAAATTTCCCGTTCCACCGTTTCTGGTGATGCCCCCGGATAAGGAACGTTTACCACCAGTACCGGCGGTTGCACGTCCGGGAACTGATTGGTTTTCAACTTCGTCAGAGCAAAGTAGCCAAATAACATCAATGCTATGGTGACAACGACCACCACCAAGGGTCTTTTAATACTGAAATCTGATAAAAACATCGCTTAATTCCCCGCCAAAGCAGTGCTGCCTTTACCCGTCTCGGTGGCATTTTTTTCCATGCTGCCAGCGACAGCCTGTGGCAGTAGCACCTTCACGCCGTTACTGAGGGCCCCTTGTGGGTGACGCAAAATTTGAGCCCCAGCACTGACACCGGACAATAACTGCACTGTGCCCCAACGTGGATCCCGCGCGCCTATAGTGACGGCGGTTTTTTGCAAGGTATCGCCGCTCAGTTGCCAGACAAAATGATGATCCCCTTCTTGGACTAAGGCCGAAGGCGGCACCATCAGGCTCTGCGTCATCGCCACGCTGATAAAACCTTCAGCATACAAACCAGCCACCAAACTTTCCTGCTCAGTGATGCTGACAAAAACTTGTACTTGACGGGTCATTTCATTGGCTTGCGGATTAATTCGCTCGATCTGGCCGTTAAAGCGTTGGCTGTAACCATTGACTTTAAAGCTGACTTGTTGACCGACTTTAACCTGGCCGACCTGATCTGCAGCAATAAAACCTTCAAATCTCATACTGGTTGGATCAATCACCACCATCAGTGCTTTACCAACCTGGGCGGTATCACCAGCCGAGGTTTTGCGCTGTGCCACCACGCCGCTAAAAGGGGCGCGCACTGCTGTTCTTTCCATTTGCTGCCGGGCTTCAACCAACCTGGCTTTGGCGGACGCCAAGTCCGATTGGGATTGATTGGCTTTAATTTCAGCTGCTTCTAACACTTCAGCCGTCACCAAATTTTGCTTGTGTAGCGACTGCATCCGGCGTAACTGTTTCGCGGCTTGATCTGAAGTCAGTAACGCCGAGCGTTCGGCTTCTTGCGCCGACATCAACTTGTCACGGTAAGTGGTTTGATCCAATTGCACCAATAGTTCACCGGCTTTGACCAAATCACCATTGTCTTTGAATACCTGGGTCACTATGCCTGATACTTCAGCGTTGAGTTCGGCCTTAATCACCGGCTGTAAGGAGCCCGAAATCATTGGGCCCTGACTGAGTTCACCTGTGCTGAGCTGATAAACATC
>CAZGHW010000041.1:0-19418 GCA_964525695.1 uncultured Rheinheimera sp. | reverse complement strand
CAGCAAACTGAGCGGCGGTGTCTGTTCGGTTTCGATGTTGCTAGCGGTGGGTTCACCACAGCCGCTGAGCATAATGCTCAGCACTGCGATACTAATAAAATGTAATTTATGATTCATGTTCGACCTGTCTGCAGTATAGTTTTTTTAATTTCTAATAATTAGAATCAGTCTACTGCATTTGTAAACAGGTCAGGAAGCTAAAACAGTAACAAGGTATGACAAAGATCTGTCGAATACTTTGTGACCATTTCGCTTAACGACAGGCTGCAGTTCTGGCTTTGGCCGCAACATCTGGAAAATCCGCAAACACGCCATCAATGCCCTGCCGGAACAACCATACTAACTCAGCCTGCATGCTGACGGTCTGACCCAAGTGATCCGGCAGCAAATAGTTTTGCTCCTGCCGGAAGGTATAAGGATGGACCTCCAGCCCAGCGGCATGTGCCTGTTGTAACAACGGTATTGCCGCGCCAATTTGCGGATACAAACTCTGCCGCCAGGGACCGATACCATCGGCATAACTGGCGATAGCCGGTAATCCAGTGGTATTGAGGAGTTGACCATAATGAAAACCTGGCTTGGTCAGGCCAGGTACCATAGTCGCCAATTCTGACAACGCCGCTGGCATGGTCGCAGCGGATTGTTGCAAATACACCAAATCATAAGGTTCAGAAAAACTGTCTTTGGGCTGTAAATACTGCTGCTGAGTATCGCCGAGCAACTGGATCAGCTTGATTTTTTGTTGTACTGATGGCGGTAACTCTGGCAATAACTGATATCGTAACTGCAATAAGTTACTGACTTCAAAGGATTGAATATACAAAGTTTCGGGTAACAAGGCTTCGGACTGCCGTAAGGCATCAACTAACAATCTCGTAATATCTAAGCCAATTGGCTGCCCAGATTGCGTCTTGCCGACAGAAGCAAAATAAGTTGGATGTTTAGTTTCGATATAAAGCCCGAGTGGCTTTACACCGGCTTGCTGTTGCCGCTTTACATTCTCCTTCAGCAACAACTGTAAAATTTCGACAAAAGTTACAATTTGAAACTGGCCATCAAAAGCCGCACTGCCAGGCCTGAGCGCCGGTAAGGTTTCTTTCAAACGCAGTGTTTTGAGCTCTGCCACAGTAAAATCTTCACTAAACCAGCCTTGCTGCCAGATACCATCAATTTGTTTGCGGGTTTTTCGCCCGGCAAACTCAGGCCGACTAGCGACATCGGTGCTGGTACTGAGTTCATTTTCATGCCGCGCAATTAACACACCGTCGCGGCTGGGTACTAAATCAGTTTCAATAATATCGGCCCCTTGTGCTATGGCTTTTTGATAAGCCGCCAGACTGTGCTCAGGCAAGTAGCCACTGGCACCACGATGAGCGATCACCAGGGGCCTGGTCTGACAGCCCAGAGCCTCGGTGATAGCAGCTTCGCTGTTGCCAGGCGCTGGCAGCAATAACGCAGTAGAAAGGAGAAAAACAGTGATTGTCATAGCATGGATCCAAGCAACAAATTGCTTCGCAGCCTAAGCAGCACAGATGACAAGCTTATGACACGGCAATGACAAAACAGCAAACGACGGCAACACGCCTTGGTCGCGTAGTTGCCGATGGCTGTTCAAAGCGTTTTGTGAAGATAAAGTGCTTGTTGGCCGCTATAGCTGGCCAGATGCTGCTGTGCCTCAGTGGATAGGGCTTGCAACCGGCTAAAACCTTGTAATTGCCAATAGGAAGCCGAATTTTGCACTGCCACCAACGCCAGTTGCTGTAGTCCCTGTTGTCGGGCGTAGCATTCGGCGCTTTGTAATAAGGCTTTGGCTACACCCTGCCCTCTGGCATCACTGCTGACGGCCATATCGTGCAAATAGAGACAATCAGGCTGCGCCACAGCGTCAAAATCAGCCGCCAGCGGATTGACTTTGCCAATCAGCGAAGGGTAACAAAACAGATAGCCCCATAACTTGTCATCAAAACAAGCCACCCAGCAACTTTGTGAAAATGCCAGAAAACGGCGTTTGACCAGATCGGCCGGTTCAAATAATTCGGCCGGGTAACAGCGATCCTGCAGCTTCACCACCGCCGGAATATCGCTGCTTTGCATTAAACGAATGAACATCATCTGACTACAGAAGGCGGTAACACCTGCTGCTCCTCCTGGCGACTAAATTATTCCAGACTTTTTAATAAGGTTTGATCCAAACCATTGCCACTGAGTAATTTCACAACTGCCTGACAATGCTCAACCGTAAAATCACCTTCGTTAATCTGCGCGTTCAGCGCATCTCTTCTTTTTCGCACCACATCACTGATCACACTGGCATCAATACTGTTTTTGGTTTTAGCATCCAGTTTGGCCAGCCAGGGATACAACGTCTGCTCGGCGGCAAAAGCAGCAGTCCGGACTGAGGGGTGAAAATCTTCGCAGGCATTTAAATTTAACAAATAAAAATGCAGATAACCTGCCACTGTGACTAATTTATAATCCTGATCTGCCGCCTGAACTGAAGTTGTCATGCCAGCCGTGAAGGCACTGCACAATAATGCGCCCGCTAACCATTTTTTCATTGGATTGGTTCCGTCTCTGCTGATAGGTCTGTCACCAATCTAAACAGAAATACCAGCTTTTGCAACTGATGTAGCTAGAGCGTGTTGACCTTTGGTGTATGTTTTTGCAGCTGTTTGGCTGGCTTTTATACAAGGCAGAGCCCGCGATGTGTAGCTATTCTACATGAGCGGGCGATAACGCCGTAGAAAGGTCAGCCAAACGCTGCCCGTAGGGTTCAACCGGGGACTCGCCAGCCCTTTGTCACTCGCTACTCGCTTAGGAAGCTAAGCTTCGCAGCTCCTTTCGCGGGCTGGCGGCCCCCGATTGAACAAAATTCACACACCAAAGGTCAACACGCTCTGAGAAAGCAGCTGCGCGCTTCCCCGCCATAGCACGATTTCACTCAGACGACAGGCACTCGTACCCAACCTTCCATCAACACTCTGGCACTTCGGCTCATCATGGCTTTTTTCACCTGCCACTGGCCATCCACCAGTTCAGCTTCAGCCCCGACCCGCAAAGTACCGGACGGATGACCAAAGCGCACTGCAGTGCGCGCACCGCCACCGGCCGCCAGATTGACCAAAGTGCCCGGAATAGCGGCAGCTGTGCCAATGGCGACGGCTGCTGTCCCCATCATAGCGTGATGCAGTTTACCCATCGACAGTGCCCGCACTGATAAATCGATATCGTGTTGGCTGATGGCTTTGCCACTGGACGACAGATAAGCAGCGGCAGGCGCTACAAAAGCAATTTTTGGCGTGTGTTGGCGGTTTTTTGCTTCACTTAGTTCGCTGATCAGACCCATTTTAACCGCGCCATATGCGCGGATAGTTTCGAATTTCTCCAGCGCTTTGGCATCACCATTAATGACATCCTGTAACTCAGTGCCGTGATAACCAAGATCAGCCGCATTGATAAAAATGGTCGGAATACCGGCGTTAATCATAGTGGCAGCAAAAGTCCCCATACCCGGCACGTCAAGGTGATCCAGCAGATTTCCGGTTGGAAACATAGCGCCACCACCGCCGTCTTCATCGGCAGCAGGGTCTAAAAACTCAATCACCACTTCAGCCGCAGGAAAAGTGACGCCATCCAGTTCAAAATCACCGGTTTCCTGAACTTCGCCATTGCTAACAGGCACATGAGCAATAATGGTTTTGCCAATATTGGCCTGCCAAATTCGCACAGTACAGATGCCATTGTCCGGGACACGACTCGCATCGACCAGGCCATTGCTGATGGCAAAAGAGCCGACTGCTGCCGTCAAATTGCCACAGTTACCACTCCAGTCGATAAAGGCTTTATCGATGGCGACCTGACCAAACAGATAGTCCACGTCATGGTCTGCTTTGGTACTTTTACTTAAAATCACGGTTTTACTGGTACTGGAGGTGGCTCCGCCCATGCCGTCGGTATGCTTGCCATAAGGATCCGGACTGCCAATTACCCGCAGTAATAACTGATCACGTGCTTCACCCGGCAGCTGTGCGGCCAACGGCAAGTCGGTTAAATTAAAAAACACCCCTTTACTGGTGCCACCGCGCATATAAGTCGCGGCAATTTTGATTTGTGGTGCAAAAGTCATGACTTCACCTTGTTAAAAAGCCGGCGCCTGCAATGCAAACCCCGGCTTGTGCTAAAAGTTAACGGTTGCCGCTTTACACAGCACCGCCCAAAAAGTCTTTGGCAAAACGCTGCAATACACCCCCGGCGTCATAAATCGACACTTCTTCGGCGGTGTCTAACCGACAAGTGACAGCAACCTGCAATGTTTCGCCACTGCGACGATGGATCAACAAAGTTAAATCTGCTCTTGGTAAACGCTCGCCAATCACGTCATAACTTTCGGTGCCATCCAGGGCTAACGTCTGGCGGTTGGTGCCCGCTTTAAACTCCAGCGGCAGCACTCCCATGCCGACTAAATTGGTGCGGTGAATACGTTCAAACCCCTCGGCAACGATGGCTTCAACCCCTGCAAGACGGACGCCTTTGGCCGCCCAGTCGCGCGATGAGCCCTGACCATAGTCAGCACCGGCGATAATAATCAGTGGCTGCTTGCGCTCCATGTAGGTTTCAATGGCTTCCCACATGCGAGTCACCACGCCTTCGGGTTCAATCCGCGCTAAAGAACCTTGTTTAACTTTGCCATCAACGATGGCCATTTCATTGTTGAGCTTCGGATTGGCAAATGTTGCGCGCTGCGCCGTCAGGTGATCGCCGCGGTGAGTGGCGTAAGAGTTAAAATCTTCTTCCGGCAGACCCATTTTATGCAAATATTCACCGGCGGCACTATCAAGCATAATGGCATTGGATGGCGACAAATGGTCGGTGGTGATGTTATCCCCAAGCAGTGCCAGCGGCAGCATGCCTTTGAGCGCACGCTCGCCAGCTAAGGCACCTTCCCAATAAGGTGGCCGGCGAATATAGGTGCTCTGTGGCCGCCAGTCGTAAAGCGGACTGATTTTTTCACCATAATCGACCGACAAGGCAAACATCGGCTCATACACTTTGCGATATTGTTCAGGTTTGACGCTGCTAGCCACCACAGCATCAATCTCAGCATCGGTTGGCCAAATATCTTTTAACCGGATGTCGCGGCCATCCGCACTGATACCCAGCACATCTTTTTCAATATCAAAGCGGATAGTGCCGGCAATGGCATAAGCCACCACTAAGGCGGGTGAGGCTAAAAAGGCTTGTTTGGCATAAGGATGAATTCGGCCATCAAAGTTACGGTTACCGGACAACACGGCAGTCGCGTATAAATCGCGTGCAATCACTTCCTGCTGGATGATGGGATCTAAAGCGCCGCTCATGCCATTACAGGTGGTGCAGGCAAAACCAACAATACCAAAACCCAAAGCTTCTAAATCGCTGAGTAAGTTGGCTTCTTTTAAATAAAGTTCCACTGCTTTGGAGCCAGGCGCCAGTGAGCTTTTCACCCAGGGTTTGCGGCTTAAACCAAGTTTGTTGGCGTTTCTGGCCAATAAACCGGCGGCAATGACATTGCGTGGGTTACTGGTATTGGTACAGCTGGTAATAGCCGCGATGATGACAGCGCCATCCGGCATCAACCCTGGTTGATTTTCCACTACACCACTAATGCCTTTGGCGGCTAAATCGCTGGTAGCCACCCGGGCATGTGGATTGGATGGACCGGCGATATTGCGCACCACGGTGGATAAATCAAACCGTAGCACCCGTGGATACACCGCGGTGACCAGACTATCGGCCCATAGGCCAGCGGTTTTGGCATAGGTTTCAACCAATTTAACCTGGGCAGCATCACGCCCGGTCAGGGTTAAATAATCCAGGGTTTGCTGATCGATATAAAACATCGCGGCAGTAGCGCCATACTCAGGCGTCATATTCGAAATGGTGGCGCGGTCACCCAGACTTAAACTGCTGGCACCTTCACCGAAAAACTCCAGATAGCTTGACACTACTTTTTGCTTGCGCAAAAACTCAGTCAGTGCCAGCACTATATCCGTAGCCTGAATGCCAGGCTGGGCTTTGCCAGTCAGCTCCACACCAATAATATCCGGCAACCGCATCCAGGACGCCCGGCCTAACATCACACTTTCAGCTTCCAGACCACCGACACCAATGGCAATCACACCCAAAGCATCCACATGCGGGGTGTGGCTGTCGGTCCCCACCAACGTATCCGGAAACGCCACACCGTCAATGGCGTGGATCACCGGCGACATCCGTTCTAAGTTGATTTGGTGCATGATGCCGTTGCCCGGCGGAATGACATCAACGTTTTTAAAGGCTTTTTTCGTCCAGTTAATAAAATGGAAGCGGTCATCGTTGCGTCTGTCTTCAATAGCGCGGTTTTTATCAAAAGCATCTTTGTCAAAACCGCCATATTCCACCGCCAGCGAGTGATCGACGATCAACTGGGTTGGCACCACCGGATTCACTTTGGCCGGATCGCCGCCCATCTGCGCAATCGCATCGCGCAAACCGGCTAAATCGACTAAAGCTGTTTGGCCTAAAATGTCATGACAAACCACGCGGGCCGGAAACCATGGAAAATCAAGTTCTTGTTTACCTTCAATTAATTGGCTTAAGTAGGCATTTAATTGGCTCGGCTCAGCGCGACGGACTAAGTTTTCCGCATGTACTCTGGCGGTGTAAGACAAGCTTTCAAAAGCGCCGGCACGTATGCGGTTGACCGCTTCGCGGGCATCAAAATAATCCAGCGCAGTGCCGGGTAATGGTTTACGAAATTCAGTATTCATCAGTATGCTCTCTGCAAAAGCAAGCAAGGGACGCGTTGGCGTCCCTGAATTATTATGGCTTAACCACGGCTGGCAATAGGTTGCACTTCACGGGGTTCTACCCCGGTATATTCGGCGCTTGGCCGAATAATACGGTTATCAGCGCGTTGTTCCATCACATGGGCGGCCCAGCCGGTTAAACGCGAACAGACAAAAATTGGCGTAAACAGCTTGGTTGGAATGCCCATGTAGTTATAGGCCGAGGCATGGAAAAAGTCGGCATTACAAAACAGTTTTTTCTCGCGCCACATCACACTTTCACAACGCACTGAAACGTCATATAAATTGGTATTGCCACTGGCCTGTGCCAGTTGCTCTGACCAGGCTTTGATCACGGCATTGCGCGGATCGGATTCAGCATAAATGGCATGACCAAAGCCCATGATTTTATCTTTACGTGCTAGCATCCCGAGCAGCGTTTCTTCGGCATGATCAGGGTTTTGCATGTTTTCAATCAGTTCCATCGCCGCTTCATTGGCGCCACCATGCAGTGGGCCACGTAAAGAGCCAATAGCGCCGGTGATACAAGAATGCATATCAGATAAGGTCGAGGCGCAGACACGGGCAGTAAAAGTCGAGGCATTAAATTCATGCTCGGCGTATAAAATCAACGATGCTTGCATCACTTGGGTATGCAGAGGCTGCGGCTTTTCACCATGCAAGGTCCAAAGAAATTGCTCTGCAATCGACTCTGCGTCGGTTTCCACCACAATCCGCTTACCGTGATGGCTGAAGTTGTACCAGTAGTTAATCAAACCCGGGAAAATCGCCAGCAAGCGATCGGTGGCATCTTGCTGCTCGGCAAAACTTTGTTCCGTTTCCAGATTACCCAGCATGGAGCAACCGGTCCGCATCACATCCATCGGATGGGCCGATGCCGGAATGCGCTCCAGCACTTCGGTCAGGGCCTGTGGCAGGCTGCGCATATTCTTCAGTTTGGCTTTATAAGCACTGAGTTCAGTGGCGGTTGGTAACTCACCTTTTAAAATCAGATAAGCCACTTCTTCAAATTCACAATGTGCGGCTAAATCTTTCACATCATAACCACGATAAGTCAGGCCTGAACCTGTTTTTCCAACGGTCGACAACGCGGTTTTCCCGGCGATCTGCCCGCGCAGACCAGCACCAGTTAACTGTTTTGCATTTGCCATGATGTTCTCCAGCTTTAAGTTGATAGTTGAAATAATTGATAAATCTGTTTGCCAAGCTGCATTTAACTGCAGTTATTTATTTTTGTTATCCGCAAACAAGGCATCGAGCTTTTGCTCATAGCTGTGATAGTTCAGGAAATCGTACAGCTCCATCCGGGTTTGCATACTGTCGATGACCGCTTTTTGGTCGCCATCTGCCAAGATATGCTGATAGACATTTAACGCTGCTTTATTCATGGCCCGGAAGGCACTGAGTGGATACAACACCATTTTTACGCCAACATTGGCCAGTTCTTGCTTGTTAAACAACGGCGTCTGACCAAATTCAGTGATGTTTGCCAGCACTGGTACTTTAATCACGTTTGTAAAAGCCTGATATTGCTCCAGCGTGTAAACAGCTTCAGCAAAAATGGCGTCAGCCCCCGCCTCGACACAAGCTTGCGCCCGTTCGATTGCTGCCTGTAAACCTTGCTGCTGCAGCGCATCAGTGCGCGCCATAATGAAAAAATTCTCATCGGTACGAGCATCAACAGAGGCTTTCACCCGGTCGACCATTTCTGCCAGGCTGACAATTTCTTTATTTGGTCTGTGACCACAGCGTTTTTGCATCACCTGATCTTCAATATGAAAACCAGCAGCACCGGCACGAGTCATCTCTTGCACAGTACGGGCAATATTAAAAGCGCCACCCCAACCGGTATCAGCATCCACTAACAACGGCAAAGTCGTCGCGCCAGTGATCCGACGGATATCCTCACAGACATCATTTAACGAGGTCATACCTAAATCCGGCAAACCAAAAGAAGCATTGGCCACGCCAGCACCGGATAAATATAAAGCCTGATGACCGACCCGCTCTGCCATCATCGCGGTGTACGCATTGATAGTTCCAACCAGTTGTAATGGCTGCTGCGCGGCGATTGCCTGACGCAGTTTCAGCCCGGCGCTATGAGTTGCCATGTGCATTCCCCTGTTGTGTTAAATGTTGTTCGATATTCCGTCGAGATGCTGCCACATGCCGGCGCATCAGTAAGTCAGCCAGTTCACCATCACGATTGGCGATGGCATTGAGAATAGCTTTATGTTCGTCAAATGCCCTTGATACCCGCGGTCCATTCATGCCAAGCTGCACCCGGTACATTCGGACTAAAAAGTAAAGCTCATCACATAACAAGTTGATCAGATATGGATTTTTACTGCCAAGAATGACACGGTAATGAAAATCGACATCACCAGCTTCCTGATAATAACTTTCGCCTTCGCGCACGCGTTGAGTCGATAGATGCTGGTCAAGTAACTGTCGGACTTCGGCAATTTCACTGTCCGTCATATGCTCCGCCGCGAGCCGGCAAGCCAAACCTTCCAGCGTTTCCCGCAGTTGATACAAAGAAATCAAACCGGCAACAGATAACTTCACCACCCGAGCGCCCGCATTGGGGATGCGCTCAATTAAATGGCAACGCTCCAGTCTGGCCAATGCTTCGCGCAGCGGTGCCCGGCTGAGGTCAAAGCGTTTCGCCAATTCAGGTTCAGATATTTTACTGCCAGCCGGGATCTCCCCTTCGACAATGGCACGTTGGATGGCCAGTTGCACCCGGTCAGCGGCAGTGACCGGATCACGCCAGATAGGACTTTGCATTTGATTGTCGACAATTAACTCTTGATGATGCCTTTTTAGCCTTTATTCCCACGTAAGTCAATTATATTGTCGACATAAAAAGACTGTGGCTGGATTCCGGCCAGAACCTGTAACAAAAAAATAACAAACACTGATGACTACTGCCCGAATTAATTTTTTTAGAATATTTAATTGCCAAAAAACAAATGGATATCCACTTTTAGCATAAAAAAACGAATTGCTGCTTTAGACACAACTCAGCGCTAAGGCTGGAGTGTTCAGCTTTGCTTCTGAATAAGCTGGGGATAACTTCGGTATTACTTGGGGAGTAATTGGGGAAAACTAACAATTGCAGCACTTTTTCAACGCTTTGGCCGCTTGGCTTTTTTCACGCAAATTTTAAAGGCTTAGCTACACTGAACTCATGTCACACCACAGCCATTTGCTGTGATGTTCCCCGGTAGCGCACGGCTCAGATGATGAGCCATTCCCCTAAGCCCAGAACAATGCGGATTGGTTCTGGGCTTCTTTTCTTTTAAGTTATTCTATTGATTTAACAAAATAAATTTTAGGACTCAGCCCTTTTGATTGCACGAAACAGCCGGTAAAAATTAGCGGTGGTGATGGCTGCTAATTCGGCGACCGGCAAACCACGCAACTCGGCCACTGCCGCCGCCACCGCACTGACATAAGCCGGTTGGTTGGTTTTACCCCGATATGGCACTGGGGCCAGATAAGGCGAATCGGTTTCAATTAATAATCTGTCAAGCGGTACCTGTCTGACGACATCCCGCAACGCATCGGCATTGCGAAAGGTCATAATGCCGGAAAACGAAATATAAAAACCTAAATCAAGTGCGGCTTTGGCAGTATCCCAATCTTCGGTAAAACAATGTAACACGCCACCACAGCGCTCGGCCTGGTGTGCGCGTAAAATCGCCAGGGTATCGGCTTTGGCATCGCGGGTATGCACGATCAGCGGTTTTTGCAATTGATTGGCCACGGCAATATGGTCAATAAATGCCTGCTGCTGGGTGATTTTGCTGTCCGGACTATAAAAATAATCCAGCCCAGTTTCTCCCACCGCCACAACTTCCGGCCTTGCCGCCAATTGCAATAACAAGTTCGCATCCAGCACATCGGTCTGATGAAGCGGATGTTCACCACAGGAAACGGAGATTTGCCGATAAGGCGCAACTAATGCTGCCATGGCAGGAAACTCAGCCAGACTGACCGACACACACAACATATGTTCCACTTGCTGTGCTTTGGCGGCAGCCAGCACTGCGGGCAAATCCATCGCCAGTTTATCAAGTTCCAACCGATCCAAATGACAATGCGAATCTACCAACACAACAACAACTCCAGAGCTGAACTATTAAAGGGTATAACTACTGTCAGCAGAGTTTTGTAAACCACTGAGCAGCTTTTCAATTTTATCGCGTAACTGATGCTTATCATCAATAAAAGCCACACCAACACCAGCCGGACTGTTATTTTGCGCCCCCTGCGGGGTCAGCCAGGCGACTTTACCAGACACCGGAATGGCTTCTAAGGCGTCGGGTAAAGTGACACTCAGCGCCAAAGATTGGCCCATTTTGTAACTGCGGGCGGTGCGGACAAATAAACCACCTTGTTTTAAAAATGGCATAAATGAACGGTTTAATTCCTTCAAATCAATAAAATCCAGCGGGATTTCTTCCATCACCAACTCCTTTAGGCCAGCAGCCTGGGCAATTCCAGCAATAAAGCGGTATAAGATAACGTCTTATTCTGCCCCAAAATCAATTGTTCGTCACGATTCCACTGCGCCAGCCGCTGAAACAACTGTAAACCTTGCTGCGTGAGGGGTTGCCGTGTTAATTGCTGTTGGATCACCCAATGTATTAACAACGGCGCTTCAGGTTCAGCTTCCAGCTGTTTGACCAGCTCAGCCAGACCCTGTGGCTGCCGAAGATAACTTTGCACTTGCGCCACCAGCTGCAATAAGCGCTCAGCACGACCCGATTGCAGCAACTCAAGCGATCGCAATGGTGCTCCGGCGGCGTAGTGTTGGATAAAATCCAGCACCTCAGCGCTGCTAGCAGCACTCTGTTGTTGTAACCAGGCGCGGCAATTGGCCGTTGCCACAGCGGGTATTAACCATTGCTGGCACCGACTTAAAATCGTGGCTAACAGCTGTTGCGGCTGAGCTGTTTGTAATAATAAAAAACTATTCTGCCCCGGCTCTTCTAAGGTTTTCAGCAAAGCATTGCTGGCGGCTTCTGTCATTCGCTCAGCCGCTGGCAGTAATACCACCCTGGCACCGCCTTGTTGCGGGGCGTTTTGCATAAAATGACTCAGTTCCCGCACCGCATCAACGCCGATACTCTGCTCACCACTGAGCTGCAGTAAATCCGGATGATGACCGGCCTGCACCAGTAAACAGCTTTTACAATAGCCGCAAGCCTCGGCCGGCAAGGGCTGTAGACACAACAGTTGTTTCGCCAGCTGCGCCGCCAGATAATGTTTGCCAACGCCGTTGATGCCGGTAAATAACAACGCATGATGCAGCTGACCGCGCAGTGCCAACTGACCTAATTGCTGCTGCAACGGCTGCAGCCAGGGCAAAGTGTTCACTGGAAATGCGCCTGTAACGCCTGCAACAAAGCTTGCTGCACTGCTGGCAACGGCTGACTGGCGTCAATCACCACTATGCCAGGCTCGTTGGCGGCAATCTGTAAGTAACGCGCCCTGGTCCGCTGGAAAAACGCCAGCTGTTCTTGCTCAATCCGGTCCAGCTCACCACGGGCTCTGGCCCGCTCCAGTCCGATGGCTGGATCAATATCCAGATATAAGGTTAAATCTGGTGTTAAATCACCTAACACCGCCAGGCGGATACTGTTAATCAGGCTATCCGGAATTTGCCGGCCGCCGCCTTGATAAGCACGGGATGAAAGGTCATGCCGATCGCCAAGTACCCACTGACCGGCTGCCAGCGCAGGTTGGATCACAGTGCTGACCAACTGTACACGCGCGGCATACATCAACAACAATTCTGTCGCAGGCGCCACCACTTCCTGTTGCACTGATTTCACTAAGGTACGGATTTGCTCTGCCAACGGGGTGCCACCAGGTTCACGGGTTTGTACCACCGCATGACCTTGCTGCTCAAGCCAGTGTTTTACGGTACTGATAGCGGTAGTTTTACCCGCGCCTTCCAGCCCTTCAATGACAATAAACTGGCCTTTTTTCATGGTTTTTTCCCAAAAATATACTGCTGAACTGCGGCGTTATGTTGTTTTAACGTCGATGAAAACTGGTGCGAGCCATCGCCTTTGGCGACAAAATACAGCATCTCGCTGAGCAATGGACGAGCGGCGGCTTGTAATGAAGTTGCACTCACCATCGCAATGGGCCCTGGCGGCAAGCCAAAATGGACATACGTATTATAAGGATGCGGATCTTTTAAATGCGCACGGGTGATATCCCCCTGATAACGATCGCCTAAACCGTAAATCACCGTCGGATCGGTTTGCAACTTCATTTTTTGTTGCAACCTATTGATGAAAACCGAGGCTATCAGCGGCTTCTCTGCCAACTGACCGGTTTCTTTTTCAATAATGGATGCCAATGTTAACAACTGATAAGGCGACTGCAACGGCAACGCCGGATCGCGCTGTTGCCAGGCTTTATCCAACTGCTGCAACAAGGCTTTGTGGGCTCGCAGATAGAGTTGCGAGGCTTTACTGTGGGCAGTGTAATGATAAGTTTCCGGGAAAAACAACGCCTCGACATTGGCGGGTGGCGCTCCCCACGCCGCCGGCCATTGCACTAAGGCCTTGAGCGCAGCAACCTCTGCCACATCATTTTGCAGATAAGGCGCATTGGCAAGTTGTCGCAGGCTTTGCGCCACGGTCTCGCCTTCTCGCAACATAAAACTAAACTGCGCTACTTTACCACTGCGAAATAACGCCAACTGCTGCAATAACAGATCCGGTTTCACCTGATACACCCCGGCCTGTAGCTTGCGTAACTCAGGTTGCCATAGGCTGAACACCTTCAATTGCCAACATTGTCGCGCAGTTAACAGCTGTTGCTGCTGCCAACGCTGACATAAGGCCGACAAAGAGGTGCCAGGACTAATTTCGAGGTAAGGCCCGCTCAGTGCCAGCCGGCTTTGCTGAAATTGCTGCATATCATTCCGCACGCCAAAAGCGGCTACTGCCAACAATAAGCTGGCGACGAAAAGTGTTCTGAACATCGTTATCATGTCACATCCGTTGAGACGACCCGTGCCACCGGCAAAAAATCCCGACTAAAATAGTCGGCTGGCAGCGCGTTGTTGTGTTGTTGATTGATAAAATCTGCATAAGCTTGTTGTAGCGGCCGTACCGGTGCCAAATCCAGCCCAAGGCTGGTAAATTGTCGTACCGGCGCCAGTCCCATCAATGCATTACAGGCCAGCATGGCTTCGGCCTGTTGCAACTGGGATAAAGAGTAACAACCAGGCACGATCTGCAGATAATCCAATAACCATTGCCGGGTAACGCCAGCCACGCCCGCCTGATGTAACCTGGGTGTATGCCAACGCCCCTGCTGATAAAAAAACAGATTCGCTGCCGACAATTCAGTCACCAGGCCAGTACTATCACAAGCCACTAAATCATCGGCCGGACTACGCTCCACTTCGGCTTTGAGCAACACTGTTTCTAGCCGGCTGGTATGTTTGATGCCAGCCAACAGCGGTTGGATCCCCAGCTGCAGTGTGGCGACATCTAAGTGCAAACCATGTTGTTGCAAGCTTTGATAATCCGGCAGCGCACTGACACTGCAATAACACTGCACCTGTGTAAAACCAGCCGGACTATAACCACGGCCACCCTGCCCGCGGCTGATGACGATTTTCAGCACCTGCTCGGGTGCACTAATCTGTTGCTCAGCCTGGTGCTTTAACCACATTTCATCCAGCGCCGCCATACCAAGGCGTTGTAAAGATGCACTCAGCCGCTGCCAATGATAAGGCCAGCACAACAGCTGACCCCGAGCCACCCGGATCGTGGTAAAAATGCCATCCCCATACTGAAAACTGCGATCAGAAATGCCAGGCTGCTGCACCGAAACCCCCTGCCAAAAAACAAAGGGGCAGTATGCCTGAAATTTTTCCGGCTGGAAATGCAAACGCCGCACCAGCAGGACTGCAGGTGCGGCGTTGTTGCTTTTGTCGGCAATCTATCAGATTTTACGGAACAAAATAGAACCGTTGGTACCACCAAAACCGAAGGAATTACACAGTGCATAGTCCATCGATACTTGACGGGACTGATGCGGCACATAATCCAGATCACAACCTTCATCCGGCTGATCCAGGTTAATAGTCGGTGTCACCACTTGATCCTGTAACGACAAAATCGTGATGATCGACTCAACCGAACCTGCTGCCCCCAATAAGTGACCGATCATCGATTTACTGGAGCTGACCATCAATGTATCCAGCGAATTGGCGAACACTTTTTTGATGGCCATGGTTTCAGCAATATCACCGGCTGGTGTTGAGGTACCATGCGCATTGATATAAGCCACTTGCTCTGGTGCGACCCCGGCATCTCTGAGTGCATTTGCCATGGCATTGGCACCACCGCGACCGTCTTCCGGTGGCGAGGTCATATGATAAGCGTCACCACTCATCCCAAAACCAACCAACTCAGCGTAAATTTTGGCGCCGCGGGCTTTGGCATGTTCATATTCTTCTAACATCACCACACCAGCACCATCACCCAGCACAAAACCATCACGGTCTTTGTCCCAGGGCCGACTGGCTTGTTGTGGCGCATCGTTGCGGGTTGATAAGGCTCTGGCCGCACCAAAACCGCCCATACCTAAATGCGTCGAAGCTTTTTCAGCGCCACCGGCCAACATCGCATCGGCATCGCCGTATACAATCATCCGGGCGGCATGACCAATATTGTGCACACCTGTGGTACAGGCCGTGACAATACTGATATTTGGACCCTGCAGGCCTAACATGATCGACAAATGACCAGCAATCATGTTGATAATGGTCGAAGGGACAAAGAAAGGTGATAATTTACGCGGACCACTGGCCAGCAATTTTTCATGATTTTCTTCAATCAGACCCAGACCACCGATGCCTGAACCTATGGCAGCGCCAATACGGCCAGCATTTTGTTCAGTGATTTCAATGCCCGAATCGCGAAATGCTTGAATACCAGCAGCCACGCCATACTGGATAAACATATCCATTTTCCGCGCTTCTTTGGCTGGAAAAAAGTGTTCAACATTAAAATCTTTAATTAAACCGGCAAACTTCGTGCTGTAGGCTTCAGTATCAAAGTGCGTAATCAAATCGATACCACTCTTTGCCTGCTGTAAGCCCTGCCAGGTAGATGCAACATCATTACCTAGAGGGGTAAGCATACCTAATCCAGTTACAACGACTCGACGTTTAGTCACTATTATCCTCCGCAAGGAAAATTACTTTCTCTGCTTTACTACTGCAAACCCATTTTAGATCAGTGGTTTGTCTGTGCCAGAAATGAAAACGGGTAGCTTAGCTACCCGTCTGCATCGCGCTTAGCTTATTCAGCGTGCGCTTTGATGTAGTCGATAGCAGACTGTACCGTCGTGATTTTTTCTGCTTCTTCATCAGGAATTTCAGTATCGAATTCTTCTTCCAGCGCCATGACCAGTTCAACTGTGTCTAAAGAATCGGCACCCAGGTCATCCACAAAAGAAGCTTCGTGTTTAACGTCTTCTTCTTTAACGCCTAATTGCTCAATGATAATTTTCTTAACGCGTTCTTCGATGTTGCTCATCTTTTCTTCCTTTTTCTCATATAAATCGCAACAATTCGTGCAATTTTGTGTGGCGGCTAGTTTAGTGGCAAGCGCGGTTCGATGCAAGCAATGAGGTGGTCATTTCCTGCTGGTCGAACCTGATTCGCTTAAACCATATACATGCCACCGTTAACGTGAATCGTTTCACCGGTGATATAAGCCGCCTGGCGGGATGCCAGAAAGGCGACCGTTGCCGCAATTTCTTCAGGTTGACCAAGACGATTCGCTGGCACCTGACCAAAGATTGCTTGCTTTTGCTCATCTGAAAGATCTTTGGTCATATCAGTATCAATAAAACCAGGAGCAATTGCGTTGACAGTTATACCACGAGAAGCTACTTCTTTCGCAAGAGATTTTGTAAAACCTAACACGCCAGCTTTGGCCGCCGCATAATTAGTCTGACCGGCGTTACCCATTGATCCAACTACAGATCCAATGGTAATAATCCGACCATAACGTTTTTTCATCATGCTGCGCAGCACCGCTTTACTCATCCGGAATACTGATGTGAGGTTGGTTTGCATAATGTCAAACCACTCTTCATCTTTCATCCGCATCAGCAGGTTGTCGCGGGTGATACCGGCATTATTCACCAAAATATCGATTTCACCAAAATTTGTTTTGATTTGCTCCAGGCATTGCTCAATAGACTCAGCGTTCGCGACATCCAGAACCAGCCCCTGACCAGCACCTAAATATTCAGCAATAGCTGCTGCGCCTTTTTCTGTGGTGGCAGTGCCAATCACTTTAGCGCCTAAAGCGGCCAACTGTTCTGCGATGGCGCGGCCAATGCCACGGCTAGCGCCGGTCACTAGGGCAACCTGGCCTTCTAAAGAAATAAAAGCTGTCATAAAAATCCTTACTTAATTTGATGCTGACTGTAATGCACTTTGCAAGGAAGCCACATCATTGACTGAACTGGTGATTAAATTTTTATCAATACGTTTAATTAAGCCAGCCAATACCTTACCGGCTCCCAGTTCCAGCACATCCGTCACGCCTTGGGCAGCTAACCATTCAATAGTTTCAGTCCAGCGCACCGGGCTGAATAACTGACGGATCAGCGCATCTTTCATCGCATCTTGTGCAGTTTCGACCGCAACGTCGACATTATTCACCACAGGTATGACAGTGGGATGAAAAGTTAACGCTGCTAAATCTGCCTGTAATTGTGCAGCCGCCGGTTTCATTAAGGCGCAATGCGATGGCACGCTAACCGGTAAAGGTAAGGCTCTTTTTGCGCCATAACTTTTACAAAGTTCACCGGCACGTTCTACTGCGGCTTTATGGCCAGCAATCACCACCTGACCAGGCGAGTTGTAGTTCACCGGCGCAACCACTTCGTCACCAGCAGCTTCGGCACAAGCTTGACTAATCAGGGCATCGTCCAGACCAATAATGGCCGACATGGCGCCAGTTCCAGCCGGAACAGCAGTCTGCATATACTGACCACGTTTTTCCACCAGCTTGACAGCATCTGCCAGCGATAAGGCGCCAGCACAGACCAAGGCTGAATATTCACCCAGCGAATGACCGGCAAAATAAGCCGGTGTGACCCCACCCTGTTGTTGCCACAACCGATAGACAGCCACAGACGCCGTTAACAAGGCAGGTTGAGTCCGATGCGTTTCATTTAAATCGGCTTCTGGCCCCTGACTGACCAGTTGCCACAGATCATAACCCAATGCCGCGGATGCCTCGGCAAAAGTATCGCGCACTATGGCATATTCAGCAGCCAGTTCAGCCAACATACCAACGGTCTGTGAGCCCTGACCTGGGAAAACAAATGCAAATTTGGTTGTCATAACAAACTCTCTTGTGATTGCAATGCATGCGACCGCTAATTAATATTTCACCAGTGCTGAAGCCCAGGCGAAACCGCCACCAAAGGCCTCCAGTAATAACGTCTGACCCCGTTGAATACGACCATCGCGGATGGCTTCATCCAATGCCGTAGGCACAGTGGCGGCAGAAGTATTGCCATAGCGGTCCAGATTGATCACCACTTGTTCCATCGGTAAATCCAGTTTGCGGGCTACAGCTGCAATAATGCGCAGATTGGCTTGATGTGGCACCAGCCAGTCAATTTGCGATTTATCCATATTATTGGCAGCCAGTGTTTGTTCAACCACTTCTGATAACTTAGTGACTGCGACTTTAAACACATCATTGCCTTTCATCACACCCCAGCTGTTATGTACTGATTCTTCGTCACCACGACGTGGGTTGTTGACGTAGAGTAAATCAGAATATTTGCCGTCAGAATGGATATGGGTTGATAAAATGCCTGGCTGTTCTGAGGCTTCGAGGACCACGGCACCGGCAGCATCCCCAAACAAAATCACCATACTGCGATCTTCCGGGCTGATTAACTGCGACAAACAGTCGGCCCCAATCACCAGAATGCGCTTGGCCATGCCACTTTTAATAAATTGATCGGCCACGCTCAGCGCGTAACAAAAACCGGCACAAGCGGCAGAAATATCAAAAGCAGGAATATTGGGAATTTCCAACTCGCGCTGCACTTCACAGGCTGAACTGGGTAAGGCGGTAGCGCCACTGGTGGTGGCGAGCACTATCATGTCGATGCTGTTTTTATCAATGCCAGCAGCTTCAATCGCTTTTAAAGCCGCCTGCGTACTCATGGTAGCCACGGTTTCGTGTTCACCAATAATACGACGTTCGCGGATACCGGTACGCTCGATAATCCACTCATCGGTGGTTTCGACCATAGTTTCTAAATCGGCATTGGTACGGATTTGCGCCGGGAAATAACTGCCGGTGCCTATAATGCGTGAATACATGGGGACCTACGCTTTATCGATTAATACGTGTTCCAACCGGTCTTTTATTTTTGCAGGCACTTGGCGTTCAACCTCGCGCACTGCTTGCCGGATGGCACTTAGAAATGCTTCTTTAGTCGCATTTCCGTGACTTTTCACTACAATTCCGCGCAATCCTATCAGACTTGCACCGTTATAGTGGT
>CAZGHW010000040.1:0-40795 GCA_964525695.1 uncultured Rheinheimera sp. | reverse complement strand
CGCCTGGAGGCGCCTTTTTTGTCGGCGTGTTTTGGTCCTGTGACTGTCATTGAATCAGTGTTGTTGGCAAGCTGAACTTGCCACAACAGCAAAGCCAGCGGAGTAGCTATGTCCTATAAACAATATTATCAGCGTTTTTTGCAAGCCAACCCCAAGGTACAACATTTTGCCTGCCACTCTCACCACTACTGGCCTGATGTCACCCGTGATGCGGTGTTAGCTTATTGGGATGACAGTGCGCGTTTGGTCGACGATAAATGGGATTTAGTGTTTGGCGAGAAAGTACCAAAAGTACAGCGGCAAATTGCCGACTTATTGCAGCTCAAACACAGTGCACAGCTGGTGTTTGCCCCCAATACGCATGAATTGTTGTTTCGGCTGCTGAGTTGTTTTGACTGGACACAGCCGCTGAAGATCCTGACCACTGATAGTGAGTTTCATAGCTTTAACCGCCAGAGCAAGCGGCTGGCGGAGTTGCCACAAGTGCAATTAGTGCAGGTAGCGACCGAACCCTTTGCCAGCTTCAACAGCCGCTTCGTCACTGCTGCTGCTGAGTTGCAACCTGATCTGATCTTTTTCAGTCAGGTGTTTTTTAATTCAGGGGTTGTCGTCCCTGAGCTGACAACTTTGGTCCGCCAGTTACAACAAGCTTGTCAGGCCCGGATAGCCATTGATGGTTATCACGCTTTTATGGCGATACCAACAGATTTATCAGTACTTGAAGGCGAAATTTTTTATCTGGCTGGATCTTACAAATACGCTCAGGGCGGTGAAGGTTGCTGCTTTATGCTGGTGCCAGCCGATAATGGTCTACGGCCTTTGTACACCGGCTGGTTTGCCGAGTTTGGTGCGCTGGCGTCTGCCCGGAGCGGGGCTGTGCAATATAGTCAGGATGGTTACCAGTTCGCTGGCGCTACCATGGATTTTACCGCTTTATACCGCCTTGAAGCAGTGCTGGATTTGTATCAAGCTGAGGGTATCAGCATCGCAGCCGTGCATCAGCATGTGCAACAGCTGCAACAGGCCTTTTTGGCTGAATTGGCGCGACAACAGCATCCGCTATTAAATCAAAACCATTTAATCCAGCATGATCCGATGCAGCATGGCCATTTTTTGACCTTCAGGTTTGCTGAGGCCAGTATGGTCTCGACTTTAGCAGCTTTGTTAAAACAGCATGGGATCCATACCGATTATCGTGCAGACCGGCTCAGATTTGGTTTTGCACCTTATTTAGATGTCAGTGATATTCAGCTGGGTTGCCTCAACACTGTGAATGCAGGAGGCTAAATGGAATCCCTTTGGTTGGCTCTGGTGATAGTTTTATTGCTCGAAGGGGTAGGACCTTTGTTATTTCCGAATAAATGGCAGCGTTATTTAACCCGGCTGGCACAAGAGCCCGCTGCGAGCTTGCGTCAGGTTGGCGCAGTGCTTTGTGCCACCGCAATCTGTATTTACTTATTTTTACTGTGACGGTCGGTGAAAAAGCAAAACGGTAGCCTGGTTTGCTCTGGAAAAGCTAGAAATCCAGACGTCCTGAGCTTTTATTTCTGTTTTAAACTTGAATGAATTCAACCAACTGAATAATCAGTTGGTTTTTTTTTACCCTTGCGGCTGAACTTTGTGTTTTATTTTGGTAGAATCCCCGCCTAATTTTTTTCCATGATGTAGGAACCATGGCCAAAAACGTTGTAGTGCTCGGCACCCAATGGGGTGACGAAGGAAAAGGCAAAATCGTCGATTTATTAACCGACAAGGCAAGCTATGTTGTTCGTTATCAGGGCGGCCATAATGCCGGTCATACCCTGGTGATCGACGGCGAGAAAACGGTATTACACTTAATCCCGTCGGGTATTTTACGTGCCAACGTAAAATGCGTGATTGGTAACGGTGTGGTGCTATCTCCAGAAGCGTTCTTAAAGGAAATGACCATGCTGGAACAGCGTGGCGTACCAGTGAAAGAACGTTTGCTGATCAGCGAAGCCTGTCCCCTGATCCTCCCATTCCACGTTGCGCTGGATGTTGCTCGTGAAGCAGCCCGCGGCGATAAGAAAATCGGTACTACCGGCCGTGGTATCGGTCCTGCGTATGAAGATAAAGTTGCCCGTCGTGGTTTACGCGTCGGTGACTTGTTTAATCCGGCGCTGTTTGCTGAAAAGCTTAAAGTGCTGATGGAACTGCATAACTTCACCTTGACTCAGTATTATAAACTGGATCCAATTGATTATCAGACCACGCTGGACAACGCTTTGTCGATGGCAGATACGCTGAAATCAATGGTGGTGGATGTCACTGATTTATTGGATAAAGCCCGTAAAGCTGGCCAGAAAATCATGTTCGAAGGTGCCCAGGGTACTTTGTTGGACATCGACCACGGTACTTATCCGTATGTGACCTCATCCAATACCACGGCTGGCGGCGTTGCCACTGGTGCCGGTTTTGGTCCGCGTTACCTCGATTACGTACTGGGTATTGTCAAAGCTTATACCACTCGTGTCGGTTCTGGTCCTTTCCCAACAGAACTTGATTGTGAAGTTGGTGAACACTTAGGTGTGAAAGGCCATGAGTTTGGCGCCACTACCGGCCGTAAACGTCGTTGTGGTTGGTTTGATGCCGTTGCTGTGCGTCGTGCAGTGCAACTGAACAGTATCTCTGGTTTCTGTCTGACCAAGTTAGACGTGCTAGATGGCCTGGCTGAAGTGAAAATTTGTGTTGGCTATCGCCAACCAGATGGTTCGATTGCTGATGTACCGCCACTGGCTGCTGAAGGTTACGAACTGGTGACGCCTGTGTATGAAACCATGCCAGGTTGGTCAGAATCGACTTTTGGCGTGCAGTCATTAGCAGGTCTGCCACAACAGGCGCGTGATTACATCAAGCGACTGGAAGAAGTGACAGGTGTACCTATTGATATCGTCTCAACCGGGCCGGATCGGGTACAAACCATCGTGTTATTGCATCCATTTGCATAACCAACGATGTTGAAAAAAAACGCTGCCTGGTGCAGCGTTTTTTTATCGGCGCAATAAATGCAAAGCAGGCAGATTTTTTTTGTTGCCAAGCCTCAGGAAGCTTGCGGTTTAGCCGATAACAATGCCATAACTGTCAGTAGCACTTTGCTGATAGTCGTCGAATAAAGATGGCAGTGGCATTTTGAGGTAATAAGCATGAGCAGATGGCGCAATCGGATATTGGCGGTAATTTGTGTCTGGTCCGGTTTGGTCACTGCCCAGGTCACAGTTGATGATTTGCAAGTGGTCCAGTTGTACAGCCAAGATGAATTGCTCGCGCTGATCCGGCAAAATCTGCATCTGAAACGGGTGAAAGATGATGACTGCCAATTGGTAAAAGACATTGAAGCCCGGGCTGATATTATGAAGTTGCCGTCTTATCAGTTTTTATACGGTGATATGTTGGCTTATGGCGTTTGTGTGCCGCTGAATGTAGAGCGTGGCTGGGATCTGATGGAAGCCGCCGCCAAACAAGGTTTACCTGAAGCATTAGAGCAACTGGGCCGTTATTATCAACAAGGCAAGTTTGTGCAAAAAGACCTCGCCAAAGCACAATTTTATTTGCAGGAAGCGGGGGCGATGGGGAATTTGAATGCTCAAATCCGGTTGGCTGAATTATTACTCAGCGGTGCCGGTAGTCCGGTTGATTATGAGACTGTCTATCGTTGGTTGCATCATTCGGTCACTGCCGATAAAAATATGCACCGGCGCATCCAAACAGCGTTGCAAAAACTGGCCGGCCGGATGCCTGAACCCGTGTTGCAACGGGCAAAAAAACCGCTGTAAAGATAAATTCATCGTCATTTCGCTGATTAAAACAGCAGCAACAGTGAAAAAATGCTGCCGCCCTGTTACACTTGCAACAGTTTTAGTAATGAAGAGAATCCATGACGATCAAAGATCCGCATCTTGCGCGTGAGCAAGAAAAATATGAAAACCCTATCCCAAGTCGCGAATTTATCCTCGAGCACATCAAGCAGCGCCAGCAACCCGCATATTTCGACGAATTAGCTACAGAATTAAAGATTGAAGGCGAAGATCAGCTGTTTGCATTGAAAAAACGCTTACGGGCCATGGAACGAGATGGGCAGTTATTATTCACCAAGACCAAACGTTATGGTCTGGTCGATGATTTAGATTTAGTGAAAGGCACAGTGCTTGGTCACCGTGATGGTTTTGGCTTTTTGAAGCTGGAACAAGGTGGACCTGATTGGTATATCCAGAATTTTGATATGCAGCGCCTGTTACCAGGTGATGTGGTGCTGGCCAGTGCTGGCGAAGTGAAAGGTAAAGATAAAATTGAAGCGCGCATCGTCCGGGTGCTGACGCCAAGAACTGAGCCTATTGTGGGCCGTTATTTTAAAGATTTCGCCCTTGCAGTGGTGGTGCCGGAAGATCCGCGCATAACTCAGGATATTGTTATTCCGGTTGGTGAAGAGGGCGCTGCCCGCCATGGCCAAATTGTGTTGGCAGAAGTGACGCAACGACCGTCCAAACGGGTGAATGCGGTCGGTAAAGTGATTGAAGTGCTGGGCGAACATATGGCGCCTGGGATGGAAATTGAAGTGGCGATCCGTAATCACAATATTCCACACACCTTTTCTGCTGCGGTCGAGCAGCAAGTGGCAGGGCTTGGCGCTGAAGTGCCAGCTGAAGCTAAGGTCGGTCGTGTTGATTTAACCGCATTGGGTTTATTGACCATCGATGGCGAAGATGCCCGTGATTTTGACGATGCCGTCTATTGTGAACGCAAAGAGGATGGTGGCTGGCATTTGTGGGTGGCGATCGCTGATGTCACCGCTTATGTGTTACCTGACACGCCGCTGGACCGCGAAGCGCTGGAGCGTGGTAACTCAGTGTATTTCCCGGACCATGTGGTGCCGATGTTGCCTGAGATTTTGTCTAATGGGTTGTGCTCGCTGAATCCGCATACTGACCGTCTGTGTTTTGTGGCGGAAATGCATATCAGCGCTGATGGCAAATTGGTCAGCTCGAAGTTTTATGAAGCAGTGATGCATTCCAAAGCACGGCTCACTTACAACAAAGTCCATGCCATGTTGCAAGGTGATGTCGAGCTGCGCCAGCAATATGCCGAAACCCTGACGAATTTAGATAACCTGTATTCGTTGTACCGGCAAATGGCGAAAGTCCGCGGCCAGCGTGGTGCTATTGAATTCGAAACTGTCGAAACACGGTTTATCTTTAACAGCCATCGCAAGATTGAACAAATTGTGCCAGTGCATCGCAATGAAGCGCATAAAATCATTGAAGAATGTATGATTTTAGCCAACGTCGCCTCAGCGCAGTTGGTGGAGAAGGCTGAGGCTGCGGCCTTATACCGGGTGCATGAACAACCTGATGCTGACCGTTTTGCCAACTTTAAACGTTTTTTGCTGGAACTTGGTATCAGTGCTGATTTGCCGCAAGAACCGACGCCGCTGGAGCTGATGCATCTGTTGCAAAAACTGCAGGACAGACCGGATCGCGAACTGATTGAAACCACCATGCTGCGCTCGATGAAACAAGCAGTGTATCAGCCAGAAAACCTTGGCCATTTTGGGTTGGCGCTAGAAGCTTATGCGCATTTTACGTCGCCAATTCGCCGTTATCCGGATCTGTTGTTACACAGGGTGATTAAGTCCTTGTTGAAAAAACAAGGTGCCCACACCACAGGTGCCCGTGCTTACACGCCGGAACAGATGGTCCCGCTGGGCGAGCAATGCTCGATGACCGAACGTCGGGCTGATGATGCCACCCGCGAAGTATCCGACTGGTTAAAATGCGAATATATGCAAGATCATATCGGCGCTGAATTTGCTGGGGTGGTGTCGACGGTAACCACTTTTGGTTTATTTGTCCGGCTGACGGATCTGTATATCGAAGGTCTGGTGCATGTCACTTCATTGCCGAACGATTATTATCATTTTGATGTGCAGCGCCAGGTCTTACTTGGTGAACATAGTAACCAGAGTTACCGGATGGGCGATTTGATTGCGGTCAAAGTGCTGGCGGTGAATCTGGAAGCGCGCAAAATCGACTTGGGTATTGTGGGAACTGCCAAACACCAAGGCAAAAGAATGACCTCTGCCCAGGCGAAAGTTGGGACTGAGGCGGCAAAACCGGCCAAAGGCTTTAGCCAGAAAAAAGGTAAAGCCATGGCTGATCCTACCGCCAGACCGGGTAAAACCAAAGTCGGGCGTAGTGGCAGCAAGAGCAAAGCCGCAGCTAAGACTGCTGGTAAAGCGTCAGCTAAAGCAGGTGCAGACAAACCAAAAGCGCCCCGCAAACGCAAATAAGCACTGCGCCATGACGTTGCGCCACTGATTTGTTAAACTAAGCGCCAGTCAGAACGCATGATTCGTATTGCAACTAACGCCAGCCGTGTCTGGCGTTAGTTTTTTATTTCACTGCACACAGCTGCAGTCAGAGCAGGAACAAAGTATGAGCACAGATTATGTTTTTGGGATCCACGCTGTCAGCGCCTTTATGGAGAGAGCGCCGGAAGATGTGTTGGAGTTATTTGTGCTCAAAGACAGAGAAGATCAGCGGATGCAGCCGGTGATCCAGCTGGCGCGTAAGTCGGGTGTGTCGGTGCAGTTTTGCAATCGTAAAACGCTGGACGATAAAGTCAATGGCGCGCAGCATCAGGGCGTGGTCGCCAAAGCCCGGTTACATGATGCCGGTGACGAATCTGATTTAGCCCGCATTGTGGAACGTGAGGCTGCGCCATTTCTGTTGATTTTAGACGGCATTACCGATCCACATAACCTGGGCGCTATTTTACGTTCAGCCGATGCTGCTGGTGTGCATGCAGTGATTGCCCCGAAAGACCGTTCAGTCAAACTGACGGCAGTGGTGCGTAAAGTCGCTTGTGGCGCTGCTGAATCGGTGCCTTTTATTAATGTGACCAACTTAGCTCGCACTATCCGTCAGTTACAAGAAGCGGGTGTGTGGGTGCTTGGCGCCGCTGGTGAAACCGAAACGACTATTTATCAGGCTGAGCTCAAAGGGCCGATTGCACTGGCGATGGGCGCTGAAGGCGATGGTTTGCGTCGTCTGACCAAAGAGTCTTGTGATGCTTTGGTGAAAATTCCAATGTTTGGTGCGGTGTCGAGCTTAAACGTCTCTGTGGCCACCGGCATTTGTTTATATGAAGCCGTACGCCAGCGTCAGGCGAAATAACCTGTAGCTTCGAACTTAACGGCTTGCGGCTCAGTGGCGTTCAACGCATTGAGTCGCAAGCATGCCAGCACTAAGCCACGGAAATACACTGATTTTTCGCGTTGTTGTGCTGTATAGATATCTGCGTGAATACGCATTCTCTGCTTGTTTTTACCGCATCAAGTCCGTAGAATACGCACCCTTCGACCGTTCAACTAACGTTCCTTGCCTCTATGCGGGTCTGGTCGAGCTCACCCGAGGCTAACTAACCGTAAGGAGCTACCATGCGTCATTACGAAATCGTGTTTATGGTTCACCCGGATCAGAGTGAACAAGTACCAGGTATGATCGAACGTTATACAGGTGCGATTAAAGAAGCGGGTGGTTCTATCCACCGTCTGGAAGACTGGGGCCGTCGTCAACTGGCTTACCCAATCGAAAAACTGCACAAAGCTCACTATGTTCTGCTGAACGTAGAAGCACCACAGGCAGTGATCGATGAACTGGAAACTAACTTCCGTTTCAACGACGCAGTTCTGCGTAACCTGATCATGCGCACTAACGGTGCTGTGACTGAGCCATCACCAATGGCCAAGGTACGTGACGAACGTCGTGAACGTGCTCCTCGTGATTCTGACGAGCAGGTTGCAAACGACGAGTAATTGCTGATGGACAACTGCCTGGTCATCACTGGTGTCATTTGCCGCCAACCTGACCGAAGCGAAAGTCCAGCCGGTATCCCGCACATGCATTTGTCACTTGAACACAAGTCGATGCAGCAGGAAGCCGGATACAACAGAGCCAGTTACGTCAGACTTCAGGTCGTGGTAGCCGGTCAGTTGTGCAGACAAACTCACAATTTGATGCAGGGTAGTGTGGTTCGGGTGACAGGCTTTTTAAACCGTCATCAGAGCCCGAGTGGTCAGGCGAAGCTTGTCCTCCATGCCCAACGAATTGAAATTTTAAGTTAGGAGAAAGTTCATGGCTCGTTATTTCCGTCGCCGTAAATTCTGCCGTTTCTCTGCCGAAGGCGTGCAAGAGATCGACTACAAAGATACCGCTACTTTAAAAAATTATGTCACTGAAAGTGGCAAAATTGTTCCTAGCCGTATCACTGGTACCAGCGCTAAGTATCAGCGTCAATTAGCTCGCGCCATCAAACGCGCCCGCTACCTGGCTCTGCTGCCGTACAGCGATTCACACGCATAAGCCTGGTTCAACCGATACTGAGAGGATTAAACAATGGATATCATTCTGTTGGATAAAGTTGCTAACCTTGGTGGTTTAGGCGACAAAGTAGTTGTTAAATCTGGTTATGCCCGTAACTTCTTATTCCCACAAGGAAAAGCAGTTCCAGCGACCAAAGCTAACCTGGAAAAATTCGAAGCACGCCGTGCAGAGTTAGAAGCTAAACTGGCTGCTAACCTGGCTGCTGCTCAAGACCGTGCAGCTAAAGTAGCTGAACTGGCTGAAGTCACTATCGCTGCTAAAGCGGGCGACGAAGGCAAACTGTTCGGTTCTATCGGTACTCGTGACATCGCTGATGCGATCACTGAAGCCGGTGTTGCTGTCACTAAGGCCGAAGTTAAATTACCAAATGGCACCCTGCGTGACACTGGTTCTTTCGACATCGACCTGCAATTACACGCTGAAGTCACTGCAACCATCAAACTGGTTGTAGTCGCAGAAGCTTAATTGCGCTCGGGCACAGTGTGTATGCACTGTGCCTGAACTTTCCTCTTGTCAGTTCTGCGTTATTTTCATCGATAAAAATTCTGTCGACTTCCTCATTTTCCGACTGCGTAGGTTTCGGAAAAATGCTAGGCTATGGCCCATCTGAAGTACTTTTCTGGGGTTGGCTATTCTGGCTGACGCCAAGCAATTAATCCGGTGTTATGGCAAATCCAAAAGAACGATTCTCAAAAGATAAATATCAGAAAGATAAATATCAGACCGACAGCCAGGTTGCTGCCGTGAAAATGCCACCGCATTCAATTGAAGCGGAACAATCGGTACTCGGCGGTCTGATGCTGGACAATAACGCCTGGGATCGGGTCGCCGAAAAAGTAGTCGAACATGACTTCTATCTGCGTTCACATAAATATATTTTCCAGGCGATGACCAGTATTGCCGAAGCCAACCAGCCGATTGACTTAATCACCGTCTCGGAATGGTTAGAGCGTAATCAACAACTGGATGATGTCGGCGGTTTTGCTTACCTTGGCGAAATTGCCAAAAACACGCCAAGCGCAGCCAATATTTTGGCTTATGCCGATATAGTGCGTGAGCGTGCTGTCGTGCGCGATATGATTGCCGTCGCCCATGATATTGCCGATGCCGGTTATGATCCGCAAGGGCGTGATAGTGCGCAGCTGCTCGATTTTGCTGAAACCAAAGTGTTTAAAATTGCCGAGCAACGCGCTAATGCCAATGAAGGTCCGGAAGCTATCCACAGTATCCTGGCTAAAACCATTGATAAAATTGATGCGTTATTTCGCAACCCCAGTGCAGGTGGCCTTACCGGTGTTTCGACCGGCTACACCGATCTAGATAAAATGACCAACGGTATGCAACCATCGGATCTGATTATCGTTGCTGCTCGTCCGTCGATGGGGAAAACCACTTTCGCGATGAACCTCTGTGAGCATGCGGCGATGAGTAGCGATAAGCCGGTGCTGATTTTCAGTTTAGAGATGCCGTCCGAGCAAATCATGATGAGGATGCTGGCGTCTTTAGGTCGGATTGACCAAACCAAAGTGCGGACTGGTCAGCTCGATGATGAAGATTGGGCGCGGTTGTCTTCCGCCATTGAACTACTCAACAGCAAAGGCAAAATGTATATCGATGATGCTTCCGGTTTAACTCCGACCGAGGTGCGTTCGCGCGCCCGCCGGATTGCCCGTGAGCATGGCGGTTTGTCGATGATCATGGTCGACTATCTGCAGTTGATGACGGTGCCTGGTCTTTCCGAAAACCGGACCTTGGAAATTGCCGAAATCTCCCGCTCACTGAAAGCTTTGGCGAAAGAGTTGAAAGTGCCTGTGGTAGCACTGTCGCAGTTGAACCGTTCGTTAGAACAACGGGCCGATAAGCGCCCGGTCAACTCAGATTTGCGGGAATCCGGCTCTATCGAGCAGGACGCCGACTTGATTATGTTTATCTATCGGGACGAGGTTTATCATGAAGATAGCCCGGATAAAGGCACCGCCGAGGTCATTATCGGGAAGCAGCGGAATGGTCCAATAGGCCGGGTGCGGCTAACTTTCCATGGTCGTTATTCCAGATTTGATAATTATGCCGGCAGCGCCCGGTTTGAGGATGAGTACTGATGAGTCGTCGGCCGATAGCGCAAATTAATGTGGATGCGCTACAACAAAATTTTAATCATATCCGCAGCATAGCACCGCAAAGTAAAGTACTGGCCGTATTAAAAGCCAATGCCTATGGCCATGGCTTATTGGCCGTGGCCGAACAGCTTAAAGCTGCAGGCGCTTTTGGGGTGGCGCGGATTGACGAAGCGTTAATGCTGCGCGCTGGTGGTATTGTTAAACCTATAGTGCTGTTGGAAGGTTTTTTCCATCCGGATGAATTACCGCAAATTGTGGCTTCAAACTTACAGGTGGTGGTGCATCATCGTTCACAGGTCGACGCTTTATTGGCGGCGGAACTGGAAGCACCGGTGCATGTCTGGCTGAAAATTGACAGTGGTATGCACAGGCTGGGTATTTATCCAGCAGAGTTTCACGATATTTATCAGCAACTGATGGCAAGCCCGAAAGTGTTAAAGCCGCTACGACTGATGACGCATTTTGCTTGTGCTGATGAGCCAGAGAATCCAGCCACCCAACAACAATTGGCGTTGTTTCAACAGCTTAGTCAGGGCTGTGACGCAGAGTTATCCATTGCCAATTCTGCTGGAGTACTGGCGTGGCCGCTAAGCCATGGGGATTGGATCAGGCCCGGGCTGGCGCTGTATGGTGTCTCGCCGATGCTGGCAGGTCGTTCCGCCCAGCATGGTTTACGGCCTGTGATGACCTTTAGTAGCTCCGTGATTGCGGTCAGGCAAGTTAAAAAAGGCGATGCGGTGGGTTATGGTGCCAGTTGGGTCGCCCCTGCAAATACGAATTTGGCTGTGGTAGCTATTGGTTATGGCGATGGTTATCCGCGGAATGCACCCAGCGGCACGCCCGTGCTGATTAACGGCCAGCGGCTGCCGATTGTCGGTCGGGTGTCTATGGATATGACGATGGTCGATATTGGCCAGCAGCAGGTGCAGGTCGGTGATGCAGTGGTGTTATGGGGCGAAGCGCTGCCGGTCGAAGAAATAGCTGAGCAGGTGCAGACCATTCCTTATGAACTGCTGTGTAATATTACCAGTCGAGTGCAGTTGCGCTATGTCACTGATGTCAGCCTGGTGTGACAGTCCAATAGATAAAAAGCCGGCATCAGCCGGCTTTTTCCAACACAAGTAGCGGCTAGGCCAACTACTGCACATTGATTACTTTGCGTTATCAAAACTCACTTCAATATGCACCTTGCCAAAATCAGAATCAAAAGGCATCAGTATTTTTGGACCATCACATTTATGCGTGATGGTATGGCCTTTTCCTGACACGACCACTGGGGTAGCCATGCTGAATTCGTAACCTTTTTCACCAAGGATCCGTTTTGCACCACCCGTCACCATATTGGTAATTTCACCAACCATATCCGTGACTTCTTCGTTGATTGATTTTGGCCTTTCACCCAGCATCCTGAACATGATTTCCAGCGCCAGCGACTCTTCAAAAGTAACGGAAAAAGAACCTTTGGTCTGTGGTCCTATCATCCCAATCAAACCAGAAACGTCACCACGGGCGACTTCATCTTTTTTGATTCTGGGTTGACCAGGGACAATCGTAGTATTCGCCATAGTGCCAAGGACATTGACCAAAGACGACAAAAATGGATTTACGTACTCAACATTCATTTAATAGACCCATTGAATAAATTAGCGTTGCTTGTGCTGGCCATAAACCTAAGGTTAGGCAGATTTTTAAGAATAAACAAGTCTAGCTCTTTGTTTTTGAGATAGTTTCCACAACATATCGTCGTT
This sequence comes from uncultured Rheinheimera sp., assembly GCA_964525695.1. Taxonomy (GTDB): domain Bacteria; phylum Pseudomonadota; class Gammaproteobacteria; order Enterobacterales; family Alteromonadaceae; genus Pararheinheimera. Next base: position 28,531 of record CAZGHW010000040.1, on the reverse strand, counting down.
AATTGTCATCTGAAGGTAAATTAGCAGAAAAAAAACTACCTTTTAGCCTGCTGTAACTGACCCCGCGATGGTACAACGCCGGCATATCCCTCTTGCTTCGATAGTTTGTTGCTTTATCACAAAGCCTTCAGCAACGGCCAGACTGGTAAATTCTTCTTGCAACAGTTTGGAATGTAATTCTTCCACATGACCACATTGCTGACAAATCAGCAGTTGGGCAGGGTGGTGATGTTCAAAATGATGACACAGCAAAAATGCATTACTGGATTCAATTTTATGAATAAAACCTTGTTCGGTTAAAAAATCCAGCGCCCGGTAAATAGTGGCAGGTTTAGCTGCGGGTTCGGTTTGTTTTAGCTGTTCCAGTAATTCATAAGCGCCAACGCCAGACTGGGTGCCTGCTAATAAACGGAACACTTTTTCCCGGATAGATGTAAAACGGGCACCGTTGTGTTCACAAATACGACGGGCACGCAGCACCAGCGACTCAATAGACATAAAAAAAATAACCTTCCCAGTCAAAAACTTTGTCAGTGTATCACACAAAAGCGATGCCGGAAGCGGTCGAAATTGGAATTTAAAATGCGGACGCAGCAGAAAAATGCAGCAGAGTAATTTTCGACGGGAAATTAGCACCGAGCCTTTTTTTGACAATGGTATAATCAGCGTCAAATAGCTTGTTCAATGGGGCAGGTGCAATTAATAAACGACTGGAAATAGCTGAAAATGACTGAGAAACAACCTGATAAAAACCCAGTAAAATCAAGCGGGAACGCTGATAAATCGCGGCCTGCACTGGATCACCGTTTCTCCATTGCCCCTATGCTGGATTGGACGGATATTTCCGCTAAGGCCTGATAAATAAAGCCTTCAGAATCTCATGGGGCAGATATGGGGCAGCTTTCTCTTTGCTTATCAAATACTTCCACAACTTTAATTATAGGCATAGTTTTATGGCCTAGTTTAGATTTTTGATCCTGTAGCGCTGGCTAAAACAGGTAATTAATCGACGCCGCTTTTCTCAGGAATATGTGACCACTTAAGGATTTGGCTTACTGCTAAGCTAAAATTGAACTAATTACTTAATCTACGTTCCAACTGGATATCTGTGGCTTATTTAGCGTGTAATAAAACACAAATTAAGTGGACTAAATAAAATTTTTGCTCATAATGACGCTTATATAAATATTATATTTACATAGCAGTATATATTTAGAGTTAGGCATGATGATTAAAAGCTGCATTTCGCGGCTTTTTGCACATCCAAAGATTGGGTTTACCCTGAGGTGATTAACAAATGAACATCGCACTTGCAGAAAGCTTAGCGCGTAAAGTACATGCTACTTATGTTCGTTCTTTGCCTGTTGATCCAATGGATATTGCAGTTCAGCTTGGCATTGACGCGAAAGAGGTTCCCTTTGAGACTCTACCTGAATATTCAGGATGTAGCGGTGTTGCCTATATAAAAGAAGGCCAGCGGTTTATATTAGTGAACTCCAGTGATGCGGTTACGCGACGCAGGTTCACTGCAGCTCATGAACTTGGCCATCATGTACTAGGCCATACCGAATCAGGTAAAAAATTCCGTGATACATTGAAGCCTACAAATTTTGAATTTGTACGTGATCCATTAGAAGTCGAAGCAAACCAGTTTGCTGCTGAACTTTTAATGCCTGCTTCTTTAGTTATTGCAGCCTTTAGAGTTGAGGCTATACCAACGTTAGCTGTAATGGCGTCATCTTTTGGTGTTTCAGAAGAGGCGATGAAGAATCGTCTTAAGAAGTTACGTCTAATCTAAGTCAGTTATTTAATCCAAGGATGGATATGACCTCTCCAGATAATCATGAAAATCCATACGCTAATCTTGATCTTGCGGCTGATGACCCAATCGTACAAATGCGCTCTGAGGTTATTTTTCAACAAGCGAGAAGGGATTATACTCGGAGAAGTGTTGCTTTTGGCTGGTTGTGGGCTATAGCATTTGTAGCCTTTGGTTGTGCAATATACGTGATGTTTACTGGGATCGGCTTAGTAAAAGCTGAAGCGGAGTTTGCTCATGATCTAATTGCCCCTTCAATGCAGACTAAACCGAAAATAGAACAAGCACTGGTTGTATCAAGTCAAACTAAACCATCTGCAGACGGCGCTGTTGTAGCCAGGGTCAATGAAACTAAGCCAAGTGCTACTTCTGCTATTGAGTCTGGTGATTACCTACCTAAAGCTTTTAGTAGTTCTCTGATCTTTATGTCTGTACTTGCGAGTATGTTTGTGGCTGCTGCGGTTACCTGTGCGTTGGCAGCATCAAAAATCTTTCCTGCTCCAGCGCAAGATAAACCCTCAGATCAATCAAGCGAGATAACAATTCCTGTGTTAAGTACAGCGATGGAATTAGTGAAGTTGATAACTGATCTTGGTAAAAAGTGAATGTATCTGCAGTAAGGTTTGCAGACAGCCTGCTGACCGATGTAGTTGTCACAAATTACCTTTCAAATGTGCCACAACAGTTTATCCGGTATCGTCATCGACATAGGAGGCTTTCGCACTGCTTTGTTATCAGCCATCTGGATTTCATCAAGAATTAGATTTGACTGATTATCTAGAAATGAGTAATGTTTTGGTGAGGGCTTTGGAACATCACTGCTTATGCAGACCACCAGAGACATGAGACAATGAAACCCACGGTTAACGCTGTGGGTTTCTGCTTTTATACAGCTTATTTTTGTTTCGTAACTCCTAAGAATGTTAAATAGAAAAGTGGTACTTAATTGCTTGCAGCTAGGAAGCGCTGACTGTTCCCGCCACTTACCATCAAGTTTGCAGAGAGCCTATTCGTCTTGCTTCTTTATGTCTGCGCTCATCGATATAGTTGGCGAGATCTTCTAGGTGGACCAGGTACTCTGATTTTTGTGATGATCTGAAAGCCGGTACAGGTAATAAACCTGCGTTTGCTCTTAGCCTTGCAGTTTGCACAGATAGGCCAAAATACTCTTCACATATTTCACTCAGTTTAACTACTGGTTTTTCGAACTGAGCCAGCAACATAAAGATAGTTTTCATCAATAACCTCCGCTTTGTTTGTGAGGTTATTGTCTGCCATATGAACTGATTTATTGGCCTGTGAAACTGCCCGTTCCGGACAATTACAGCGTTATTTACGGTTATTTTTGAAGTGCAAAATCAGGCTTCCGAAGAAAACTAATGTAAAAAAAGCCAGCAAACCCAGCATTCCGATTATTAGAGGCGTCATATGCCTACCTAAACTACGTTTATTATACCTAGTATAAAAGCATTCAAACTTTGGTAGTTCAAGTCTGCTTAGGTATTGATCGATAAAATTAAAACGAAAAGCCAGAATTTCTGACTCATCCGGTTCTGTAGATGTTACAGATTACTGGTTAGCGATTTATTCGATGCTCTGAGACTTTCACATGTGAAAGTTTTAGTTCGTCAACAGGCACAACTTCCACTAGCTTGTGAGCTGGCGCATAAAATAAATACCAGCCACCGAATTCTGTTGTTTGCTCGCTTAAAACGCTGTTCGTTGTTTTGTCTATCAATGCTACACGTATGCCATCGTCTTCCAGTTTTCCTTCGATTTCACGTACTTCAGATAGCGGTAGTCGCAGGCGGTTTAATCCTCCTCTCATTAGTTGCCCAGTTTCAACAGAGCTGTACCGAGGTAACAAACCAAAGTCACTTGAAATCTGAATGTCGTATCGACGATAAGGTGTGAGTGAATCTAAGATGGCGGGAGTGACGACTTCTATGCTCCCGACTTGAGCTTTGACACCTTTGACTTCAGGTTCATCTTCTTGGCATAGGCCATCAGAATTTAGATCTCTGCATGTAGTTAGTTCTAAGGCAGCTTGATTTCGTTGTTGGATGCGGGAAAATCCTGCCTTCCCGAGACTACCTGATATGGACAAGGCGAATGAGTTTTCTCCTGCTGCAGAATGGCTAGCTGTAAGTGAAACTGTCGCGAATTTCCATTGCCATATGTCAGCTCTAAGCGTCTGCTGTTGCGGCTCCCGGCCATGACCGAAATCTGTGGCCGAGTAACGGTAGGTAAAACGGCCAAGAGTGAATCGTTTTGATATTTCTCCATCGAATCGTTGAATAGAGTTCAACCCCACAGTGTCTTGTTTTTCGTATTCATAGGATGCTACTGCCAGCCATCCATCAGGCATGTTTGCAAAGATCCTCCCCCCCATTACATCATGGTCAATCCCATTAATTGAGCGAACTGAGTAGTTTGGTGATAGAGCTAATGAGGTTTTGAAAAACTCTAAGTAAGAGTTATGGAAGGTACGAATTGCTGTTTCACTTACTTTATAGCCGTTATGTTCACGCAAGCTAAGCATGATTGATGGCTTAAACAGTCCTTGATAAGAGAAGTTGAGTGATTGCTGGTGATAATCTTCTAGATGACTGAATCTGCCAAATGCAGAAAATATATCGTTCTGCCAATTACTATTTACCGACCAACCCGAGTCTCCGTACCAGGCTGGTTCAAATGAAAGATCGTTCTGTGCGTACAAAGCCGAAACGAATTGCCTCTCGTGCTCGTCACGGCCTGTAAAAAGTGAAAGATTATTGGTTAAGCCATAAGCAAGATAGCCAATCAACCTATTGTCGTCAGCTCCTGGGTTTTGTCCCGCAGCAATACTGTAATTAAATTTGCTCACTTGTGCCAATCGACCAGAAATAGATCGCTCGACTATTCTTGTGTCAGTGCGACCATCTTGCAATAAAGCTCTAAATTCATATTTGTTATGTGAATAATCCAATTCAATCTGGTAGGTAAATGGATCACTGTCCAAAACGACTGACTCTACATAAACACTATCGCGGTAAACATCAACACGGGTGCCAACTGGCCAGTAGAGCTCAATTTGGTCAGTAGAAAATGTACCAGTAGACAGAGAGCTTTCGTTTGTAAGGCTGAGGCCATTCAATCCATATCTTTGAACACGTCCAATCTCTAAATCTTTTAGCCATTGATTGTCCTCATTGTGCCATTGTGAAGATACGTAAGAATCCTCTTCTCCTATGCCAGTTCTGACATCAAGGTCTAATCCAGCAATTCGGCCAGTTGCGATAAGATTCCCGTTTAGTGCAGCAGCGCTTTGATGAGCTAAAAAGTAGTCAACAGATTTAACGTCCAATGTTGTTAGTGACGGTTTGATCGTTATCCCTGGGGTATTCTTTTTTGATACCAGTTGTTTATCCTGGGAATGAAAATAGATAGTTTGTTCCGACCAAACAATGTTCACGCGACCAAGATTTTTTAGTCTATCTAACGGGAGGGCGTTAGTAGCGTTTACCCCAACGGCTTGCCACAGTCCAGGTTCAGCGACTACTTGAGTCGCTTCCCGCGAAACCAGATATTCTCCCTTAGTTTGTCCGTTCATAACAAACTTCATGAGGTAGTCTTCTGCGAGCGCTACTGATGGTGTGAATGTGAAAGCTGTGATGAAATTTATAATCACAAAAACTTTCACATGTGAAAGTTTTTGCCTGGTCATTCTGAAACCTTATATACAGGGAGTCGTAACGTGATTCGGGAGTGAACGCCTTGTTCTTTCTCAGCTTTTACTACATATGAAAATGCTATTTTGGAATCAGGAAGGATAGGGGCGTTTTGTCGTGCTTTTACAACTTGCCGTTCACCTGGTAGCAAACTGAATCGTCGAGGAAAAACTTGAATACCAACTGGTGATGTAATTTTAATGATTATTGGGCTATCTAGGGTGTTTGCTATGGGGATTTCAGTAACTGAGCGGCGACTGATGTCCACTTTGTGGATTTTAAGCTCAAATGCTGTAGCCTGAGTAGAGTGAGTAAAGAGCAATATTGCAAGTAGTGAATGGATGAGATGTTTCATGGGGAATTCTCCGAGATAAAGTAGACGGGGCGAACCTTTAGTTGGCCCCGTATGTCCGCTACTGATAATCGACAGTGATATCGACGGTTCCGCTGAACACGCCCTCTTCCCACGCGGATAGCTGCATAAACCCGCTCGAAGCTGTAGCCGGTTGGCGATATGACCATGCTATGTAAAGTTCGCCTGAGGCAGAGGTTGTTGCGGCAATTGGAGCTGCGTTTACACCAACACCCGTGCTCGTTTTTGAAATGGCATCCGCGCAATCAACTGTTGAAGTTGTCAGATTGACCTTTGGTGTTCCGGAAAAACTTAGAGCAGCTCCACCTGGAGCGGTTGGATTGGACATATTTGTGATAACAACACCGATATTCTTGTTCATATCCCCCATGATTTTTAGACAACCAGGCCTCGCTGTGTCTTCTGGATTTCTAGCTAAGTGCGTCGACCAGCTCTTTAGTGAGAATCCACTGGCTGGAGCTGCTCCGGGTTTGCGTTCTAAAGTCATTTGGTAGGGCTGAACTTCGACAATCGAGAGTGCAGGTGGCGTTGCAGATATTTCTGCAGTTCCTGTTCCAGAGCTCGCAATCGCTTGAGGTAATGTAATTAATGTTGTTGTGGTCAGCATGATTGCTGTGATGAATGAGTATTTCATTGGTAACTCCATGTGTAACAAATAAAAATGTGCGTTTTGCATGGAGAATTTTGCTGGCAAGATGGCGATCTATCGGTATGGCAATCTGCCCAATTTGGACAAATTAATAAAACTGGTTACGGTATTATCGTAATTATGATAATTGAGATTTGTTTCGGTGGAACATAGTTAAATGCATGATTATATTGGTTTAATAATCGTTTGAGTCGTTGACAACTCCCGCTGTTTTGTTATTATTTCATGAGGTAGCTAGCCTTCAAATAGCATTTGTTTTACCGCTGTGGAAACATGTCGGCCTCTTCATTCAGCCTAATCATTTAGTGATTAGGACATCAGGTAAGGCATAAGCCTCGCCTGTTCATCGTTTTCAACTTTGGACAGGAGACTGCTATATGCAATCTAACATTTTCAAACCATTACCATTTTTACCAGCCCGACACCATTTGAATCGTTGGGCGTTTGGCTATTATCTTGTTAAGAGCGGATTTTCAACGTGGATCGTTCAATCCGAGACAGCCTTTTCATACAAACAGATCCGAAAAATACGTGATGATCTTGGTATCAGGGAACACAGGCGTAGTTGTTATGGACAAGATATTATTTCTGGTTCTGACTGGATTAAGTTCTCAGCTGGAGTTCATGTCTATTGCGAGTTGCGTGCGAGGATGGCGCACATAGAGGCGGTAGTTGAGGCTTACGATTGGACAACTAGAAAAAATACAGCTCGAACTAAACGGTATGACATTTCTGGTTTTTATGTCGCATGCCAGGAGCTTTACTCTGGTGAGGCGATATTTACTGAATGCCAGCATTGTTGCATTGAGGTTTTTGCAGGACCTGGATTGCGAGACAGGTTGATAGGTAGCAGATGCCCAGGGTGTGGAACTCAACATTGGGAGCGTCCAGCAAGGTTACACCGCGTCGGTCATATTGGAGGATCTAGTTTGCAGCAGCAACAATCACTATTTTAAGAGGATTTGTCATGTACGAACAAATTACAAAAATTGAAATGCTAATAGCAGCCGTGATAGTCATCGGCCTGATCGGAGTGGACATTATTAAAATTGCTGGCAAATTTGTCAGCGCCATTTTGATAGCTAGTTTTTAATATAGTCTGGTGAGGTAACTGGCCTCAATAAACAAACAGCAGATTAATTTTTTTTTGGTAAGCGGGTTTCTTTCACCTTTCATAAGTGAAATTTTCCACCGCGAGTTCATGCCTTTAGGTTTACACACTAGTGCATGAGCGGCCATACAGGTTGTGATAGATCTGTATGCGTTAGCGTGTCTCGTTATTAGCCCCTGTCAATCGGCACGGTCGGGGCCGAGCTCTGTAAATGCAGACACGAGCGCAGTGCCTCAACTTTAATTGTTGAGGTTTGTCATGAACGTACAAATTCACCCTGCTCATTTTCATAAAATTGTTTCGTTAGAACCGTTTTCACTAATGATTGATGTGGCTGCAGAGCATTGCTATTCCACACATCTATGTTACACCTCGCTTGCTATCGCTCGGGCTACCAACTTACCAGTTTCCGCCGTAATCCGTATGGTAGAACAGGAGATTATTCGTCGGTCTATCATGAGTCAAACTCGAGTTCGTACCACCGGAGGTACGGCATGAGCGTGATCCGTAGAGCCCAGGAGCAGTCTTTCACTGTTCTGCCAAATTCAACGATCAGAGATCATCGGCTTAGTCTGGACGCGCTGGGGTTGTTGGTTAAATTAATTTCCAGACCTCCTAACTGGGAAGTCAGGCCTCATCAGCTCCAGAAGGAATGCAGTATTGGTAGGGATCGGCTACGACGAATTTTGGCTGAATTAGAGGATTCAGGATATTTGGTACGCCAGAAATGCCGTAAACCAGATGGAACTTGGGACTGGATTTCAGAAGTTTATCAGGAAGCACAGACACAAAGTAACGAACAGCAAGGGATTAACACCATAGACGGTTTTTCAGGCGATGGCGCGACCATGAGCGGGTTTTCCGTCGATGGTTTACCCGACGACGGATTAACCACTGACGGTCAAGACGGCGATCTAAAAAGAACAGTATTAAATAAAACAGAACAAAAAAAACAGATAGGAAAAAAACAGAGAGTTAACTCACTGCGAAGTTTTGTTGTCTCTGAATCAATGAACCAATGGGCATTAATTAATACGCCCGGTTTAGATGTGACAAGCGAAACTGAAAAATTTATCGATAAATCAATCGAAAATAGCTGCTCTTTTAAGGACTCTGAAGCGGCTCTTGCAGCATGGAGAAATTGGATGCGTAGAGGATACGAATATTTGCGAGAGCAACTTAAAAAACAGCAACCAGCAAGGCCAGTGCCTAAGTTTGTTGAACTTCCTAATTTCAAAAGGGGAGATCCTGATGTTGCGAGAAAGCATTTGGCAGAGATTAAAGCAACAATTTCTAACAAATCGGCACCAGGCCAGTAACGGTAATTCAGAACAATTAGATCTGACTCACCGCAGGCACTGTTAAATAGCCAACATGCTGCAGTTTGGTTGCAGCGGACTACTATCCGATATATAAAACATTTTTTTGTACTATTTACCTACGCGGTCTTAAATTTAAAAAGTTGAGTCATTACAAATGAAGCCAAGCCACTCTCTTATCAAATCTATAGGGAAGAGTAATCATACAAGCGACTTGGCTGACAAGTTGGGCGAAGTAGCGCTTGATAAGTTTTTATCTGAGAGCATTCTCAGGGACATTCCTATTATTGGATCTGCTTTAACTATGCTTAAGGCTGGGAACGACATTGCAGCATATTTTTTTGCAAAGAAAGTTATTGAGTTCCTAACAGAAGTTGAGAAAGTTCCACAGGGAAGTCGAACTGCATTCTTAGAAAAGTACTGTGCCGAAGATAGCGATGAGCATTTAGGTGAAGTAACTCTCATGCTATTAGAGAAAATTGACCATCCAGCACTTTCGAAGATGCTCGGGCGGGCATTTGCTATGATGTTAAAGGGGGAGATTGCTAAACAGACCTTTGAACTTTACGCCTATATAATTAAAAATCTTGATTCTTATTTGATTCGCCAGTTACAGCAGTTTTATGGCTTCGAAGGCTTCTCCGGTATCGATGTCTCCGCTGCAATTCAGCTATCAAACTATGGTCTTGTTCAAGTATCAGTGCTGCCAACATACTCTAGCACAACCCATAGCCTGAATTGCTCGTATTCAAGAACCCAATTTGGCGAATCCTTTTATGAGAAAATAGTTGCTATTACTGTCTAAATGGTTGAACAAGATGACATCCAGAGAATTGGCGCACCAATGTTTTACAGGGCTTAGACATGCTTTACCTTGTCTGTTGATGTAAACCTTTAATTCATTGTTGAGAGCTTGAATTAGTAGCACCTTGTCATTGAGAAATGTCAGATTGAAAGTGCCTACTCATCCACTTTTATAATTACTTTATGAAGGTGGCTAAGTGTCGCTCTGCCCGATCATAAAACTTTGGTAGCTCATTTGAAAATAGCGATATTAAGGTTTTTTCACTCAGATCCAGCGAGCCACTAGTATTATGCTCTCTCTTTGCAATGATAGCTTTCACTGCTCGAAAAAAGCGTATGGAAGAGGCTTTGGCATCTACGTAATTCGATAGTTCTTGATATCGGCCAATATCAATCAAAGATTGTTTGTTGGCTTCGACGAGCCTCTGAAACTCATCCATAATGGGCATAAGCTGCTCATTGCTAAAAAAGCACTGCTCCATCGCGGCTTGAATCATTTTTTCTCTATCTATGAGTTCCTGCCGAGCTTTTAAATATAGGCCATGCTCTATACTTCGATCTGACTCGTCGTACTCAATAACAGCATCAAAAATGGCATGTCTTTTCAAATTTAACTTAGTGGCGATGCCAAGCATCTCCATGTCATCAAAACTTAGCGCCAGTTGTTGTGCTGTCAGGACAAAATGCCATTCATCTGAAACGGAGTCGTCCTCAGTTTCCAGAACTAAATCAATTTGTTTTAGTTTGGAGATGATGGCAGAGCGATAATTGTCGTTATCGGAACGTTTTGTAGTTTTTGACATTTATCTTCCTAATAAAGTTAATGTTCAATTGGTCTTTTTGGCTAAAAATGGTTTGGTTTAATCGTCTTTGATCTCGTTACCATATTGATCTCGATGGCCCTCTACCCACCTGCCGTTCTGCCATTCACTATATTTGGTGTACTCGCTTTTTTCTGGCTTTTCATCCAGTGATTGTGTGCCTGCCTCCAGCAGAGCCACCAAAATTTTTAACACCCAGATAAGTATTGTCTTTAAAATTGTCACTATTCTCTCCACTTCTTACTTGTAAGTACTTAGGATACCTCGCTTTTTTGCTAATCTAATTTTCAAAAAGAGCAGTATTTATATCATATTAAACAATCAGAATCAGCGTCTGCTGATGCTCGTACGCGGTTGATATACTGGCTAGAAATGTTAGTCGGAGGCTATGGTTTTGCGATGTCTGTCGCTATGAACATTTGCTGACATCTATTTATCAGTATTTATTGTGTATTTTACTCAAAAGCAATCTACAGATGGATTCTAACTATTATTTGAGAAGCAATCGAAAAGTAACCAATAGATTGCTTTCTAGTGCAATCAAGCCAAGTAAGGATACCGATTTACTTCGGAAATGACTGAAACACTATCAACAGGTGGCTTTTCAGCGACGTAAAAAAGCTGCACCCTGAATGACTAAATCCAAAAATCACCGTAAAGCAATCAATTGGTTACTTTTTTGGGATGCCTTCTAAAAATTAGGTATTTGTCCAAATTGGTCATTTTCACGTGCCTGTCGTAACTCACCCTTAAGTCAGAATAATCCTGATGCTAATCAATCAGGAGACAGAACAATGAAATTGACCACTGTAACTACTGCTATCGTCACCGCTGGTATGTTAGCTGGTTGTACAACAAAAACTATTGAGTACATTGGAAATTCAAGCACGGTAGACCACTATCGTTCTGCTCGACATAATTTAAGTGTTGTTCATGAGAATGGGAACAAATTATGCGTAATGTTTCATAACACAACTAATGAGGCAGCATATAAAAAGGATCTTGATGCGATTTGGCAGACAATTCATGAATATAAGTGCGACTCTATAGGGCTTATAGCTTGGAAATTTAATCCTTTAGTTGAATTTTATTGGGACAATCGAGGTAAGAGACCGGCTTGCTCAGTAACAATAGTAAATAAAGGTAAGGATACGTCAGCTGTAGCCGCTCAAAGTGCGGTCAGTAGTTGGACTTATAGGTCAATGGCTGAACTCAATTTACCAAACTGTGATTCTATTGAGGTTCGCTGGAAGGATGCTAATTGATGAATACTCAATTTAGCCTTAGTAACCCTCATACCTGTCATCATTGTTGTGGTAGTGCATATCTCAAAATACTGGAGATGGCAGCAGGGTCCATAACCACCGCAAATGCAATCAACATGATAGCTACTCAGTTGGAGCTTTTAGCATTAACGCGGCGTGAATATTCTGCTAGAAAGCTGGCGGAATTATTTTCGTCACTCACCCCGAGCTCTAAGCTCGGGGACCCCATTTCACAGCAAGAAAAAGCCGGGACAAGCCCGGATTTTTCTCCACACCCCACGCACCGCTCGTGGGCTGCCTCATCCAGCGCCGAAGCGCTGGATGAGGGGACTCCCAGCCACCTGTGTGGTATGGAGTCGCAAAGGAGTTGTATACAGAAAAATGCCAGTGGGAGGGGACTGTAATGGGAGCTAGTAAGGCATACAGAATCCAGATCTACCCCAGCCGTGCAGTGCATATCCTTCTCAAAGAGTTAGCTGAAGACACAGGCCAAACGATCAGTAAAACAGCCGTATCTTTGATTGAGCAGGCGCTTAAAAGCGATTCTGTTCTCAATGAGATCAAGCATATTAAACGTGACCAAAATCACATCTATGAGCAACTGGTGAATCTGCTTTCAATCAATGTAGCGACAGGGGATTATCTGTTGAAAAAAACATGCTCGCCGGCAGAAATGACGGAAGCCAAGCAGGCTATCTCTGAGCGAACGAATGCGCTACGTGAACATTTTAGGGGGCCCGAGCATGCCTGAAATTCGCAAAGGCCGAATTGGTGATTTTGTTCGCGGCGCTGATACTTGGCTCCACAGTAACCAGATGCTGTTATTGAGCTTAACCTGGGTCATTCTGTTGGGGGCTGTGATAGCGGTATCCATATCTTTGGTTTACGTTTGGCTTTTCTCCGAGCGTTGCTTATTTAGTAACACGGTCGTTTTCTATTGGGCGCAACTGAAAAGCCTTACTCAGCCATTTTCATTCGTAACAGTGAACGAATGCCTACCCATTGAGGGCGCCAACCGCTTGCCGGTCAGACTCATCATCGAAGAATCATTTTTTAAATCCAATACCGAAAAACTATTAGGCATTTTATTGAAGTCTTTTGTCGTTGCTTATTTTCTTTATATACCTATCGGTTGCCTCATCGTGCGTCGAGCTGCACTTAGGGGTAAAGAGATGATTAAAGACAAATACATTCGTGGTGCGAAACTTGTTTCCCAGGAAGAGCTGACAAAAGAAATCTCAGAAAAACACGGGGTATCTGAGTTAATTATTGGTGACCTCTCATTGCCTGCAGAGTTTCCGAAAAAACATACCTTAATTAGCGGTACTACCGGTGCGGGTAAATCAACAGCACTAATTCACCTTCTACAAGCTATTCGAGCGCGTGGAGATAGGGTAGTGATATACGATAAAAAAGGGGAGTTTGTTGAAATGTTCTATCGTGACGGAGTTGACCACCTGCTAAACCCCGCTGATAGCCGAAGCCATCAATGGACTCCCTGGCAGGAAATGACCTCGCCGTTTGATGCTGACTGGATCTCTGAAACTTTACTACCAGACAGTAATAGTCAAAAAAGTGGGAGTGATAAATTCTTCAACAGTGCTGCCAGAAACGTATTATCTGCTGCTTTGCAGAGCTTATACCTCGATGGTCATAATTCCTTAATTACCTTACTCAGAGCTACAGCCTGGAATGACGCTGCATTGCTTCGGGAATTAGTTGTTGGTTCTCCGGCTGAGGCATATTTCAACGAAGACAATGAACGAACCCTTGAAAGCATTCGTTCAACTCTGATTGATGGAGTGAGGCCACTAAGATTGTTGAAAGAAGAGTCCGATCGTGGCTTCTTCTCCATCCGTGAATGGATTGCTGAAGGTGACGAGCCAAGTGCTGACGATAGCTGGTTATTTCTTCCTGTAAGAGAATCTGAAATAGAGATCCAAAAGCCTCTTATTTCTACATGGATTCAATCTGCTGCTAAAGGTTTAATGGCCCAAGGGGTCAGTGATAAACGTCAACTTTGGCTGATTATTGACGAATTACCAAGTTTACAAAAAATTCCTGCACTATCGATGCTAATGGCGGAAGGGCGCGGATTTGGCGCTGCAGTAGTACTTGGTATCCAAGAGACGAATCAGTTAGAGGAATCGTTCGGCCGTAATACTTCTAAAACCATTCTTGGCCTTTGCTCAACTCAGTTCCATTTCAGACTAAACAATGCCGAGACGGCAGAATGGGTATCAAAAGTCCTTGGCGAGGCTGAGCGTGAGGAAATAGATGAAGATCTAAACTACTCGGCGGATGATATCCGGGATGGCGTAAGAGTTTCTTCAAAGCGCCAGAATCGAAGGATTGTCATGCCTAGCGAGATCATGGATCTACCTGATTTATCCTGCTTCGCAAAAATCTGGGGGGTTGAGTCTAAGGCCAGAATTAAAGTGCCCTACATGAGACTACCTAGAGTAGCCCCTGGGTTTATTCAGGGTAACGAAAATGAAACTGTTGGTATGCGCTTGTTAATGGCTTCGCGTTCTGTCAATCGTGATGCTGTAGTTGACTCTCGTTTATCTGAGCAATCATTTGCAGCCGAGAGTGAGCAGAACAGAGCTTTTTATACCGCAGGTCAGGAATTTCCCGAAGAAAATCAAAAGTCTGATTTTGAAGACGTTGGCCATCCAGATGGTATGGATGATGATTTTCTATTTGGACTGTTGGGAGGTAAAAAGCAATGATGTCGGTATCTGCAATAAAAAGTTCTGGTAGTGCCGGTCATTACTTTGAAAAAGACGATTACTACGTCGATGGGTTATCCCCATCTGAGTGGTTCGGTGAAGGAGCTCATAACTTAGGCCTCTCAGGTGAGGTAGATCGAACCAAATTCAAAATGCTTTTGGATGGACAATTACCAGATGGCACCCGTGTTGGTACTTTTAGAGAGGGAGAGTGGAATCATCAGCCAGGCGTAGATCTGACATTTTCGGCTCCCAAAAGTGTATCCGTATTAGCTGAAGTCGCTGGTGATCAAAGACTGATGCTTGCCCACGACTTCGCAGTAAGGTCAGTTTTACAGCATATTGAGCGAGAATACATTGTCACTCGTAAGCGTAGCCGAATAGAAAAGAGTGTTGAATACGAAAAAACCGGAATAATAGTCGCTGCAACGTTTAAGCACACTACCAGCCGTGCGCTGGACCCTCAACTCCATACACATTCTGTTGTAATGAATCTTACGCAAAGAAAAGATGGTGAATGGCGATCTATTGAGAACAAGCCCATTTTTATTGATCAGAAGCATCTTGGATTAATGTATCGTCAGTTTTTAGCTGTTGAAGTGCAGTCTTTAGGCTATCAGTTAGATCATGGAAAAGATGGAACTTGGGAGATAATAGGGTTTGACGAAAAAATCATTCGTGATTTTTCCAAGAGATCAGAAGCTATCGGTGATGCACTAGAGGCCAGAGGTAAAACTCGTGATACCGCGACTGCTTCTGAGAAAGAGACCGCGACTCTTGATACAAGGAATCGAAAAATATCGGCTGAGCGCGGGGAGCTTCTTGAGCGCTGGCATACAGAAATAGGTTCTGAGCATGTTGGAGAACTCAGACAGCTTGTAATGCAATCAAAGGAAAACTCACCAGGCATTGAAATGCAGTCGCAGGCTTTGTTAAAGCGAGTTCAAGTAGCTAACGAGGCCGTTATGTGGGCAACTGAACATTTGGGAGAGAGAAATACTTCCTGGTCTCATCAAGAGCTTGTCAAGGAATCAAGCAGATATGCAGGATCCCGAATTATCCTTTCTGACATTGAAAATGCTATTCGTGCAGCAGCCAAAGAGGGTGTGCTTCATGAAAAATCGGTTCGTATTTTTGATAAAACATGCCGTAGTGAAGTTGATGTTCCTGGCTACACGTCAAAAACAGCAATTGCTGTCGAAGATGAAATGATCAAAGAGGAATACGTCGGAAGAAATAAGGTACGAGCCCTGTGTAACAAAGAAGAGGCGCTTAAGGCCGTAATTCAATCTGAGTCTAAAGCGAATTCTTTTGGGTATGAATGGAACCAGGATCAACGCCGAGCGGTACAAGGGATTCTTACTTCAGGCAATAAGATTGTCGGTGTTCAGGGGTTGGCTGGAACAGCTAAAACAAACTCTGTATTGCGGACTGTCGCTGAAACTGCACAAAATTTAGGATACGAGGTACGCGGACTGGCACCAACGAATTCTGCGGCTCAAAGCCTGACTGAAGGGGCTGGGATCCAGTCCTGCACCATCCAAAGTTTTCTTGCTCAAACACGCAATGATTGGATCCAGGAACGCAAGTTACATGCTCAACTTGAAAGAGTAGACAAAAGGCTGAGTCAGATCTCACATATTCTCGATAATCCCGGCATTGACGAAAAGACAGGAGTTCTTATCCCGAAAAGTTCTCCTATGTATCAGCAAAGAGTAGATGAGCTCTGTTACGAACGTACAGAGCTAACAAGTGAGCGTGAAGAACTAGCTAAAGGGCTCAAAAAAAGTCCTGAAATATGGATTGTCGATGAAGCCAGTATGGTAGGTACAAAACTAATGCGCGATCTTCTTCAGCGCGCTGGTCAAATGGGAGCCAGGGTCATTTTAAATGGTGATGTTAGACAGCTAGCTTCAGTAGAAGCTGGAGCGGCTTTTAGGCAGTTACAGTCACAAGGGATGGAAACTTATCATCTTGAGGAAATAGTCCGGCAGACAAACCGTGGTACCCGGGATGCTGTTTATCTCTCATTAATGAAAAAAGCGGCCACCGCGCTAAACCGATTAGAACAAAGTGGCAGCGTAATCAAAGAAATGGTTAGTCTTCATAGCAGCGGCAAGGTTGATCGTGAAAAAAGCGGTGATGAGCGAAGGGCTGAGCTGGTAAAAGACTATATGGCTCTGTCACCAGAGACGAGAGCTAGCAGCATAATTTTGGAACCCAGCCGTGAAGGTCGGAGCCGAACAAATGAGCTGGTCAGAGAAGCCCTGAGATTGGAAGGCTCTTTGGGTAATGAAATTAAGGTCAGTCGGCTATTTTCTGCAGATCCCACCGAGGCTGAACGAAGAATTGCAACTACATACCAGGATGGACAGATTGTTCGGTTTGAGCGGAGTTTAAAAAAAGAGGGGCTGAATCAGAATACGTACTATCAGGTCGCTGGTCGCGACGGGCGACAAGTGTTGTTGAGGCCGCTGGGTTCTGACAAAAGCCAGGATTTAATCCGGTTTTCTCCTGAACGTTACTCAGCCAAAAATGTTCAAGTTTTTAATCTGATTGAAACTGGCATTTCTGTTGGGGAGAAAATTGTTTGGCGTGATAACAACAAAGCTTCAGGCAGAGTTAACAACGATGTTGCAATGGTAGAGAAACTCAATGGGACTATAGCAACTTTCAGGTTATCCAACGGTAAGACCGCAGACTTTGATATGGCGAATTTGCAAAATGCTCATTGGGATCATGGCTACGCTATGACTGTGCATGCAGCGCAAGGGAAAACAGCCCAGAATGTATTCGTTCATGCAGAGACAAATCGTGCATCTTTGCTTAATACAGAGCAGTTCTATGTGCAAATCTCCCGGGCTAAACATGGGGTTTATCTATATACGGATTCGAAAAAAGCTCTGATTGAAGCAGTAGAACAGCGCACTGGGCAGAAACAAACAGCGATGGAAAGTCGCTTCCAGCCGCTTTCTCCATTGGATCATTTGATGGACAAGCTATGGGACAAAAATATTAGCGACACACAAACTCAGGAACAGCAAATTTCCCAAATAAATCGACAAGCCGAATATTTACGTTGAAAATCTCATTGTGCCAAAATAGGGCCATTTGGCGTGCCAATCCAATTGGTCCTCGCAGTTGAAAATGGAATGACATTAGTGCAATAAGGATATATTTACGTGAAAACGAAAATTACTTCAATTTTAGTCGCAATAGCCTTGGCTGGCTGTTCTACAACAATGCCAACTAAACCTAGTAAGGCTGAAAGCAACCAGCTTCAACCCGCTCAATTAGCAGATATCGCTGGCCCTGATCTCACCTCGGCAGCTTCTGATTTGAAATTGGTAGGGTTTATCGTAGAGGATTTTGGTAGTGAAGCCTCTTTTAATTCTGCAGCCACGATGGTTGCAACTCTTGGCGCAGAGTGGCGAAGTTTCAACACATGGACCTTTGCTTTATTGGAGCCTGATAATCAGTCAAAAGCTGTCGAACGTATTCGCACAAACAATGATAAGCGAAGGGAATCCGTAAGAAAGAACAAT
The DNA here is from genome assembly GCA_964525695.1 of uncultured Rheinheimera sp. GTDB lineage: Bacteria > Pseudomonadota > Gammaproteobacteria > Enterobacterales > Alteromonadaceae > Pararheinheimera. The sequence goes on along the minus strand of CAZGHW010000040.1, from coordinate 10,383 downwards.
TTTGCACACGCAGAACGCTATACAGATAAAACCGAATTAGCTATGAAACATGGATTTCCAAATTGTTTCGATGATTCTGGCGAACTGTATTCTGTTGGCGACTTCATTAGCCGCTATGCAGGGAAGCATGGAGTTTATAGCGCCGGTACTTTTTATAATAAGATTGAGCTTTATAACAGCTGCATAGTTCAAGGTGGAAATGAATGTATCGAAAACGGCCAAGAACTTAGCCTTGAGCAATTTCTCGTTAACTACAATGCATCTGCTTCTGATGAGACTAAAGATCGTGTTTTCAATCATTATTATGAATACTGTGCAGCTCCCACTCCCGTGTCTTCAGTTCAGTATACTTTATCGGCGCATGACAATGATGTGATTGGTAGTCTAATCGCAGCAGCAACACCGCGTGTTGGATGGGAGCTTGCTTTAAACATGGCTCAAAGCGTAATTGATAGGCAGTCCTCATCGGCCTCTATGAACACTATCGCAACTAGTTTCTATCGTTATCAACGAACCGGGCATTTTAACTCATTCGATATTAGGCCCTTCGCAATTGGTCGTTCAGCTGTGATCTCTGTAATGCATGTAGGTGGTATGTGTGCTGCATTTGCTTCGGGAGAGGGTAGCAAAACTGACATTGAGATTGACGAGTTAGCTATTGCTCTGGGGGCAGAACCCCGCCCAACCGATGGAGGCTATCACTGTTTACAGTGGAGTGAAGGAAATTGGAAGCGAGTGGCAGATTATATAGTTGGTGAAGGGGAAGCACTTCGCGGATTCATGTCGGTTTATTCTCCTGTATTTAATGACTATCAAGTTCCTTATTGGAGTTATCCTGGTCCCTACCAACACGACTCTATTTTGCAAACACAGATCCAGATGAATGGAAGTGGTATGAGAGCTCATAAATCAAAAGTGCATGAGCTCGAAACTTGCTCAAGCTATGCCGCAAGTCATTCTGGTTTGGGATCATGGTCTTACCCTGCTTGTGATTACCTTGAAAAAGCTTCTATAAGCATGAAGGCCAAAGAAAAACTGATGCAAGCTGCTGGCAGGTTGGATGCTTATATATGCAGCAGAGCGGAAGCTGTGAATGGATTGGGCAAACCTGATCTGTCACGTTGTCCAACAGTTTTTTCTAGGGAACAGATAGAAGCTGGTGCTCATAAACATTAAATCCCCTCTCATTCATCATTTATTCCTTAGTCCACAGGAGCCTCACCGGCTCCTTTTTTTGTCCAAAAAAGGCAGTTTGACGTGCCTGTTATCTCCGCATCATCTGAAAAAATACAGTCTCAATGACTTTAGAGCTTTATGGGGAAGAGTCGACAGTTCGACTTATGCGCTGAATATTGGAATAACTATGCAGCTAGAGCTACTGCCCACTGTGAATTCCAAAGTTAATTTGTACTGAACATTACTATTTTGTACTAACACCCTGGGCGGTCACTAAGTAAATTTAACCAGTAGATAGAGGATACAGCATCAATGCCACTCAGAACGAGCGAAATTATTGCCAGAGACATAGGCACTAAGTTTACCGAGTATCAGGCTCAAGGGCTCCAGTTCACCTACCATAGAAAGTCAAATCGCATCGTGCTAGATGACGGTTCCGGAAGTGTTTATACCTCTGTTACAAGTAAAATCGAGGCCAAACAGGCTGTGATTAGGTACTGCAAATATGGCTCATTTTCTAACGATTAACAGCACAGGAAACCTCTTACAACGATGAATGCTACTGGTACAAATTAGCGTTTGAATTCAGACCCACAAGAACGAAGGGGGTTTAGTGATTAAAAGTGTTCTCAACAAGTTATTTGGAAGAAAACAGAGCCAGGATTTGTCATTTCAGTTATTACAGCTTTTGAGAGACATTCAGGCACATCAAGCGAGCATCGATATCTTTCTGGCTGATATGGAGATAACTACGCAACATTTGGAGCAAGTGCTTCAGTCAGACAACTTTATCAGTGCTGAGTGGAAAGATGGAAGCCTTCACGTAAAACATCACTATTAGAGGGAAACATTTATGGATATAAACGAAAAAGCAAAAATTGCTGCAATTTATCAAGAATTCAGTAAGGCCGATAACTCTCAACCTGAGCAGTTTGTTACCAAGCTTGAAGGCGCAGCCAAGTCTGCTGTTCAAGTTATTACTAATAGCAATTCATTAGATAAGGAGCAAAAAACGAGCGTTTTTGATTTTGGTCGTATGAGTGAGCAGTTCCAGAAGCTGTCAGAACAACAGCTGAAAATTGTCGATTCAGTTCAGAATCTTGCAAGGCAGGTCGAAAGTTTAGGGCATACAAAGCCTACTCAGGACAACTGGCTATCTAAAACACTTTCTAATTATCAACGTGGTTATCTTGAAAATGACATTTTCACTGAGGCAGCAGGTGCTTTGGTTTGGATCGCTGCAAAGGCAATTCAACAGATCTTTTTTGAATCAGATAAAAGTAAACAACAGCAATCTGTTACTGAGCTTCAAAAGGATATAGCAAAGATGACTAAAGCCTTAGGAACTGAGTTATCTCGACAGCAGATTGAAGCCAAAGTGGGCCAGCGGCATGGGGCCATGTCTGAGGCCATAAGTACTGCGAAACAGCTTGAAAAAAACGGTCAGCATAAAGAGGCTGATAAATTAATTATCAATACCCACAGCAAACTCAACCAGTCAGCGAGAAAAGAATACAGCCACTATGAGCCGCGACCAGATCACCAGAAGGCTATCTCACAGGCCCAATCGAGAGAGAAAATACGTCAATCAGCGACAGCAAGCCGAAATCAATTAAACACCGAGCCAAAAATAGATCGCGATAAAAGCAAGTCTATTGCCCGTTAATCATTATTTTGAAGTAAATGAGGAAACTGAAATGAAAAAAACAATCTTAATAGTGACTGTTGCAACTCTGCTCTCTTTAGCTGGTTGTGCGACTAAAACAAGACTATACGATGCTACGTTAACTATTGTTGAAGTGCCAACAGCCGAAGACATAGTGACTTATAAAATTGAGAACGGCACAGACTGCATTATTACTACTGGCCCGTTTAGTAATGATGAGCAGCGAAAAATGGCTGCTCTTGATGCGGAAGCTCGCCAATGTTTGGAAGATGTCACTGGCGAAAGCTCAGATGGATTGATATTCGATGTATCTAAAATTGAACGTGGCAATCAGATATCACTCGTATCCCTTGTAGCAGGAAATAGCCTCAAGTGAGACTAGTAACGCTCGAATTAGATAACGTGTGGTCTAGTACAGATGAAGCAAAGCATCTGAAAATCTTAATGGTTTTTCCAAAAGGCAGGCATTTACCTGCTTTTTATTAAAGACTAAATAAGTACCAAATGTATTGGACTCAATTTCATCTGATACATCTTTTGATAGAACTTGATCAAGTCTGACAGTCTGTTTAGCGTCAAAAGCAGCTGAGTGCCACGGACATGGCCGTATAGCTGCTTTCACTGAAAGCGGACATTACCGGGGATGCACACATAAATGTCAGCTCTATACTCCATGAGCAGAGCATTTAAAAAAAATTATTCACCTATATTTCACGAGTTAGTTAATCCACCATACCACTTTTGGTATCATTCACCACGCATAATTTTATATGATCAGCAGAACTTCTGAGCAATTGCTGGCGTTGAGTAACCAGCACAAAAACCTTGGTCTGAAGCAGACCGTGTCATTAGATATCAAAGTAAAAAAGCTCTGTAATACAGAGCTTTTACCGAAAACGACTTCCGAATTAAACAGTTACTATGTGTCTCGCGGAAACACCAGCGTGTAAACTAGTTCGACGTTACTCGCCTACCGTTATTGCTGAGTGTGGGGAGGCATTTTCAATCCGACTCATTTTCCCTCTTATATATGGCTAATTGTAAAAAGCATCTTCAGCTTTTCATAGTAGATACTCGTGATTTAGCAGGGCATCCTGCCTTTTCGCTTTTATGTTTCTTACTGAAGGATCTTATTTTCCCCAGAATCTGCTTCCTTCAGTACTTTTCTCATCTCTGCCAAATCGGTCCCTAGATTTTCCATGGATTGATTTTCTTCGGCTTCTAGTTGAGTGCGGAGTTGTTTAAGTTGCTTGATTCTCGCTGCTCGCTCGGTATTTTCAGGCTCAGAATTGACTTGGAGTTGAGTGTTATTACTATCAAACTCGTTCCAAGCTTTTGAAAAATCACGATGAAATTCTTCTGAGCGAATTTGCTGCTGAATTTCATGATTTTTCTGCTGGATGATCACGTCTTGCCTTCCTGATAGTGCAAAAAAGATAACTAGAGCGGTAATAGGGCATGCTATCAGAATACCGTAGATTACTGATTTCATAATTAGTTAGCTCCTTTTATTCCTGGTTGCGATATTGAGAATCCGGTTTCAGCCGAATTACTAAGATTTGATAACTCTTCGCTCTGAAGGCGTTCTGAGGTCCGCATAGATAGATTGCGTGAATTTGAAGAGCGGTTGTCTGTGCCACTGTAACGGGCGTTGGTGGTTGATGATTCTATTGATTGAGTTCTGCTGTTTGATGTTGCAAACAGGACATCGCTAGTCTTTGATGTTTCTAAATCCCAAGTTTCACCAAACAATGAGTTACTCCGGCCATAAACTGTCAATTCTCCTATTGTTGCTGTCAGATTTTTTGGATCAACAGAAAATGAACCGCAACTCCATTCGTAACGACCTTCAAACTGGTAGCCCCGAGTTGTGGGGATTACGCAATTATCACCCATTTGTCGGAGTGCTATTCTGTTTGCTTTCTCCGGTAAATCTGTTCGATATAATTGCTTAGAAAGTGCGTTTGCAAGGCCAATCTTTATATTTGAGCTTGAAGGTATTTCCTGCCCAGAACTGAGTGCATCCATTGTTGCCTCTGCAACCAGGCCGTAGGTTATCCAGCAAGTTGCGTCAGCGATTAGTTCTCTTGCCGGAACTCTGATTGAAGTCGGCATCCCTGTAGTAGCCCAGTTATAAGTGGCTTGCTTTAACTCTAACTCGCAGGCTCCAGCAGACTTTTCTTTATTCATGACCAGGCAGTCTTCTACACTTGCGGCTAAAAGTTTGGGTTCAAACTCTGGACGCTGAGGGGCTCTTGGTTTAGTAATTAAAGCGCACTGTCGAATTTTTTGTGCTGTAGCTCCAGCACTGGATTGTCCTTTCTCTACGTAGGTGAATAATTCGTTTAAAAGTGCTAAGGGAGACATCTTTACTGAGATTCGATCCGAATTTTGCTTTTGTGCCCTCGTCGAGGTTTCTTTATTATCCCGATCAGACTTTGTTTCGGTACTACGGTTTTCGTCTCCATTACGCTTTTCCTTACCTTGTTGGCGCTGAATGTAGGCGCTGCACCACATTGCCAGCTCTGCTGGTGAACAGTGATCACTTCTACTGGAAAACACTGACCAGGCTGCTGGTGGTTTTGCTCAGTTTGGATAGAAAAAAGGACACCATTCAATGGGCGTCCTTTTAAATATATTTAAAACTATCAAATATGGAGTTATTTTAATGGGTTCAATAACTTTGACTCGCATTTAGGGCAGGTAATTACTTCCATATAATCCCGAACCTCCCATCCTTCCATGCACTTGGGGCACTGCACCCAATTATCTTTTAATATACTGGCTGATAACGTCAAATTTGGATCAGCATATTCGCATTCTATTTTATTTTCATAACTCCGGAAAATATCTCCAGCACTACCTTTCCCTTCAATTAAGTTTTGATAAAAGTAAGAATCATTTGCCCAATCAGGAAATGATAAAACAACAGAATCAGACTCTGGCATACCATATACCCAAGACTTAGATAGTCGATTATCTATTACCTCCACATCATCCAAATCAATTGACACCGGAAAAGAATGAACATGCGAAAGAACCATGAATTCTATCTTTTTAGAAAAATAGATCGCGTATACATCGTATATTACACCGGCTTTCAAAAACTTATTCACCGAGATTTTCTTTTTAAGCAATTTCATAATAATACCAGTTTTTAATTTTACTATTCATTTCTACTCTTGCTGTTATCGGGAGCATCTTTAAACTTGGTGTCGGAGAGTTCTCCTGTTTTTCGATCTCTATCTCCATGAACTTCTGTCTTCGTGCCGTCAGAATGTTCTTTGCTACCTGTCAATTTATCGTGCGTTCCATTTTCACCATAACGACTTTTATCACCCATTTTATCACTAATATTATTTCCGCCACCATTCGCAAAGTCTCCTAAGATTTCTTGCCCTGCGAGATCTTCCGCTAAATCAACAGGCTCATCAGTTGAACGTCCATTTTCTCCACGAACAGCATTTAGAACAATTCCCGTGACCAAACTTCCCATTGGCGATAACGCATTTATAGGAATATTGGGTACTGTCGGAGAACTCCCGCTACCGGATGGAACTCCTGGGTGCCCAGGAATATTTGGCAATGAGGAGCTCTTCGGAGCTACAGGTGGCGGCATCATCATTCTAGCCAGCACAGCAACTCGCCCGTCGGGATCCGTATATTTATACGGATTATTATTTGCGTATGAATAACGGTTAAAAGTCTCAGGCTCGCCCGTAAACCCAACCGGATCATTAGAATAAAACCTACCAACAACCGGGTCATAATACCGCTGCTGCATATAAATTAGTATGCAGTACGATCCCTATCAAATTAAGCGATCAGCGTAGGCTCGGGGACAATTTATGTTTGGAAACTCGACAAGTCGATACCAAAAATATTAGCTTTTTAAATCCTGTAAAACCTGAACAAGTTTGTGGACATGTGTGCAGGGGTTATCAGTACCATTTCGATTACATTCTTGCAGAGACCTTTCTGCAAAGCGTTTTGCTTGTTCCAAATGCCCTATGAGATCTGAAAAAATTGTGCGGCAGCCTTTTTCATAGTCAGGGATGTAGCCTTTGAGTTCTGTCAGAACTTGATTACCTGAACTATTGCCAGGTAATGCAGTGTAAGGTTTTGTTGTATATATGAAATGAAGTAATAGCCAATATTCAAACGAAGGAACTGAGTTAATTGCAAAATAGACACCGTGCGGAGTTGCCGAAGCTAATGTACTCAACGCCTGAGCATATTTTGCGTGACCATCTTTATCAAAAACACAATAGACCTGCTCAAACGGATCGCCAGCGTCTTTCTCTTCGCGAAAACGCTGTTTGGCAAAATTAACGATGCTCATCGGATCCGAACCGCAATCCCCCCTAACTTCAACGTTTACAGTGTTGAGGCGATAATAATCGCGAGCGTCTTCAAAGTAGTTTGGCTCGGTTTTCTCACCTTCACAAACGATCAAAATCTTTTTGTAGGCATCGCGCTTGGCAACTCGTCTTTGAAGTTCCTTTGCAGTTTTAGCCTTGCGTTTGTGAAATAAATTATCTGTACCCACAAAGCAATCCTCGTTTAAATCGTTGAGCGAACATGCTTAACAAAAGGTAATGCGCCATATCGCCCTGACAGATAAGCAAGCTCAAGATTTTCACGACCTTTTCTTGGGCTAAAATCCGTTAATGGATAAAGGTTGGTGGCTTGCTTTTTATCCTTTTCACAAAACCAAATTTGGTCGCGGCGAAATACATCTTGATTTAAAATTGATGTCTCATGTGTAGTGAAAATTAGCTGCGCGTTTTTGGTATTGATTTCTGGATTATGGAATAGTTCTACAAGGTAACGAACTAACCTCGGATGTAAATTGCCGTGTAACTCGTCAATGAAAAGTACATAGCCATTTTCCAAACTATCAATCCACGGCCCTGCAAAAGCAAATAATTTCTGAGTACCGTCAGATTCATCATCAAGATCAAAAGTAACCAAATTTCCTTCACTATCTTTATGAACAGTCTTGATTTCAGAAACCTTTTCTCCTTTCATCTCACCTGCAATAATGCTTTTTAGGGAATCAGGCATATCATCCGGGAGCTCATTAAGATCAAATGGTTTTGTTTCAACTAAAACGTCATCAATATGAATATCTGCAGCATTCAAAAAGTTCATTACTTTCGATTTTTCATTATTTTCACAAAGATGAGCACTGAAAGATGGACCCCATCCGCCGACATTAGCCATACGCAGAGTTGTTTTGAACCAATCAAAAACAGGCTGTAGCTGTTCACTATTCAGTTGTACTGCTGTTGAAAGAAATAGAGCATTGTCACGTGTAGATTTTTGCCAAAGTTGTTTCTCACCAACCAAACTATTACCTAGCTCCCATTCAAAGCGGTTCTCCTCGTCATTCCAAATACGTGTAAACCATCGTTGTGCACGACCTTTTGGGTATGCGAGCAGCCATTCTTCACGGATTTGTTCAGTTGTTGCAGAGAAGCCATATTGGTAACGAACCCCTTCAACTAAAAAAGTAACTTCGAACTCTGACGGCGCTTGCCTAGTTTCTGGTGAAAGCCGAAAAGGAGTAACAGGTAAACGATCCCCTCTTTGCTGATTAGAAGCAGATTCAAGCACAATCTGTTTCATAGTCCTCAGCGCACGCAAAAAATTAGACTTCCCGCTGGCATTTGGCCCGTAGATAGCAGCAGACCTTAATAGCTCCAATTCATTGGATAGGCCAGCTTTAAAAGAATTAGAACCGACTAGTTCTTCACCTTTACCTTTTACGAGACTGAAAGTCTGCACATCACTGAACGAACGGAAGTTCGCTACGTTCATCTCAATTAACATTGAGACACTCCCTAAACAGCTTTTACTCAATTGATAAAACTTAGCATGAAAATACAAGTAAACATATATTTAAAGGCCGTTTTTGGCAAAATAAACCAAAAACAGCCTTTTAAAATTTATTTAATTCTTTTTATGAATGAGTTTTGGTTTAGAACAACCCACTATCCCTAAGCGCCGAAGGATGCGTTTTCTGGTACACCTCCGTCAGTTTTTGCCTGCTCACATGGGTGTAAATCTGCGTGGTGGATATACTGGCGTGGCCAAGCATTTCCTGTACATGCCGAAGATCTGCGCCGTTATCCAGCATGGTCGTGGCGGTAATATGTCGAAACAGGTGGCAAGCACCGAAACGTTTAATACCGGCCAATCGGATATAACGCGATACCATCTCTGAGAGCTTCCCAGGTTTGTAAGCTTTGCCGTTGTTGGCCAGAAACAGCGTATTGCCGGAATCCACAAAGCTGATAGCTGGCCGAACTTTACTGATGTACACCGCCAACCATTCGCAGGCCCGTTGACTGATCGGCACAATCCGTTCCTTCCGGCCTTTGCCGTGGTTGACCCGCAGCAACTGTTTCTCAAAATCGACATCCTCAATCTGCACCGGAAGCAGCTCACCACGTCTGACGCCGCTGGCGAATAAAGTTTCCAGAATGGCTCTGTCCCGAATGCCTTTGAGGCCAAACTGCAGCGGCTGCGCCAGAATCCGTTCAATTTCGTCTTCGCTGAATAATGCCTTTGGTAAAGCACGACCAATAGAGGGCAATTCGATACCTTCCAGACTGTTGCGACTCAGCAATCCCTTACGATAAATGGTAGCGACAAAGACTTTCACCGTAGTCAGCACATTGCGTTTATGTGCGACACCTAACGGCTGGCCATCACGTGGTTTCCTCTGGCCATTCAGATACGCCATAAAATCATCCATGATATCCAACGTAATCTGGTCGATGGTCTGAAGCCCTTTATCAGCGCACCAGCGGCAAAACTGCTTCAGCCGCGAGTGCTTGCCATAAACAGTATCAGCACTTTGGCCTTTGGCCGCACACAGAGCCAGGTAATACGCCATGCACGGCCACAGTAAACGAGAGTCAGGCTTGTCCATAAATCAACCCCTTCACAGTGTTGAACCCTTGCAGTTGATAAAACCCAGGTTCAGGTTTGTGCCAGCGCACCACCGGCTTATCCCAATGCCGAAGCCGTACCGCCACTCTAAAACCTACTGCTGCAACAATGTTTTGCTGCGCGTCCAGTTCAGGAAACACCACACAGCCACGAAAACGCTCATTGCCAGACGTCATTAATAATCCCTGACGCTGCAGGCTTCCGCGAATTGCTCCGCCATCAAAGGTACGCCTTTCGGGAAGTTCTTTGCCCAAAGTCCGGTCGCAAAAGCCTATCAGCGGACAGGTACGCAGTTCCACGTTGATACGCGTCGAAGCAGCCACAAACTGCTTCGCCAGCTCGCTTTGGATATAACGCTGATGATAAAAATCAAACACTTGATGTAGATAGATTTCGTCTAAATTAAATTGACCGAGCATTTGAAGGTAAGCAGGCGACGAATTATTCATTTGTCGCCTCCGGTACTTTATTGGCATGTTTACGCATTGATTCTCCATGCAATTCCAGTTTGTGGGAACGATGAATGAGCCGATCCATAATCGCATCTGCAATTGTTGCTTCGCCGATGTACTCATGCCATT
>CAZGHW010000039.1:0-42958 GCA_964525695.1 uncultured Rheinheimera sp. | reverse complement strand
CGCCTTAGGTGTCGGCTTGGGTCTTGGCTTGCAACGCATTGCGTCCAACTTTATCAGTGGTTTTATTCTGGTATTGGACCGCTCGGTGAAACCCGGCGATTTGATCACAGTCGGCGATAATTTTGGCCGGGTAGAACAACTGAATGCCCGTTATGTGGTGCTGCGCAACCGGCAAGGGGTCGATTCATTGATCCCAAACGAACATTTGATTATCAACGAAGTGGTGAACTGGAGTTATGCCGATCCGAATGTCCGGTTAGATTTGGATGTGCAGGTCAGTTATCAGGATGATCCGGAGCAAGCAATGGCCTTAATGCTGGCCTGTGCCCATGCTTCCCCCAGGGTGCTGCAACAACCTGAAGCGTCTGTGCGGCTGCTGGCCTTTGCCGACAACGGCATTCATTTGCAACTGAGGGTCTGGATTGCCGATCTGGAAAACGGCCGTGGCGCGGTGAAATCGGATATCAACCGAGCGATTTGGCACAGTTTTAAACAGCATGGCATTAGCTTCCCTTACCCACAACGCGATTTGCATCTGAAATCTGGCTGGCCACTGCCGTCAACTTCAGTGCCGCCGCAGCAACCCTGAGGCGCGTCAATGACCAGCGTCAGCTCAGCAGATCCAGTCCATAGCAGCAGGATATCACTTTGAGAACCGATTTAATTACCCCTGAGGGGTTTGAAAAATTAACCCAGGAACTGAACCATTTATGGCGGCAGTATCGGCCTGAGATCACGCAAAAAGTAGCCTGGGCGGCCAGCTTAGGCGATCGATCCGAGAATGCGGATTACAAGGAAAATAAGCGTTTATTACGCCAAATCGACTCCCGCATTCGCTTTTTACGCAAGCGGTTAGAGGTGCTTAAAATTGTCGAATACTCGCCAGTGCAGGACGGTAAAGTATTTTTTGGTGCCTGGGTCGAGATTGAAAATGAACGAGGCGAAGTGCTGAAATTTCGCATCGTCGGCCCGGACGAAATTTACGGCCGCAACGATTACATTTCCATCGATTCACCAATGGCGCGCGCTTTATTGAAAAAGGAAATTGATAGCGAAGTGATGGTAAAAACGCCGACCGGTGAGCATTTGTGGTTTGTGAACAACATTCGTTATCAAGGGCCAGACGCGCTGTAAGCGCTGTGCTCAGCGTCTTGTTGAGCAGCATGGCGAACAACAGCATTGGATTTTTTGCCGCTGAAGATAGACAATACCGGCTATCAGCATAGTGACCCCAGTCGCTTGGTCAAAATGACCATGCCAGACTTCAAGGAATATAAAAGTATGTCATTGATTATCAAACAAATCGCTCAGGAAATTTCGGCACGCGCCGAACAGGTGGCCGCTGCGGTCGCCTTACTGGATGAAGGCGCAACAGTGCCTTTTATCGCCCGTTACCGTAAAGAAGTCACTGGCGGGCTGGATGATACCCAATTACGGATGCTGGATCAGCGGTTAACCTATTTACGTGAACTGGAAGATCGCCGTCAGGTGATTTTGAAAACCATTCAGGAACAAGGCAAATTAACCACCGAGTTGGAGCGGGATATTCTGGCCGCCGACAATAAAACCCGGTTGGAAGATTTATATCTGCCTTACAAAGCCAAGCGCCGCACCAAGGGTCAAATTGCCATCGAAGCCGGTTTATTACCGCTGGCTGACGCCTTACTGGCGGATCCAGATCTGGCGCCAGACACTGCCGCCGCAGCTTATTTGAATCCAGCCGCTGGTTTTGCCGATTTAAAAGCAGTGTTAGATGGCGCCAAATATATTCTGATGGAACGGTTTGCTGAAGATGCCGACTTGCTGGCGAAATTACGCCGTCATTTAGCCCAGCATGCCGTGTTGAAAAGTACACTGGTGGCAGGCAAAGAAACCGAAGGGGCTAAATTTCGAGATTATTTCGAGCACACTGAAGCCTGGAAAAATGTGCCCTCGCACCGCGCGCTGGCGATGTTCCGTGGTCGGAATGAAGGGGTACTAAATCTGCAATTGCAGCCAGATGCCGACGAAAGCACTGCTCACGCCAACTGCGAACAAATGATTGCCAGTCACTTCAATTTACGCCAGCAAAATCGCGCCGGTGATGCTTTTATGCGCACTGTGGTGCAATGGACCTGGAAAGTAAAACTGCATCTGCAACTGGAAAACGATCTGTTAGGTGAACTGCGGGAAAAAGCTGAAGTCGAAGCAATCGCCGTATTTGCCCGTAATATGAAAGACTTATTAATGGCAGCGCCAGCCGGTATGCGCGCAACTCTGGGCTTGGATCCGGGCCTGCGTACTGGGGTTAAAGTCATAGTCGTTGATGAAACCGGTAAACTGGTTGCCAACAGCACAGTGTTTCCACATGCCCCACAAAATTTGTGGGACAAATCGGTGAAAACACTGGCGGCCTACTGTAAACAATTCAAAGTGGAATTAATCGCCATCGGCAACGGTACGGCTTCGCGTGAGACTGATAAACTGGCAGCAGATGTGATCCGGCTGTTGCCGGAGATGCGTCTGACCAAAGTGATGGTGTCCGAAGCTGGCGCTTCAGTGTATTCAGCTTCAGAGCTGGCAGCGCAGGAATTCCCGCAATTGGATGTGTCGCTGCGGGGGGCTGTGTCAATCGGTCGCCGCTTACAGGACCCACTGGCTGAGCTGGTGAAAATTGAACCTAAAGCCATTGGTGTTGGCCAGTATCAGCATGATGTTAACCAGAGTCTGTTGACCAAATCACTGGATGCCGTGGTTGAGGACTGTGTGAATGCGGTTGGGGTCGATTTAAACACCGCTTCAGTGCCTTTATTGGCACGAGTGGCAGGCCTGAATAAAACCCTGGCGCAGAATATCGTCTTGTACCGTGATACCAATGGCCGTTTTATGCAACGCAAAGATTTGCTGAAAGTGCCACGGCTGGGGCCTAAGGCTTATGAACAAGCGGCCGGTTTCCTGCGCATCAACAATGGTACGAACCCACTGGATGCCTCTGCCGTGCATCCTGAAGCTTATCCACTGGTCGAAAAAATTGTTAGCCAGCAACAAAAGTCTGTTGCAGACATCATCGGCAACAGCTGCTTCTTAAAAAGCATCAATCCAGCCGATTTTGCCGATGAACATTTCGGCATCCCGACCATCAGCGATATTCTGAAAGAACTGGATAAACCGGGCCGGGATCCAAGACCTGAGTTTAAAACGGCAAACTTTAAAGATGGTGTGGAAAAACTGTCGGATTTAACGCCAGGCATGCTGCTAGAAGGTGTGATCACCAACGTCACCAACTTTGGTGCCTTTGTTGATATTGGCGTGCACCAGGATGGTCTGGTGCATATCTCTTCGCTGACCGACAAATTTATCAGTGATCCACATCAGGTAGTGAAAGCTGGCGATATCGTCAAAGTCAAAGTGCTGGAAGTCGAAGCCGATCGGAAGCGGATTGCACTGACCATGCGGCTGGATGAACAACCACAGCCCAAAGTTGCAACTGGCAAAGATGGCCAGAAAACAAACAATTATGCAGCTAAACCTGCGGCTAAAGCGGCAAAAGTGGTCGACAACAGCAACGCGGCGATGGGCAATGCTTTTGCCGCGGCACTGGCTAAACTGAAAAAATAACCCAGGGTTCGGTCGCAAGGGCCACTGCTGGTCAATCACCCAACGCCATCGAGCCGATGGCGTTGTTTTTTGTTTGCATCTGAATGTGGGTCTGTCGTGAGGCTCTGCGTTTCATGCCCAATGAGGTATAGGGTCAGCGCAGGATGTTTACAATGTGCAGAAGCTCGAATCGGCTGGCGTCAAATCGACGACCAACATTAGATCATTTGTAATAAAGGCCGTTGAGTTGGCTGAGTGGCACGGGCATAAAAACCGGCAATGACATCAGTGCGTTGCTGCATTTCAGGGTTCACCGCCAGCGTCCGGGATTCAGACTGTGGCGTTGCCCTGTTGTTGCCATCATTGCTTGCCGTCATCGACGCCAAGCCAGCCTCAGGATCAGGTTTCACCAGATCAGATGCAGGCAATAATTCGGTTAACGGTAATTCCAACCGGCCGGTGATTTCATTAAAGGATAATTCAGGCTCTTCAGTACCATCTCCAGCCGATGCGGCTGCGGTCGTTGCTGATTCGCTTTGTAGCGCAGCGCTAGCTAATTCAGCTTGGGCTGCACTGATGTTGCGGGTGGCTTCAGCGGCAATTTGCCGGTCAGCACCCGAAGGTTGAGCCGGTGCTAAGGCGGCAGCTTTCACTTGTTGCATTTTGGCGATAGTAGCTTGTGGATCATCAGGCACCACTGACACATCAATTTGCACTTCACCACCAACGGCATATTTTTGGCCATCAGGTCCAGTCTGGAAAGTATAAGAAGGACTACCTGCCAGTTGTCCACCGACACTGGCATGCGCTTGCTCATGGATTTTGACTTCCGCATCCCGTTGTTTCAGCTCTGCAATCATCGCTTGCTCTGCAGCCACTTCAGCTTCAGAACCCTTGCTTTGCCGACCGCGCTGTTCAGCGCCTTCACCTTGCTGACCAGACTGTGATTGACCTGAGTCTTCACCTTGTGGCTGTTGCCCTTCAACCGCTTGTTTTAACTCAGTACCACGGTTTTTACTTTCATCACTGTAAGTGAGGCCGGTTTGCGCACTGTGATTGCGGCTTTTATCTTCAGAAATCACTCCTTTTTCTGCTTGACCGCGTTCAGCCGAGGCCACAGGTTCGATAATGTCCCGTTTCAGATTTTCACGCCGCGCCTGATCGACAGCAGGGTTGCCGATATAGGGGCTGACGCTTGGGTACACTGAAATCACTGACATAACAGTACTCAGACTCTGATATCAATCACCGAGCCGAGCACTTGATCGGCTGTTTCGATCGAGCGCACATTGGCTTCAGCATTGCGTTGTTCAGCCGTTAACTGCACCAGGCTTTGTTCCAGCGATGGCGTGGCAGCCCGAGTTTCAGTGACTGGCGGTGTTTGGGCACTACGAGCACGTTCCACGGTCGCAGCGTCCTGGGCATTTTGCAAACGTTGCTGATTGGTGGTTTCGCGGTTGATGTTAACGGTGGCTTCAGTGATCCCATTGGAGGCACGCTGTAAACCCAGTGCACCTGAGGTGTAGGCAGATTGTATTTCCATGGTGGATCTCCGGCTGATAGCAATAATGGCTAAATTCTAGCCAGTTCATGCTGCTAGCTCAAGCAAATCAAACAAAAAGCGGCAAATAATTGCCGCTTTTTAGCATCGCTTTGGCCGCCAGACTTTACAACGGTGAGGGATGAGTCAGATCCATTTTGCCAAACTGTTGGATCCACTCAATAAATTCTGTCGGATGCGAAATAAATGGTGCGTGCGATGCTTTGGGTAAAATCTGCAGTTGTAGCTGTGGTAAATCCTGCTGTAACTGCGACAGCATGGCAACAGGCACCAAAGCATCCAGTTTGCCAAAACAACCTGCCACCGGCTGGCGTATTTGCCCGAGCTGCGGTCGCAAATCAGTTTCAATCAGAATATCCAGTGCCGCCAGCAACACATCCGCCTGTGGCAAAGGTAACGCCAGCACAGCCTGCTTCAGCGCTTTGATATCTTGTCTGGCCGTGGCGCTACCCATCGCCTGAATGGCCAGAAAACGTTCGACCGTCAATGGCAGATCACGGGTGAGCATGCTGGCAAACTGCTGGATCACTGCACTTGCCATGCCTGGCCAACCCGGTTGCGCCAGAAAACAGGGCGAACTCGCGACCCAACCAACAGCTGCCACTTGTGCCGGATAATCCAGCGCTAGTTGTGTCGCCACCAGGCCACCTAATGACCAACCAACCACCACTGAACCTGCTGGAATGTCGCTGGCCAGCTGTGCGGCAATAGCACTGAGCTGATAAGGCTCTGGAACATGCTGACTGGCAGTGCCAAAACCAGGTAAATCTGGTGTCAACACCATAAAATCGTTACTGAGCAGCGGTACTAACTGTTGCCAGACGCCCTGATTGACGCCCCAACCATGTAACAACACCAATGGAATTTTGCGCGCCACCTGATCCTCAGCCATACTGGTTAAAAGTTAATATAAAGTTTATTATTTGAGCATGAAAACTTTGCTGCATTGGTTGTTACCTCAACAATGTTTATGGTGCCAGTTGCCAGTGCAACAGGCTGGCCAGCAGTTGTGCCGCTATTGTAACCTGGCTTTACCCCGCTTGTCGTTGCTACAGACCAATCTGTTGCTGCTGCCCGAAGTCGACCGTGGCCTGAGCGATCGGCAGTTTGACAGGCTTTATAGCCTGAGCTGGTATCAATTGCCCTGGTCGCATTTTATCAGTCAGTGGAAATTTCAGCAGGATTTGGCTTGTGGGGAACTACTCACGCAGCAATTACAGCAGGCCAGTCAACATTATCAGCAACAAACTGCTGTCACATCCCAAGCCGTCTGTTTTGTGCCGGTTAGTCCGCAACGGCTCCGCCAGCGCGGTTTTAATCAGGCACAAGTATTGGCGGCCACGGTAGCTCGCTGTTTGCAGTTGCCATTACTGACCTTATTCGCTCACAGCGGTCATCAAACCCACCAGTTGGGGCTGAACCGGCAGCAACGCCGCGCCAACCTGCGTCGACAATTCCGTTTGTTGCCGGATCTCAGCTTACCAGCGCAGCTGTTGCTGGTTGACGATGTCATCACCACAGGTGCCACCGTCAATCAGTTGTGCCGGTTGCTGCGCCGCGCCGGTGTGCAGCAGATTGAAGTCTGGACCCTGGCAATTACAGCCGCCAGTCGCCGTGGCCAGCTTTACAGCCAGCCACTACAACTTGTCGTCAATCCTCAGTCTCCAGGCTGATCAGCACTGACATCAAAGGCTTTGCCCAGATAGAGCGCATTGATCAACAACCGGGCAGAGCCTTGAAAATAGCCACGAAACACCGGATCATCGGTCATGGCGATCACCCTGCCCTTACCCAGGTTGTGCGCAACCAGACTGGCTGACTGACTAAATTGTTCTGCCAGTTCAGGCGCAACAAAACCAGCCAGTTGTTGGCCTTGCCGATAACGACTGACAGTGACAAAAGGTTGCTCTGGTAGCTGTAACAACATCACATCATTTTTAAACACGGGTAGTTCAGGCCGTGGCAGGCCATAAGTCAGTGGATGACTTAAATCAAGCTCAGTCTGGAAAATAGCACCGGCAATCCGGCGCTGACCGGCCAATTGCTCTTTTTCGGCATAACGACCTGCTTTTGGCTGGATCAATGCTTCCAGCTCGGCTTTCGGCCGCACTTTCGCCTGCAAAATGCCTTGCTGTGCTAACAGCCGCAGCGCCGATTTCTGTGCCCATAACACGCCACCCGCTTGCACCCATTGTTTTAACGCTTGCCATTCGGCCTGTTGCCAACTACTGTAATTGCCATCCGGCAACAAAATATGACTATAAGCGGTCAGTTCTAACCGTTTAAAGCGCTCAGGCTCGACCAGACTGGGCGACAGTCCCGCCAGTTGCTCCAGACTAAACCATAAAGCGCCGGCTTCAGTTGAATCAACGCCGGGCCCTGCCATTAACAACACCCTTGGTAAAGCAACCGGCACCAATTGCTGGCTGCCCAAATCCTGTCCCATCGGCGTTAAACCTGATTGGATTGCCGTCAGCGATAAAGCAAATTGTTGCTGCGCTTGTCCTAAGGCAGCAAACCAGTCGCCTTGCTGTAAACCTGCCGGGATCAGCATAGTACCGGCAGCAAATTGCTCAATACCAGCAGCCGTCACGGCGCTAAAGGCCTGTAGCGCCGAACGCACCACCACGCCTTTGGCCAGTAACTGTTGCAACATCAGCGGTGCCTGCTGATCAGTCCAGCGCAGCGCATAAGCATAGGCACCAACCAGTGCTGGTTTGACCTGTTGCACTGTGGGCTGCCAAGGTTCAGCACTGAGCGCAGTGGGCGTTTTGCGGCTACTGCTGAACTGAATGTTATAAGCATAAGGTAAGGTCCAGGCCGAGACATCGTAAAAGGTATTGTCCTGAAATTGTTGTTGGGTGCTAAAAGCCGCTTTTAATAATTGATACTGCCGCTGTTGCATTGGCACAAAATAACTACTGCCAGCCGGATACAGCTGTCCATCCTGCTGCACATCTGCGGTCAGGGCATAAGCTTTGATCTGGTGCTGTGCCAGCAACTGCAATAATTGTTGCAAGCGGCTGTGATCTTCACTCTCCGTCAACAGGTAGCCCTTTATCGGGTCCGCCGCTGCAGCTTTGGCACTTTGCCGGTAAAATTCGGCCTGCCATTGTTGTAACTGCGCTTTATGAGCCACAGCACCACGCAAGGTCGAGGCTGATGTCAGCAACTGGTTTTCAATCGTGCTGGCAAAGCTGAGCGGACCATTAACGGTTTGCTGCAGATGGCCACGGCTACTGGCCTGTTCAAACAAAATGCCGACAGCCCCATGTAAGTCCGGATAAGTGGAACCTTTGCCAATATAAAAATCATCAAAACCTTCTTCGGTAAAATACAGTTTCTGCTGGCTATCAAAAGCCGCCGCATGACTCTGCGCCAATAAGCGGGTCAGCCGGACATTTTCTGCCGCCGTTTGCGGATGATTGCGGCTTGGGATCCCTGGCTGGAAAAAATAGCTGCTATTGGGCCCCATTTCATGAAAATCGGCCAGCACCTGAGGTTGCCAGTGATGGAACTGCTGCAACCTGGCCTGGCTTTCTGGCTGCTGTAACGGCAACCAATCGCGGTTTAAATCAAACCAATAATGATTCGGCCGGCCACTGGGCCAGCCTTCAACATGTTCACGATGAGCAGGATCTGCGACCGGCGTTTTGCCCTGATGCATATTGGCCCAAATGGCAAAACGGTCATGACCATCCGGATTGAGGCTAGGTTGCAGCAAAATAATACTATTGGCCAGCCATTGCTTGGTTTGGGCGTCATCGCGGCTCAGCAATTGTTGGGCAAATTTCACTGCAGCATTGGCAGCACTAGGTTCATTGCCATGAATGCCGTACCCCAACCAAATGATCAAAGGTAAACTTGGATCCGGCGCCGCTGTGCCAGCCACCACCGCCAGGTGCTGCTGACGAATTTGCTCTAACCGCGCCATATTTTCAGCCGAGCTGATGATCAACTGTAACAAAGGTCGTTGCTCTGGCGTCCGACCAATCACTTCCAGCCGGGTCTGTGCGGGTCTGGCCGCAGCCAACGCCGTGAAATAATGTTCGATCTGGTCATGGCGCAAGTGCCATTCACCCGGCTCCACCCCCAACAATTGTTTTGGCGTTGGCAGCGGCAACTCGGTGCTGGCGGTTGCAGCATGAGACTGTAACGTGAAGCACAGCAGCAGCCAGTGCAGCATTGTACGGCCGCAAGAGCGACCTAATTGAGCAGAATCTGTCATTGCTTTTTTTATCCCTTGCCCCCATTTCACAAGCTGCACCATAACAATAAAAACCGTGGATACTCAAGCAGGCTTGGCAAGGCCGCATCTGGAGGAGTATCATAGTCATTAACCTAGTAATTTAGTCAGGTACTCAGCCATGATTCATATCTCAGAAGCCGCGCAAGCGCACTTTGTTAAGTTGTTGGAAAAGCAGGCAACAGGCACCAATATTCGGGTCTTTGTCGTTAATCCTGGCACAGCGCAAGCGGAATGTGGCGTATCTTACTGCCCGGTCGATGCGGTTGAAGCAACAGATTTATCCATCAGTTTTAGCGGTTTTTCTGCCGTGATTGATGCCGATAGCAAACCATTTTTAGTCGATGCTGAAATTGATTTTGTCACCGATCAGATGGGTTCACAGCTGACGTTAAAAGCGCCAAACGCCAAAGTGCGTAAGGTGAATGACAACGCGCCACTGAAAGAACGGGTGCAGTATGTGATTGATGCTGAAATCAATCCACAACTGGCCAATCACGGTGGTCGGGTCTCTGTGGTTGAACTGACAGAAGAAGGCGTGGCGGTACTGCAATTTGGCGGTGGCTGTAATGGTTGTTCTCAAGTCGATCTGACCTTAAAAGAAGGTATCGAAAAAGAACTACTGAACCGCTTCAGTGGTGAGCTGAGCGGCGTGCGTGACGTCACAGAACACCAGCGCGGCGAACATTCGTATTATTGATCCGGCATGTCACCTGTGACTGTTAAATTACCAGCGGCTGCCTTGTGCGGCCGTTATTTTATCCGTGGCATGGCAGCATTCTGGCTGTTGCTGCTGCTATTTTTGTTGCTCCCTGCTGAGCCTGTTTGGTTATTGCAGACAGTAATTGCGCTCTGGCTGGGCAGCTTTGTGCTGACGCTGGGCAGCTATATCCTGTTATTGCTGCATCGGCTCGGACTGTTTGAGTAGAATGACTAGCTAAATAGGTTTTGTCGTTGATAACTGCCGCTGTCGCCATACATGAATAAGACTAGAGACCATGATCAGCAGCATACCCACCATCGCTACCCTTGCCAATGTCTGGCCAAGCAGTAGGTACGCCAGCCCTGCCGAAAACAGCAATTGTGAATATTCCAGTGGCATCAGTTGAGACAAAGGACTGAGCCGGAAGCTCCAGTAACGGGCCGCCAGCTTTACAGTTAACAAAGCGCCGTATAACAGCAGCAATCCGTATGCTTGCAACGACAATGGCTGCCACCACCAGTACATCAATGGCAGTAATAACACCGCAGAGCAGCTAGGACCAAACACCATCTGTGCGACCACTGTGTCCTGCTCACCGATTTTTTTTAGATTTAAGTTGTAAATAACCAGCAACACGACCGCCAATAAACAGCAAAGGATGCCTAGCCAGCGTTGTGGGTGCATCGACTCTGTCGTCTCCGTCAGTTCCGGTACGAACATCAGCAACACACCGACCAAATTACACACCAGCACCAGCACATCTGAACGACGTATTGGTTCGCCAAGCAGCCTGATAGCCAGCACAGCAGTCAATGCCGGTGTCAAAAAACTGATGGCAGTCACTTCGGCTACCTGCAGATACTGTAATGCTGATAACAGGCAGACCGTGGAGCTGACCCCCAGCACGCCACGGATCAGGTGCAGCACTGGTTTGGCCGGTTTGATCCGCTGCCATTGCCCGCCAGAACAAAACAGCAGCGCAAAACTGGCAGCCAGTAGATTAACCAGAAATACCACTTGCAGTGGATTTGACTCTGTCGCCAACACTGCGCCGAGCAATAGCAATACACTGAGGATCAAACTATCGAGTAATTTCCACAGCATGGCTTTTAATGGATCTGCTGAGACTGACATGCTGATGTTCCTCCCTGAACTGGCAGCGATCATGGCAACATCTAGCAGATTAGCACAATAAAGAAACAACCAATAAACAAATTTACCCACAAATAAAACAGCCATATGCCTGTACGTATCCTGACGACACGAGTCCAATCAGGACTAGCCCGGACCGCATAGCAAATAGCGTCTGACTGCTGTTTGTCATTGCCAGATAGTATCCGTCAACGCATTTCGGTTACCATATGTAACAGCAGTAAAGTGTGCGCCCAGCTACCGGCAAAGCCCTGGCCCAAGCGACGAACAGCGAAATACCGCCAACTATCTTGGCTTGCAGCGGAGTTTATGATGCGAATAATCCTGATGATGATGCTGTGGCTGACCACAGTGCCGACAGCCACAGCAGCAGTGATCCTGCAATATCATCATGTCAGCGCAGACACCCCCAGCAGCACCAGTGTGACACCGGCCGAATTTAAAGCGCAGTTGCAGCATCTGAAAGATCAAAAGCTGAAAGTCGTACCGCTGGATCGGTTGATCGGTCAGTTGCAACGTGGCGAAGCGCTGGCCGATGATGAAGTGGCTATTACCTTCGATGATGGTTTTGCCAATGTGTTTACCACGGCGCGGCCGCTACTGAAACAATTTGGTTATCCCTATACCATGTTTTTAAGCCCGGCTTTGATTGACCAGCGACAAGGGCCAGTACTGAGTTGGCAGCAAGTAAAAACCATGCAACAGGAAGGAGTCATTATTGCCAATCACAGCTCTTACCATCACCGGCTGGCAGTGCCACAAGCCGGCGAAAGCAAAACACAATGGCGTGAGCGGGTCAAAGCCGATATTTTGCTGGCCGAGCAACAGCTAGAGCAGCAACTCGGCGTGAAACGTAAGTGGTTGGCTTATCCTTATGGCGATTTTAGTGCTGAGTTGGAACAGCTGGTAGCTGAGCTTGGATTTATTGGCATTGGCCAACAATCCGGCGCGATTGGGCCTGGCGTCTCACTGACCCGGATCCCACGTTACCCGTCTTCCAGCCAGTTTGCTGCGCTGAAACATTTTATGCCAAAACTGAAAACACTGGCCTTGCCGGTGACCGATTACAGCAAAGCTGATCCAGTCAGTAGCGTCAATCCACCGACCTTACAACTGACAGTGAACACCAGTGATATTGCCGCCGACCGGCTGCAGTGTTTTTTTAATGGCAAAACCATTCCGCTGCAGATTATTGCGCAGCAAGATCAGCAACTCACATTCAGCACCAAAGCCGAGGCACCGTTAAAACTGGCACATAACAGATACAACTGCACAGCCCCCAGCCTGCAGAAAAAAGGCTATTTTTACTGGTTTTCTCAACCTTGGGTCTTTGTTCAGCGCTGAAGCTGAGCAATCACCCGTGGAAAGTCGCGCAGTAATGCCTCTTTTTGGACCAAAGGCACCTGACCAACCGCCAATTCAGGTTTAAATACTGCGACTAACTGGCCACCCGGATTCAGCAACACAATAGATGCACTGTGATCCACTTTATAATCCGGTTCAGTGCTGCTACTGATGGCATACATCAGACCTAAATCACGGACAAAAGGGAACAACTGATCATGGCTGGCCGTTAAACCGGTAATAGCCGGTTGCTCAAAATAACCGACATATTGTTGTAATTGACTGACAGTATCCCGCGCCGGATCAGCCGAAATAAACCAGACCGCCAGCTTGTCACCAGCCGGCAGTGCTTGCGCCAGCTGTGGATAAGCACCAGCCAGCATCGCCATCGTCATTGGGCAAATATCAGGACAAAAAGTGTAGCCAACAAAAGCCAACGTCCACTGCTCGCGCAGTTGTTGCCGCCCAACCGTTTGCCCGCTTTGATCGGTCAGTCGAAACTCCTGCAGATCACGGGCTTGCGGATAAACCAGTGCTGATACCGGTTGCTGACTTTGTTGCCAGAACTGATAAGCAGCCCCACCTGCTGCTATCGCCACCAACAACACCACTGCGGCCAGAATTTTTTGCATGACTTGCCTCTGCTTTGACTTACAACGCCGTCCATTTCAGATAATGGTCGATCAACAAAGCTAAGAATAACAACATCAGATGCACAATGGAAAACCTGAATGTGAGGATTGCAGTATCAGGCTTGGCAGCGAACTTTAATTGCCAGGCCCATGCCATAAACCACAGATTCAGTACAGAGCTGGCCAACAGATAAATGACACCGGTCATCCCGACCAGATAAGGCAATAAACACACCAGAAATAACAGCAAGGTATAGAGAAAAATAGCTGTTTTAGTAAATTCAATGCCATGCGTCACCGGTAACATTGGCATATTTACTTTGGCATAATCGTCGCGCCGATGAATGGCCAGCGCCCAAAAATGCGGTGGCGTCCAGGCAAAAATAATCATCACTAACAATAAAGGCTCAGCCGCCAGTTCGCCGGTCATAGCGGTCCAACCCAGCAGAGGTGGCATGGCCCCCGCCAAACCGCCGATCACAATATTTTGTGGCGTCGCTCTTTTAAGAAACATGGTATAGACCACGGCATAACCAAATAAACTGGCTAATGTGAGCCAGGCGGTCAGTGGATTCACCGCACTATACAGCAAGACAAACCCACACAAAGCCAGCGATAAGGCAAACCAGACTGCCCGCTCAGTACTAATCCGGCCGCGGGCTACCGGTCTGTGGTAGGTCCGGGCCATTTGCGCATCAATGCGTTGATCCAGTACATGATTGAGCGCTGCGGCAGCTGCCGACAGTAAACCAATGCCAAGCATAGCCACCAGCACTAAAGCGGCATCGGGCAAGCCAGGCTGTGCCAGCATCATACCCACCCAGGCGGTCAGCAATAACAGCGCCACCACTTTAGGCTTGGTCAGTTGGTAATAATCACGCCAGTCCAACTGCCAATGTGCAGCAAGGTTCAAAAGTTTGCTTTGGGCCATCATAGCCTCCTTTGTTGTAGTTGGACGCAAATCAATGCCAAGCACATCAATAAGTTGGCTGCAACAAAGTTATGCGCCACCGCATTGGCCAATGGCAGTTGCCACCAAATATTCAGCACACCTAAGGTAAATTGCAGCAGTAATAAGCCAGCCAGTAATAATGGCAATCGATGCATCCCTGTGACGGCTTTGGCTTGCCATAATCGCCAGGCAAACCAACCGACCGCCAGTAACGTCAGCATGGCGCCAAAACGGTGGCTGACATGAATGGTTTGTCGTGCTTGCTGGCTCATCACACCGTATTCATAAGTGTGATGCCCCAAATGCAAATCAAAAGCTTCGCTAAAGTTCAGTTGTTGGCTCCAACCTGACTGACACACTGGTAATTCAGCGCAAGCCATGGCGGCATAATTGGCTGAGGTCCAGCCACCCAGCGCAATTTGCAATAACAGGATCAGCAATACCAGCCAACCAGCTCTGGCCAGGGCTGGTGACACTGCATCAGGATGAGTCGCCTGCGTTGACAAAGTTGCACTGTTGGGAGCGGCAACGGGCAAAGTTCGGACATGTTGCTGGCTCAGTTGCCAGCGATAAATCATCAACAGCGTCAATAAACTAAAACCACCCAATAAATGCCCCATCACCACCAGCGGAAACAAATTCAGCGTCACAGTCCACATGCCAAGTGCCGCCTGAAATAGCACCAAAGCCAATAACACCGTCGGTAATACCGTCACTTTGCGTTGTAACCGCCAGCTCAGCAAAAAAATAGCCGCGATAGCAAGCCCAAGCGTACCGGCAAAATAACGATGCACCATTTCGTTCCAGGCTTTGTGATGCTCCAGCGGCCGCTCGGGGAAACGGACCTCGGCCAGCGCGACATGCTCATCCGCATGCGGCACTTTCAGGAAACCATAACAACCAGGCCAATCCGGGCAACCTAAGCCAGCGTCGGTCAACCTGGTATAAGCACCTAACAAAATCACCAGCATCGTCAGTAATACTGACAGGCTGACCAGTATTCTGAGCTGCTTCATACCGGCCCCCGGTCATAATTCATCAGTTTTTTTAAATCAGCCATCACGGCTTTACCTGTCAGGGGGAATTGCTGCGGCTGCATTGGCAAGGGGTATTGCAACAACGCCAGTCCTTGCTGCTCCACCAACACCAAACTGCCAATCTGTAGCCCGGTGACATCTGACTGCTGGAATTGCACGCCCTTGGGCAATCCTGCCGCTAAGCCGCTTGGTAACTCAGCGGCCACCACTAGTAAGCTTAACTGTTGCTGCTTACGACCCAAGGCGGTATGAATTTGTGTCATCAGTTGTAAAGTCTGAGCACAGTATTGCTGACAGGATGCGGGGGCGACAAACACTAAACGCCAGTGCGGCGCCGTTGCAGGCACCGCAGGTAACAGTCGAATTTCTGCGGCTAACCATTGGCCTTTACTGTTCACACCGCCTTGGTACCACCCGCTGGTTAACACCAGCCAGGCCGCAGCCAGTGGTAGTAAGCAACAGAGCACAAATAAACTGATAAATTTTTGTTTTGCCATCTAAACTTCCTTTCTGACGCTAGCTGCAGCTGCAACAATTAACACCGCAACAGCCAGTAACAACCACTGCAGGGCATAAGCCCGATGTTTTGCCGGTGGCAACACCACGGGCTGGTAATGATGTAAAAACGGGGTTTGTTGCTGATAAAACACGCCCTGAAATAAAGGAAAATCAACACTTTGCGCTAATGAAGGCGGATCGATGGTTTGTACCCGCATTGGCCATTTGCCCACAGCTTCCAAATTATCCCCAAGCCGGAAGGCCCCCAGCTTAGTACGAAGCAATCCGCTCAACTGCAATTGGGCCGGGATCTGAACTGGCGGTAACTGCTGCCGACTCTCTGGCGCTGCCACCCAACCCAAATTGACCAATAAGGCCGGAGTATTTGGCGTGAGTTGCACCGGGATCAGCACATCATAGCCCGGCCGACCTTGCCATAATTGATTGTCGACCAGCCAGACTGCTGGTGCTAACCAGCGGGCCTGCGCTTGCAGCGGTGCACCGTCTAATTCAGCCAGCGGATAACGCAACAGCGTTTGCCAGTCCGGGGCGCCCCGTTGTTGCCAGAGTTCAATTTGCTGCAATTGCTGCTGTTTTTGTTCAGCACGTTGCCATTGCCAGCCGGATAACTTGATTAACAGCAAAAAAGCAGCCACAGTGATCAGCAGTAGCCACCAGCGCACGACAAAATCCTGCTTAAAGATTCGGATTTGCATCTGCGCTTCCTCCAAGCTGAGGTTGTATGCTGATCAAACTTTTACTCATTGCACTGCTGCTCTTTATTATTTTTAATTTATTTCGGGCGCTTTATCTGATGCTACGTAATGATCCAAGCCAAGTCAGCATGTCGAAGTTTCTCGGCCGGCGGGTGTTTTTTTCTGTGTTGCTGATCCTGTTGGTCATTTTGGCGCTGGCGCTGGGCTGGATCAGCCCGCACCAACGACCTTACTAACAGTTACAGTACATAGACAAACACAAATAAACACAGCCAAACCACATCAACAAAATGCCAGTACCAGGCCGCCGCCTGAAAGGCAAAATGTTTATGCGCAGTGAAATGATTTTTCAGTACTATCCGCAGTAAAATCACCAGTAGGAAAATGGCCCCTAAAGTGACATGCAACCCATGGAAACCGGTCAGTAAAAAGAAGGTGTTGCCATAAATACCAGAATCGAGTTTTAAACCTAAATCACGGTAAGCATGGATATATTCATAAGCCTGACATGCAAGAAATGTCGCGCCTAATAACACCGTCAGCGTGAGCATTAACTTGAGTTGTGAACGTTTATTTTGTTCCATAGCGGTATGAGCAAAATACAGTGTCACTGATGAGGTTAATAAGATTAAGGTGTTGTATAACGGTAAGCCTTGCCACGGCATCGCGTTGGTTTCAGCTCCGCCTGGCGTTTTCGTCATCGGCCAGTGGGCACTGAAATCCGGCCATAACAGCTGTGCCGTCATCGCATTATTGCTGGCACCATCGAGCCAGGGCATCGCAATCAGTCTGGCGTAAAACAGCGCGCCAAAAAAAGCAGCAAAAAACATCACTTCAGAAAAAATAAACCAACTCATGCCCTGACGGAAAGAACGGTCCATCTGCGCACTGTACAGCTCCTGCATCGACTCATCGATGACATTTCGAAACCAACCCACCAACATAAAGAGTAAAGTCGCAACACCGGCTAACAGCAGATAGCTGCCATAGCCTTCTTTGCCACGGGTGACTTCGTTGACAAAATGGCCAGCGCCAAACGCAATCAGGAATAAGGCCACGGCACCGACGATTGGCCATGGGCTTTGCTCCGGTACATAATATTTCTGGTAAGTTTTACTCATCACTGCCCCCTGTTGGGACCCTTGCCGCCACGGTTTCAGCCGGGTAGTGCTTTGTCATGTCATACAACGTATAAGACAAAGTAATAGTGCTGAATTGCTCCGGCAGCGCCGGATCGACGTAAAATTGTAATGGCATCAATAGCTTCTGACCTGAGGTCAGCACTTGTTGGTTAAAACAAAAACATTCCATCTTGTTAAAATATAACGCGGCCTGCCCCGGTGACACTGAAGGTACTGCCTGCCCTGTCATGGTGGCTGCGGTGGTATTTTCCGCCTCGTAATACACCAGCTGAATCTCACCCGGATGCACTTTGAGCTTACGGGTCTGGGGTTGAAACAGCCATGGCATATCAGCGTTCGGCCTGGCCAGAAACTCAATAGTGACCTGCCTTTTGATATCCGGCACCGCCTTCTCGGCAGTCGCGGCCATAGTGCTGGTTTTGCCATTGATGCCGGTGATATCACAAAACACGTCATACAGCGGCACCAGCGCAAAACCAAAACCAAACATCAGCGCGGTAATCAACAACAGTTTTTTGATCAATGGACTATGGTTGAGCGTTCGCTGCGCTGACATCGTCACCTCCGGTTATTTGATCTCTGGTGGTGTGGTAAAACTGTGATAAGGCGGTGGCGACGACAATTGCCATTCCAGGCCTTCCGCACCTTCCCATACCTGAGCTGTTGCTTTGTCACCACCGCGAATACACTTCACCAGCAACCAGACAAACAACAACTGTGATAAGCCAAAAGCGAAACCACCAATACTAATCAGTGCATTAAAATCGGCAAATTGCAGCGCATAATCTGGGATCCGCCGTGGCATGCCAGCTAAACCGACAAAATGCATCGGGAAAAACAACAGATTGACCGAAATCAGCGAGCACCAGAAATGCCATTGACCCAGTGTTTCGTCATACATATGACCGGTCCATTTCGGCAACCAGTAATAAGCTGCCGCAATAATGGAAAACACCGCACCTGTCACCAACACATAATGGAAATGCGCCACCACAAAATAGGTATCGTGGTATTGGAAATCAGCCGGCGTAATCGCCAGCATCAAACCGGAAAAGCCACCGATGGTGAACAACACAATAAAGGCCAGCGCAAACATCATCGGCACTTCAAAGGTCATAGCGCCGCGCCACATGGTGGCGACCCAGTTAAACACTTTCACACCGGTCGGCACTGCTATCAGCATAGTGCAGTACATAAAAAACAACTCGGCAAAGACCGGCATACCAGTGGTGAACATATGATGCGCCCAGACCAGAAACGACAACAAGGCAATACTGGAGGTGGCATACACCATAGAGGCATAACCAAACAGCGGTTTGCGGGCAAAAGTTGGCACTATGCTGGACACAATACCAAAAGCTGGCAGGATCATGATGTACACTTCGGGGTGACCAAAAAACCAGAAAATATGCTGGAATAACACCGGGTCACCGCCACCGGCCGCATCAAAAAAACTGGTACCAAAATATTTGTCGGTCAGCACCATGGTCACAGCACCAGCCAGTACCGGCATCACTGCAATCAGCAAAAAGGCGGTAATCAACCAAGTCCAGACAAACAACGGCATTTTCATCCAGGTCATGCCTGGCGCCCTGAGGTTAAAAATAGTCACAATGACATTGATTGCGCCCATAATGGAGGATATCCCCATGATATGAACTGAAAATACAAACAACGCCGTGCTGTCGCCGCTGTATTTGGTCGATAATGGCGCATAAAAAGTCCAGCCAAAATTTGGCCCGCCACCTTCCATAAATAACGACAGTAATAAAATGCTAAATGCGAAGGGTAGGATCCAGAAACTCCAGTTGTTCATTCGTGGCAATGCCATATCCGGCGCGCCGATCATCATTGGGATCAACCAATTAGCCAGCCCGGTAAAGGCTGGCATGACAGCGCCAAACACCATGATCAGGCCATGCACTGTGGTCATCTGATTAAAAAAATCGGCTTGCACCAGTTGCAAGCCAGGCTGAAATAATTCGGCGCGGATCACCATGGCCATGGCGCCACCAATAAAAAACATCGTCAGGGCAAACAGCAGATACAAACTACCGATATCTTTGTGATTGGTGGTATATAACCAACGTTTCAGGCCTGCTGGTGGCGCATGATGATGATCAGCATGCGAATGTGCATCGGTGGGATGATGCGGATCTGTTGTGATTGTGCTCATGGGTTACTCCTTGCCGCCGGATTTTGCTGCATGAATCGCAGCAGCCTGCACCAGATCTCCGGTGTTGTTGTCCCAGGCGTTGCGCTCGTAGGTAATCACCGCCGCAATTTCCTGTAAGGTCAGTTGTTTGCCGAAGGCTTGCATGGCAGTGCCGGTTTTACCGTGCAACACAATGTCAATGTGGGCTGCCAGCTCTGACGACGTTGTCGCCAATTTGCTGCCTTTTAAAGCCGGAAACGCCCCGGGTAAACCCTGACCGCCAGCCTGATGGCAGGCAGCGCAATAGCCCAGGTAGGTTTTTTCTCCAAGCGCCATGGCATCCGCCATCGACATATTCATCGATAACAACTCTTGTTCAGCGGCTTTGGCTTTGGCTTGGGTGTCAGCTTCAGTGCGGATCCACTGCTCGAAGTCAGCGGGCTCTTTGGCAATCACCACCACTGGCATAAAACCATGATCTTTCCCGCACAACTCAGCACATTGACCGCGGTACACGCCTGGCGTATTGATCATGGCCCAGGACTCATTGATAAAGCCGGGGTTGGCGTCTTTTTTCACTGCAAAGGCCGGCACCCACCAGGAATGGATCACATCATCTGAGGTGGTCAGGAAACGGACTTTTTTACCAGTTGGGATCACCAGCGGCCGATCGACTTCCAGTAAGTAGTTTTCACCTTTGGCTATTTTGTTGTCGATTTGCTTACGCGGCGTGGCCAGCAGTGAATAATATTCCACCGGATAATCAAGGTATTTGTAATGCCACTTCCATTGAGACCCGGTGATCAACACAGTGACATCGGCATCTGTGGTGTCTTCCATCGCAATCAGTGTTTTAGTGGCGGGGATCGCCATGACAATCAGGATCACCACGGGTATGGCGGTCCAGAGTATTTCTACTTTGGTGCTTTCATGAAATTGTGCTGGCTGTACCCCTTTTGCCTTGCGATGATGAAGAATGGACCAAAACATGATACCAAACACCACCAGGCCAATAGCGCAACAGATATAAAATATCGTCATATGCAGGTCATAAACCTGTTGACTGATATCGGTGACTCCCTGAGTCATATTCAGGGGCATCTCTGCGGCAGAAGCCATTTCGACAAACAGCAAGGATAGCAGCGAGCAGCGATAACGATGCGTTTTCGCCACGTAACGTCTCCTCTGTCATTTTGCAAATTACAAATTGCCAGAATCAGACACTACCACCCATGCTGCGCATCTTATTCTGCAACTTATTGTTTTTATTATATTTTTACACCAAACATCCAGGCAGGAGCTTTTTTTGCTCTCTGTACTTTTCCAGATGTTGCTTAAGAATTAACCACAAAAGCTAAACTGTAAACCCCAAATAACAAAAAGCACCGGTTTAACCGCAAGGTCAGACCAGTGCTAATGCAAAAAAGTATTGAGTTTATTTAAGTTTTTGCTTGGTTTTTACCAGGTTTGATTGCGGATCACGCCAACGGCTAAACCTTCGATTGCAAAAAACTGCTGGGTTAAATCGACTTTTATCACATTAAAGTCGTTATTTTCCGGGTGCAAATAAACAAATTGACCATCACGTCTGAAACGTTTCACTGTGACTTCATCTTCTACCCGAGCCACCACAACTTCACCCTGGCGGGCTTCAGTGGTTTTATGCACAGCGAGCAAATCCCCATCCATAATACCGATGTCTTTCATGCTCATGCCGGACACTTTTAATAAAAAGTCGGCGGTTGGATGAAACAAATTGGCATCAAGCTGATAATACTGGTCAATGTGCTCAGTGGCCAATATTGGCTGACCAGCCGCAACCCGCCCTACCAATGGCAAACCGGCAAACTCAGGTTCATTCGCAACCGGATCTTCTTCAATCAGCCGGATACCACGTGAGGTGCCCGGCATCATCTCAATAAAACCTTTTTTCGCCAGCGCTTTTAAATGTTCTTCCGCAGCATTGGCTGATTTAAAGCCGAGCTGAGTGGCAATTTCTGCCCGTGTCGGCGGCATCCCAGAATGGGCCTGATAATCTTTAAGTAGTTGTAATATTTCGGCTTGTCTTGGTGTTAATGGACGCATGATGCTGAATGCCTATACAGTGAGTACTGGGAGTATATACAGTGAAAATGGCAGTGCCAAGTCCGATCAGGCGGAAATTCGTGGAAAATGGCAGAAAGCGGGCAAAATTGGCGGCATTTTTGATCCATGTTATGCTATCCGGCTGTTTTTGCCTGCAGGTAAAGTATGTTTAAGCGATTAAAGTGGTTCGCCAGCCTACTGCAATGGCCGTTATGGCCGCTGGTTAAATATAAAGTGGTGCCGTTACAACCGGCCGAAAGTCTGGAATTACAGACAGCACAGCCGTTGTTTTATATCACGCGGCTGGCTTCAGCCACAGATTTAGCAACATTACGTCGGGTCTGTCGTCAACTCAACCTGCCAGATCCAACTGATCAGGTGCAATTAGGTGATGTCAGCCTGCCCAGAACCCTGTTTCTGGAACAACCCGCCGCCTTGTGGGGCGAAACCAAAGCCACCCTGGCTTTGCAGCAAGGACAAAAATTGTTGCAGGCGCATTTGGCACAGCCGCAACAACAAGCCCAGTTGGTGCCGGTGTCTGTGTGTTGGGGCCGTGCCCCCGGCAAAGAAGCCAGTGTCAAAGCGGTGTTTGCTGAAACCGCCACTCCGGGCTGGTTACGCAAATTATTCGTGGTATTGATTTCCGGCCGCCATACACTGGTACAATTTTCCCGCGCCGTTTCTTTACGCCAAATGACCGATCAATATGGCGC
Organism: uncultured Rheinheimera sp.; assembly: GCA_964525695.1. Lineage (GTDB taxonomy): Bacteria > Pseudomonadota > Gammaproteobacteria > Enterobacterales > Alteromonadaceae > Pararheinheimera. The sequence goes on along the minus strand of CAZGHW010000039.1, from coordinate 20,446 downwards.
TGACGAGCAAACTGCCCATAAATTATTGCGGGTGGCACGTTTTCATTTTTATCGCCAGCAACTGGCAGCCACCGGCCCGCGCCAACCAGACCGCTCCGCTTTATTTAATGCCCTGCTCGGCTCAGAAGCACTGAAAAAAGCCATCCACGATGAAGCGCAGAGCAAAAATATCAGCCTGAGTGCAGCCAGAGCAGAAGCCTTATTGTTGCTGGAAGAAATCGCTGCCGATTACCGGGAATCCACCTTACGAGTGGGTGACAGGTTATTGAGCTGGCTCTGGGCCAGACTCTTTACCGGCATTAAGATCCAACGCTCAGAAGTGATCCGCGATCTGGCGCAACGGGGCCATGAAGTCGTGTATTTACCTTGCCATCGCAGTCATATGGACTACTTGCTACTGAGTTATGTGATTTATCAGCAAGGTTTGGCCGCCCCCCATATCGCGGCGGGGATTAATCTGAATTTTTGGCCCATCGGCAAATTTTTCCGCCGGGGTGGTGCTTTTTTTATTCGCCGTAGTTTCAGCGGCAATAAACTATATTCGGCGGTGTTTCGCGAATATTTATCACAATTGTTCCGCAAAGGTTATGCGGTGAAATATTACAGCGAAGGCGGTCGCAGCCGCACTGGTCGTTTGCTGCAACCAAAAACCGGGATGCTGGCAATGACAGTGCAAGCATTATTACGCGGTATTGACCGACCCGTTACACTGGTACCAGTGTACCTTGGTTACGAACATGTGATGGAAGTCAGCACTTACCTGCGCGAACTGAAAGGTTCAGCCAAAACCAAAGAGTCTGCGCTGGGTATTCTGCAGGCTGCCCGTCAGTTAAGAGATTACGGCTATGGTTATGTCAACTTTGGTGAACCCATTTCCCTGAACGCTTATATCCAGCAACAAGTCCCGGATTGGCGGGAATCTATCAATCCGGTTGAACCGCAAAAACCGCAATGGTTGAACCCGCTGGTGGCCAAATTAGCCGATGAAGTGATGACCCGAGTCAATCAAAGTGCGGCACTGAACAGCATCAACCTGATTGCGACCAGTTTATTAGCCACTGAGCAACATGTGTTAAGCCGGGCCGCCCTGACCGAGCAACTGGATTTTTATTTGGCATTACAGCGTCAGGCGCCTTACCACAGCGCTGTCACTTTGCCAGAAGGTCACGGCGCGGACTTAGTGCAGCACGCGTTGGATTTGCATAAAATTCAGCTGCAGCAGGATGAGTTTGGTGAATTAATCCAGCTCAGCAATGATGAAGCGGTCACCATGAGTTATTACCGCAACAATGTCTGCCATCTGTTTGTGATCCCAGCCCTGGTCTGCACTGCGTTGTTGAAACATCGTCAGCTCAGTCAGGTGCAATTACTCAACATCTGCCAGTTACTGCAACCGTTATTGCAACAGGAATTATTCCTGCAACCTGATGATCTCAATTGTTATGTTAATAACACCCTCAAATTCTTGACCAGCCAGCAGCTACTGAGTTTTGACGGTCAACACTATCATTGTTTGGCCCCTCAGGCGCCAGGCTATTTGCGGTTACAACTGCTGGCCCATAATAGTGATGCTATATTGCAGCGTTATGCGATTGTGTTGAATTTATTGCAGTTACAGGAACCATTACCCCGTACCGAACTGGAACAACATAGCCATCAACTGGCGCAGCGGTTACTGACACTGCACGGTTTAACCTCACCTGAGTATTACGACAAACAACTGTTTGCAACTTTGGTCAATGCATTAAAAGAAGCCGGTTATATTGTGTTGGACGAACAATATCGGCTGGAATGTGGACTGAACTTTGTGGCTTTGTTAGATACGGTCAACGCATTATTACAGCCTGATGTGCTGCAAAGTATCGCTCAAATCACCCATCATCACAGTAGTTTACGCTAATTGGTTGGGGCGGTGGTCTGAGTCAGTCAGACCACCGCCCGACGATCACAACGCCGGTTAACCTGAGGTTCTGGCGCTTTCGTAGCTGCGAATGACACCTTCTTGCATGGTAGACGCCACCAGCACGCCATCCCGGTTAAAGAACTGCCCACGAACTAAGCCTCTGGCGCTTGACGCGCTTGGACTATCGACCGCGTACAGCAACCAGTCATCAAAACGAAAATCCTGATGAAACCACATGGCATGATCAATAGTCGCGACTTGCATATTGGGCGCCATAAAGGATTTACCATGCGGCTGCAGTGCTGTCGGCAAAAAGTTAAAATCTGAAGCATAGGCCAACAGGTATTTATGCACCCGCAAATCATCCGGCATGGCGCCATTGGCTTTAAACCAGACATAACGCTTGGCGGCACTAATGGCTGGTTTAAATGGGTTATGAAAATCTACCGGTCGCATTTCAATGGGTTTTTCACAGATAAATTTACTGCGTAACGCTTCCGGGATCAGCTCTGCGTGCGCCCGATAAAATTCCAAATCAGAGACTAACGCTTCCGGCGGCGGCACTTGTGGCATCAGATCCTGATGACTAAAGCCAGGCTCATCGGCCTGAAAAGACGCCGTCAGATAAAAAATAGGTTTGCCATACTGAATGGCACTGACCCGCCTGGTACTAAAACTTTTCCCATCGCGGATATTTTCCACTTCATAAACGATGGGCCTGGCGGCATCACCCGGCCGTAAAAAATAAGAGTGGAAGGAATGTACTTTGCGATCTTCAGGAATGGTCTCTTTGGCAGCAGATAGCGCCTGCCCCATCACCTGACCACCAAATACGGCTTTAAACCCCAGATCCTGACTCTGCCCCCGATACAAACCATCTTCGATAGTCTCAAGCTTTAACAATGATAATAAATCTGTGAGAACCTGGCTCATGACAGCTCCTGTAACCTCAGTCGTTTGATAAAACACATTGTGCTACAGCAAACGAAAAACTGCAAAAACCCGCCCGCAGGCTGCTGATATTCCCGATAGAGGTTACATAGTTGGTAAATTCAGGTTAAAACGCCCTGAAAACCAGTTGATTGCAACTAGCCCTGCCCTTGTCGATTCTGTTAGGCTTTCCAACAGCATTGAAAACCGCAGTCACAAGGCGCTGTCATGTATTGGGTATTTAAAACCGAACCCGCTGAATGCAGCATGCAAGACATTATGCAAGCCGTCGAGCCGGTGTTATGGTTTGGTGTGCGCAATTATCAGGCCCGCAATTTTCTGCGCGATCAAGTACAGGTCGGTGATTTGGTGCTCATCCACCATTCCAGTTGTGCTGAAGTCGGTTTGGCTGGTGTCGCCACCGTGACTGCCACTGGTTTTGCCGATCCGACTCAATTTGAAGTGGGCAACCTGTATTATGACGCCAAGGCCACTGCAGCACGCTGGCCTTGGTATGCCGTCAGTATCAGTCCGGTCCGGCAGTTTCCGCGCATTTTGTCTTTGGCAGAACTGCGGCAACAACCGGAACTTTCGGCAATGACCTTGCTCAAAAAAGGTAATCGCCTCTCGGTGATGCCAGTAACAAAAGCAGAGTTTGACCTTGTACTTTTTTTAACCAGCACATAGAGTGTTAGTGAACAAACAAAATAATAATGATGTGTCAGCTAATGGAGTAAAAATAGATGGCAGCCTTGGCCCAGGAAAGACGTGAAGTTACCAAAGATTTGAATTATTTCTGGAATGAATTAAACATGGCGCAGAAGTTTTCTGTGGCTGAACTACAACGTTTTGGTTACGAATTGGCCTTTGTCCGCCGCAGCATCAACTTCAGCCTGGCGGTATTAACGGCCGGTGATCGGATTGCTGCCGTAGATCAAGATGGCCAAATCGATACTGAACCTAAAGTGATTATCCGGCACTAACCGGCAGTTTTGCTAGACCGCGCTTGCCTGCGGCCGAACCGGACGTAAATTGTCGCGGTGAGAATTTTCTTTTGCCATCAGAATGCCAGCCTGACACATCTGCAAATATCCGGGGTAGCTATTTTTCTGCCAACATTGGATCAGTCGGCCATGGCGATTGAGAAATAAATCCATTTCCCCCCACTCCATCTGACTATGCCGTTTCAAAAAACGTTGCAACGCTTGTGCTATCGGTTGTGGTCGATTGACCAGATCTTTGCAGATCACCGGAATGGCTTGGCACAACAATTCCAGGCATTGCAAATCATTGGGCGTTAATCGGGTCAGTTGGCGTTCGGCTGAAAGTTGCGTCAACAACATCTGGCTGCATTCTTCTGCCAACTCATAGGTCAGTTGTTGTACATGGTGAGATTCCTGATCGCGCAGTTTAAATTGGCTCATCAGCCGGCGGTAATCTTTACTCAGCGTATCAATTTTGATGACCAGAAGCACTACCACCACAAAAAAACCGATAAAGATCAGTACCGTCCACATAAAATCTCAGTTCCGCTCCACAACTGCCCAGATCACAGCGCCGCCATGCTACCACAGAGTCGGCGCTAAAATATAACTTTGAAAAATATCAGATTTATGACAGCCAACACAAGCATATCAACGGCTTGTTAACCAACTGCTTGCATTATTACTTTTTTTTCTGCCGGATATATTGCCGCACTTGCTGTTCCAATACCGGCAACGGCAGACTGCCATTGCGCAGTAACACATCATGGAATTCACGCACATCAAACTCAGTGGTCAGCGCTTGTTCGGCTTCCTGACGCAGTTGCCGAATGGTAATTTCGCCTAATTTGTACGACAGCGCCTGTGCTGGCCAACTGATATAACGGTCGACCTCAGTGGTGACGTTATGCATGGATAAAGCCGTGTTGCTAGCCAGGAAATCGATGGCCTGCTGCCGGCTCCAGCCCATGGTATGCATACCTGTATCCACCACCAGGCGGGCTGCCCGCCACATCTCGTAAGTCAAACGACCAAAATTGCTGTAAGGGTCCTGATAAAAACCAACTTCCAAACCCAGATATTCAGCATATAGCCCCCAGCCTTCACCAAAGGCAGAGGTATAAAAACTGCGCCGATAGGCAGGTAGATTGCTTTGTTCATTCGCCAGCGCAATCTGCAAATGGTGGCCCGGTACTGCTTCGTGCAACGTCAGGGCCTCCAATTCATACAAAGGTCGCCGATCCAGCGCGTAAGTGTTAACCCAGTAATAACCTGCTTCACCAGTGCTTCGACCGCCAGCATAGCGGCCGGTGGTATATTTCGGCGCAATTTCCGCTGGTACCGGTGCCACGCCATAAGGCGTCCGGGGCAAGGTTTGGAACAATTTTGGCAATTGTGCGTCAATCTTCTTCGCCAAATACGCCGCTTCTTTAAGCAGTTGGTCCGGTGTAGTGACATAAAAACGAGGGTCTGTGCGTAAAAACTGCACGAAATCAGCAAAGCTACCCGTAAAACCAGTTTGTCGGATCACCTGTTCCATCTCACTGCGGATCCGGGCCACCTCAGTCAGGCCAATTTGGTGCACCGCTGCTGGGGTCAACTTTAAGGTCGTGTAATGCTCCAGCCGGTTTTGATAAAAAGCCGCGCCATCGGGTAAGGCGGTGGCTGCGATATCATCCCGCGCCGCTGGTAAATACTGCCCGACAAAAAAATCATAATAGCGCTGGTAGGCCGGGTTGATCTGCTCAAGGATCAGTGTTTTCGCCTGTTGCTGCCACTGCTGCCATTGTTTGGCGTCAATGCCAGTTGCCGGTTTCAATAGTGGCCGGTAAAACACACTTTGACTGGCATCTGCGCTGATAAAAGAACGGATACCATCCTGATAGCCCTCTAACACAGCTTTTGGCTGACTATATCCCTTGGCGAGACCTTGTCGCATCCAGTCGGTTTGCTGTGCCATATACCTGGGCACTGAAGCCAGCCGCGCCAGATAATTTTGTACATCAGTTTCAGTGCGCAATGCCGCCCCAGCCAGCACAAAAGTTAAATCACTGTGAAAGCCTGACTCCGCATTCAGTGGCAGGTAATGGGCACCAAAACGGTATTCATCAACCTCGTTTTGCAGCCGGTAACTGAGCACGGCATGGTTGATTTGGTTCTGTTCCGATAAAGTTTCCACATCCACCTTCTGCAGTTGCTGTAACAGTTGCAGTCGCTGTTGTTGCGCTTTGGCTAAGGTGGCTGCAGACATATCCGGCAACGCGGTTGGATCATAAGGGGTGATATTTTCCGCTTGCTGCCAGATTTGATCGGCAGTGACGGCAAAATCAACCGCACGCACAGTGGCAGGCTCGGTGGGCTGATGACTGCAGGCTGCCAGGGCAACACCACAAAGTGCCGCCAGTAACCTTGGTTTGCTCAGCATAGTTTTTCTCCGCAATCAGACTTTTGTAAAGGTGCTTGCGGTTGATTGTATACAAATCTGCACATGCACTGTTTTCAGCCTGGCTGACATTTTTGCCTATTGAGCTGATTTTTTCTGTAAGCAATGGAGAAACCTTCATCAAACCGCAGCAAATAACTGATAATTTAGTAAAAAATCTGCAATTTAATGAAAAAAATCTTGGCGTAGCGCATCAGGCTGGTTATTTTAAATACGTAATCAGCCCAGATGTACACTAGACCTTGCGTTCAGCCAGCATTTCCGTAACATAAGGCCATTCATTTGCGCTAAGTCTATGTAGTATCCATTGGAGTTTTACTTGGCATGATGTATCAGGATTCAATCGATCAAGCGGGAGAAAAGGCAGCGCTGGCCATTGCCTTTTTGCAACGGCATCGTTTGGCAGCTCACCCGGTAAACTACACAGTCGCTTACGATTACATTACCGGCGCCAATGCGGGCCTGTGCCAAACCATCGAACAAAAACTGGCAGCCCGGATCCCGTTTGATGATTTTGTGATGACGGAGTTGTACAGCAACTTCATCAGTACCAACAATAAAGAAAATGATCAGCTCGTCAATCGCGTCAGCCAATTGGTTAACAAACTGAACGATTCCAGTCATTCTGCCAATGATGCCATCAGTGAATATATTGATATCCTGGATCACAGTTTAGTGGCACTGAAAACAGAAAATCCAGCTCAAGCCCGCGACACCCTGCATCGGATGCTGGATGCCACTTATGATGCCCGCACCAGCCAGCAAAAATTAAAAGACCAACTGCAACAGTCGCATCAGCAAGCTGAAATACTCAGAGAAGAGCTGGCACAACTGAAACGCAACCGACAGGTCGACCCACTGACGGGTTTATATAATCGACTGGCGATGCAGGAACATATTGATCTGTGGCTGACGGAAGATCCAAAACGAAAAATCGCGGCTATTGCGGTTGATTTAGACCATTTCCGCCAGTTTAATCAAGACTATGGTTTTAATATTGGTGACGTCATTTTGTCAAAAGTGGCGAAGAAAATCAGTGCCTATGTACAGGAAAGTGGTTTACCAGTACGGGCTGGTGGCGAAGAGTTTTTGATTCTGCTGCCAGATGTCGACTTACGAACCGCTGGTGAAATTGCCGAACAGGTGCGTCGCGGGGTCGAAAAACTGCGATTTGTCTCATCACGCAGCAAAAAAGCGCTGCCAAAAGTCACGATCTCTTTAGGCGTGGCGCTTTATCAAGCAGAAGAAAACTGGCACCAGTTTTTAGCCCGCTCCACTCAGGTGTTACAAGTGGCCAAACGCCGCGGTCGCAATCAAGTCGCCACTGAATCCATGTTGTAAAACCTATGACTGCGCCGCTGCTGAAACATCAGATCAACCCGGCGCTAGTGCAGCGTATTGCGGCGGCCTGTCTGCAGCAAGATGCTCATTTTGCCAGTGCCAGCTTTCTGGCGTTGGTACTATCCAGCGAATTTGACCAGCTAGCACTGAAACAGCGGATCCGGCATTGCGCCAGTGCGCTGTATCAGGCGCTGGATCGGCCTTTTGCCGAGGTCTGCCAGTTGTTATTACCCGTCAGTAGTCAGTTCAGCGGTATCCCCGGCTTTATCTTCCCGGATCTGGTCGAGCAATATGGCCTGGACGAACCAGAGCTGTCGTTGCAGACGTTGGCGCATTTTACCTGTTACTCCACTGCTGAATTTGCCATCCGACCGTTTTTGCTGCGTTACCAGGCGCAAACCCTGCAACAAATGCAGCTGTGGGCACAGAGCGACAATCACCATCTGCGTCGGCTGGCCAGCGAAGGTTGCCGGCCGCGTTTACCTTGGGGTCAGGCGCTGCAAACCTTTAAACGTGATCCAACGCCATTGTTACCGATTTTACAGCAGCTTAAAGCAGATCCAAGCGATTATGTCAGGCGTAGTGTGGCCAATCATCTGAATGATATTAGCAAGGACCATCCCGCACTGGCGTTGGAAGTGGCCAGCAGTTGGTATGGTCAGCATCCGGCGACAGATTGGATTGTCCGTCATGCCCTGCGCGGTTTACTGAAACAACGACAGCCGCAAGCATTACAATTGTTTGGTTATCAGCCATTGGCCGTCAAAGTGCAATTAACCATCCCGCAGCCTGAAATCCGTCTTGGCGAGCGACTCAATTTTCAACTACAGCTCAGTGGCGCCAGCACGGCACGGCTACGGCTGGAGTATGCTATTGATTTTGCAGGTAAACATGGCGGCAGCAGACCCAAAGTTTTTCAATGGCTGGATCGCCCCCAGAGCGAACCAGAACTGCTGTTAAGCCGTAGTTATTTGTTCAGAGACTTAACCACCCGTAAACATTATGCCGGTGTGCACCAACTGAGCATTATCGTCAATGGTCAAATCATGGCACAACAGCAGTTTTGGGTACTGCCAGCAGCAGCGGCACAAACTTCTACCGGCTTTTGATTGGCGGAACCGATCGGATCTTTTACACTAGCGCCAGTTTATCGCTGGCAAAGGCCCAATTATGACAGAGCAGCATCAGGACGCAGCCCAGACTGCGCAGAACACCACCACCCACTTCGGCTTTCAAACGGTGCAGGCTGAACAAAAAGTTTCACTGGTTGCCAATGTGTTTCACTCAGTCGCCGCCAAATATGACGTGATGAATGATGTGATGTCCTTGGGGATTCACCGGCTGTGGAAAAGATTCACCATTGATTGCAGCGGTGTACGGCCGGGTCAGAAAGTGTTAGATCTGGCTGGCGGCACCGGCGATTTAACGGCCTTGTTTTCGCGCCGGGTCGGTCCGACCGGTCAAGTGGTGTTGGCTGATATCAATGAGTCAATGCTGAATGTCGGCAAAGACAAACTCAGAGACCTGGGGCTGGTCAATAACATCAGTTATGTCCAGGCCAATGCCGAAGCCCTGCCTTTTGCTGATAACAGTTTTGATATCATTACCATTGCTTTTGGTTTGCGCAATGTCACTGATAAAGATGCCGCCTTGCGTTCGATGTTTCGGGTGCTGAAACCTGGTGGCCGCTTGCTGGTGTTGGAATTCTCCAAGCCAACCGAAGCCTGGCTAAGCAAAGTTTATGACGTCTATTCCTTTAAATTGCTGCCGATGATGGGGAAATTGGTCGCCAATGATAGCGAGTCCTATCAGTATCTGGCGGAATCCATCCGGATGCACCCGGATCAAGATACCCTGCGTCAAATGATGGACAATGCCGGCTTTGCCCAGACTAGTTACCATAATTTGACCGGTGGTATTGTCGCTTTACATCGCGGTTATAAGTTTTAACCATGCTGCCGCTGCCCGCGTTATTACCCCAGCTGTTTTGTCTGATCGCCGAGCCAGTGTTGAATCGGCTGATCCGGCTTGACCCGGCGGCCCAGACCAGACTGCAAGGGTTACAAGGCCGGCAGTTGGCAGTGCAACTGACGGATCTGAATATCCGCTTGGTGCTGACCGCCCAACCCAATGGCATTTGGCTCAATCAGCACCAGGAAGATGTCGATTGTGTGGTCAGTACTCGCCTCGACAGTCTGCAGCAACTGCAGGACCCGAGCCAGCTGACCCGATTGATCCGCGAGCAAGCACTGGATATTGAAGGTGATTTGCAGCAGCTACAAAAATTTAGCCAGTTCTTTCAGCAATTAAAACCAGATTGGGCCGAACATTTGTCCGGTTATGTCGGCGATGCTGCCGCCCACCGCATTGCCAGCCAGTTGACCCAGCTGTTGCAACTGTTGCAACTCAAACTGCAAAGTGCCGAACAACAACTGGCGGCGCTGGCGCTGGAGGAACTTCGCCTCAGTCCGGTCAGTGCTGAATTGGCGCAATTCAGCACTGACGTCAGTCAATTACAGGCCCGCACTGAACAATTAGCCAGACGGTTGCAACAACTGTCGGCTTTGAAGGGGAAATAAGTGAGTTTCAGCCGTTTTTACCAGATCCAAAAAACCTTGTTGCAATATGGTCTGGATGAACTGATCCCTGCCCAATGGCAGCCCTGGTGGGCAAAAACAGTCCGCACCAGCATGTTCTGGTTGAAAAATCAGCATCCCGATAAAAGCCTTGGCGTGCGGTTACGCTTAGCGCTGCAAAGCCTGGGACCGGTTTGGATCAAATTCGGTCAGATGTTATCGACCCGGCGCGATTTATTTCCGCCAGAACTGGCTGATGAATTGGCCAAGCTCCAGGACAAAGTGGCGCCTTTCCCAGGTGAACAAGCGCAACAACTGATTGAACAGGCACTGGGCCTGCATGATATCAGCGAGTTATTTAGTGATTTTCAGGTGAAACCGCTGGCTTCCGCTTCTATCGCACAGGTGCATACGGCCCGGCTGCGACAACCGGATGATAGCCTGGCTGATGTGGTGATCAAAGTGATCCGGCCGGATATCCGGCAGCAAATTTTGGCCGATTTAGCACTGATGGCCGATCTCGCCGTGATGGCGGCCAAATTTTTGCCCGATGGTAAAAGACTGCGACCACGCGAAGTGGTGGCTGAATACCGTAAAACCATTCTGGATGAGTTGGATTTGCAACGCGAAGCCGCCAATGCCATTCAGTTGCGGCGTAATTTCGAACAGTCAGAAGCTTTATATATCCCCTTTGTTTACAGCGATCACAGTCGGGAAAATGTGATGGTGATGGAGCGGATCTATGGTATTCCGGTGTCGGATAACGCCGCGCTGGAAGCGCAGGGCACGGACATGGAACTGCTGGCGAAACGCGGCGTGGAAGTATTTTTCACCCAGGTCTTTCGCGACAGTTTTTTCCATGCCGATATGCATCCGGGCAATATTTTTGTGTCGCGGCAAAACCCACGGAATCCGCAGTATATTGGCATCGATTGCGGTATTGTCGGCACGCTGAACCGGGAAGATAAACGCTATCTGGCGGAAAATTTTGTGGCTTTTTTCAACCGCGATTATCGCAAAGTAGCACAGTTACACGTCGATTCCGGCTGGGTGCCATATGACACCAGTGTCGAAGAGTTTGAAAGTGCCATCCGTACCGTCTGTGAACCAATTTTTCAGAAACCGCTGGCCGAAATTTCCTTTGGCCAGGTCCTGATGAACCTGTTTAATACCGCCCGCCGTTTTAATATGCAAGTGCAGCCGCAACTGGTATTACTGCAAAAAACCCTGTTATATATCGAAGGCTTAGGCCGACAGTTGTATCCGCAACTGGATTTATGGAAAACTGCCAAGCCGTTTTTGGAAAACTGGGTGAAAGAACAGATAGGCCCGAAAGCCTTGTTGCGACAAATCAAAGAAAATTTACCCTTCTGGGCCGAAAAGTTACCGGAAATGCCAACTTTATTGCACAGTTATTTACAGCAACAACCCAAACAACAGCAACAACTGTTACAACAGCTGCAATTACTGCAGCAGCGCCAGCTGCAGCAGGGTGCAGCGCTGAAAATGGCGGTTCTGGCCAGTGGTACTGGCCTGGCTGCCTGTGTGTTATTAGCCACAGGTTGGCCGCTATTGGCCGCTTTGTTAGCCACTGGTGCTTTGTTTTTTGCCGCGAAAGCGGTATTGTCATAATTATTTCTTAGAATCGGCCTGTCGTCTGTGGCCAGAACTAGAGTTCGGTCGCGCCACAGGCGTATACTATTTATCTGATAGCTTCGAAGGACAAAGATTATGGGTTTTGGTGGTATTAGTATTTGGCAGTTGCTGATTATTCTGGTGATTATTGTGCTGTTGTTTGGCACTAAACGCTTACGCAATATCGGCACCGATTTAGGCTCTGCCATCCGTGGTTTCCGCAATTCAATTAAAGAACATGAATCGGCGCCTGAGCAGGAAGATGCGGCCTTTTCAGCTGAACCGCGCCGTGACGCAGTGGCAGCGCCACAACCAGTCACGCCAGCCGCGACAGCGGTACCGCCAACGGCAGCCACTGCAGCTGAGGTCAAGCCAGCAGCTGCCAACCAGACTTCAGGTCAAGATAAAGTCTGATGAGCTTCTGGGAACTGGTGGTATGTGGCATCGTCGCGCTGATTGTGCTGGGGCCGGAGCGGTTACCTGGTGCAATCCGCAGCGTCAGTCAGTTTATCAATGGGGTGAAGCAATTCGGCCAACAGATGAAGGCTGAGTTGGGCGATGAGTTACGCGCCCATGAATTGCATCAAAAACTGAAAGACGCCGAAGAAAAAGGTTTACTCAATCTCACCGCGGCTGAACTGGCTGCGTTAGCTGAACTGCGCCAAGCCGCTGCGGATGTTACTGCGCCTTATGCCAAACCAGCTGAAAGCGAAGCACCCTCAGGGCCTGCAGCATTGCCAGCGCCAACCGGAACCAATGAATCACACCATGAAAAGCCAGCACAACCCTAATAGCCTGATGGGTCATCTGATTGAATTACGCAACCGGCTGCTGAAAAGTATCGCCGCTGTGGTGCTGGTGTTTATCTCATTGGCGTATTTTGCCAACGATATCTACCACTTGCTCAGTTTGCCGCTGATGAAAGTATTGCCAGCCGGTGCCAGTATGATCGCAACGGATGTGGCAGCACCATTTTTTGCCCCTTTTAAACTGACTTTTATCGTCGCTTGTTTACTCAGCGTGCCCTATATCCTGTTTCAGATCTGGCGTTTTGTCGCACCGGCGCTCTATACCAAGGAAAAACATCTGATTGCACCGCTGATTGCCTCCAGCACTATCCTGTTTTATGCCGGCATCGCTTTTGCGTATTTTCTGGTATTCCCGATCATCTTTGGTTTTTTCACCAGCGTAGCACCGGAAGGGGTGACTATTGCCACCGATATCAGTAGTTATCTCGATTTTGTGCTGAAACTATTTTTTGCCTTTGGTCTCAGCTTCGAAATCCCGGTGGCAATTTTGCTGCTGATTTGGACCGGTGCCATGACCAGAGAACAACTGATTGAAAAACGGCCTTATTTTATTGTCATTGCTTTTGTGATTGCGATGTTTTTAACACCGCCGGATGTGTTATCACAGACCTTATTGGCCGTGCCAATGTGTATTCTGTATGAGTTGGGGATTTGGCTAGGTCGTTTTTATCAACCGGCACCGGATGAGGAAGACGTCGCAGTCGACAATGCCGACACCGCCCAGACCGAAACAACTGCAGTCGCTGAAAAATCAGCTCAGGATCGATAAACTGATGGATACCGGGCAACCAAGCGCACCGACGCCGCAGTCGCAAACTCTGCGTTGGTTTGATGCCGGTGTTAATTTATTCAGCCGTCAGTTCGAGGCCGATCGGCCGCAACTCGTGATACAAGCCCAACAGGCTGGCGTTGTTGAGCAGTTGCTGATTAGCAGTGATTTAGCCGAAACGATGCTGAATATCGAATTCGCCAGCCACTGGCCTGGTTTATATTGCAGCGCTGGCGTCCACCCGCATCAGGCCGCCGCCGTGAGTCCGGATTGGCTGCTGCAGTTACAACAACTGTTGACTCAGCCAGGCGTGGTGGCTGTTGGTGAATGTGGCCTCGATTTCGACCGGATGTTTTCGCCACAGCAGCAACAAATTGACGTTTTTTCTGCCCAATTGACGCTGGCCCGCCAGCTGCACAAGGCCGTCTATCTGCATGAGCGTGCCGCCTTTGACACCCAGCTGCAACTGTTAAAAGATCATCAAATCAGTGATGGCATCGCGCATTGTTTTACCGGTAACCGCGAGCAAATGCAGCACTATCTGGATCTGGGTCTGTATATTGGCATCACCGGCTGGTTGTGCGATGAAAGACGTGGCGGTGAACTGCAGGATGCTTTAAGGTATCTTCCACTAGACCGACTGATCCTGGAAACGGATGCGCCTTATTTGTTACCAAGAACGCTGACCAGCAAACCTAAACCCCGTCGTAACGAACCGGCGTTTTTGCCTGCCATTGCCCAGGCAGTTGCAGCCATTGGCAGTTATTCCTTGGCCGACGTCGCCTGGCACAGCAGACAAAACTGCCAGTTGTTGTTTGGTCTGGAGCCGATATGCTGACGCAGCTGCAAACCTGGCTACAACCATTCAGTCAGTTTCCCTGGCACTTTATCAGCCTGCTACTCTGTAGCCTGCTCATCGGTGCCGGCAGTTGTGGTTGGGTGCTGTATCGCCGCCATAGTCGTTGGCAACGTGACACGGAAGAGCGGCTGGAAGATAGTATTCAGACCCGCACCTTTGAACTCCAGGTGGTACTGAACGAACTGGCCGATAAAAACCGCATTCTGGAAGAACAAAATACGCTGGATGCGCTGAGTGGTGTGCGCAACCGTGCTTATTTTGATAAAAAGTTTCAGGCTGAACTCAAACGTAGCCGACGGGAAAAACGTCCTTTAGCTTTGGTGATGCTGGATATCGATCACTTTAAACTTATCAACGATACTTATGGCCATCTGGCCGGCGATGCGGTGATCCGGGGCGTGGCACAGCGGATCCAGGATTTACTCAAACGCAGCAGCGATAATGTTTGTCGTTATGGTGGGGAAGAATTTGCTTTGATTTTGCCCAATACCGACGCTGAGGGCGTGATGACACTGGCCGAGCACATTCGCCACAGTATCGCTGAAAAGCCCTTCGCCACCGAGGTGGCGGAACTGCAGGTGCAGGTCAGTGTCGGCTGTTATGCTGCGATCGCGACTGCAGAGATGGTCAGTACCGATTTTATTCAGGCTGCCGATCAAGCGTTATACCAGGCCAAAACAGCTGGCCGCAATCAGATTAAGTTGTACCCGTCGCCGCCAACTGAGGCAGAGTCGACGGTAGATGAAGGAAGCCATGATGAACTCAAACTCTAGTTATTTTCCTGCCAGCCGGTTACGCCGGATGCGTCAGCATGATTTTAGCCGCCGACTGATGGCAGAGCATCAATTGACGGTCGATGATTTGATTTACCCGATGTTTATCATCGAAGGCGACAATCAGCGCGAAGCGATCGGTTCCATGCCTGGGATTGAACGACTGTCACTGGATTTATTATTACAAGAAGCCAAAGAACTGGTGGCGCTGGGTATTCCGGCTATCGCGCTGTTTCCGGTGACGCCAACAGCGAAAAAGACCCTGATGGCAGAAGAAGCTTATAACCCGGATGCGCTGGCGCAACGGGCTGTGCGTTTGTTGAAACAGCATGTGCCTGAGCTGGGGATTATTACCGATGTGGCGCTGGACCCTTTTACCACTCATGGCCAGGATGGCATTATTGATGAATCTGGCTACGTGCAAAATGACATCACCACCGATATTCTGGTGAAACAGGCGCTGTCGCATGCCGCTGCCGGTGCCGATATTGTCGCACCGTCCGATATGATGGATGGCCGCATTGGCGCTATCCGTGAAGCGCTGGAAGCGGAAGGTTATCACAACACCAGAATTCTGGCTTATTCGGCCAAATATGCCTCGGCCTATTATGGTCCGTTCCGCGATGCGGTTGGCTCGGCGGGCAATTTAAAAGGTGGCAATAAAAAGTCTTATCAGATGGATCCGGCCAACAGCAATGAAGCCATGCGTGAAGTGGCACAGGATCTGGAAGAAGGCGCGGATATGGTGATGGTCAAACCTGGTATGCCTTATCTGGATATAGTGCGCCGGGTCAAAACCGAATTTGGCGTGCCGACTTTTGCTTATCAGGTCAGCGGAGAATATGCCATGCATATGGCGGCAATTCAGCACGGCTGGCTGGCTGAAGAAGCGGTGGTGATGGAGTCATTACTGGCCTTTAAACGGGCTGGTGCTGATGGTATTTTGACTTACTTCGCCAAAAAAGCGGCGATTTGGTTACAGCAGAAGTAAACTGCAACCAGCTGCTGTCGGTGGTTGCTCGCCACTGACAGCTCAATTGTGGCTAGCGCAATTGCAATTGCCAGCCCGCCTGCTGTTGATATAACACTTCCTGTTCCAGCTCAGCCCGCATCAGCGGATGTTGTTCCAACCACCCTTTCGGTAACACCAGCGTCAGCATTTCAGCCTGAGCACTGATATGCACTTCCGGTAAAGCTTCATAACGCCGACGCATCGACAAAATCACGGATAAACGCAACAGTCGCGTGAGCCGCACCGCCAGTAACACCGACGTCATGGTCTGACGGGCAATAATATCGCGGTTAATATCAGCCCTGTGGTTGTACACCAATGCCATCAGCAACTGTTGTTGGGCCCGGGTAAAACCTGGCATTTCGGTATGGCTGATGATATAGGCACCATGATGGTGATGATTTTTATATTCAATCAACAAGCCAAGCTCATGCAACAAAGCGCCACTTCTGAGCATACTCAGACCTTCAAATTTGCTCAGTTGCCACTGTGGTTGCAGTTGTGACGCCAATTCCAGCGCCATTTCCGCCACCCGGTTGGCATGTTGTTGGTCGATATAATAACGTACCATCAAGCTAGCGGTGGTGCGGTTACGCACATCAGTGTGCTGTAGCTGCGGTAGCATACCGTACAGCACCCCTTCGCGCAGCGCTCCGCCCGACAAGGTCATGCCAGGGATCAGCAAACTGCGAAACAGTGCCAGCAGAATGGCCAATCCAGATGGAAATACCGCTTGCCGCTCCTGCGCCAACCCGACCAGATGTAACTGCGCCAACTGGCCACAAGCGATGGCCTGCTGCATAATATTTTCCAGCCGGCCAACGGTGATCACTTCATCCAGCCCCTGCGCCACCAGAATTTCCTGTATCGCTTGCACTGTACCAGAGGCGCCGACCGAAATTTGCCAGCCAAGTGCGAGGTATTGCTGTGAAATACTGGCAATTTCAGTGCTGGCAGCGGCTATTGCTGCCTGAAAATTTTCTTCACTGAGCATGCCATCGGCAAAATATCGATCCAGATAAGTGACACAGCCCATATTCAGGCTAGAGAGTAGCAAGGGTTGAAAACCACGACCAACCACAATTTCTGTGGATGCGCCGCCGATATCAATCACCAGCCGATTGGCTTCACAATTGGAGGTGTGAGCCACACCCAGATAAATCAGCCGGGCTTCTTCTTCACCGGAAATGACATCAATCTGATGACCCAGAATTTTTTCGGCTTCAGTTAAGAAAGTGCGGACATTACGCGCCAGCCGTAAGGTGGCAGTACCAATAATGCGGATATTGTTTGAGGGGATGTCTTGCAGTCGTTCGGCAAATAAAGCCAGGCATTCCCAACCGCGGGTCATGGCTTTTTTACTCAGCACCAAACTATCATTCAGACCAGCCGCCAACCGCACTTTGCGTTTAACCCGGCCAATCACTTGAACACTACCGCCGACGACCTTCACCATCAACATATGGAAGCTGTTGGAACCAAGATCAATCACAGCATAGATATCCTGGTGCTGTGATTGAACCTGAGGAAAGGCGCCGTTATTAACGGGGTCTTGGACGTTGTGGTCTTGGGCCATTCGGATGATTACGTCCTGCCGGGCGAGCCTGACCAGGCCGGCGCCGGACACGCGGTTTCGGCTGTTTCAGATCGGTCAGTAATGCTTGCGCATCATACTGCGTCACCGGTATTGGGTGTTTGATATAGTCTTCAATCGCAGTCAGATTTAACGCATAACGTTCACAGGCAAAACTAATAGCTTTCCCGCTCTCGCCAGCACGGCCGGTCCGGCCGATACGGTGCACATAATCTTCGCAATCATCTGGCAAATCGAAATTAAACACGTGACTGACTTTTGGAATATGCAGACCACGTGCCGCAACATCAGTTGCCACCAGAATATCCAGTTTACCGCTGGTGAAATCATCAAGGATTTTTAAGCGTTTTTTCTGGATAACATCACCAGTCAGCATGCCAACTCTGTGACCATCGGCTTCCAGCCAGCTGAAAATATCTTCACACCAATGTTTAGTATTGGCAAATACAATGGCTTTATCTGGCCATTCTTCTTCCATCAGCGTCAGCAACAGTGGAATTTTGTGCTCGCTGGATGGGTAAAATAATTCTTCGCTAATCCGGCTACCGGTCATTTGCTCTGGCGCAATATGGATATGTTCCGGTTGGTTCATTTGCTCAAAAGCCAGTTCCTGCACTTTGTAAGACAAAGTGGCAGAGAATAATAAACTCAGGCGTTCTGTTACAGGTGGCATCCGGTTGAACATATAACGGATGTCTTTAATAAAGCCCAAATCAAACATCCGATCGGCTTCATCTAATACCACCACCTGGATTTGACTCAGGTCATACAGACCTTGTTTCATGTAGTCAATCAAACGGCCGGTGGTGCCAATTAAAATATCTGCACCATTTTCTAATAACTGCCGTTGAGAATCGTAGCCTTCGCCACCATAAATCAGGGCAAGCTTCAGACCGGAGTGTTTGGCCAGCAGCAGCGCATCCTGATGGATTTGTACCGCCAGTTCACGGGTGGGAGCCATAATAATGGCGCGCGGTTGCCCGGAAGCTTTAGGTGCATGCGTCAGCAGGTAGTGAAAAGTGGCGGTCAGAAAGGCCAGGGTTTTCCCGGTGCCGGTCTGCGCCTGACCTGCGATGTCTTTACCGGCTAATGCCAAAGGTAAACACTGCGCCTGAATTGGCGTGCAATAACTGTAACCTTGCGCATCTAATGCGGCAAGAACCTGGGGTGCCAATGCAAAATCGGCAAATTTATGCTGAGTGAGGTGTGTTTTATTCATACCGGCTAAGCATAACCGTTACGCTTGCAATAAGGAACAGTCAGGATAAAATTGATACCAGATTTTTCTCGGGTAAGTGCAGCAACAGGTTTCAACCTGGCTGTGCCCCTACAACAGCTGATTATGCAGTAACCCTGCCAGCGCTATCGGAGAGTACAATGAGCGAACATATTTTACAGGTTTCTGATGACAGCTTTGAAGCTGATGTATTAACTGCAACTGGCCCGGTGCTGGTCGATTTCTGGGCCGAATGGTGTGGTCCATGCAAAATGATCGCGCCAATTCTGGATGACGTAGCGCAGGAATATGCAGGCCGGCTGACGATTGGTAAAGTCAATATCGATCACAACAACCTGACAGCGCCAAAATTTGGCATTCGCAGCATTCCAACCTTATTACTGTTCAAAGACGGTAAAGTGGTAGCCAACCACACTGGTACTTTATCCAAAACTCAGTTAAAAGAGTTCCTGGACAAAAATATCTGAAGCACAGTTGGCATTGAAATGAAAAAAAGGTGTATTTTTGTACGCCTTTTTTACTTTGTTATCTGGACGATGAAAACTTATCCTGCTATGGTGTAGGTCAGCAACTTCTCTAATAACCCGCTTGTTCGTTGACTAATTCAAATCCAAACTCAATTGCTCAGCGAAAAGCTATCTTTCTGTTTTGATACACAAGAACCCATCAATATGCATTTAACCGAACTGAAGCTGAAGCCGATTAACGAGTTAGTTGATCTGGCCGAATCCATGGGCCTGGAGAATATGGCCCGTCTGCGTAAGCAGGATATTATTTTCGCTATATTAAAATCTCACGCCAAAAATGGTGAAGAGATTTTCGGCGACGGCGTTGTAGAAATTTTAGCCGACGGATTTGGCTTTTTGCGCTCTTCTGACAGTTCGTATCTGGCTGGCCCAGACGATATTTATGTATCACCGAGCCAGATCCGCCGCTTTAACCTCCGTACTGGCGACAGTATCTCCGGTTTAATCCGGCCGCCAAAAGAAGGCGAACGTTATTTCGCCTTGCTGAAGGTCAACGAAGTCAACTTCGGTCGTCCTGAGCAGGCCCGTAACAAAATTTTGTTTGAAAACTTAACACCATTACACGCCAATTCGCGCTTGCGGATGGAACGTGGTAACGGCAGTAAAGAAGACATCACGGCCCGGGTATTGGATTTAGCCTCACCTATTGGTCGTGGTCAGCGTGGTCTGATTGTGGCACCGCCAAAAGCCGGTAAAACCATTCTGCTGCAGAACATTGCGCAATCTATTGCTGCCAACTATCCGGAATGTGTGCTGATGGTGCTGCTGATCGACGAGCGGCCGGAAGAAGTGACCGAAATGCAACGGATGGTGAAAGGTGAAGTGGTTGCTTCGACCTTTGATGAACCAGCCAGCCGCCACGTGCAGGTCGCCGAGATGGTGATTGAGAAAGCCAAACGCCTGGTTGAACACAAAAAGGATGTCATCATCCTGTTGGATTCGATCACCCGTCTGGCGCGCGCCTACAACACTGTGATCCCAAGTTCAGGCAAGGTATTAACAGGTGGTGTGGATGCCAACGCACTGCACAAACCAAAACGCTTTTTTGGTGCGGC
>CAZGHW010000038.1:0-43091 GCA_964525695.1 uncultured Rheinheimera sp. | reverse complement strand
AGCGGGGTTTTTTGTATTTAGACCCTAGCGGTTTACTACGCGTAGAGTAGTACAGCGAAGACGGGATTTAGAGAAGCCAACAATTTGGCTTCTCTCCGGCTGAGCAATCCCGAGCTCTGCGAGGGATATGAAGGCTCCCAATAAATAAAAAAGCCCTAGTCGAAAGACTAGGGCTTTTTTATTTATCGTGATTCTGGCGGAATATTGGTCGAGAATGGCATTCCCATGCGAGGTAGTACAGTGAAGCTGGGCTTTCGAAACGCAAATAGTTTTGCGTTTTGCCAGCTGAACGCCCTGAGCTCTGCGAAGGGCATGAAGGCTCCCCAACTTACTGATTTTAATAAGATTTACAGTAGGTCGGACTCGACCCGGCATCGCCGGGGCAGTCCGACAACAGTGGGCATCACTTTTTCCGAAAACCATGTTGGACTGCCGCTACGCGTCGAGTCCAACCTACTAATTTCAATCAGAACAGAAAACTAGCTGAAACAGGATTACACCGCAAACTAGTCAAATTGAGATGAACTGCCGGCCTAAGTGCATTCCTTTCTCAAATTAATCTTCAGCTAAGGATTCGAGTAAAGGTAACATCATGTTACTGATCTTGGGTTGTGCCTTTACATTTGGGTGGATACCATCAGCTTGCATTAAATCCGCTTCAACAGCGATTTTGTCCATAAAAAAGGGCCACAAAGTTAATTGTTGTTGCTCGGCCAGACGCGGATATAATGCGACGAACATTTGGTTATAGCGTGGTCCATAGTTGGGTGGGATCCGTATTTGCATTAATATCGGTTTAGCTTGTTGTTTTTTTATCAGGCTGATGATTTGCAAAAGATTTTTTTCGATAGTTGGGATCGGAAAACCGCGCAAACCGTCATTGCCACCTAATTCAATCAGGACAATATCAGGTTGGTGTTGTTTTAATAAGTCAGGTAATCTGGCCAAACTACCGGCTGTTGTTTCGCCGCTGATACTGGCATTGACCAGTTCAAAGGGCAATTTTTTCGCTGCGCTTTGTTGTTGCAGTAGGTGAACCCAACCTTGCTGTTGTTGCATACCGTAACCTGCGCTTAAGCTATCCCCAAGGACCAGTAGTTTTTGTGCTTGCAGTTGCCAGCTTAAAATTACACACAGAAGAGTGAAAAAATATCTCATGTCGCATACACCAGAAATTTACATTCAAGCCAAAAATTTGACCAAGACTGTGGCCTTGACCGATTCAACGCTGACTATCCTGCAACAGATTGATTTGACAATCAACCGTGGTGATAGTGTTGCTATCGTTGGCGCTTCAGGTTCTGGTAAATCCACCTTATTGGGGATCCTGGCAGGATTAGATACCGCCAGCAGTGGTGAAGTTTATCTGGCAGGGCAACCTTTACATCTGTTGTCTGATGATGCCAGGGCCGAACTTCGCGCCCGCTCGGTTGGTTTTGTTTTTCAATCTTTTTTATTGTTGCCAGGTTTAACGGCGCTGGAAAATATCACCCTACCGGCAGAGCTGGCAGGGTTAGCGGATGCAACAGCACGTGGTCGTGAATTATTGGCCTTAGTTGGCCTGTCGCACCGAGCTGATTTTTATCCCAGCCAGTTATCCGGTGGCGAACAGCAGCGGGTTGCCATAGCCCGCGCTTTTATTACCAAACCGGCTATTTTATTTGCTGATGAGCCTTCAGCTAATCTGGATGCCAGCACCGGGGTGATGATTGAAGACTTGTTGTTTGAGTTAAATCAGCAACAAGGCACCACTTTGGTGCTGGTGACGCATAATCCGGCACTGGCTAGACGTTGTCGCTATCAATTACAGATGAATGCTGGGGTGTTACAACAACAGCCGTTGGAGGTGACGGATGTGGCCTAGTATTGCCTGGCGGTTGTTTTGGCGTGAACTTAAACGCGGCGAGTTGTGGGTAATCGCATTTTCGCTCAGTCTGGCCGTTTTTACTGTGGTGACATTAACTGGCATTACCGAAAGTGTCCGCTCAGCGCTGGCGCAGCGCAGTAGTAATTTTATTGCTGCAGATAAAGCGTTACGTTCCAGTCTGCCTTTTAATGAGCAAATTTTTCAGCAGGCAACTGCATTAAATCTACAAAGTGCCCGTCAGATCCAATTCAATACCATGGTATTTGCTGGCGATGCCATGCAATTGGTCAATGTCAAAGCTGTATCTGGTAATTACCCGTTACGAGGTAAGTTATTATTGCAGCAATCTGAGCCGTCCATGGCAGGTGCTATATCTGCACTGCAGCCAGGTGAAGTTTATCTGGAGCCGCGCTTGTTGCAGTTACTGCAGCTATCGATTGGCAGTCAACTTGAAGTGGGTGTACTCGCACTTAAAGTTGCTGGCGTTATTGTCGAAGAGCCGGATGCGCCACTGAGTGTGTTTGGTAATGCGCCGCGCCTATTGATGCATGTCGATGATGTGGATGCCACCAGTGTGATCCAGCCAGGCAGCCGGATTAACTATCGTTATCAGTTTGCTGGCAGCGACAGCCAATTACAGCAATTGGAACAACAGGTAAAACCGCTGCTCACTGCCCACGATCGCTGGCAAAAGCTGGACCGGGAATCGGCCATTGGTGCTGCGTTGGACCGGGCCGAAAAGTTTTTATTACTGGCCGGTTTATTAGGTATAGTGCTGGCCGCCTGTGCCGCAGCCGTCGCTTCGAACCAATATAGTCAGCGCCACGCCTTATCTGTTGCCATTATCAAAGCGCTGGGTGTGACCACTGCGGTGGCCCGTAAAATTTATGCCAGCCATTTGGCACTGGTCAGTCTGTTTAGTTTGTTGTTAGGGCTTGGCCTGGGTCAATTCGCCAGTAGCAGTGCGCAATGGGTGATTAGTCGTTGGCTGGGTGACTATCAGGCTGAGTTTAGTAGTCGACCTTTGATGTTGGGTCTGCTAACGGCACTCATTTGCAGTTGTTTGTTCTCGGCACGGCCGATTTGGCGCTTAGCTGCTGTGCCTGCGCTGAATGTGCTGCGCCAACGACAACAGCAATGGCAATTAGACTGGTGGCATCTGGGTAGTGGTGCCGTCGCTATTTACCTGTTGATGTGGCTGTTTAGTGGTGACGCTTGGCTGTCGGGTTGGTTGTTTACCCTTTGTGTGGTGTTTGCTGCGCTGTTGCTTGGTTTTGCCGCTATCTTGGTGAAAGTAGCCCGGCCTATGGCGGCAGGGCAAAGTAGCGCACTCAAACTTGCATTGGCGAATTTACGGCGACGGTTATGGCCAAACAGTTTTCAGTTGATTACTTTCAGCCTGGCGCTGTTTTTGACTCTATTGTTGTACTTTTTGCGCGCTGAGCTGATTTCACAGTGGCAGCAGCAAGTACCGGCAGGCGCACCAAATCAGTTTCTGGTCAATATCACAGCGCAAGAGAAGCCACAAATCAATCAATTACTGCTGGAACATCAATTACAGGCTGCTGACTATTATCCGATGATCTCTGGCCGGGTGCTGGCGGTGAATGATGAAACACTGGCCGATGATCCGCCGGTGGCAGAAACTGCAGCGGCCGAACGGCAAAAAGGTGAACAACAAGCTGACACGGATCTCAATCAGAACCGTGAAAATAGCCGGCAGGGAGTCGGTCGCGAGTTAAATCTGACCTGGCTAAACCAAATGCCAGCCAATAATCAATTGGTGGCTGGCCAATGGTTTAGCGCCCAGACCAAGGCGTCAGTATCGGTTGAGCAGGATATGGCCGAGCGCTTGCAATTAAAGTTAGGCGACGACATCACCTTTTCGGTTGGCGGCCAGCAATTTAAAGCCCGCGTCAGCAGTTTTCGCAAAGTCGACTGGAATAGTTTACAGCCGAATTTCTTTATGATTTTGTCACCCGATTTAATGCAAAATTTTCCAGCCACTTATCTAACCGCCTTTTATTTACCGCAACAGCAGCAGTTGCTGTTAAATCAATTGGCGAGACAATTTCCAACCATTTCAGTCTTATCGGTCGACAGTATTCTCAAACAGGTCAATGAAATTATAAGTCAGGTCTCATTAGCCCTGACGGTCATTTTAGTGTTGGTTTTTGCTGCTGCGGTCTTGGTGTTGGTTGCTCAAGTACAGGCGACATTAGAGCAGCGCCAGCAAGAACTGGCAATTTTACGTACTTTGGGCGCCAAAACTGTGTTTTTGCGTCAGGCTATGCTCGGTGAGTTTGCTGCCTTGGGTCTATTAGCGGGCGTCTTTGCGACTCTACTGGCAGAAATACTGTTGGCTGTGTTGCAAGTCAGGTTATTTCAATTACCATTCAGTTTACACTGGAACCTGTGGTGGATTGGTCCCGGACTCGGCGTTGTGTTAATCGCAGGGTTAGGTTTTCTGTTATTGCGTGGTTTACTGAAGATCCCGGCACCAGTACTGGTCAGGAGGGCTCTAAGCTAAGCGCTGTTTTGGATACCGCTCTGAAATCACCTCAGAGCGGTAAACAACTCAGATCACAGTTTCAAAACTTGCAGTGCAGTGCGAAGTTGGCTGTATTGAAAATGAAAACCAGCATCCAGCAAGCGTTGTGGATACACATTCTGGCCAAATAATAATAAATCAGCCATTTCTCCAAACAGTAACCTGGCTACCACAGCCGGCATCGGCAACAGAGTAGGTCGCTGTAAGCGTTCTGCCAGCAGGCGGCTGAACTGACGATTGCTGACAGCCATCGGCGCTGTGGTGTTAAATACGCCTGATAACTCTGGTTTGTGTAATAAAAAATCAAACACAGCGACCAGATCATCCAACTGGATCCAGGACATCATCTGTTCACCAGAACCAATAACACCGCCTAAACCTAACTTAAACGCCGGCAACATTTTTTGCAGGGCACCGCCTTGTTCTGCCAGCACAATACCAATTCTATTGATGCACACTCTGGTGCTGGCAGATTGGGCTCTGTTCGCCAAATTTTCCCAGCGTGCACAGACGTCATGGGAAAATTCCGGGTAGTAGGACTGATAGCTTTCATCAATGGCTTCAGGCCCCTGTCGACCGTAAAAACCAACGGCTGAAGCATTGAGCAGGGTATGGGGTGGAGTAGTGGCTTGTTGGATCAAAGCGACCAATTGTTCCGTTAATTGCCAGCGACTTTGACAGATGCGCTGTTTTTGTTTTTCTGACCAACGCTTAGCGGCGATGGGTTCACCGGCCAGATTTACCACCGCATCTAACTGATTAAAATCCAACTGTGCTAGTTCTGTTACCACTTGCACTGCCGGCCCCAGCAACTGGCTGGCTTTCACCCCATTGCGACTGAGAACAAACAACTGGTGTTGATGTTGCCAGCGTTTGATCAAGGCCCGACCTATTAAACCGGTGGCACCTGTCAGCAATATTCTCATCGCTACACTCCTGTTGGCAGAATATGGCTGAGTATAGCCAGTTTCAGTTTTTGTGGACGGATAATGCTAATGACACTGAGTCCGCAAAACGCAAGGCATGCGGCTTGTCGATCTCGACTTCAGCAAAACGAACCGCAGGGTGCTCGGATGCCAGTGCTAACACCTCGGCTGTCAATTTTTCTAATAATGAAAATCGATTATTTTCAACCAATTGAATTATTTTTTTAGTGATAGTGCGATAATTAAGAGCCTGCTCCATTTCGTCAGAATCTGCAGCATTGGCTGCACTGTATTCAATCCGGACATTAATTACGACATCTTGTTTATTATTGATTTCTTCTTCTTTAATGCCGATAAATGTACGTAATCTGAGGTTTTTAATTCGAATGATAGCGTTATTTAAATTCATCTTGTTCCTGCTGACGGCGGTGCCGTAGGTTATATTGACTCAAAGTTGCAAACATTACGTCTGAAGGCTGCTATCAGATCAAGAATTAGTATGTTGCTGGCTTGCTTGAATCGCTCTGGTTCGGAGTAGGCAAGCAACCAATGTTAGTATTGGATTTGTTGCAAAATAGTGACCTGGATTTGTAATTGCTGCAGCATACATTCCTTAAAGGCGCCTGTACCAGCCTGGCTGTCTGGAATTAATGCCAGATATTGCCAGCGGCAGTGATCGGTGCTGAATTTTTGAAATTCTTTTCTAGAGCGTTGAAATACCTTCAGCGGCTCGCCGCGGCCGGTATTTTTCTCCAGCTCTTCCAGCCGGAATAAATGACTGTTTTCCCAACTCTGGACTTCGCGTTGTACTTTTTCCAGTTCCTGGTCCAGACAACGGAAATACTCGATGTGTAGTTGGCGTTTCTCGGCACAAAGACTAGCGGCCTGGGAGTCCAGTGCAAAAACAACAGATAAACATAAAAACCATTTTTTCACAGTGGTGCAGCATCCTCGAAAACGATGGCTATTAGTACTGATGGTCAGGAAATTGTAAACAAAAACTGGCCCCACCAAGAGAACTGCGGTCGATCAATAATTTACCCGAATAGGACAAACAAAGCTCATGCACAATAGATAAACCTACGCCATGGCCTTCTTTGTAGGTATCGAGTCTGGTGCCGCGGTCTAACAATTCAACTGTTTTATCCGCTGGCACCCCAGGACCGTCATCTTCCACCAAAAAAGTGAGTGGTTTCAGATTGATGGTTAACTTCACCTGATATTGACAGGCTTTGCAGGCATTATCCAGTAGATTCCCCAGCATTTCCATCAGATCAGTTTCATCGCCACGGAACATACTGTCTGCCGGGCAATGCAGGCCAATCTGAATGTTTTTTGCCCGATAAATTTTACTTAGTGCATTCTGTAATTGATCAAGCACCGGTTGGATGGGGATCTGTTTATGCCAAACATCTTGCCCTGAGCTGCTGGCTCTTTTTAACTGATGCTCAATCATGGCGGTGATACGGTCAATCTGCAATTTCAGTTCAGGCTGAGCCGCCATTGCCGAGGTGTTGAGCACCGCCACCGGGGTTTTCAGTGCATGCGCCAGGTCACTTAGATGATGGCGATAACGTTGTTTTTGCCGGTTTTGACTCGCCAATAGCAAGTTCACATCTTCTTTTAGCTTGTTTAATTCGGCTGGATAAATACCGGCCAGTTGTTGTTGCTGACCACTTTCAACATAACGTATTTCATGATCCAGGGCCGATAAAGGTTGGGTGGTCCAATAGTAGGCCAGCAACATTAATAAGATGAGTACAGCGGCGATACCAATAAACCAACGGATCAGGGTGTTACGAAAGCTTTGGATTGGTGCTTGTAATAATTGCTCATCTTGCACTATATGGATGGTGAGCGGCATGCTGCGATCACCCATATCAAATAACAATGCAAACGAAAGCGTCCAGTAGGTTTTATCGTCCTGTTCCAAGGCCACAAATTCATGTTTGCCTGGTAACATTTCGTGTTGCGGTGGTATAAAGTTCTGATTTAATGATGAATCAGATTGCCACATTAACTGCTCACCACTGACAATAAAAGCGCTGGTACCTGAATCAGGTCGCAAAAAATCTGCTGGCAAAATACTGTTATTGATTTCCAGAATATCGTTTTTTGAAGTTAATTCGGCTAAAAACGAATAGAGATGCACTTCAAGTTTTTGTTCTGTGCTAGTGAGTAATTGCGAAAAAAAAGCACGTTCAATGGCCAGAAATGAGGCTGGTAATAAAATTAACAGCAGCACCAGGCTGACAACCGCCTGGCGCACTTTAAGCGATAACATCATTACTGTACTGCCAGATTGAAGCGATAGCCACGCCCCCGCAGCGTCTCGATAGGCTTCAGTTCGCCAGTGGGGTCCAGCTTTTTCCGCAGTCGAAGTACAAATACTTCGATGACATTACTGTCCAAATCAAAATCCTGATCGTAAATATGTTCTGTCAACTCAGTTTTCGAAATCACTTTGGTCGGGTTGAGCATAAAATATTCCAACACTTTGTATTCATAGGCGGTCAACGGTACTTCTTCGCCTTGGCACCAGACTTGTTGCGTTCTACTATTGAGGCTAACAGGCCCAGCGGTCAGGGTTGGATCGGGTTGGCCGGCAGCCCGACGGATCAAGGCGTTACAACGAGCCAACAACTCTTCTACATGAAAGGGTTTGGTCAAGTAGTCATCGGCACCGGCATCCAGACCTTGCACCTTTTCTTGCCAGCTGCCACGGGCCGTCAGTACGATGACCGGAGTTTTAATTTCAGCGGTCCGGGCTTTACGGATCAGCGACAAACCGTCCATTTTTGGCAAGCCAATATCAATGATCGCTAAATCATACGGATATTCAGTGAGTTTATAAAAACCATCACTGCCATCATGTGATAAATCAACACTGAACTGTTGTTGCAGCAAATGGTTCTTAATTTGTTCCGCTAACAACACTTCATCTTCAACGACTAACACCCGCATGTTTATTCCTTTTTAATCTGTAAAGTCCGAACCACATAGCTTCAACGCTGTTAACGACCACGCACTGGTTCAACATAGACTGGCATGTTCGGACCAGGGTCACGATCCATCCGGGTATTATATTCCCGGCCATTTAATTGGTAGGTGACCTGATAGCCATCCACTACACTCTGGTATTCTACTTCTGTGCCAGCCTGATAACAGACAGTCTCATGATGGACCACATCATTGCCATTACTCTGCCCGACATCATAACCAACTGAGCCACCTAAAATAGCGCCTGCCGCCATGCCCACTTTTTTATTACTGCTGTTATGTCCAATGGCATTTCCTAAAGCACCGCCGATGATAGCACCGACAATAGTGGGTGTCGCGGAATCCTGATGACGTTTCACGACTTGCCGTTCTTCACAAACCCGCTTTGGTTTGTGCACTTCAATAGTGCGATAGATAGGCTGGGCAGAGGTCACAGTCGCCATCGCATAATGTTGCCGGTGATTTTGAGAATAACTACTGCAAGCGGTTAGTAATGGCAGCAATAACGCTAAGTATTTCATCAGTCTAACTCCTCTGGTGGTGGCATCATCACCATAACAGCAGCAATCTTAATTGCCGCTGAATCTAAAAAAATGACTTTAATGTGAAATTGATATAAATAAAGTTAACATTATGTTTATTTATATCCTATGGTTAACAAGTCGATGGTTTCGCAGCATTGCTCAGCGATCGCTGCTGCACCTGTCGGACAATATTTTACTCACCTTTAACCAAACAAGGAATGGATGATGAGCATGAAATCATTGAAGTTGGCCCTTTGTTACTGTGTACCCGCGTTATGGCTGAATCCGCTGCTGGCGGCTGAGCCGGCAGGCCAGGTTGCGACCCTGAAAAGTCAAAGCCAGGCGGTCAAAACATTGCTGAGTATCAATAAAGCGACCGCTGAGCAGTTAGTGGCAATTCCTGGGATAGGTCAAAAGAAGGCTGAAGCTATCCTGGCTTATATCAAAGAGCAAGGGCCAATTAAAAGTCAGCAACAATTGACCGAAGTGAAAGGGATTGGCGCAAAATTGGCGGAAAAAATCGCCGTTTATGTCAGTTTCTGAAATTGCAGTTTGGCTGCCTTTCGGTTTGCGCTATGGGGGCTGCAAATCTTAACGCAGACAACAATCGCCGTAGCAATAACCGCATTGGCCTGCAACAATGCGGTTACTTTAACGTTCGCCCAACGCCTTCATTTGAGTATTCGCCCACTGCACCGCTTCATGGTAGGCATCAGGTAACCGAGCTGCAGGCAGCGCCAACTGCGCAATTGATTGATTGGCTTGTTGCCATTGTGCTTGCTCGTAACATTTAACCAAAGCTAGATAATCAGACAATAAACCAGGTTCACCGGTCAGCGCGTCTTTAATATCTTTGGATAAGGGTAATTTGCTCATCACAGAGGTCATCGGCTCATCCAAAATTGCATCCATTAACGACATCATTCCGGTCAAAAAAGCTTTGGCTGTATCTGTTTTGCCATGTAAAGCCGCGATACCTTCGGCAAATTTAGCTCTGGTCATGGCAAGTCGCATCAATTCGGCCGGCTTTTCGCTGCTGACCTGAGCGGTAAACAACACCGATAAAAACTTTTTCAGCTCATTCTGGCCCAGCACGACTAAGGCTTGCTTAATGGTTTCGATTTCTGATCGGCGTTTGAAGACGGCTGAATTAGAATAACGCAGTAATTTATAGGACAGGTTCACATCGCGCTGAAAGATGGCGGTAATGTTGGTCAGATCCATTTCTGATTTTGATGTTTCATACAATAATTCAGCTAGCGTCAGTTGCGCCGGGGATAAGGCTTTACTTTGCAGCATTTCCGGTTTGGAGAAAAAATAGCCCTGAAAATAACTAAAGCCCATATTCAGCGCCAACTGAAATTCTTCAATAGTCTCGACCTTTTCTGCTAGCAACTTGATATGAGGAAACTCGTCAATAGCGGCAATAATTTCGAGCATCAGTGGCTGGCTGGTCGTGCGAAAATCAATTTTGATGATATCGACATAAGGGTAAAAATGTCGCCAGACCTTCTGATGGATGTAATCATCTAAGGCTATCTGATAACCTTGTTCCTTTAACAACTGTACTTCAGTGAGCAGACGTTTGCCTGGCTGCACAGTTTCCAGGATCTCCACCACTATCTGCTCTTTGGGT
Organism: uncultured Rheinheimera sp.; assembly: GCA_964525695.1. Classification (GTDB taxonomy): domain Bacteria; phylum Pseudomonadota; class Gammaproteobacteria; order Enterobacterales; family Alteromonadaceae; genus Pararheinheimera. Next base: position 32,587 of record CAZGHW010000038.1, on the reverse strand, counting down.
AATAAGGTTGGGTATTTCTTCAGCAGGGTGTCCAGAGTGAAATTGATAAAACCTGGTTTATCACCGAGAAAATCCTCTAAGCCAAAATTAAACTGGCTACCGGCGATCATCCTGGAGGTGGCTTCATCACCATCAATATCCGGAAACACATTTTCCAGACCATCCCGAAACAATAACTCATAAGCAAAAAGATTTTTATCACGATCGAGAATAGGTTGCCGCGCAGCGTAAAAATACATAAAGACTCAGATCCTTTCCCTGTGGCTTTTGCAGCAATGTAGCAAAGAATTGGTTATGGTGGGGAAAAATTTCGTGATCGGAAGGTGCATAAATACGGGCAACTGCCAACGACAGTTGCCCGAGAATGACTTATTTTGCTTTTTGCAGTTGTTGCAGCATTTGTTCAAATTGGTCGAGCACGGCTTGCTCAGGTGCAGCCGTTCGCTTAGTGACCAGCCAAATCACCAGGGTCGAAACAAATACACCCGGTACTATCGCGTATAGGTAATCATTCAGTGGCATGCCATTCATTGTCCATGGGCCATAGATCCAAAGTAACACTGTGGCCGCACCTGCCACCATACCGGCCAGGGCTCCCCACAGATTCATTCTTTTCCAGTACAAACTGAGCAGTACTAAAGGACCAAAGGCAGCACCAAAACCTGCCCAGGCATTGGCGACCAGACTGAGGATTGAGCTGCTGCGATCCAGCGCAATCACAATCGCAATCACCGCCACTAAAAACACTGACAACCTGCCCATCAGCACCAGATGCTGGTCAGAAGCCGTTTTATTCAGGAAGGTTTTATAAAAATCTTGTGTCAAAGCACTGGAGGTCACCAGCAATTGGCTGGAAATGGTGCTCATCACCGCCGCCAATAAAGCCGCTAGCAATAATCCACCAATAAAAGGGTGAAACAATACCTGGGATAATAAGATGAAAATAGTTTCCGGATCCTTTAAGGCAACCCCGGTTTTATGCACATAGGCAATGCCGACAAAGCCAGTGGCGATAGCACCAATCAGTGACACAATCATCCAGGACATCCCGATCCGACGTGCCACGGGAAAGTCTTTCACTGACCGGATCGCCATAAAACGCACAATGATATGTGGCTGGCCAAAATAGCCCAAGCCCCAGGCCATTAATGACACGATGCCAATCAGACTGGTGCCGGTGAATAAATCCAGATGTGTTGGATTGAGCATCGCGACAGTATTCAGCACAGGGCCAACACCACCCACCTCATTTAAGGTCACTATTGGTACCATCACTAAGGCCAGAAACATAATAATGCCCTGCACAAAGTCGGTCATACTGACCGCCAAAAAACCACCCAGCAAGGTGTAAGCAATAACCACACCTGCCGTTAGTGCTAAGCCAAGGCCGTAATTAAGCCCAAATACCGATTCAAATAATTTACCCCCGGCAACCACGCCAGAAGCAGTGTATAAGGTGAAAAATACCACGATGACCAAGGCAGAAATCAGGCGTAATAACCGGGTATGATCGGCAAATCTGTGTTCCAGATAATCGGGTAAGGTGATGGAGTCTTTAGCGACTTCGGTAAAAACCCGAAAGCGCGGTGCCAACAGTAAATAGTTAAGCCAAGCTCCCAACACCAGGCCAACGGCCATCCAAATTTGGGAAATACCCAACAGATACAAAGCGCCAGGCAAGCCCATCAATAACCAACCGCTCATATCAGAAGCGCCGGCGGATAAAGCGGTCACCGCCGGGCCTAATTTACGCCCGCCGAGCATATATTCAGATAGATTGCTGCTTGACTGGCGGTAGGCATATAAGCCAATCGCCAGCATAGAAAAGAAATAAATTAACAATGCGAGAATGGTGCCCGTTTCCAAAATAACGACCTCAGTTGAATGATTTAATTATTGTTGTTTGAATACTATGTTAGGCAGACTCAGTTAACTGACATTGTCAGGCAGTGCTGCAAAATGTACAAAGCGCAATATGCTAACAAGCACTGGCGTCCAGAGCCAGTGCTTTTCTACGGATCACCTGACTGATGCTACCAGTCGCAGCTGGCGGCACACCAAAGGTTAAATTTGCCAGCGGATATGTTGCGCCAGTTCTTCGGCAAAGGGTTGCAAAGCTTGCTGTTTTTCGGTCACCAGCACCAGCGAATGTTGACCCATTTGCAGACTTTGGCCATGGAAGTTCTGATCTGCAAATTGCTGGCCACCAGTTAAATCGTGTTGCGGTGGCATTACAAATACCGTCAATAGTCCATCTTCAGTCTGTAAAATCAGATGTAAAGATCGCAAGCCTTGAAAATCGCAATAACGGGCATAACGCACCGCCCCTGGCCATTGTGTTAACTCGGCATTAAAATCAGCCAGTAACTGATTGACTTCTGTCAGCGGTAAATCGGTACTTTGGTCAAGCAGATAAGCCGCTTCGTGATACACATGCGCCAGCGCATGATCGGCTAATCGTTGAGACCAGAACAACTGTTTATACAGAGCAGGTGCCAGCAAACCAAGCACCAGTACGGCTGCCGCCAGACTCATCCAGCGTTGTCGCTGTTTTTTGCGTTCGCTGAAACTGGCAATACCCTGTGCTAGTAAGAGCCGGTCAGCTAAATCCGGCGGCACCGGCAGTTGCAAACTTTGTTTTAGCTTTAGTTCCATCTCTAGCAATTCCTGCTGATAACGTTGTCGCTGCAAGTCATGTTGTAGTTGTTGTTGCACATCAGGCTGGCGAGCCTGTGGATCAGCCAGTAATTGGCGGCGGAATTCAAGTTCATCCATGCTGGTCTGCTCCTCTGGTTGGGGCTTGTAACAGTTCTTTTAACTGCTGGCGGGCCCTGAATAAACGGGTGTTGACGGTATTTAAATTCAGTTCAAGGGTACTGGCAATTTCCTCGCCGGTCATGCCAAAAATCAGTTGCAGCAACAAAGGCTCCCGATAGTCAGGCGCCAGTTGCAAAATATGCTGGCGGATCAGACGCTGCTCTGCCTGCTGTTCCTGGCTTAGGTTGTGTTCATCCAGCAGGACATCCTGATCAATATCTTGATAATCAAATTGTTTGCGCTCAAAACGACGGGCATTTTCCCGGCGTAAAATGGTGATCAGCCAGCTTTTTGCCGCGGTTACGTCAGTCAAACTATCAAGACTTTTCCAGGCGCGCAGAAAGGTTTCCTGTAATAAGTCTTCGGCAATGGCTTTGTGCTGACACAACCAGCAAGCATAACGGTACAGATCCGCATGATAAGAACGGACCAGCGCTTCATAACGCAGATGTTTGTTGCTCATAACCAAAATTTCATCTTTAGCAGGTCGATAGCCTAACAGACCGGTATCATGGCGGAAAATGTGCAGCCAGGCGGACTTTTTTTTCGCAACATGGCGAACAGACCATTTTTTTGCCCGGCCTGTTCGCGCAGTTTCAGCGGCATCAGTTGCCGGCGACGGTCGTTAAGTAGGGTAGAGCGGTGGCAGTGCAGCTTCCTCAGTGCGCTTGGTCGGATGAAATGCCGACCAGGCTTGATAAAGTGCATCACCTTGCCATGCTGTTGTTGTGCGTTGGTAGTGTTGGTATGCCAGTTTTTCTACCTGTAGTTTCAACTCACCGGCAGGCAGTAGTGTCAATAATTGAGACAGATGCTGGATATCGCTGGCGAAAGTCTCGCGGCCCCAACGCAGCAAGAAAGCACTGACCAACTCAGCATCATGCTGCTGACAAGCAGTTTTAAAGCGTTTGGCATTAAATTTCACTGTGCTGGCAGTCAGTCCTGCCGTGTTATCCGCAGCAGCAGAAGTCAAAGGTTGCGCAGGTTGCCTGAAAAAATAAGCTGCAAAAGCTGCGATTGTCAGGAGCCAGAGTAACGTCAGCGCACTACTTAGATGATTCCATTGCCATGGACTGACAGACGCGGTGATTGCGGTCTGGGTCTGTGCAGCATGGCGCTCTGGGGTTGGTTGCAGCTGGCTGTCGACGGCTTGTTGTGGATTAGCCACCACCCGCAATTCACGGGCCGGTAATTCGGCGTAATCGATTTCACCTTTAATGCTATTCCACCAAGGCAAGCGCACCGCAGGTAACATCAGCTGTCCTTGCTGATTGGCAATCAGGGCCGAGGTAAATACTTTTTGCGCTACCATCCGACCTTTGCGCTCAGCCTTTTTACTCTGCGGTTTTTCAGCATAACTTTTGATGCCGGCAGGTAAATTAAGCTGCAAGTCTGGCAACTGATGATCGGCTAAATCCATCGCTGTCAGTGTGATGGTGCGGGTGATGGGTTCGCCTTGCACCAGTTGTGTCGGATCGGCTGACCATTCTTCCTGCAAGGTCACTAATTGAGAAACTAACCACTGGCCTTCGAAGCCAGCCTCAATCGGCTTCACCTTAAAACTCAAGGTCTGACCCTGTGCTGAAACCGCCTTGGTTTTAGCAAAATAGTCGTATCTGGAACTGCTGCGATCAATCATCTCGCCCTGAAACCAAGGGGCCGTCAGTTGATAATCACCGCTTTGTTGGGCAACCAGGCTATAACGTCGGGTAATGGTTTGATAACGCTGACCATTGACGAGCTCGCTGCCTTCAACATCTTTGCCGATTTGTTCAATGGTGACTTGGGGTAATTCCGGTTGGCTCAGACTACCGCGTTGCAGATCTCCGCTATAAAAAATTTTGACTTCGTAATAGCCCATTTGTTGTACGTGTAAATCGGTACTGCTCAGCGTGCTTTCAATAAATAGCTCAGCCGAACCTTTACCTTGCTCGCTGGCAGGTAAAATTTCGACGTCGATTGGACTTGAACGCACCCCAGCAACTTCGAACGCTGGGATCTGGACTGTGCCTGGTTGATTGGCAAACAAACTCAACTGCCAGCGTGTGCTCTGACTAGAGCGACCATTGATGATTTGCATACTCTGACTGACGGCTGGCGGCCCAAATTGAAAATGGGCGGAAAGTTGGCTGAAATCGACCGCATTGGCTGGCACTTTTTCATCCAGTTCCAGCAGCAGAATTAATTCCTCGCCCATCATCAGCGGGTTTTTATCGACCTTTGCGGTCAGACTGCTGGCGGCCTGGGCCGTGGTGGCTGCACTTAACAACAGGCAGCATAACAGCGCCCGCCACATCTGCGGCCAGATTAATCCTGCAGTTACCATGCTTGTTCTTCTCCTTGCGGCAAGCGTTGTTGATGCCGTTTCTGATATTCCAATAACATTTTGTTGCGCAGTAACAAAGACGGATCATCTTGGACTTTGCGCATTAAACTGTCCAATTGCTGGGTTTGTTCGGCACTGGCATTTGGCCAGGCTTGGTTCACCGCTTTTTCCTGCGACTTGCCTTCGGCTTGCGCTGATTTTGCCTCATCCTGTGCATTGGCTGGCTCTGGTTTTGCCGCAGGTTTTGCTTGTTGTTCTGCGGCGGATCCAGAATTTGCTTGCTGCGGATTATCCTGCTGATCAGCGTTTTGTTGGTTTTGCTGCTGTTGCTCGCCTTGTTGCGATTGCTCGGATTGTTGTTGATCCGACTTTGAGTCTTGGTCTTGCTGACCGTTGCGCTTTGGTTCACCTTGCTGCTGACCATCAGACGATTGTTGCTGCTGATCTTTTTGTTGTTGCTCGGCTAATAGTTTTTCCATCAGACGGGCATTTTGCTCGGCGTTGGCAAAGTCAGGTTGTTGTTTGAGTGCTTGCTGGTAAGCCGCTAAGGCTTGGGCATATTGTTGTTGCTGGGCCAAACTGTTACCCAAATTAAACTGTCCGGCGGCGGAGCTATCTTGCCGGTAATGGTCGGCAGCTGCGGCATAATCACCAGCACGATAGGCGGCATTGCCTTGCCATAATGGCTGACTAAACTTCTGGCGGGCGTTGGCATAATCTTGTTGCTGATAAGCCTGTAGTGCTTGTTGTTGCTTTGTTTGCCACAAATCCTGCCAATTGAACTCAAAGGCCCGCACCGTATTGGGCTGCCACAGGCAGCACAACAACAGCAATAATTGGCTGCGCTTGCCAAGCCACAGCGCCAGCGGTAACAACAACCACACAAGATAGACGCCAGCATCTTGCCACTGATCACCCATCATTTTGGCACTGTCGCTGCTTTGTTGCAGTAAGTCCAACGGCTTGAGACTGAGTAAACTGGCGACATCGCTGGTATCAAACGTATAACGGCTATAAACGCCACCGGTTAGCTCCGCCAGACTACGTAGCTGGGTAAAAGCGACCTTGGGTAACACGATTTGACCACGCTGATCTTTTAACAATTCGCCACTGCTCAGTTGGATAGGCGCACCTTCGGCACTGCCAACAGCCAGCACTGAAATCCGATGCGGAAATTGATTTAACTGCGCTCTGAGTTGCTGATAATGCGTGGCACTGAAGCCATCGGTCATTAGTACGATATCGCCTTTCGGGTAACCAGCTTGTTGTAACAATTGGTCAGCCAGCCGTAGCGCTTCTGCCACATTCGAGCCTTGTGCCGGCATGATTTCAGGTGTTAGATCCGGTAATAACAGCTTGATATTGTTATGATCAGGCGTAAGCGGAGAGATCACAAAGGCATCAGCAGCAAAGCTGACCAGCGCCAATTCACCTTCACCGAGCTGGCTGGCAAAGTCCAGCGCTTTAAATTTTGCCTGAGCAAGCCGGTTTGGTTTGGCATCGGTCGCCAGCATCGACAGCGACATATCCATCACCAGCACTGTGGCTCTATTTAGTTGAAAGGCTGGTTGTGGAATTTTTTGCCAGCTAGGCCCGGCAGCGGCAACAACGGCGCAGCCAAACAACAGCAGCGCCAGCCAAAAATGTTGACGACTATTGCGCTGTTGCTGGCGGTCAGTCAACAACAGTGGTTGTAAATGCGCTGCTAACCAAGCCTGCCAGGCATTGTGATTCGGCTGATAACGCCACAGCCCGTAAGCCAGCACAGCTACCACCGGCAGTAACAACAGCAGCATAGGGCGCAAAAAATGAAAATCACTGAACATTTGAGCCTCCGACTTGATCGCCAGTCCGTTTGCCCAGCCACTGTCGCCATGGGAGTCGCGGCAACAACATCAGCCACAACAGCAACAACGCCGCTAGCAGTGGCCAATGTAATAAACTTTGTTGCGGCCGGTAATTAATTTTCTCCCGTTCAATAGGTTCGAGTTGATCGAGTAACTGATAAATTTGTGCCAACTCTGTCAGATCGCGGGCGCGAAAGTATTTTCCACCGGTCTCGCTGGCAAGTTCAGTTAACAATTTTTCATCCAAATCATCGGAAGGGTTGACCAGTTGTGGGCCAAAAATACCCTGCTGGATCATTTGTTCGGCACCAACCCCCACGGTATAAATTTTCACCGCGGCAGCTTTGGCAAGTTTCAGGGCTTCTCTTGGCTGAATTTGACCCGCGGTGTTGGCACCATCGCTGAGCAAAATCAATACTTTATTTGAGCTGGCATAGGTATTAAACCGTTTTACGGTTAAGCCAATTGCTTCACCAATGGCGGTGCGCTGACCGACCAGACCCAATACCGCTTCATCCAACATCTGTTGCACTGTATTACGGTCAAAGGTCAGCGGCGTTTGCTGATAAGCGGCATCGGCAAATAACACCAAGCCGAGCCGGTCGCCCTGGCGTCTGGCGATAAAGTCTTTCAGCACATACTTGACCGCATCCAGCCGGTTGAGTGGTTGGCCTTCAATCATCATATCGCTGATATTCATTGAGCCTGACAAATCAACGGCCAGCATCATATCCCGTCCTTGCTGGGGCAAGCTGATAGGATCGCCCAGCCATTTTGGCTGACAGGCGGCAATAACCAGGCATACCCAGAGCAGGAAGGCCAGCAAGCGGCGACGGGGGTGGACCTGACGACCAGGCTGATAATTTGCCGCCACCCGTGCCAAGGGTGGCAGGTATAAACTGCCAGAAGCTTGCTGAGCGCGGCGTTTAAACAATAACGGCAGTGGCAACAATAGCAGTAACCACGGGAAAGTGAGTTCAAGCATCGCGAACTCCTGGCGATGGCTGTGGCAATGTCACTGTGGCTAAATCAGCCTCATGCTGTTGTAACCAATGACGGGCGAATTCGGCATAAGCCGTCAGATCCTCGGCTGCTGGCGCTGCCTGATAATGTAACGCCAATAAATCGGGCAGGGCTTGTGCAGCAGGTTGGCGTAGTGACTGGACTAAAAACTGCTGCCACTGCACGCCTGTCTGAGTTAACGCTGGGTGTTGTGGCTGCTTGGTCTGCACATAGCGTTTTAGTAACGCAGTTATTGCTGTCGCGCTGCCGCTCTGGGCAAGGTCGATTCGGTCAAGTTCGCGCAGGGCCAGTTGTTTCGCGGCTTGCTGCGGCTGGCGATGGCGCAGCCGCCGGATCAGCCACCCTAACAACAGCAGCACTAAGCAGGCCAGCAGCCACCAGACCGGCGCTAAATACCAATCACTGGCCAACAGCGGTTCCTGAATGTCAGCCAAGGCCTGCAGACGAGGATCAGGCTTTGTCATCACCAACTCCATATAATTGTTGCAGTAGCGGTAAGTCACTACTCAAGTGCCAGTGTCGGCAGCCTAACAGCCGCCAATGTTGCGCTAACTGTTGGTTGGTTTGCAGTTGTTGTTGTTGATACTGTTGTTGCAACTGACGGTCGGATAAGTCCAGTGTCACAGGCGCTATCCCGGCAGACACCGCCGCCACGCCGCTGGCGCTGATCGGCAAGGCATGTTCCAGTGGATCGGTGATATGGCAAATCCGTACTTCATTGTGCAATCGTATCGCCTGCAAATGCCGCAGTGCCTGCTCATTAACCGACTGAAAGTCAGAAATAATAAAAACTAAGCTGCCAGGGCGGACCAGGCGGCGTATTTGACCCAATGCATCTGCAAGCTCAAAACCAGCAACCGCTGGTGAGGCGAGCTGCAGGATAGCCTGTTGTTGCAGTTCAATTAGTTGATGCAAATAACGTAATACCGCAACACTGCGCCCAGCTGGCTTTAATTCCCGGATGGCGTGTTGATGAAACAACAATCCACCGAGCTTGTCGCCGGTTTTTTTCACATGCCAGGCAATTAATGCGGCCAGATGGGCGGCTTGCACCGACTTTAATAATAAGGTCGAGCCAAACTGCATACTGCGGCCAAGATCGGTCAAAATAAACACCGGTCTTTCTTTTTCCTCACGGAATAACTTAGTGTGCACTTTGCCGGTGCGGGCGGTGACACGCCAATCGATAGTCCGGACGTCATCACCGGTTTGGTAATGCCGGACTTCATCAAATTCCATGCCACGGCCTTTACTCTTGGCCAAATAACTGCCTGCCAATTTATTCTGGATGGTCTGGGCAGGGCTGAGATCCAGCAACTGGGTGTGGCGCTGATATTTCAGCAATTGCGGTAAATCAAGCCGGATGCCATCGGCGGCCAGTTCCGTCAACCACTGGCGAATGTGTAGCTGCTGCATCAGGCGACCGGTACCAGGCGTAAGATTTCATCCAGCACCTGATCACACTGGATACCTTCTGCTTCCGCTTCATAAGTCAGGATTAACCGGTGCCGGACCACATTATGAAACACCGCTTGCACATCATCCGGCGTGACAAAGTCACGACCAGCCAGCCAAGCTTTGGCACGGGCACAACGCTCCAGTGCGATAGTGGCGCGTGGTGAGGCGCCATACGCAATCCAGCGCGCCAGTTGTGGGCTATAGCTGGCAGCTTTGCGGGTCGCCATAATCAGCTGTACCACATATTGCTCCAGACCTGGGGCAAAATGCAGTTGTAAGATGGCTTTGCGGGCGGCAAAAATATCAGCCTGACTGATCCGCACCGGTTGTTCGACAGCTTGTTCCAGTGCTTCACCGCGGGTCAATTTTAAAATAGCCAGTTCAGTTTCTGCATCTGGATAATCGACTTTGAGATGCAATAAAAACCGGTCTAGCTGAGCTTCAGGTAACGGATAGGTGCCTTCCTGCTCTAGCGGGTTCTGTGTCGCCATCACCAAAAACAGTTCTGGTAATTTATAACTATGGCGACCGACGGTAATTTGTTTTTCTGCCATTGCTTCTAATAAAGCCGATTGCACCTTGGCAGGGGCGCGGTTGATTTCATCGGCCAGAATAATATGGTGGAAAAGCGGGCCACTTTGAAATTCAAATTTGCCGGTTTCCGGCCGGTAAATATCAGTGCCGGTTAAATCAGCGGGTAATAAATCCGGCGTAAACTGAATGCGATGAAAACTGCCTTCGACGCCATGGGCCAGCGCATTGACCGCGCGGGTCTTGGCTAGACCTGGCGGGCCTTCGACCAATAAATGACCATTGGCCAGCAATGCCAGCAGAATACCTTCCGTCAGCGCCGGCTGACCCAGAACCTGAGAATCGAGATAAGTTTTTAACCGGTTAAAAGCGTTCACAGCAGCACTCTTCTGTTGTTATTCGTATGAAATAATTGACTATTTTTCAAGCGTTTCGGTTTAAAACCGTCTAGGCTATGACCTGTGTCAGGATATAAGGTTCTGACTTCATTAAAACAAGTGTTTTAATTTATCGGATCTCTCGTTACAATCGAAAAAAAGTACAGGTCAGACCTGTATCGAGCCATAAAAAGAGGATCACTATGACCACCCAGATTAAATTAACTACCCGTCAAGGGGACCGGATTGCGATAGTTCGCGGCTTACGTACGCCGTTTGCCAAACAAGCGACTGAATTTCACGGTGTTTCAGCCTTGGATTTAGGCAAACTGGTCGTCAACGAATTGTTGATCCGCAGTGAGCTGGATGCCAAATTAATTGATCAGGTGGTTTACGGTCAAGTTGTACAGATGCCGGAAGCACCGAATATTGCTCGGGAAATTGTGCTGGGCACTGGCATGAACGTGCATACCGACGCTTTTAGTGTGACCCGCGCCTGCGCCACCAGCTTCCAGTCGGTGGTCAGTGTGACAGAATCAATGATGGCGGGTATCCACCAGGTGGCTATTGCCGGTGGCGCCGATTCCAGTTCAGTGTTACCCGTTGGTGTCAGTAAAGCCCTGGCCCGAGCGCTGGTAGATTTGACCAAAGCGAAGACTTTTGGTCAAAAAGTGGCGATTTTCCGCCGCTTAGGTTTAAAAGATTTATTACCGGTGCCACCGGCTGTGGCTGAATACACCACGGGGTTGTCGATGGGCGATACCGCTGAGCAAATGGCGAAAAGTCATGGTATCAGCCGTGCCGATCAGGATGCATTAGCGCATCGTTCCCATACCCTGGCTGCGCATGCCTGGGCGCAAGGCTGGTTAAAAGATGAAGTGATGAGTGCGCATGTTGAGCCTTATCAGAAATTCCTTGAGATGGATAACAATATCCGCCAGGACTCCAAACTGGAGTCATACAGTAAATTAAAACCGGTGTTTGACCGCCAATACGGCACTGTGACTGCGGCGACCAGTACACCGCTGACTGATGGTGCTTCGGCGGTACTGATGATGCCGGAAAGTTATGCCAAAGCCTTAGGATACAAGCCATTGGGTTATGTCCGCAGTTATGCTTTTGCTGCTATCGATGTGTGGGAGGATATGTTGATGGGGCCATCCTATGCCACGCCTATTGCGCTGGATCGGGCTGGTTTGACCTTAAATGATTTAACATTAATCGAAATGCACGAAGCTTTTGCCGCCCAGGCGCTGGCGAACATGAAAATGTTCGGTAGCAAAAAATTTGCTGAAGAAAAACTTGGTCGTTCAGCAGCCATTGGCGAGATCGATATGGCTAAGTTTAACGTCAATGGCGGTTCACTGGCTTATGGCCATCCTTTTGCAGCCACTGGCACCCGGTTAATTACCCAGACACTGAATGAATTGCACCGCCGTGGCGGCGGTATTGGTCTGACGACGGCTTGTGCGGCTGGTGGTTTAGGCGCAGCCATGATTGTGGAGACAGAATAATGACAACAACCCCAACTTTTTCGCTGGCAGTCCGCGACGATGGCATTGGTATCATCACCATGGATGTCGCTGGTGAGACGATGAATGTGCTCAAAGCAGCTTTTGCCGAAGAAATTAAAAGCCTGCTGGATGAAATTCGCAGTAATAAGCAGATTAAAGGCTTAGTCATTATCTCCGGTAAAGCCGATTCATTTATCGCTGGTGCTGATATCACCATGCTGGATGCTTGCCAAACTGCACAACAAGCCACTGAAATTGCTGCCATGGGGCAGCAGATGTTTGGCCAGTTAGAGGCGCTCAGCCTGCCACTGATCGCGGCTATTCATGGCCCTTGCCTTGGCGGTGGTCTGGAACTGGCGATGGCTTGCCATGGTCGGGTCGCCACTGATGATGGCAAAACTGTCTTGGGCTTACCTGAAGTACAGTTGGGTCTGCTTCCTGGCAGTGGCGGCACCCAAAGATTGCCACAACTGGTGGGCTTACAAAAAGCGCTGGATATGATGCTGACTGGCAAACAGCTCCGGGCCGCCCAGGCAAAAAAAGCCGGTTTAGTCGATGCCGTGGTACCAAAAAGTATCTTACTAGAAGCGGCGGTGAAAATGGCGTTGGCGGGTAAACCGCAGCGCAAGCCAGTGAAATTGCCTTTGGTTGGCCAACTGTTGGAGTTCACTTCGATAGGTCGTGGTATTTTATTCAGTCAGGCCGAGAAACAAACGCTGGCGAAAACGGCTGGCCATTATCCGGCCCCACTGAAAATCATCGAAGCCATCAAAGCTGGTGTCAATAGTGGCATGGCGCGTGGTTTACAAGTGGAAGCGCAGGCCTTTGGCGAGTTGTGTATGACGCCGGTATCAAAATCACTGCGCGGCTTGTTTTTTGCCACCACTCAGATGAAAAAAGAATCAGGTGCTGGCGATGTCAAAGGCGCCAAGGTGAAAAAAGCAGCGGTGCTGGGCGGTGGTCTGATGGGCGGCGGTATTGCCAATGTCACAGCAGGCAAAGCTGGTATTCCGGTGCGGATCAAAGACATTAACCAGCAAGGCATCAGCAATGCGCTGAAATACAGCTACAGTTTGTTGTATAAAAAATTCAAACGGCGCTATTTAAGCCGTACAGAGATGCAAAAACAAATGGCGCTTCTCACCGGCACCACAGATTACAGTGGTTTTCATGATGTTGATTTAGTGGTGGAAGCGGTATTTGAAGATCTGGCGCTGAAGCAGCAAATGGTGCGCGATATTGAAGCGAATTGCCATGCGCAGACTATTTTCGCCTCCAATACCAGCTCTTTACCTATTGGCCAGATTGCTGCAGGCGCAGCCCGGCCGGAAAATGTGATTGGTCTGCATTATTTCTCACCGGTGGATAAAATGCCACTGGTCGAAGTGATAGCCCATGACAAAACCTCGCCACAAACCATTGCCACCACTGTCGCTTTTGCCCGTAAGCAAGGCAAAACGCCGATTGTTGTCAAAGACGGCGCTGGTTTTTATGTCAACCGTATCCTTGCTTTATATATGAATGAAGCGGCCAACTTGTTATTGGAAGGCGAGCCGGTGGAAAAAATCGATAAGGCGCTAACCAGATTCGGTTTGCCGGTCGGTCCTATCACTTTACTTGATGAAGTCGGGATTGATGTTGGTGCTAAGATCTCGCCTATTCTAGAGCGCGAACTGGGCGAACGTTTTGCCGCACCAGCGGCTTTTGACAAACTGATTGCCGATGGTCGTAAGGGTAAAAAAGTCGAAAAAGGCTTTTATCGGTATGGCGCCAGTGTGAAAAAAGGCCGTAAGGAAGTGGATACCTCTGTGTATGTCTTGCTCGGCGTACAACCGGCTGGCCGGTTAGCATCGGAACAGATCAGCAATCGTTGTTTAGTTCAGATGCTGAACGAGGCGGTGCGTTGTTTGGAAGAAGGTATTATCGCTTCGGCTCGTGACGGTGACATTGGTGCGATTTTTGGCATTGGTTTCCCCCCCTTTATCGGTGGACCATTCCGTTATATCGATGCCATGGGCGCGACCAGCCTGGTCGCCGATTTGCGCCGCTATGAAGCGCAATTTGGCAGCCGCTTTGCGCCAAGTCGCTTATTGTTGCAGATGGCAGAGCAGGGCAAGACCTTCTATTGAGTGTCGCAAAGCGCTAAGTTGCGACTAAAGTCGCTGGCCTGCTGAAAAAAAGAGCTGTTATAATGCAGCTCTTTTTTTATGGCTGTGGCTGGCAGAATAGCTAGCGCACTCATTTTGTCGCCAGGCTGTCGCTTTGGAGTGATGCATGTGGTTGTTGCTGATGGCACCTTTGTGCAGTTTGTATTGTTTTATTCAGGCCCGTCGTGCCGGTTTGCGTCCACTGGTCTGGACCATTCTTGGCGCCGTTGCTGGGCCACTGGCCTTGCCGTTATTTCACAACCATAAGCGTTTACAGCTGAAAAAAGCCATCGGCCATGGTAAGGTCTGGTTCAGGCCTTAAAGATCGCTGACGAGCAGGCTGTGGCTCTGTAGTTGCTGTTGCCACTGCAGTGGCCAGACGGCATCAGGTAAACTATGCGCATAGACCGGGATTTTCAGTGCCGGACTCTGTAGCAGAGTTAACTTACCTTGCGCTAACCAAGGTTTTACCAACAATGCTGGTAAATAAGCGCAGCCTTGCTGCGCCAGCAACCATTGCAACACGACTGCTGGATCGGCAGAACTCAATTGTAACGGCAAAGTACTGAGCCTAGGCAGGGCTGTGCTTAACAGCAAACTCCCTTCCACCACGGCCGGAGCTGGTGTTGCCTGAACCGGCCACAGTTCCAGCGCACCAAGAAATTGGACAGCACTGAGTGGATGCGCTGGCAAGGGGGTACCAGAACTCACCACCCCATCGACCTGACTAAAATCTTGCCTTGCCAGTAAAGTGGCTGCTAAAAAATCTAATTGCCAATGTGGTCCAGCCGGACATAAGCTCGCCAAACAACTTGCATCGGCAAGCACAGCTAATTCCTGTGACAATAGCAGTTGCCTGGATTTGTGAGGTTGCAGTTGATTCTGGATCTGCTGCCTGGCTGCACCTATAGCGCTGAGGACAGCTTCGGCATGGGGTAATAGCAACTCACCGGCCGAGGTTAACTGGATATTGTTGCGGTAGCGGATAAACAGCGGCACCCCTAAACTTTGCTCCAATTGACGAATGCGAAAACTGACGGCCGATTGGGTCAGATAGAGGTTTTCGGCTGCCTTACCAAAATGCCGGGTTTTTTGCACTTCGAGAAAGGTTTTCAGCAGTTCGGTATCCAACAGGCTTCCTTAATGAATTTGGTGTATATTTTTTAGTATAATTGATTGTAACCATAAAAAATATTTGTTTTACGATCGGAATTTTGTTTACCATACTCCGCACAGTTTATTGGGATAGCTTTAGATTCAACAAGATCAGGGGAAAAAAGTGATGCAGCAAAGTTTTGTGGCTAAACGTCGCTTTTTTGATGACCGGAATTTCCCGAAAGGGTTTACCCGGTCAGGGCGTTTTACGCTGGCAGAGGGCAATCTGCTTGAAAAACACGGTGCAGCGATGTTGGAACTGGAAGAGGGCACCCGTCCACCAGCCAACGATGAAGAACAGCGGTTTTTATTAGTCTGTAAAGGCGAAGTAGAAGCGCTGTCTTTATTTGAGAAAGTGTGGACTAAATACAAACAACGGGTGCAGGAAAAGAAAAAATTCCATACCGTGTTTGGTAAAAAACGCATCGCTGATGGCAGTGATGACTTTTCTTATGTCGAAACCGACAACGATTAACGGTGGATCTGATAAACGCTGTCAGCACTTTCGTGTAGGCAGCGTGCACAGGAGTGGCTGGTGACTGATTTTTTTCGTGCCTTGATGCGCCCGGAAGTACTGATTTTTTTAATCCCACTGGCTGGTATTGGCCTGGGTGCATTAAAGTTGTGGTTTAACCACCAGGAGCGAATGGAAAAAATTCGTCATGGTATCGATCCGGATGCGCGCAATCGCTAGACTGATCTGCCAACAATAAAAAAAGCGCCGCAGGCGCTTTTTTTATTGTCTGTTGCTTCTTTTCCTTGAGCCATGTCTGATCATTGCTTTGCAATAATCCATATCAAATCATTGTTATCCGCTTAACCTTATGCCATCAGACTACCGCAGGGACTGCGGCTAGCTTGGGCTTATGTTGTTTTTGATCGAGTAGGAATTGCGTGAAATCTGCCGCCGATAATGGCTTGCTGTAATAATAACCCTGGATGATTTCGCAGCGCAGTTGCTTCAGTTGTTGCAGCTGTTCGGCATATTCCACCCCTTCAGCCACCACCGTCAAGCTTAAGTTATGCGCAATGGTGACAATGGTATCAACCATATTGCGGCCACGGGCGGTGTTCATATCGTCAATAAAAGCTTTGTCAATTTTCAGTGTATTCAGCGGAAATTGTTTCAGATAAGCCAGCGATGAGTAGCCAGTACCAAAGTCGTCCATCGCCAAATGGATACCGCGGGCGCGCAGCTTTTTCATGGTATCAATCGCCATCTTAGGCGATTGCATGACAGTCCCTTCGGTGATCTCTAATTCCAAATGGTAAGAGGGCAGTTCAGTTTGTTGCAACACATCATCGATTTGCTCACACAAATAAGGCAGCATAAACTGCTTCACCGACAGGTTGACAGCGACCCGGCCATGGAACAAACCTTGATCAATCCAGCGTTTGACGTCTTTACAGGCTTTGCGAAGTACCACTTCGCCGATTTCAACAATCTGGCCGGTCTCTTCTGACACCGGGATAAACGAAGCGGGGCTGATCAGGCCACGTTTAGGCGTGATAAATCTGACCAAGGCTTCCATCCCGACCAATTGGCCGCTGAGAATGTCCATTTTCGGTTGGTAATACACGGTAAAATAATCTTCTTTTAAACCGTGTCGGATCAGGTTTTCTAACTGCAACCGTTTGACTGCCAGTTTATTCATCGAGTCATTAAAAAACAGATAGCGGTTGGCACCTTCATTTTTGGCATGATACATCGCGGTATCGGCGTTTCTGAGCAGGGCTTCCGGATCAGTGCCATCTTCCGGATACAGCACAATGCCGATACTGCTGGTAATAGCTAGTTCGTGTTGGTTAATAAAAAATGGCAGATTAATTTGTTTAATCAGCTCTTTGGCCATGGTAGTAATAGTATGAATATCGTTGGTATTTTCCAACAGGATGGCAAATTCATCACCACCGAGCCGGTATAATCGCTCTTTTTGCCGCGTCAGCAAACTTAACCGCTGCGCCAGTTTAATCAACAAGGAATCGCCCAACTGGTGGCCAAGTGAGTCATTGATTTTTTTGAAATTATCTAAATCGAACACTAACAGGGCGTGTTTCACTTCCCGTTCTACCAGCCGGCTCAGTTCGGACGAAAACAAAGCACGATTGGGTAATCCGGTCAGGGTATCAGAATTGGCTAGACGGCTCAGTTCAGCTTCTTTGCGTTTGCGCTCACTGATATCAGAAAACACTGCGACATATTGAGTAATCGTATGATGATCATCTTTGACCACATCAAAATTCAGTTCGGCTTGATAGACTTCACCGCTGATGCGCTGGTCCTGAATTTCGCCTTGCCAGCTGCCTTCAGCCTGTAACACCACGCCGATTTCTTGCAAAAAACGGCTAGGGTACATGGCTAAGTCAAAAGGTTTTTTGATCACTTGTTCCCGGCTTTTACCGGTAATAGTGCTAAACGAGTGGTTGACTTCAATCACCATAAAATTGGTGTCGCAGATCACCACCGCATCGGAAATGTTCTCCAGACAACGGGCAAATAATTCCAGCCGTTCTTCGGTATGCTTGAGTAACTGAATGTTTTTGATGGTGCCGGTCATGCGAGTGGCGATGCCATCAGCATCGGTACTCACCACCTTACCGCGGTCCAACACCCAAACCCAACCGCCATCAGAGGCCCGCAATCGGTAAGCTGCTTCGTAATAAGGGGTATCCCCCGCTAAATGCAAATACAGCTGTTCCGTGACCCGTTCTAAATCTTTTGGATGAATTTGATCACGGTTGGGCGGGAATTGGTTGGTTTCAGGCTTCATTTCAACCGGATGTTGCCAGGAGCTGGAACGGTATAAAGTGCCAAAACTGATATTCCAGTCCCATAACTCATCACCACTGCCCCATAACGACAGTCGTAGTCTTTCTTCACTTTGTTCCAGCCGGTTCTGGTAACGGCGCATTTTCAGGATAGATAAATGCGCCAGCAGCAAAGCACCAAAAGAAAACAATAAGATAGAAGATAACACATACGGCATTGACCTTTGCCAGTCCAACGCCAAAGCCGGCAGCGGGCAGCAAAAGCCAGCAAGCAGCAGAGCGAACTTATTCATTTTGTTATTATTTTTCACGCGTTTAAGAGTCCGGCAGGTCGTTACAAGTAAATTATATAAAATAGCAGGCGCTGTCAAAGCCAATCTATCCCAAGCCGGACTGTTCTGGTCGTTTTCAATGCTGCAAAAACAAGCAGCATTGTATTCCTGTTATTTTTTCAATTCAGCTATGCTGTATTAACTTTAATTTTTCCCTTAATGCGGCGCAATGCAAACTTTGCAGCTGACTATGCTCAGGTGCAGGTCCGGTTGCCAGAAAAATTGCATCATAATCCGGTGCCAGCAGGGTATAACAGAAACAGACAAAATCAGCCAGGCTCAGTTGTTGCAATGCAAGCTCAATCTCATTGGCGAGTTGGCACTGAATATCACCCTGACCAATCGCCAGCCAAACTCGCTTTGCTCTGCTGCTCAGACTAGTGTCCCGTTCTTGAATTTGCGCCTGTAGGCTCTGCTTTAATTCATTAAATTCATCTAAAGGTAAATCCGGCAGTTCTTCGAGAAATTTGCGATAAAAAATGACAGTCGCAAAATATAGATCTGCACTGCTCACCCTGGGGGACTGCACATAAAAAGCAATGCCAGGTTTCAAATCCATCGGCACGTAACCTGTTCCCACCAGATAACCGAGTTGTTGCTCGGTACGCAAGGCGTGGAAATACTCAGGCGATAACAGATGATTGGCCAACATAAACAAGGCCATGCTGCGAGGGCTGCGATCTTGAGCCGGCAAATAAATTACCAATGCGGCATCTTCTTGCGCCATAGCCAACTCCAGCCAGACTGGTCCAAGCCCACTGGTGCTATAACTTTGCCGTGCCAGCCGCTGCCCTGTGCTGGCCAACTGTTGTTGCCACTGCTGTAATTTGTTTGCCAGTTGATCGGCATCAGTCCGGGTCCAATTCCCCAGCATCAATGCTTCCAGATGTACTTTGACAAACATCTGCTGACAGAACTGGTTAAATTCAGCAAAGCTAGTTTGCTGCAGCAGTTGCGCTAATTTGGTCGGATCCGGATTTAACGGCTGTAACAGTGCTGACAACTGACTGAACAGGCGACTGACCGGTTTATTCCGGCCATGATTCTGCCAGTGCTGGATGAGTTGACGTTGTAGTTCAATAAAACGCTGTTCGCTAAATTGCCGCTGTGGCAGCTGTTGTAACACATCGCTGATCAGGGCAATCTGATTGCCTGACAAGCCCGAACTGTGCAATGTTAAACCATGTTGCTGTACATAGAGGTTGTAGTGCAGGCCTGCTGTGGTCGCCGGATAAAATTGCTCGTTGATATCATCCAGTATGAGTTCTAACCAGAGTTTGGTGAGTGCCAATTCGGTGAGATCCCGGATCGTATTTGGCAGTGTCAGTTGGACAAAAATATGTCCCTTAGGCGTTTGAAATTCGGTATCAGGCTTAAACCATAAGGTCAGCTCTGGACTTTGCAGCCAGGCTTGTGGCACCGACTGGTGCTCGGCTTGATCTAATAGCTGTAATTGGTCCACCAGATAAGGGTTCACACCGGGCAAATGACAGTGCTGACTGGGTTCGACTTGTGCCAGTCGTTGCAGGAGCTCAGCAGGTAAACTCAACTGGCTGTAAGGGGTATGATACCAGCGTGCTTGCCGATCGACGTTAACGTCTGGCGCTATCAGCATCAGCCGTAGGTTTTCGGCATGAAAATAACTTAACAATTGTTGATAAAGCGCAACCGGCGGTGCCTCCATCCGGTAATCGCCAAAAATGTAGTCTTCCACCGGATAATGTTGCAGATTAATTGCCAGATCGCTGGCCAGTTGCAACGGCGGTTTTTGCTCCTGATAATCAAAACCCCAACTGACTAATTTTTGCCGCTCGGCAAACAAGGTGGCCGGAAAGGGGTGTTGTCTGAGCAGTGCCAGATAGGCAAAACTTTCTGCCAGAATATCGTCCAGATGAAACATGCCCGCTGGCATCAGTTCAAAAGCTAGGGTGAAATCTTTATAGTTACTGCCATCGATACCGCCACCAGCGCTCAGGCCGTTGACCCAGCCGCGCTGTTTGAGCAGGCTTAATAAGGAACCGGGACCCTCATCACCCAATAAATGCGCCAGGAAGCTGACGAGTTTGTAGCGATACCAGGGCTGAATATCAGGTAAGGCAAAACTGGCAACAAAACGCTGGGTTGGTTTATGCGGCTGAATATTCAGTTGGATACCCAAATGTTCCGCCAGATAGAGTGGCGGCTGTAACGGTGTTTTGGCGGGTAAATGAGCAGGCAAATTGCTGAAATAACGTTCACACAAGGCTTGTTGCTCTGCCAAAGGTAAAGCAGACACCAGCACCAGCGTCATGCGCTGACTGCTGTATTGTTGCTGATAAAAATCTTGCACCGCCTGTTGTGCACTTTGGCCAGGTCTGTCATCCAGCGTGGCCAGATTGCCGACGGAAAACTTCGCAAAGGGGTGGGCCGGATTAATGCTTTCTTTATGTGCTTGATAAATTCTACGGCCGTCATCTTTGAGTTTCATCGAAAACTCAGCTTCAATCGCCTGCCGCTCTTTGTCCACGGCCTCAGCTGTAAACAGTGGGGCGCTGAACATATCGGCAAAACGGTGTAGAGCTTCCGCCAGATGTGGATGCTCAATATCAAAGTAAAAACAGCTATGCTCGGTACCGGTCCAGGCATTGTGGCTACCACCGTGGGCACTGATAAATTGTTGATAACTGCCAGCTTGCGGATAATTGGCTGAACCTAAGAAGACTAAGTGTTCTAAAAAATGCGCCAGACCTTCCCGATCGGCTGGATCATCAAAATGGCCTACATTGACAGCCAGTGCGGCGGCACTTTTTTCCGCATCTGTTTGTTCGACCAATAACAGCCGTAAACCATTGCTTAAGGTGACTGGGAAATAGCGGCGATGATCGTTAGGGCTTTGCAGTACATGGCTTTTTTTCAAGGCTGGCCTCGTTTGGTTGCAAATCTGGACGAGTAAAACACCGACTCATCATACCGATTAGGAATATAAAGCAGAAATTTTATGCTTTATTAACAGTTACTGTGACAGCAATCTTTCATTATCATAGCGCACTCTTTTCGCGTTGGGCGCGAAGTTGTAAATGGTGTAGACAATGGTCAATCTGGTTATCATGCGTCATGGCGATGCAGAGCCCTTACAGAGTCAGGATAGTCAACGGCAACTTACTGGTAGAGGCCGGGCCGATGTGAGTCAAATGGCGCTCTGGTTATCCCGTCATTACCCGGCTTTTGATCGGGTGTTTTGCAGCCCATACCAGCGCACTTGCCAAACTGCTGAACTGATGGTGGCACAACAGCACCAAGTTGCACAATTTGAAATTTTGCCTGAGTTAGTGCCGGAAGGCGATAGCCAGCAAGTACAACTTTATTTGGATGCGTTGTGGGCGGAACAACCCAATGGTCGTTTTTTGCTGATATCGCATATGCCGTTGGTTAGCTTTTTGGTCGAAACCTTTAGTCGCGGGGCTCTAGCACCCATTTTTGAAACCTCTGGCCTTGTTTGCCTTGACTATCAACCAGGACAACCAGGTCGGGTGCTGGAGAGAATGGCGCCGCAGGATTTAGTGCTGGCCGGTTTAAGCTAATTCAGCTGTCAGTTGCAAGGTCAGGTGTATCGCAGCGCCTGACCACGCTTTACAGCGGCGTGCGCAGCAACACCAGGACAGCGCCATCGCGGCCCCAATGGGTTGGTGCGGTATGAAAAGCCCGTACATTCGGATGTTGGATCAGCCAGTTGGGCACTTTTTTTGCCAGAATGCCGCTGCCTTTGCCATGCACAATACAAGCACAATTCAGGTGTTCCCGTTGGCAATAAGCCAATAACCCCGCCAGCTCTGTTTTCGCCTGTAGTTGCGTTAAGCCATGTAAGTCCAGCACCACCGCCGGTTGATACTCACCGCGTTTTAGATTTTTCGGCAAATAGGGGTCATCACCAGGTTGGACATAACTAATCGTCAGGCTGTCAGACTGGTAACCTTCAAATTCATCAGAAAAATAGAATAAATCAGCCACCTCGGGCTCTGCAGCCGTCTTTACGGCAGTTTTTTTGTTGCGAAGCCGCCTCTCAGGCGGTATCTTGTCCTGCTGCATAGGCTGGGCGCCGGAAATCGCGTCCCGGAACAGCCGGATTTCATCTTCACTAGGAAATTTAGACTTGCTCATGGCGGGCAGTCTACCCAAAGAGCTAAGTTAAATAAATGACTGAACACGAACCTTTTCAACTGACCGCTGAATTAATCGACGAAGCGGTGACGGATTTATGCACTGTGCACGATTGGTTGCGCTGGGCTGTCAGTCAGTTTAATGCTGCTGATCTATATTTTGGCCATGGCACCGATAATCCATGGGATGATGCTGGGGTGTTGCTGGCCTATACCTTACACTTGACCCACCTGGCGGAGCCTGCTTTGTTGCAAACACGCCTGACTGGTACTGAAAAACGCCAGTTTGCGGCTTTAGTACAACAACGGATTGAACAACGGATCCCATCGGCCTATTTAACGTCGCAGGCCTATTTTGCGGGCTTACCTTTTTATGTAGATGCGCGGGTGCTGGTGCCACGTTCACCGATTGGCGAGTTGATTGTGCAGCAATTTGCCGATTGGTTTCCGGTAACGCCACCGCAACGCATTCTGGATTTATGCACCGGCTCTGGCTGTATTGCCATTGCTTGTGCCCATTATCTGCCTGAAGCAGAGGTCGATGCCGTTGATATCAGCGAAGATGCGCTGGCAGTGGCTGATGTTAATATCAGTCAGCATGGCTTGGAACAGCGGGTGTTCCCGATCCAATCGGATTGTTTTGATGCTTTACCAGGCCAACAGTATGATTTGATTGTCACCAATCCGCCTTATGTCGATGCCGAAGATATGGCCGATTTACCGGATGAATATCAGCATGAGCCTGAGCTGGGTTTAGCTTCAGGTGTCGATGGCCTTGAATTAACACGGCAAATCCTGCGCCAGGCTGCCAGTCATCTGACCGAGCAGGGCGTGTTGATTTGTGAAGTGGGCAATTCGATGGTGGCGCTGGCTGAGCAGTTCCCGCAGGTGCCGTTTCACTGGATTGAATTTAACAAAGGTGGCATCGGGGTCTTTGCGCTGACCAAAGCGCAGTTAGTGGCTCATCAGCAACAATTTGAGGAGTAAGGCATGGCGGGGAATAGTATCGGCGAGTTGTTCCGTTTAACAACTTTTGGTGAAAGTCATGGCCCTGCCATTGGCGGTATTGTCGATGGCTGTCCACCAGGACTGACGCTGGATCTGGCCGCTATTCAGCATGATTTAGACCGACGTAAGCCAGGTACTTCGCGTTATACCACACAGCGGCGCGAAGATGATGTGGTGAAAATTCTGTCCGGCGTGTTCGAAGGCATCACCACTGGCTGTGCTATTGGCTTATTGATTGAAAATACCGATCAACGCTCACAGGATTACTCGGCAATTAAAGATGTATTTCGGCCAGGACATGCCGATTACACCTATTGGCATAAACATGGTATCCGGGATTATCGCGGCGGTGGTCGCTCTTCGGCCCGCGAGACTGCCATCAGGGTTGCGGCCGGTGCTATTGCCAAACAATACCTGAAACAACGCTTTGGCGTTGAAGTGCGGGCTTATCTGGCGCAGTTAGGTCCGATCAAAGCGCAACAGCTGGATTGGACGCAAGTCGAGCAGAATGATTTTTTCTGTCCCGATGTGACCAAAATCAGCGCGCTGGATGAGTTTATGCGCGACTTGAAAAAAGCCGGTGACTCAGTAGGCGCCCGGATTAACGTGGTTGCCAGCAATGTGCCGGTGGGTTGGGGTGAACCGGTGTTTGACCGGTTAGATGCCGATATTGCCCATGCCATGATGAGTATCAATGCAGTTAAAGCGGTCGAAATTGGCGATGGATTTGCCGTGGTCGAACAGCAAGGGTCGACTCACCGTGATGCGTTAACACCGACTGGTTTTAGCGCCAATCATGCCGGTGGTATCTTAGGCGGCATCTCCTCCGGCCAGGATATTCAGGTCAGCATTGCCCTCAAACCAACCTCCAGTATCAGTATTCCGGGGGATAGCATCAATACCAGTGGTGAACCAGTGCAGATGCTGACCAAAGGCCGGCATGACCCGTGCGTTGGGATCCGGGCTGTACCTATCGCTGAAGCCATGCTGGCGATAGTGCTGATGGACCATTTCCTGCGTCATCAGGCCCAAAACCATCAAGTGCAGGTCACGACGCCCGATATTGCCAAAATTGGCCGTAGTCAAGGCATGGCACAATAGCAGTTTGCAACGGGGCTGATGCGCCTCGTGACCCACTGAACCCGGCGGCGCTGCATCTCAGCCTGACCGGGTTTTTATTTTTAGACATACCCAAGATGCGGAGTTTTGGTTGAAACTGTCAACGCCACAGACGCTCAGTCTGGCTTATTTTGCTTATTTTGCCGTGTTAGGCGTTTTCGTGCCTTATATCGGTTTATTTCTCGATAATCGTGGGCTGAATTCACATGATATTGGTGTATTACTGGCCATTGTCACAGGCATGCGGATCTTAGGGCCGAGTTTATGGGCGGCACTGGCAGCAAAACGGCGCGACCCGATTGGTGTGATGCGATTTGGCGCTGTGCTTGCCACTATTGGCTGGCTCAGTAGTTTTTATCAGGGCGGTTATTGGTCGCTGGTGCTGGGACTGGCAGTGTACAGTCTATGCTGGACAGCTATTTTACCGCAGCTGGAAAGCTCCGCTTTTCATTATCTGGACAATAACACCAGTAGATACAGTAAAGTCAGGACTGCAGGCTCAGTTGGTTATATCGTGCTGGTAATGCTCGGTGGTTGGTGGTTTCAGCACACCGGTCCGCAGATGTTGCCCCATAGTGCGCTGCTATTTTTACTGCTGATGTTGGCGACGTTATGGTTATTACCCAAATTCCAACTCAGCGTGGAAAGTGATGCCGTGCCGTTTCGTTTTCGGCAGTTATGGCGCCACAGTGCTTTTGTCAAATTTATGCTGGCGGCATTTTTTATCCAAATGAGCTTCGCGCCTTTTTATGGTTTTTTTACCTTGTATACCCGTGACCAAGGTTATAGCGGTAGCGAAGCTGGTTTGTTGATAGCATTGGCGGTGGCGGCAGAAATTGTGGCATTTTATTTTGCCGGCAAGATTCTAGCCGGTCGTAGTTATCAGAAACTACTGGGTTTTTGTTATGCAGTGACCGCCATCCGCTGGCTTATTGTGGCCTTTTGCGCCGATCATGCGCTGTTGCTGGCGGCCAGTATGTTGTTACATGCCTTTAGTTTTGCGATTGCACACAGCTGCGCTATGCAGTTTATTCAGCAATTTTTTCCGCAGTCACAACGTAGCCGTGGTCAGGCGCTGTATGCGGGCTTGATTTATGGCGGCGGTGGCGCTCTGGGGGCTTATATCGCAGGCTTGAGCTGGCAGGATGGGGCAGGTTCGACTTTCAGTTTTGTGCTGGGCGCTGCTTTTGCTTTATTGTCTGCGCTGTTAGCCCTGAGCTTGCCAAAACAAATTCAGCCGGCGGCCTGACACCGGCTGTGCTTACTGTGACCTTAGCTTTTTAACAACCAGCGGATCAGTGGATCCAACAGTTTGCTTCGGTACTGAGGGTAGGCGGGCAAGGTGCTGTTCAGGCGGCCTTTTTGATGCACCGCCTTGGCATGACTGAAGGTGTAAAAGCCTTCTTTACCATGGTAATGCCCCATCCCCGAGGGGCCAATGCCGCCAAAAGGTAAATCATCCTGGCCAACATGTAACAAGGTTTCGTTCAGACAAACGCCACCGGCATGGGTTTGCTGCAACACCCGTTGTTGTAACGACCTATCCTGGGTGAATAAATATAGCGCCAGCGGTCTGGGTCTTTGCCGGATAAAGGCGATTGCTTGCTCAATATCGTCATAAGGCATGATGGGTAACACCGGGCCAAAAATTTCCTGTTGCCATAAAGTGGCTTGTTCCGGCGCATCCAGCACCAGTTGCAGTGGTAACAGCCGCTGCGGATTTTGCTGTTGTAGGTAATCTTTGCCATCACAGGCAATCACAGTGGCGCCAAGTTGTTGTGCTTGTTGCAGATTATCCAACAAGCGCTGATAGTGGCGCTGATTGATCACGCTGGTATAAGGGGTGCTGCCAGTACCATCCGCCGGATAAAACTGCTGAAATTGTTGCTGTAAGGCATCGACCAGGGCTGGCAGTTGCGCTCTGGCGACCAGCACATAATCAGGCGCCACACAGGTTTGACCGGCATTGGCAGTTTTACCAAACAAAATACGATTGGCTACCTTCGCAATATTGGCATCAGGTGCCAGTAACAGCGGGGATTTCCCTCCCAGTTCCAGCGTCACTGGCGTCAGATGTTCACTGGCCGCCCGCATCACCTGGTGTCCAATCGCGGTGGAGCCGGTATAAAGCAAATGGTCAAAGGGCAACTGACTAAATTCAGCCGCAACAGCGGCATCGCCTTCAATCACCAGTGCTGAGTCAGCCAGGGCTGTCTCGATAATAAGCTTAAGCACCTGATTGGTTTTCGGGGTAAATTCAGACAGTTTCAGCAGCACCTTATTGCCAGCGCTGATGGCGGCAATCAAGGGCCCCAAACTGAGAAAAATCGGATAATTCCATGGCACTATCACACCCACCACGCCGAGTGGCTGGTACAGCACATAATTTTTCGCTGGCAAAAATAGCCAACTGACCTGTCGGCGACTGGGTTTGAGCCAACTAGCCAGGTGTTTCAGGCTGTAATCAATGCTGTTGAGCGTTGGCAATATCTCCAGCAACCTGGTTTCACTGTCGGCACGTTGACCAAAATCAGCATTGGCTGCCGCACAGAGGCTCTGTTGTTGGCGTAATAATTGTTGCTTTAAAGCCTGTAGCTGCGCTTGTCGTTGTGCTAACGATGGATAAGGGGTCGCGGCAAATGCTTGGCGCATTTGCTGCAAGTGCAAGCCTGACAACGTCATATCAAAGGTCCAACCAGAAAGCCAAAACGTCAATCTAATGGAGATAGGCCTTGCTGGCAATCTGTTGCTGGCGAAAAGCAGTTTCTAATGACTAACAAAAGCTGGGTTAACGGTTTGCCATGCTACTACAGGCCCGGTAACGGCATTCAGACTGGGAAAATGGCGGTACTATGGTTACAATGCCGGCCGCTACAGTGTTTTGCAGCGCACACTGCCGTCTGTAGTATGACGATCGACTCTGTCCTGGCGACAGAGCAATCTTGACCCTGATCAACCTAGATGGTGCAAATCGTGAGTGCAGCTGAGGCAATCGCAGATAAAATGAAATCCCCGTTATTCAGATTAGGCCTGATTATTAATCCCTGGGCTGGGGTAGGTGGCGCTGTTGGTTTAAAAGGCAGTGACGGTATGGCAATGCAGGCTCTGGCCTTAGGTGCTGTGCCGCAGGCTCAACAACGTGCCGCTGCAGCACTGACCGAATTATTACCCTTACAAGCGAAGTTACAGATCCTGACCGTGGCTGGCGATATGGGGGAGACCTTGGCGAAAAGTCTGGGCTTTAGCGTCCGGGTGGTTTGTGCCGCAGTGCAGCAGCCATCGACGGCGGAAGATACTGAAGTTGCAGCCAAAACTTTGGTGGCATCAGGGATCGATTTATTATTATTTGCTGGCGGTGATGGAACTGCCCGCAATATCTGTCACAGCGTGGGCTGCAATACCACAGTGCTTGGCATTCCGGCTGGTTGTAAAATTCATTCCGGCGTCTATGCCATCACGCCGGCTGCGGCCGGTAAAGTCGTGGCGCAAATGGTTCGTGGCGAGCTAGTGACAGTGCAGGACGCGCAAGTGATGGATATCGATGAAGTCGCCTTTCGGCAGGGCACTGTGCGGGCCAGACGTTATGGCGAAATGCAAATTCCCAGCGAGTTGCGTTATGTGCAGAGCGTGAAAATGGCTGGCAAGGAGTCGGAAGAACTGGTATTGGATGATCTGGCGGCTTATTTGGTCAGTCAGATGGAAGATGATATCCGGTATGTGATGGGCTCAGGCAGTACAGTGGCGGCTGTGATGCAGCAGCTTGCGCTCCCCAATACCTTATTGGGTGTTGATGTGGTGGAAAATGGCACTGTGCTGGCGTCGGATGTGACGGCAGAGGCGTTGCTACAACTGGTCAAGCCTGGCGCGACTCGGTTGGTGATCACCCTGATTGGTGGTCAGGGCCATATCTTTGGGCGCGGCAATCAACAACTGTCGCCAGCTGTGATCCGCGCTATTGGCCGCGAGAACATTGTGTTGGTGGCGACCAAACAAAAATTGCAACAACTGCAGGGCCGACCGCTGCTCAGTGACAGTGGCGATGCCAGTTTGGATCAACAACTAAGTGGCATGATTAAAGTGCTGGTTGGTTATAACGACTATGTGATGTACCGGATAGGATTTGAGGAAGAAGATGCAGCAAACTGAGTTGTTTATTCAGGCAATCGCCGATTATTTTGATCAAAGTGTCGCCACCGCGAGCGATGATCAGTTGTTTGCCGCCGGTTATCTGCGCGGTCATGTTGATTTAGCGGTTGGCACCTTGCAGCTGTCTGCTGTCGATTTTAGCCAGACAGAGCTGGTGCAACAAGTAGAGCAGAGTCTGTGCCAGGCGATTGCAGCCGGGGAATTGACGCCCACTGATGAAAGCTTGGTGCGGCAAATCTGGACTGAGTTACAACAACTCGCCGTATGAGCCAACTGCCACGCTGTTTGGATCTGGTCGTGAGACTTGCCAGTCAGTGGCTAAATGAGCCTCTGACAAGACAACACCGACTTTTTCAGCTAGCATATTGGTTTTTTCCGGGATGACTATTGGTCATCCGTCTTTTAACGACGCCTGATGGCGCATAGCAAGAAGTGATCTTTATGTCGACATTCACTACGCTCGAACAACACGCCAGTTATGGCATTGGTCTGCAAATGGGGCAGCAACTGGCTGATAATCCGTTTGATGGCCTGGACATCGCTGCTGTGGCGGCTGGTTTGGCTGCAGCTTTTTATGGCGACGAGCCAGAAGTGTCAGAAGACCAAATCCGTGCTGCTTTTGAAGTGATCAGTGCCCGGATGCAAGAAGCTCAGGCGGAACAAGCCAAACTGGCCTCAGGTGCGGGTGAAGCTTTCCTGGCTGAAAATGCGAAAAAAGCCGGTGTAACAGTGACTGCATCTGGTCTGCAGTTCGAAGTGCTGGTGCAAGGTGATGGTGAAAAGCCAAGCCGTTCATCCACAGTGCGGACGCATTACCATGGCACTTTGATTGATGGCACTGTGTTTGACAGTTCCTACAACCGTGGTCAACCGGCAGAATTCCCAGTCGGTGGCGTGATTGCTGGTTGGACTGAAGCGTTGCAGATGATGCCGGTTGGTTCGAAATACCGCCTGTATATCCCACATCAACTGGCCTACGGCGAGCGTGGCGCCGGTGCTGCCATTGCCCCATTTAGCGCACTGGTGTTTGATGTTGAGTTGCTGGCTATCGTGGCATAAAGCTGCGGCTGTATAGATAACTGCATCGATAAAAAAAGCGCCTTAGGCGCTTTTTTTATGCTTTAGCATCAACAGGTCGGCTAATCGTAAGGATTGTATTTGTGTTTTTTCAGTTGACTGGCCATCACCACCAACACCATGAATAAATAGCTGGCAAAAATTAACCGCATCCAGAATGGCATCGAATGCCCCATAAATTGCCAGGCGATTTCGCCGCACATGCCGGTTGGTTTAAACACGGCAGGAAACCAGCTGTCCAGTGGCAACCAGGTCGGGAACTCGGCGAAGATACCACAAGTAGAAAAACCGCCTTCACGCACCGTTTCTTCAACCAGTACCTGATCATGGGCAATTTTTAAACCCCAACCAGCGGCTACAGTCCAACCTGAATAAGCTAGCCAACGGCCAGCACCATATTGATGCGTCCAAAGCCCAACTAAGCCCGCCAGCATAATACCGACGATGGCAAAACGCTGATACACACACATAATGCAAGGTTCGAGACCCAGACCATATTGAAAAAACAATGCAACTAACAATAAAGTCAGGGCGGTTAATGTTAATAAAACCCAAGGCCAACGTTGTTTTGGCCAACGAGCCACTGCTGCAAACATCCGATTTCCCTTGTTGGTCAACTTGTTATTCCAAAGTGACAATCTAAGCGAAAATCATTGTTAAAACAACCTTTGCGATAAACTGAGCCATGCAATTTTTATTGCATGGCTTGTTAACTGTTTTGTCTCTGGTACAATCAGTCGCAATCATGGTGAGACAGACAACAAGAACGGACAAATCCGGATGACCAATCTGATAAAAGCGCAAAGCCCGGCAGGTTTTGCTGAAGAATATATTGTTGAATCCATTTGGAATGGCAAATTTGCCCCTGGTTCCATTCTGCCGGCGGAACGTGAATTGTCCGAACTGATCGGCGTGACCCGCACCACTTTACGGGAAGTATTACAGCGTCTGGCGCGTGATGGCTGGCTGACTATCCAACATGGTAAACCTACCAAGGTCAACAATTTCTGGGAAACTTCAGGTCTGAATATCCTGGAAACACTGGCTCGCCTTGACGAAGAGCGGATGCCGGAATTGGTTGATGAATTATTATCAGCCCGCACCAATATCAGTGCAATTTATATCCGTGGTGCCATTAAGACGCATCGTGAGCAAGTGATTTCGGTGTTTGCCGGTGCTGAAAACTTAGCCGATAGCGCCGAAGCCTTTGCTGATTTTGATTATCGGTTAAACCATGAACTAGCGCTGCACTCATCAAATCGGATTTATGTACTGATCCTCAATGGTTTCCGTGGTTTATATCGCAAAATAGCGACCTTTTATTTCTCGCACCCGGAAGCACGTGAATTGGCGCGCAAATATTACCATCAGCTGAAACTTTATGCTGAAGCTGGCAAACATGATGAAGTAGTATTTGCCGTGCGTAAATATGGTAAAGAAAGTGGTAAAGTCTGGTCAGCGCTCAGACCCGATATTCCAAAAGATTTAGTGGAATAACCCCGAAAAACTCCGCATCGCGGAGTTTTTTTTTTGCGTCGAGCCAGGGCGGCACCGGCTGTGATTGCCCACGCCGATAAAAAAACTGCAGTTCGGCTCTTGTCCTGAGGTCACAGCCTGCTTATTATGTGGGGATATAATATATAACTTTTCGTTATAAATGACTGTGCCAACACAGTTGTGGATCAGGTGTTACCGCGGTAACAAGCTGCAGCGTGGATGGTATTGGCTGGTCCAGCCTGTCGATGCAATGGCAGAGACTCTGATATGGTTGTCAGTATCAGCACAAGTTTCACTTCAAGTGAATCACTTACACTTCAGTAAAGAGTACAGAAATGTCAGCTACAACCGGGTTGAATCCGTTAAAACAGCAAGAAATCTATCTGGATAACAATGCGACCACACCAGTGTTGGCTTGTGCCGCGGCCGCTGTATTACATCATATGCAAACCTGCTTTGGTAATCCAAGCAGTAGTCACAGCACGGGTCTGAAAGCCAAAGTGGAACTGGAAGCGACCCGCGCGCTGGCACGCAAGGTGATTGGCGCCAGCAGTGGGCAGATCGTATTTACTTCAGGTGCGACCGAAGGGATCCAAACCTCAATTGTGTCGGCGTTATTGGATGCACGCAGTCGTGGCTTGACTGGGCCAGAAGTCTTGCTGTTGTATGGTGCCACCGAACATAAAGCGGTGCCAGAAAGTCTGAAACATTGGAATCAGGTGCTGCAATTAGGTGCTACGGTACTAGCCATTCCGGTGGATCAGTATGGCTTACTGGATCAGGCGTTTATCCGGCAGAAATTACCGGCCGCTGCATTAATCTGCACTATGGCAGCCAATAATGAAACTGGGGTGAAACAAGATTTAGCAGTGCTCGAGCAACTGATCCGTAGTATCAATCCGGCGGTACGTTGGATGGTAGATTGTGTGCAGGCGCTTGGCAAGATGTCGCTGGATATTGCCAACACCAGCATCGATTATGCACCTTTTAGCGGGCATAAATTGTATGCGCCGAAGGGGATTGGTTTTTTGTACGTGCGTGCGGGCAGTCCTTACCGACCTTTTATCGCCGGTGGAGGTCAGGAAAGTGGCTTAAGATCAGGAACCGAAAATTTGCCGGGCATTGCCGCTTTACATGCTATTTTTACTGAACTGAATAAAACCACAGCCTCTGTGTTTCAGCCTGAAGCCGTGTTATGGCAGCATCGGCAACAATTACTGGACGCATTACGCCAGGTCTTTCCGGCCTTGGTGCTGAACAGTGAACCGCCTTATATAGTCCCAACCACGCTAAACTTCTCGGTACCAG
>CAZGHW010000037.1:20697-44232 GCA_964525695.1 uncultured Rheinheimera sp. | reverse complement strand
TTTATCGACGTTTTCAACTTTTTTTCAAACTCACCCGGCTTGCTGCTTTCGCACCTTGCTTATCGCTAGGCCCCGTCGGCATCGGGCGCATTATAGGGAGTTTTTCGCCGGGTGCAAGCAAGAAGATATAGTTTTTTGCAGTTTTCAGCTCAAGTGCTCATTAAAGCCACTAAATGCATAAATTAGCTACAAAAACAGTGAATTTTAATCGCAGTTAGCTGTTGGCGAAGTGGTGTAGTGTGGTTAATATAGTTTTGACTGCTTTATATAGTAGTAGGCAATCGAATTTTTCTCTGTGGTATTCACTCTCATCTATTAGCTTTAGGAATTTACTTATGTCATCGAGTCTACGAACTTCATTACCCTTTACACTGGCGCTTGCCATTATCGTTTATGTTATTTCAATATTTCTTCCGGCAGATGTATTGCCATCAGCACCAATCGCCCTGGTGATCGGTGTATTACTGTCAGGTGTGCTGGTCCCTGTGCTGGTTCAGTACAAACCTTTACCGGCAGGCACTGAAGCAAAACCAGCAAAAACTGCTGCTGTTGCAACAGTGACTGGCGACACTGCCACCTTATATGTAGGAAACCTGCCATATAAAGCTAACGAAGAAGCGGTCAGGGAGTTATTTCAACAATCAGGTGCGGTAGTCAACGTCCGACTGATGAAAGATCGCCAGACCGGACGTCGTCGTGGTTTTGGTTTTGTTGAGGTTGCCGCCAAAGACGCAGCCAAGATGATCCAAAAACTGAATGATTTTGAATTCGAAGGCCGCACCTTAAAAGTCAGAGAAGCCAAAGAGCGTCAAGATAACGAAGACAACGAAGAATAAGCCTTATCCTTGTAAGGGCTGTGGCCAGCATGCGTGCTGGTCAAAGCCCAACGCCATCAATCTGCTTTGCTGATGTTCTGTTAATTGTCTGGTACTAATAAAACTATGGTGGCCCTCAATCCCTGACTGCGGCATAGTGTGGACCAATGCTGCGACTCGCCTTGCTATTGCATCCCCCGTATCTAACAACTGACAATCCATCGGGAGCTGTGCATGGATCTCCGCCGCCAAAAATGGAAAATGGGTGCAGCCTAGGACCACCACTTTAGGTTTAGCCTCAAGTAATGGACTGACCGTTAAAATATCCGCTACTTGTTGACTGACATCCGCGCCAGACCAGATCTTTTCCTCTGCCAAGCGGACGAGTTCACTGCTCCCCACCTTAGTCACAACCTCGGTTGGGGCAAATTGATGAATCAGATCTTGCAAATAGTCGCTATTGACCGTCCCCGGTGTTGCCAGTACGGCAAATCCTTGGCCTTTGCTTAATGCAGCGGCAGGTTTGATCGCTGGCACCACACCCACAAAAGGCACACTGAATTGTTGCCGCAAATAATCCACCGCCTGAGTGGTCGCGGTGTTACAAGCAATGACAATCAACTCGGCCCCCAGTGCAATCAAATGCGCCGACAATTGGCTTAATCGTTGTTGGATAAAACTTTCGGTCTTTTCGCCATAAGGCAAATATTTGTTATCCATCAGGTAAATGTAATCAGCTGCGACCTTTTGCCGGACATGCGCAAACACGGTCAATCCACCTACGCCACTATCAATAAAACCAATCCGCATATCTGCCCCTTCGCTGTCAGCTGACTATTTTGCCATAATGCCACTATGAATGCAGTCAGTTGCTGATTTGGACTTTCAGACAAAACCACATAGAATAGCCGCCTTTTTCCGGATGAGGTGATGTGATGCAACTAGGCCAGGTTTTTCCGGCACAATATCAAGCTTTGCTGGCTGATAAAGTCACGGCAATGCAAAGTTTATTTCAGCCTTTTGGCGTAACCAGTGCTGAAGTCTTTGCGTCGCGGCCTGAACATTACCGACTCAGAGCTGAATTTCGGATCTGGCATGAGGGTGATGATTTATTCCATATCATGTTTGACCCAGCTACCAAGCAAAAACAACGCATCGATTATTTCCCGATTGCCTGCAAAACTATCGCTGATTTTATGCCGGTATTGCTCGACGCCATCAAAAAGCGGCCATTGCTGAAAAACCGGTTATACCAGATTGATTACCTGGCCAGCCTCAGTGGCGAGCTGCTGGTCAGCCTGATCTATAAAAAGCCGATCCCAGCCGAATGGCAGGCCGAAGCCGCAGCATTAAAAGCCGAACTGGCAACCATCCAGCAAGTCGATTTTATCGGTCGGGCCCGCAAGCAGAAAATCTTGCTGGATAAAGATTATCTGATTGAGCAACTGCAGGTTGGCAGCCGAACTTTGCGTTATCAACAAATTGAAAACAGCTTTACCCAACCGAATGGTGAAGTGAATCAGCATATGTTGAGCTGGGCTTGTGATATTGCCAGTCAGTTACAAGGTGATTTACTGGAGCTCTATTGTGGTAACGGCAATTTTTCGTTGGCGCTGGCACCGTATTTCCAACAAGTGGTGGCGACAGAAATCGCCCGCTCGTCGATCCGCTGCGCCCAACATAATATTGCATTAAACCAGATTGATAATGTGCGGGTTTTGCAGATGTCGGCGGAAGATGTCAGTGCCGCTCTGGCTGAAGGTTCTAAACTGAAAGAGATTGAACTGGCCGGTTTGACATTAAATACCATCTTAGTTGATCCGCCGCGGGCCGGTTTAGATCCGGCGACCGAACAATTGGTGAGCCGCTTTGACGATATTCTGTATATTTCCTGCAACCCGGAAACACTGGCGGCCAATCTGGCAACATTATGCAAAACCCACCAGGTACAGCGTTTTGCATTATTTGACCAGTTTCCATATACCCATCATATCGAATGCGGTGTGTGGCTGAAGAAAATTACTCTTTAGAACGCCGACCATAGCCAGCTGCGCCATGGGCCAACCAGCGCAGTTGAGTAATGGTTTTATGCGTAATCAATAACCGCATGTCAGGGCTGGCATCCAAGGCGTCCGCCCCGGCATGAAACACCAAGGTCACCATCGCTTCTGCTTGTACCTGGGCAAATTCGTCCGGACAAGCAGTTTCTTTGCGCAAATAATCGGCCAGCTCCACACAAAAATGCTGAATTTCCCGTGCGACTGCCCGGCGGAAAGGTGCGGAGGTGCCTGAGCGCTCTCTTAACAACAAGCGGAACACATTACTATTGCCCACCACAAACTCCATAAAAGTTTCAATGGAAGTGCGGATCACGCTGCCGTTTTTTTCAATCCGATGCCGGGCTTGACGTAACAGTTGCCGCAACATCAGGCCAGCTTCATCCACCAACGTCAGACCCAATTCATCCATATCGGTAAAATGGCGATAAAACGAAGTGGGTGCAATACCGGCTTCGCGTGCCACTTCCCGCAGACTCAGGCTAGAAAAACCTTTATCCGGACTTAACTGGGCAAAAGCGGCATCGATAATGGCACGTCGCGTGCGTTCTTTTTGTTGAGCTCTGGTCACATTTACATCCTGTCTGCTGTCTTGGTTATTTTATACCTTGACCATCCTAAAATGCACAGTAAAATTAGCTAACAGATGTAAGCTAAGTGTACCTAAAATGACCAAACCCCCAATAATCTGGACCAATGTCGTACTGTTCAGCCTGACCTTTCTGATTGCTGCAGTGGCAGTGCCTTATTACGCCATCACTGTAGGTTTCAGCTGGCTGGAAATCACCCTGACGATTTTAGCGCTGGGTTATTGTGGCATGTCGATTACCGCTGGTTACCATCGCCTGTGGGCGCACAAAACTTATGATGCGCATCCGTTATTACAATGGTTTTTTGCCATTGGTGGCGCTTTTGCATTACAAAACAGCGCACTGCATTGGTCTTCTGACCACCGGGTCCATCACAAATTTGTCGATGAAAACGATAAAGATCCCTACTCTGCTAAGCGTGGCTTTTGGTTTAGCCATATCGGCTGGATGTTGCGGGAATATCAGAAACAGCAGTATGACGATTACAGCAATGTCCGTGATCTGCAGAAGAATTCGATTGTGATGTGGCAGCACAAACATTATTTAGCTCTGACAGTGGCGACCAATGTCGGCATCCCATTATTGCTCGGTTTTCTGACGGACAGCTATCTGGGCATGTTGCTGAGTGTTGGCGTATTGCGGCTAGTCCTGAGCCATCATTTTACGTTTTTTATCAATTCATTGGCGCACATCTGGGGCAGCCAGCCCTACACAGATCAGAATAGTGCCCGTGACAACGGCATTCTGGCTTTCCTGACATACGGCGAAGGCTACCATAATTTTCACCATATCTTTGAGTACGACTACCGTAATGGCATTCGCTGGTGGCAATTTGATCCAACTAAATGGCTGATCAAAACTTGCTCCTGGATTGGTCTGACTCACAATCTAAAAATCTGCCCGGAAGATCGAATTGTCAAAGCCAAAGCACTGATGCAACTGAAACGCGCCCAAGCCAAGGTCTCTACACTGCCAGATGCAGAACTGCTGCGGCAAAAAATGGAGCAAGAATATAATCTGCTGTTGGATAAAATGCAGGCCTATTACGAAGTTCAGAAACAGCTGTTACAACTAAAAAAACAACAACTGCAACAAAAGAAAGAACAATTACTGCAGCAATACAATGACTATGATGCCCGGCAGCATTATCAGCAGCTGAAACAAAACTTTCAGCACCAGCAGCGGCACTGGCAACAGTTTATTACCCAGTACGCTTAACACAGCTTACTGAGCACACCACTGAAAAAAGGCAACGCAAGTTGCCTTTTCTACTTCAACCTAATGAAATTAAACTGCTATTATCAACGCTGACCTGACATCACCTGAATAGGGATCTGCTGTGCCTGCCAAATCGACATCTGCAAAACCAACATATCAATATGACGCTATTATCATCGGCACCGGCCCTGGCGGCGAAGGCGCGGCTATGAATCTGGCGAAAAGTGGCAAAAAAGTTGCCGTGATTGAGCGCCATGATCAGGTCGGTGGCGGTTGCACCCACTGGGGTACTATCCCGTCCAAAGCCTTACGCCATTCGGTCAGCCGTTATATTGAATACAACGAAAACCCATTATTTCAGATGGAAAATCAATCGTCGAATCTGACGTTTCCGCAAATCCTGAAGCATGCCGCTGGCGTGATCCGCAAACAAGTCCGGCTGCGTAGCAGTTTTTACGACCGTAACCGGGTGGAAGTCTTTGCTGGCGAAGCCTCTTTTGTCGATTGCCATACTATTAAAATCACGCCAAAAACAGGACCGGAGCGGGAAATAAGCGCCGAAACTATTGTGCTTGCCACTGGCTCACGGCCTTATCGGCCAGCCAATGTTGATTTTAATCACCCACATATTTTTGACAGCGATACCATTTTATCGCTCACAGATGATCCGCGGCATATTATCATTTTTGGTGCTGGCGTCATTGGCTGCGAATACGCCTCCATTTTCCGTGGTCTTGGGGTACGGGTTGACTTGGTCAATACCAGAGACCGGTTATTGTCTTTTATGGACGCCGAAATTTCTGATGCGCTCAGTTATCATTTCTGGAATTCAGGGGTCACCATCCGCCATGGTGAAGAGTTCGAATCGATTGAAGGTTTAGCCGACGGCGTGATCCTGCATCTGCAATCCGGTAAAAAAATGAAAGCCGACTGCATTCTGTTCGCCAATGGCCGCACCGGTAATACTGACACCCTGAATCTGGGTGCTGTGGGCTTAAAGGCGGATAGCCGCGGCCAATTAAAGGTCAACGATAAATATCAAACAGAAGTACCGAATATTTATGCCGTCGGTGATGTGATCGGTTATCCGAGCCTGGCCAGCGCCGCTTATGATCAAGGCCGCATCGCCGGGAATGCCATTTTATATGGTGCTTGTCCGATGCAATTGATTGAGGATATCCCGGTTGGGATTTACACCATTCCTGAGATGAGTTCAGTCGGTAAAACTGAGCAGCAACTGACAGCAGCACGGATCCCTTACGAAGTAGGTCGGGCCCAGTTTAAACATCTGGCTCGAGCGCAGATTGCCAACACCAATGTAGGTAGCCTGAAATTATTGTTTCACCGTGACACCAAAGAAATTCTTGGTATCCATTGCTTTGGTGAAAGGGCGGCTGAAATTGTCCACATCGGTCAGGCGATTATGATGCAGAAGAATGGCGGCAATAACGTCGAGTATTTTGTCCATACCACCTTTAACTATCCGACGATGGCTGAAGCCTATCGGGTCGCAGCCATGAATGGCCTCAACCGTTTGTTCTAAACTGACGCTGCGGTTTAAATAAAATAGCCAGGCAATGCCTGGCTATTTTATTTGTCAATCAAAGTAATACTTAGCTGAAATCGGTATTCATATGATAAGTGCGACTAAACGACTGCACCGCATCAATGAAAACACCGGCCTTTTCCGGATCCACATCAGGTGTAATACCATGCCCCAGGTTAAAGACATGACCTGAACCCTGACCATAACCATCAAGGATAGCTTGTACTTCCAACCGGATCCGCTCTGGTGAACCCAGCAACACTGCCGGGTCCATATTGCCTTGCAACGCGACTTTATCGCCTACCCGAGCCCGGGCGTGGCGGATATCCATAGTCCAGTCAATGCCAAGCGCATCACAACCTGTGGCGGCCATCTCTTCTAACCACAAGCCGCCATTTTTAGTGAACAAAGTGACAGGCACTGGCCGACCATCGGCATGACGAGTCAGGCCTTCGATAATCTGCTGCATATAACTGAGCGAATATTCGCGATAAGCGTTTGGTGTTAACACCCCGCCCCAGGTATCAAAAATCATCACTGATTGCGCACCGGCAGCAATCTGGGCATTCAAATACAGGATCACGCTCTGCGTCAATTTATCGAGCAGGATATGCACCACTTCCGGCTCGCTATACATCAGTTTTTTAATTTTGGAGAAGGTTTTGCTACTCCCGCCTTCCAGCATATATGTCGCTAAGGTCCATGGACTCCCGGAAAAACCAATCAAAGGCACTTCGCCATTTAATTCGCGGCGAATGGTGCGCACCGCATCCATCACATACTTCAGCTCAACTTCTGGATCCGGCACCGGTAATTGCACCACATCCATAAAATCGTTCAGTTGTTTGGTAAATTTTGGACCTTCGCCTTCACCAAAGTACAATCCCATCCCCATCGCATCCGGGATGGTGAGGATATCACTGAACAGAATAGCGGCATCCAACGGATAGCGGCGTAAGGGTTGTAAGGTGACTTCACAGGCTAATTCCGGATTTTTACACAAGGACATAAAGTCACCGGCCTGGGCTCTGACTGCACGATACTCCGGCAAATAACGCCCCGCTTGGCGCATCATCCAAATTGGGGTGCGATCAACAGGTTGTTTTAACAGGGCGCGCAGGTAACGATCATTTTTTAATTGCATCTTGGCTCTACCATCAGGCTGTGTTGAATTATTTTAACAGCATAGCTGTTATGACACTATCTTTGCTGTTCTATGAATATTTTGGCAAATTTCTTCTGTTTAGCTATTGCGGTCGAAAAAAGCATCTGTTATAAAATTAACCGCGCTAGTGAAGAAATGCAAAAATAAAGAGGCTCTTCAGGGCCCCAACAGTTTACAGTTAAGCCACGTTAGTGGCTTTTTTATTTTCTACCGCTTTAGTTTCCATTATGATACGGATTTGCCGCATTGTGCAGCGACCACAGCAGCAATCATAGCGCCAGATAAAGATTCTGCCGCTGGCACCTGCGGTAATTGTTGTAATGGAAACCAATCTGCCTCTTCTATCTCATCTGGCTGGCAACGGATCTCGCCACCGGCGTAATCAGCGATAAAGCCCACCATCAACGAATGCGGAAAAGGCCAGGGCTGACTCCCAGCATAACGTAAATTGGTGATCTGCAGACCCACTTCTTCTCGCACTTCCCGTGCCGCCGCTTGCTCCAGAGTTTCGCCAGATTCGACAAAGCCAGCCAGAATAGAGAAAAAGCCTGCTTTATGCCGATTGGAACGCGCCAGCAAAATTTGCTGCTCTTTGACAATAGCCACCAACACACAAGGAGAAATGCGTGGATAACATCGATGACCACATTTGTGGCATAACATCGCCAGTTCCCAGTTCACCAGGTGCATTTTATTGCCGCACTGGCCGCAATAACGGTGTGTTTGCAAAAATAGCGCCAGTTGGCAGGCTCTGGCCGCCATTTCAAACCAAAAAGGTTCGGCTTGCTGCAATAAAATCCGCGGACTATGCCAGCGCTCCACCTCTGTTTTCTGATCATTACTGACCACCAGATAACAAGGTTGCCCTTGCCATTGACCAATCTGGCAAATCATTTCAGGCTCATCGATTTGCAACGCTTGCCACTGACCCTGCGGCACCTGTATGGTAGTTGTCAGGAATAAAGATCCCTGATTGACGACAAACCAGTGTCCGCTGTCTGCCGGTTGCAGGCTAAGGTGAATACTTTTCATCAAATGAACTGTTTTACTGCGATAAAGGTGACTGTCATCATAAAGGGAAATACTGCGCTGACCAATCAAAAAGTAGTTGATCTTTGTCAGAGAATTCTTTTAATTAGCTGTATAACTCGCATTTAATCATTCAAGGAAACGGTTATGTATACCCGCCTGCAAACTGCGCAACAACAATGGGGCGGCTCTGTGACTGCCATCGATAACTGGCTGGAAGAGCGCCAGCAATTGATTGTCACCTACTGCAAGCTGGCAGCATTACCGCCTTTTGACAAGCAGCAGCATGATCGGCAGTTACCGGGTCAGGAAGATATCGAAAACTTTTGCCAACTGCTGATGGACTATCTGTCTGCCGGCCACTTTGAAGTTTATGATCAAATCGTCTCGCAATGTGAAATCGATGGCCAGAATGGTAAAGCATTGGCCGAAGCGCTGTATCCGAAGATTGCTGTTTCCACCGATTTGGCGCTGGAATTTAATGATGCTTATGCGGAAGACGTGGATACCACGCACGATAGTTTTGATCGCGACCTGTCACGTCTCGGCCAGGCACTGGAAGAGCGTTTTGGTTTAGAAGATGAACTGATCCAAACCTTACATCATAAAGTGGCGACTAAATCTGTCTCAGTCTGAACCAGGTCCGGCACCATAAAAAAACCGCCAGCCGGCGGTTTTTTTATGGTGCCGCAACCAGCGTTGGTTACTTCACCTTATAAGGGGTGGCAATTACTACTTTTTTGCCGCATCGCCTTTTGGTGCGGCTTCTTCTTCAGCCACAATGCCAACCAGCTCAACATCAAACAGCAGTACGCTATTGGCTGGAATTGGGCCCAGTTCACGCTCACCATAGCCTAAGGCTGATGGGATAGTGAATTTGAATTTAGAACCAACGCCCATTAATTGCACGCCTTCAGTCCAGCCTGGGATCACTTGATTTAACTGGAACTCAACTGGCTCGCCACCGTTTGACTTATCAGTGCTGTCAAATTCAGTACCATCAATGAAAGTACCTTTGTACTTCACCCGGACTTTGTCTTCAGCTTTTGGTTTTGGACCTTCAGCAGCAGTGATTACTTCATACTGCAGACCAGATTCAGTCACTTTGACGCCAGCTTTCTTGGCATTTTCTTCCAGGTAAGCTTTGCCTTTAGCAATAGTTTCTTCCGCTTTTACTTTGGCAGCTTCAGCTTGTTTAGTACGGAATTGCTCATCCAGCGCAGTGATGATTTTCTGCACTTCTTCGTCAGTCAGCGCAGCTTTACCCGCTAATGAATCTTGTACACCACGCACGATAGTTTCAGAAGCTAAAGGTAAACCTAATTTTTTGTGCTCTTCTAAGGCACCGTTTAAGTATTTACCAACAGATACGCCCATGGCATAAGATTGCTTGGCGGCATCTGTATCCAGCACAGGTGCTGCTGGGGCAGCGGCTTCTTTCTGGCAGGCAGACAGTGAAATCATGGCGGCTGCAATCAGCGACACCTTGGTCAATAAGCGCATTTGTTTCTCCATTAAACTGCAGACTTAACTGCAAAAGTGTGTTGTTATAGTCATAAAGGACTAACCTTTAACCATGCCTATACTACAGATTTGTGCTGATGACGTTAACACATAGAATGAAATATCTGGGCATTTTTCTCTGCCTTTGGCTAGCTGCTTGCTCAGAAGTTCAAAACAAAGCAATTTCTACCACAGAACATGCCGCCCAAGGCACTGTTGCCGCGGCTATTTCGCCACAAAATCAGTTAGCTGCTGTCTCCAGCCTGACTTCAGGTATTGTGGTGTGGGATCTGCAAACCCAGCAGCCCAAGTTTCGCTTAAGCCAACAAGCAGCCGTCGATAACATTGTCAGCCACCTGACGTTTAGTCCGGACGGGCAATTTTTATTGTCCGCCGATCGCACCAGCCTGTCATTGTGGCAGATGCAGGATGGCCAGAATCAGGGCTATTGGTCATTACCGGATGCCAGCGTACGGGATATTGCCGTATCGCAGCAGGGGAAACATCTGCTGATTGGCCAAGATAACGGTAAAATTCAACATATCACGCTGAAAACTGGTCGCCGGTTGGAGTTTCTGGGCCATACCGAACAAGTCAATTCAGTGGCGTTATCGCCCAATGGTCGCTATGCGCTCAGTGGAGGCAATGATTTAAAGGCGTATTTATGGGACAGTAAAACCGGTCAGATCCTGCAAACCTTTGTCCATCCCACCCGAGTCACCAAGGTGGCGCTGGATCAACAAGGAAAATGGGCATTTACCGCAGACAGTCAGCAACAGGCGACTGTTTGGGATTTGAGCAATGGGCGTGCTAAATTACAGTTAGATCTGGGCCGGGGTCGTGTTTTCACTGCGGTGCGCTTTAGTGACGATGGTCGTTATCTGCTGACAGGCGGCGCCT
This sequence comes from uncultured Rheinheimera sp., assembly GCA_964525695.1. GTDB lineage: Bacteria > Pseudomonadota > Gammaproteobacteria > Enterobacterales > Alteromonadaceae > Pararheinheimera. The sequence continues at coordinate 33,409 of CAZGHW010000037.1, read as the reverse complement.
CCCGCCGGGTCAGTGTCTGGGATTTACAAAGCGGGCAACTGGTGCAGGATTTCCGCGTCAGCTTGGCGCAACACTACAAAACCACCAGTGCCGTGGTGTATGATGTTGCCTTTACCTCCCCCCAACAGTTGCTGACCGAAAGCTCGACCGGTCAGGCTGAAGTTTGGACCTTTACCCCATGACAGAATTAACACCACAGGAATTACAATTGCAAAATCAGCTGTTTGAGCTGGAAAGCCGGTTGGCTTTTCAAGATGACGCTTTGTTACAGCTCAATAATGAATTGCTGGAGCATCAACGTCGCATCGATAAGTTACAACGGCAAATTTTATTATTGGCGGAAAAACTACAAGGCGGCGCACAGGGCGATAGTGGTATTTTGCGCAGCCACGAAGAACCACCACCACCGCATTATTAACTGTCCACGCTGCTGATGACGCCGGGTGATAGCAACAGCAGCAGTGGTTTGGCTTAATCCGGCTTAAACACCCCAATCACAGTTTCAGCTTCCCGTGCCATCCGTTCGACCTGAGATTCCGGCTGCGCCATCTGATAATGACATTGCACACATTCTACTTTTTCCACATTGTGCTCCAAAAACAACATCATGGTATCGACTGCCTTACATTTCGGGCAGCTGGCACCGGCGATAAAACGTTTTTTCTTTCGGGTCGTCATCACTGAAAATGTCCTCTGTAACGCTAAAAAACCGTGAAACTCTTGGTTTGTGGCGGCTAACCTATTACATTAGCAGCCCAAATCAGTCCCAGTGGTAGAACAAATGATCCAACTGCAACAAGTCGAATTACGCCGCGGCATTTTATGTTTGCTGCAACAGGCCGATCTTACCGTATTTCCCGGCCAAAAAGTCGGGATCATTGGCGCTAATGGCTGCGGCAAGTCGACTTTATTCGCCTTACTGCAAGGTAAACTGCAAGCTGATGCCGGCAGTGTCAGTATTCCGAACAGTTGGACCATCGCCACTGTTGCCCAGGAAACCCCAGCCGTTGACATCAGCGCCATGGACTATGTACTGCAGGGGGATGAGGCATTATATCCACTGCTGCTTAAAGTCCGGCAGGCGCATGAAGATACCGATCTGATTGCCGTCCATCATCAAATCGAAGCACTGGACGGTTATCGCGCCGAAGCCAAAGCCGGTACTTTACTCGATGGCCTGGGCTTTAGTGGCGAGATGCAACACAAAGCGGTGAAATCCTTTTCAGGTGGCTGGCGGATGCGGCTGAACTTAGCCCGTGCCCTGATGCAACGCGCCGAATTACTGCTACTGGACGAACCGACCAACCACTTAGATCTAGACGCGGTGCTGTGGCTGGAAAAGTACCTCAGCAACTTCGAAGGCACCATGCTGCTGATTAGCCACGACCGCGATTTCCTTGACGCAGTGGTCGATAACATCGTGCATATCGACAACCAGCAACTAACGTTATACCGCGGCAACTACAGCCAGTTTGAACGTCAGCGCGCTGAGCACATGGCACAGCAACAATCGACTTACGAGAAACAACAACGTCAGGTGGCGCACCTGCAAAAATTTATTGACCGCTTCCGCGCCCAAGCCACCAAAGCCAAACAAGCGCAAAGCCGGATTAAAGCCCTGGAAAGAATGACGTTATTGGCCCCTGCCCATGTCGATTCGCCGTTCCAGTTTGAATTTCTGGATCCAAGAGCCTTGCCCAATCCACTGCTTAAGATGGAAAACGTCCGGGCTGGTTATGGCGATCACAGTATCCTGCAACAAATTAATTTTCAGTTATTGCCAGGTAGCCGGATTGGCTTGCTCGGTCGCAATGGTGCCGGTAAATCGACGCTGATTAAACTGCTGTCCGGCAGTTTGCAGCCTCAAAGCGGCGATATCTGGTATGCCGCCGGTGTGGCTATCGGCTATTTCGCCCAGCATCAATTGGAAACGCTGCGGCCTGAGGACTCGCCGTTGCAGCATATGGTGCGCTTAGCGCCGCAAGCGACTGAACAAAGCCTGCGCGATTTCCTCGGTGGTTTTGGTTTTCATGGTGACAAAGCATTAGCTGCCTGTGCACCATTCTCTGGTGGCGAAAAAGCCCGCCTGGTGTTGGCACTGCTGGTTTACCAAAGACCAAACCTGCTGCTGCTGGACGAACCGACCAACCACCTGGACCTGGATATGCGCGAAGCCATTGTGATGGCATTACAAGGTTTCCAGGGCGCCATTGTGGTGGTGTCGCACGACCGTCACCTGCTTGCCAGCACCACCGACGAGTTTTATCTGGTGGCGCATGGCAAAGTGGCGCCTTTTGCCGGGGATCTTGCGGATTATTACCAATGGTTGCAGGATGATAGCAAGGCACAGCAGCCGGTCAGCGAAGTGGCCAGCTCAGGGGCGATGCAGCGGAAGGATCAAAAAAGGTTAGAAGCCGATTTACGTAACCTGACACGGAAACTGAAGCAAAGCATCGACAAGCTGGAACAGCAACAGCAAAAAGTGGAAGATCAGCTGGCGCTGTTAGAAACAAAACTGGCAGATGTCGGTATCTATGAGCAAAACCGTAAAGCCGAACTGACCCAGGTGCTGAACGAACAAAGCCAGGCGAAGGCGACGCTGGCGACGGTAGAAGAACAATGGTTTGCCGCGCAAGAAGAGCTGGAGCAACTGACCACGGATTTTTGGCAGAAAAATGCTGGCTGATAGTCCGTTGTCGGCTGAATGGCCGGATGAAGCACAGCTGTGGCAATTTAGTCTGGCGCTGTATCCGCTAATCAAACCCCACTGCCTGCAGTGGCAGGATCAATATCAAGCCAACGTCAATTTGCTGTTGCTGCTGCTGTATTTACAGCGCCAACAACGGCAACTGACTGCATCCCAGTTACAACACCTCTGTGACACCCTGCTGCCGCAGCAGCAGTTTACCTGCCAGCTCCGGCAGCTACGTCGACAGTTGCCGCCACACCTGACCGCAACAGCAGCCAGTCTGCTGAAACAAAGCCTGTTACAGGCCGAACTTATCTCAGAGCAATTGGAACAACAGCTGTTAGTGCAGACGTTGCCACAACTGGGCCAGCATAGTGCAACCGCTACCGCCGCCACGACACAGCTACTGCTGCTTTACTTACAACAGTTACAAATCCCACTCACCAGCGCACTGCAGCAGCAGATGCTTGATCTGGATCAAAGCGCCCGTCAAGTCAGCCTGACCAGCCGTTAAAGCTTGATCCAGGTCAGGTTTTAGCCCGCGCTTTCAGCCTAAACTGCCTCTATCAACGCAATGGAGGATAAGCCATGAACATCTGGCAAGAGTTTTTAAATGACCCAGTAATTTTTATCTCTTTTACAGGCCTGGCCATTGTGATCGGTTTATGCCTGTTTTATGCAGTGTACTTTATGTACAAAATTGGTCACGACAAAGCGCAGTAACTGTGCCGCCGCTTGACCCTGAAGACCTTTGCTTTCGACACGTTTTTTACCTGCGACAACACTAAGCATCATTATGCTACGCCGGGAATGGCCCAACCTCCCGGCGTTTTTTTATGCCTGTAGCCCTGTGCGCCCGGTTAACTCCGCCGCCAACAGGCTGGCATTTCGCCCAATCAAGCCAAAAATGGTTAATTGTGGGTTCGCACCCAAACTGGTTGGCAGGACAGAACCGTCCAAAACTGACAGATTCTGTAGCTGAAAATGCCGTCCTTCCCGGCTTACCACGCCCTGTGCCGCAGTCGCCGCCATATGACAACCCCCCATCACATGCGCCGATGCCAATGCCGCCTGATAAGGCGCTAAGGGTAACTGCAGAATGGCCGCTTTTGCTTCGGTAAAACTATGATACAAACGGCCACTTTGATGCACCGGCATCACAGTCTTGGCGCCTGCCGCAAACTGCAATTCGGCCATCGCCAGATATGCTTGTTGCACGCCCTGCCACAGATATGGAGTGAGCGGGTAATCCAGCACAGGTTCACCGGCATCATCTAACAGCACCTGACCGCCGGGTGCTTGTGGCGAAAAGCCATCCCGTAATAACGCGATCATTACCTGCATCTGATTAAAATTTTGCATTAAATCGGCATGCACCTCAGCCATACCAGTCAAGGTTGATGCCATCAGCACCGGATGGATCGGCGGAACTTCCAGTTTAAAGCCGATCTCTGGACCGGCTGGCCAAACAAATTGATCAGAATAAATCGATTGGGGTGCGCCCTGATGACCCGCAATATCTTGCGCAAACAAAGCACCGGATATCACGCTTGGGTGCAAGAAAGTGCCTTTGCCAAGGCGACCGGCCGGATCCGGCACCTTGGAGCGTAATAACAGCGCCGGTGAATTAATAGCTCCGCCAGCCACCACATAATGTTTGGCCTTGAGCCGGATTTGTAAGCGTGGATCCGGCTGATACCAGCCATCGACCGGCACCGCCAGCAAACCTGTGACTTGATCACCCTGCCACAGCAACTGCCGGGCTGAAACCCGACTGATCAAAGTGGCACCAGCGGTCAACGCCGCCGGAATCGTGGTCACCAGCATCGACTGTTTGGCGTTGAGCGGGCAGCCCATGCCACAATACCCAAGATTGGCACAGCCATGTACGTTGCGATGGATCACGGTATGTTGCCAACCCAATTGTTGGCAACCACGCCGCAGCGCTTCGTTATTGGCATTAGGCGGCAGTTGCCACTGGCTAATCTGTAATCTGGCTTCTGCTTTGGCAAAATAAGGCGTCAGGCTATGCTCACCGCTAAAATCCAGTCCAAAAGCAGCATGCCAATGATCCAGCGTTGGCTGCGGCGTGCGGATTGAGGTGGTCCAGTTCACTGTGGTCGAGCCACCGACAGTCCGGCCCTGCAATATTGCAATGGCTTGGTCCTTGGTTTTGCGCGCGGCGCCATCCTGATATAAATGCGGATAAGCCCAGCGCTCTTGTTGGCGAAAATCGCTGCTGCTATGCAGGGCGCCATGTTCGAGCAAAATCACCGTTAAACCGGCCTGCGTCAGAATTTCTGCTGCCATGCCGCCGCCAGCACCAGTGCCAATGATCACTACATCAGCTTCAAACTGCTGATCGCTGCTGAATGTCGCGGCATCCAGATGTTTCCATCCAGCGGCCAGTCCTTGTTTGATCAGATCATGCATAAGGTCGAAACTCCAGCGCTTGATAGTTTAACGCCGGCCATTGTTCCGGCTGGCCATAAAAGGCCGCCAGCAATAATGCCCGTAAGCCATGAAATGCCTGCTGCAACAACTGTATATAATGCGTGCGCCAGCTTTCCAGCAGTTGCAACCGTAACTCTATGCTCAGATCCTGCAAAGCCAACATATGACCGGTCAGCGCCAGCCGGCTGAAACGATACGACAATAAGCGAAACAGCTGCGCCAACTCAGCTTGGCTACTTTTGGCTAAAAACGGCATAAAATCCAGCACTGCTTGCCGGGTTTGTTGCAGTTGCTGTTGCTGTTGCACAGGATCTGTCGCCAAGGCACCCAGTAATAACGCCGGTAATAACGCGTCAATCACCAAGGCCGCTTGCTGTTGGGATTCGGCGGCGGTGGTTGTCAACATCGGGTAGACACTGACACCGGTCGCAAGCGCGGCTCCTGTTGCCAGCCCAAGCATGATAAACTGTCTTCTTTGCATGTTTGCCCCCAGAATGGCTCCCAGAAATGGCTGCTGGCACGAATGCAGCGATCTGCAGTGAGCCCTTGATCTGATTAGACCAGTGAATTGCATTGTTGATGAGGATTGGTTAAATTGCAAGCAGTGAATACTAGACAGCAAGCTGCTGATTTACCTGAATTTACTCCGGCTTGGTGGTTACGCAACTGCCATTTACAAACCATTCTGGCGAAATATCTGGCACCGAGCCGCGACTTATCCCTCCAGGCTGAATTACTACCATTACCGGATGGTGACGAGCTGATGTTACATTGGGGCCAAAAGCCAGCACCACAGACACAGCCGCTGGTGTTGATCCTGCATGGGCTGGAAGGTAACTTCCGCAGCCATTATGTGCGGGGTTTGATGTTCAGCTTGCAACAACAAGGCTTTGCCACTGTATTGATGCATTTTCGTGGCTGCCATGGCGAGGCCAATAAGCTAGCCAGAGCCTATCATTCCGGGGATACCGGGGATGTCGCTTATGTACTGCAACTGCTGCAGCAGCGTTATGCCACCACGCCATTGGCTGCCGTTGGTTTTTCACTCGGTGGCAATGTGCTGATGAAGTATTGTGGTGAACAGGGACCCGCCAATCCGCTACAAGCCGCGGTCGCAGTTTCTGCTCCGCTGCAACTGGCGGCCAGTGCCGAGCGGATCAATCAGGGTTTTAGCCGGGTCTATCAGCAATATTTACTGAAACGGCTCAAACAGACCATGCAACGTAAATTGGCCAGGCACGATGATTTTCCGCTCGAGCTGACGCCGGCCGATGTCGGGAACATCCGCAGTATCCGCCAGTTTGATCAGCTGTTGACCGCACCGCTGCATGGCTTTCGTGATGCCGATGATTATTATCAACGAGCCAGTGCCAAGCCTTTTTTAACAAAAATTTGCCGGCCTTGCCTACTGATCCACGCCAAAGACGACCCCTTTCTGGCCAGCAGTGTGATCCCTGCGCCGCAAGAACTGAATCCGCTGTTGCAACTACTGCTATCAGATTATGGTGGTCATGTTGGTTTTATCAGTGGCGGTTCGCCATGGCGGCCACATTACTGGCTGGATCAGGTGATCCCCGCCTTCCTGCAACAACATTTAGGAGTATTTTGATGCTGATCCCTTATCAACAACTGGCACCAGCCACGTTGGAAGCGCTGATTGAAGCTTTTGTGCTGCGAGAAGGTACTGATTATGGCGACACTGAACTCAGTCTGGCTGATAAAGTCGCACTGGTGCTACAGCAAATCAAACAAGGCCAGGTGGTGATTTGTTACTCAGAACAAGAGGAAACTGTCGATTTGTTAACAGAGCGCGCTTATCGGCAACTGCTGTCAGCACAAAATTAACCATAGTTATTCAGCGAAACTGCATAGACAAGCAGCTTTGTACTTTGTTAGGGTACACCTTTTTTCATATCCGGGCTGTTAGAAGGATATCCTGTGCTGAACAGGCTCAAACATTATTTGCTGTTAAGACCGACCGATCTGGAAGTGGCAGATCCTGCTGTCTGGCGACAAAGTGCGTTGCGGATTATTGTCAGCAGCGGTTTATTACTGGTGCTGGGGATTGCGCTGCATAGCAGTTGGCGCGCCTGGCAACTGCAAGCCTGGCATGTGATCTGGATCCTGCTCAGTTTTTATGCCGCTTTATTCGGTGTGTTATATTTTGCCCGCCGCCATCTGCGCAGCAGCGCCAGCGGCCTGCTGCTGCTGGTGGTGGCAGCCAGCGCCTGTATGTTGCTGTTTATTAATCAGTTTGAACTGGCCAAACTCGGCATTATTTTTATTTATACCCTGCCGTTATTAGCCCTGATGTTTTTTTCTTTGCGCGCCAGTATCATATGTATGCTGCTGAATTTATTACCTTTTGCTTTTTTACTGCGCAATCAGCCCCCAACCAATTGGCTCGGTATCGATATCACGCTACCCGGGGCGCACAGTTACCTGCACGGCCTGCTGTTTTTATTCTTTAACTTTTGCTTACCACTGGCGACAGCCCGCATTTTCAGTACCTTGCATCGCCACAGCCGTAAACTGCAGCAATTGAATAAAACCTTATCGCAAAGCCATGATTTTTATCAGGAGCTGTTTGAACACAATGGTTCAGCCACGCTGTTATGTGGCCAAAATGGCCGTATTATCAAAGCCAACACCGCCGCCCGGCAGTTATTAGCCCTGCCTGACGCTGAGCCGCCGTTGTATCTAAATCAGTTATTACAATGCGAACAATTGCAGGAACCGCAATTCTGGTTGCAACAGGATGCACCTTGCCAGCTCCGACAACAACCGCAAGTTAAAATTCTGCTCAAACATATGATGTTAACGCGGCAGCGCCACCATATTGTGCAGTTACAGGATATTAGCTCCTTACATCAACTGCAGCAGCAACTGACGGCGTCACAGCAGCAACAAAGTCTATGGCAGCGTTATGACCGGCTGACTTGCTTACCGAATCAGGAGTACTTTAGCGAGCTGGTGGATCAGCGTTTATTGCAACAACCGGCCCAACCTGTGCTGATGCTGATTATCCGGCTTGGTCATATCAAAACGCTCAATCAACAATTTGGTTATGGCTTTGGTAATCAGGTGCTGCAACAATTTGCCCGTAGTGCCGAAGCAGCCTTACCTGCTGAGGCACTGTTTGCCAGATTAAGGGGGGTGAAATTTGCAGTCATGTTACCCCTTTCGCTGGCACAACAAGCGGCCACACAAGCCACACGACAAAAAGCCGAACAACTGCTGCAACAACTGCCCGCAGTCTTAGCATTAGAGGGGCGACCACTGGTGATGCAATATCAGGCCGGGGTCAGTACCAACCTGCTGCGCCAATTGGATGCCGCGACTTTACTACAAAAATGCGAAATTGCATTGGAGCTGGCCGATCACAATCAGCCGTTAGTGCATTATCAGACCGAACAGGCCAGCCAGTTGCAGCAGGATTATGAACTGGCGATTGCACTCAAAGCCGCAATTGCGCAGCAACAATTACAGATCTGGCTACAACCCAAGGTGGATCAACAAGGCCAGATTTGTGCGTTTGAAGCCTTATCACGCTGGCAATATCAAGGCAGCTGGATTGCGCCCGATGTTTTTATCGATTTAGCCAGCCGGCATGGCCTGATCATTGAATTATCCAAAACAGTGCTGACCGGCACAGTCGAAATATTGCAGCAATGGCAGCAGTTGGATCTAGAGTTACCGATCGCAATAAATCTGGCTGGGCCTGAAGTGCTGGATGATCACTTTTTTGCGCTCTTGCTGTCTCTCAGCGCCGACCACCCCTGGCTGACTCAACTGCTGCAGCTGGAAATCACTGAAACCAATATTGCAGTGCAGCAGCAGCTATTTCACAAAAGGTTACGCGCGCTCAGTCAATATGGTTTTAGCATAGCGATAGATGATTTTGGCACCGGCCATGCTTCTTTAAGCCAACTGGTTGATTTACCAGCCGATACACTGAAGATAGACCGGCGTTTTGTCGAAGGTATTCCGCATAACAAACTGCAGGTGAAAATTCTGTTCACCACCATTCAGTTAGCAAAATCCTTGCAACTGACAGTGATCGCCGAAGGGGTCGAAAACGATATTCAGCGCCGTTTTCTCAACACCCTCGGTTGCCAGCAACAACAAGGTTATTTTTTCGGCAAACCAGCCCCAGTGGAGTTTTGGCAGCAACGGTTGTTGCAGCAGGCTAGGACGGGGGTCTGTTAATCGCCCGGTAGGTCTGACTCGACCCGATGCGAAGCGGCGGGGCAGTCAGACATTGGGCTCGTAACCAAGACTGGTTCTCCAGCTTGCAGCATGCTGATTTGAAAAAGCTTTCGCCTTTGGCGAGTATCTTTCTTTTATCAATGCCTGCGGCATTGCCCTCCGGGCCGGCAGAGCCGTTCAAATGCTAAAGCATTTGTGCTTCGCCAAAAGCACGATCATCAGCGATTGTCTTTAAGCGTTCCCAACTTTCAGGTTGAAACCAGGCAACACCGATCTCATTGTCTTGCACTGATACCTCCTGCTCGCAAACCATAACGCACCGCGTCTGAGCGTTGTAGGGGGCGAACACCGCGAATGACGCGGATTGTTAGCGGTTTCCAAGCATAAATGCACGAAGCTGCCGCTCCTCTCGCATGACAAAGAGCACCAAAACCCGCTGCTCATCCTCACGATAAAAAATGCGACAGGGTGGAACCACGACCTCCCTGTATACCGAATCGGGTAGCTCAGGTGGCATCCGCCCGGATTTAGGGAAATTCTCCAACCGTGCAGTCTTATCGAAAACTGCCTTCACGAGATCGCTTGTGGCAGCAGGATTGTCCAAAGCAATATACTCAGCAATAGCATCCAGTTCTTGCAGGGCTGGCTCTGCCCAAATTACTTCAGCCATTTACCCATTTTCTCTCTGGACTCACTTTGGCTATAGGTTCTTCCCTCAAGCACAGCCCGTTCTCCCCGAGAGAGCCCCTCAAGCAGCTCAAGCCGACGTTGCATGAATTCATAATCTTGCACATCAACAAGGTATGCAGATGGCAGCCCATGCTCGGTAATCAATACGGGCTCTTTCGACGAGTGCAGATCTGCCAGAATCTTGGTAGCCTGGCGCTTTAGATTGGTAACTAGCTCAACTTTCATAGGTTCACCCTGCTCTCGCTTTAAAGTGGCACTATAGTATCACTTTTTAGATTACGCAATCCCAGCTAACGCCGCCATCAGCGCACGACGGGAGCCTCGGGCGATCGTAAGGAGCATCATGAATGACCTTGTTAGGGTTTTGACTAAAATGGTTTACATAAGGTGCCCTGATGGAAGATCATTTGCCATCTCCCGTTTATCAGCGACCATATTGAACATCGTAATGAGTAAATAGCGGTGGTCTCACCCCCTTTGACCATGACAGCTTTATAAAGTAACTGGGCACAATTTGGCGCTAAATGTCTCAATTCATATTCAGATGCACTGATGGTAGGAGGCAATTCTGCTGGCAGACGCTCCAGAGCTTCTTTTTTGCCAAATCGAATGCCAGACCCCCCAATTTCAGTGAAATCATCCGCAATAAGTGCATCCAATTCGCCGTATGAAGCTCTGGTCTGTGCCTTAAATAAATGCTCTTCTAATTCGATGAGCTTCGCTTTTAAATTTGCCACCAAATCACCATGTAACTCTAACCCCAAATTTAGCGCGGCCAGCAGCACAGCGGGTTGACGTCGCAGCCAGCGCTTTTTGCTGGCGCTAAAATTTATTTGTTATATACCATCATTGCCACTACAATCAATGCGCATCGAACATACGCACGGAGTTACGTTATGCGAACCACATTTAGTGCGCAAGCACCAAAAAAGGCAACAAACCTTAGCTTAAACAGTGAGTTACTTGCTGAAGCTAAACGACTTAATATCAATCTATCCGCTACAATGGAAAAGGCTTTAGAAAAAGAAGTTGCTTCCAGATTAAAAGCGGAATGGTTAGCGCAGAACGCTGATTCTATTCAAGCTTACAACGAGCTGACTGAAAGACACGGTCTTTTTTCTGATTCATACCGAGTATTCTGATGTCTCAATTTATTCTTTACAAAAATCTGGACCATAACACCTCTAAGGCCTATCCCTATTTTGTTGACGTGCAAAGTGAGCTGTTGAGTACCTTAAATACTCGATTGGTCATTCCACTGACACCGCTCTCTTTATTAGAAAAAAAAACACCAAGTCATTTGTGTCCAACAGTTCATCTTGAACAAGGCGACTTTGTCGTTCTTACCCAACAAATGGCGAGTATTCCAGCCAAAATATTAGCCGAGCCAGTCACAGACTTAAGCCCTTTCAGAGATGAGATTATCGCTGCTATCGACTTTCTGATTACTGGCATTTAACGCCGCCAGCAGCGGCCGAGTGAAACGAGGTCCAGCGACCACTGGGAGCGATGCTGGCTAGCCTTGTTATATTTGCCGAAGTTTAGCGACCAACTCACTGCCAACACCCACAAATTTGTTATTTAGGTCTACTGGGACACTCACTTCTGCTTGATTAGAAAGAGTCGACTTTAAACATAACATTAACTGAACAGAGTGATCTAACAGATCAAGTACTTTGCTTGATGAAATGCCATGTTTTACTGAGCCATCACTTGATACCAAAGTAGGCTTATCGTTGTGAGCAACCTTCAGGTTTCGGTAATCTTGAATATTGATTTCTTGTTTTAGACTAGCGGTTTGGCCTCGATGCATCTTTGCCGAATCAGTTAAAGAGTCCTGATATTTTTGAACGATGTTTCTTTGTGACAAGTACTCGAACTTTTGATTTTTATGTTCATAGAAATCCGTGTCGAACAACCTTGATAACGAAATAATAATCTCGTCATGCATTGAACGTTGGATTATTGAAAAGGCCATTCCAGCTTTGTCAGATAGCACGGAGACAGATGATTTATGCTCGAAGAGTTCTGAATACAAAACTACTGCTCTTCTTAGTCTTATTGCTTCAATTATGTATCGGTCAATGTCTTCCATGCTCGATCTCTCAAAAAATATAACAGTATTTTCTCAACGGATAAGAACCCGCAAGTTCCTACCGTTTTTCATGATCATTGGTATTTTAAGCTATCTGCTTTTTTGTCTGACTTCAACAAGATATAAACATTAGTTGTTGTTCAGGGAACGAGAAAGAAGGTTTTGTGCTCGCAAGACGCGAAAAAATAACTCATGGTTTGTTTTGCTGTCATTTTTTGGTTCGGCATTCGGGAAAATCGAATATCTGCATATGGCATACAGTGACGCAACGCTTTTAGCCCCGTTGAGCGAGCCGCAATAAAATCAGTGGTTTGAGGTTTTAAGCTGGCGAGTGTCTGAGCAGTTCGACGCTAGCGAACTGCGAGTTGCGCCAGCGCCTCAAACTGCTGATTTTATTGCGGGCTTTCGAGCGATCCGGGGTCGCCTTTTCTTTGGTATCTTTCTTTTGGCGAAGCAAAAGAAAGATACTCGCCACAGGCGAAAGCTTTTAAAAAACAGCCAGCAGCAAGCCAATAAAACCAGTCGTGTTTACGACCACAATGTCCGACTGCCCCGCCGCTTTGCATCGGGTCGAG